>LNDS01000036.1 GCA_001464835.1 Rhizobiales bacterium Ga0077525 | reverse complement strand
GCGCTTCCGCAAGGCTCAACTGATCCCGCTCCGCCATCTCTGCCTCCCATCCGAAAAAGGCAGTGAATCACAGGCAGCGAATTACGCAACGATCCCCCACGGGGTGAGGGAGTTCACCCACGTTTGTGGAAGGGCACCTTGCGCACCCCTTATTAAACGTATAAAGATATCCTTATATGGTGGGAACCCGCCCATAGCCCGGACGCCCAGGCTCATCTAAATGACCGAACGCAACGCCCAGCTCGGCTTCGACGCTCTCAATTCGGCCCTGAAGGCCGCAGGTGAGGAGACGCGGCTGCGCGTGCTGGCGCTGCTGGCGGAAGCCGAACTCACCGTCTCCGACCTCACCGACATCCTGCGCCAGTCGCAGCCGCGCATTTCCCGCCACCTAAAGCTGCTGGTCGAAGCCGGGCTGATCGAGCGCTTCCGCGAGGGCACCTGGGCCTTCTTCCGGCTCGCCGAGCATGGTGGCGGCGCCGAGGTGGCGCACGCGCTGCTCGCCCATCTCAATCCCGCCGACCAGACCATATCCCGGGACCGCGAACGGCTTGCCTCGGTGCGGCAGGCCCGCGCCATCGCGGCGCAAGCTTACTTCCGCTCGCACGCGGCCCAGTGGGACCGCATCCGCAAGCTGCATGTCGCCGACGACGCGGTCGAAGAGGCAATCCGTGCGGCGCTCGCCGACAAGCCGTTCCGCTCGCTGCTCGATCTCGGCACCGGCACCGGCCGCATGCTGGAATTGTTCGGCCCCGAAATCGAGCGCGGCCTCGGCCTCGACCTGTCGCTCGACATGCTGCTCCTGGCGCGCGACCGGCTGGAGCGCGCCGGCTTGAAAAATTGCAGCGTGCGCCAGGGCGACCTCTACGACCTGCCGCTCGGCAACGACTCGTTCGACGTCATCATCCTGCATCAGGTGCTGCACTTCCTCGACGATGGCGGCCGCGCCATTCGCGAAGCCGCGCGCGTGCTGCGGCCGGGCGGGCGTCTGCTGGTTGTCGACTTCGCGCCGCATGAGCAGGAGTTTTTGCGCGAACAGTTCGCGCATCGCCGCCTCGGCTTCACACCGGAGACGGTGTCGCAATGGATCGTGCAGTCCGGCCTCGAGCCGGTGATGCACAAGAGCCTGAAGCCCGAGCCGGGCAGCGACGGCAAGATCGCAGTGTCGCTCTGGCTGGCGCGCGATGGCCGCGCATTGATGGCAAACCCGCAACGCCGCGAGGTGGCGTGATGATCAGCGCGCTTCGCCCCAGCCGTTTCATGCCGCCGGGCCATAACCGCATCAACGTGTCGTTCGAATTCTTCCCGCCGAAGGACGAGGCGATGGAGAAGACATTGTGGGAATCGGTCGAGCGGCTGGCGCCCCTGGCGCCGCAATTCGTTTCGGTGACCTACGGCGCCGGCGGCTCGACGCGCGAGCGCACCCACGCCACCGTCAAGCGCATTCTGGCCGAGACGTCGCTGACGCCGGCGGCGCATCTCACTTGCGTCGCGGCGACGCGCGGCGAGGTCGATGAGATCGTGCGCGAATATCATAATGCCGGCGTGCGCCATATCGTCGCCTTGCGCGGCGATCCGGTGTCCGGCGCTGGCGAAAAATATGCGCCAACGCCGGGCGGCTACGAGAACGCCGCCGACCTGGTCGGCGGCATCAAGCGCGTGTCGCCCGATTTCGAAGTGTCGGTGTCGGCCTATCCGGAGCGGCATCCGGATTCCGCTACGGTCGAGGCCGATATCGACATGCTCAAGGCCAAGGTCGATGCCGGCGCGACGCGGGCGATCACGCAGTTCTTCTTCGAGAACGATCTGTACTTCCGTTATCTCGACCGCGTGCGCGCGCGCGGCATCGATATCCCGATCGTGCCGGGCATCTTGCCCGTGCAGAATTTCAAGGCGGCGGTGAATTTCGCCGCGCGCGCCGGCGCGTCGGTGCCGGCGTGGCTGGCTGAGCGTTTCGCCGGCCTTGATGGCGATCCGGCGACGCGCAAATTGATCGCCGCCGCCGTCGCTGCCGAACAGGCCATCGATCTTTTGGATCGCGGCGTCACCTCGTTTCATTTCTACACCATGAATCGCGCCGACCTCGTCTACGCGATCTGTCATTTGCTCGGCTTGCGGCCGGCGGTGGAACAAGCAGCCTGAACGGAGTTCGTTGAAGTGACAGCGTCGAAGACCAGTATCCGCGCCGAATTCCTTGCTGCCATGCGCGAGCGCATTCTGGTGCTCGACGGCGCCATGGGCACGATGATCCAGGCGCTCAAGCTCGACGAGGAAGGCTATCGCGGCTCGCGCTTCGACGCCTGGAACCGCGAAGTGCGCGGCAACAACGATCTGCTCAATCTGTCCCGGCCGCGCTCGATCCGCGACATCCACTACAAGTATTTCAAGGCCGGTGCCGACATCGTCTCGACCAACACGTTCTCGTCGACGTCGATCGCGCAGGCCGATTACGGCATGGAAGGCATCGCCTACGAATTGAACGTCGCGGGCGCGCGGCTGGCGCGTGAGGCCGCCAACGACGCGCAGGCCGAGGACGGCATTCGCCGCTTCGTCACCGGCGCGCTTGGGCCGACCAACCGCACCGCGTCGATCTCACCGGACGTCAGCAATCCCGGCTACCGCGCCATCAACTTCGACCAGTTGCGCATTGCCTATGGCGAACAGATCAAGGGCCTGATCGACGGCGGCGTCGACATGCTGCTGATCGAGACCATCTTCGACACGCTTAATGCCAAAGCGGCGATCTTCGCCATTGCCGAGGCTTGCGCCGAACGCGGCATCGACATTCCAGTAATGATCTCCGGCACGATCACCGACCGTTCCGGCCGCCTGCTGTCCGGCCAGACGCCAGAGGCGTTCTGGAATGCCGTGCAGCACGCCAATCCGGCGACCATCGGGCTCAACTGCGCGCTCGGCGCCACCGAAATGCGCGCGCATATCGACGAACTCGGCCGCGTCGCCAACACCTTCGTCTGCGCCTATCCGAATGCCGGCCTGCCCAACGAGTTCGGCTATTACGACGAGAGCCCGGACTACATGGCCGAACTGCTCGGCGAATTCGCCAGCGCCGGCCTCGTCAATGTCGTCGGCGGCTGCTGCGGCACCACACCGGAACACATATCCGCGATCGCCAAGGCGGTGTCCGGGAAGACGCCGCGCGCGATCCCTGAGATTGCGCCGCAGTTGCGGCTGTCCGGCCTGGAGCCGTTCACGCTGACGCCGCAAATCCCCTTCGTGAATGTCGGCGAACGCACCAACGTCACCGGTTCGGCCAAATTCCGCAAGCTGATCACCGCCGGCGACTACGCCGCGGCGCTGACCATCGCCCGCGAGCAGGTCGAGAACGGCGCGCAGGTCATCGACGTCAACATGGACGAAGGCCTGCTCGATTCCGAAGCGGCGATGGTGACGTTCCTCAATTTGATCGCCGCCGAGCCGGATATCGCCCGCGTGCCGGTGATGGTCGATAGTTCGAAGTTCTCAGTGATCGAAGCCGGCCTCAAATGCCTGCAAGGCAAGGCGGTGGTCAATTCGATCTCGATGAAGGAAGGCGAAGAAGCCTTCATCCACCATGCTAAGATCGTGCGCGCTCACGGCGCGGCCGTCGTCGTCATGGCCTTCGACGAGAAGGGCCAGGCTGACACGTTCCAGCGCAAGACGGAAATCTGCGCGCGCGCCTACGACATTCTGGTCAACCAGGTCGGCTTCCCGCCGCAGGACATTATTTTTGACCCCAACATCTTCGCCATCGCCACGGGCATGGAGGAGCACAACAATTACGGCGTCGACTTCATCGAGGCGGCGCGGTGGATCCGCAAGAACCTGCCGCATGTCCATATTTCCGGCGGCGTCTCCAATCTGTCGTTCTCGTTCCGCGGCAATGAGCGAGTGCGCGAGGCGATGCATTCGGTGTTTCTCTATCATGCGATTGCCGCCGGCATGGATATGGGCATCGTCAATGCCGGACAAATGGCGGTCTATGACGATCTCGATCCGGAACTGCGCGAAGCCTGCGAGGACGTCATCCTCAACAAGCGCCCCGATGCGTCGGAGCGCCTGCTCGCGCTTGCCGACAAATTCCGCGGTGCCGGGCAGGAGGCGAAAGCGGTCGATCTCGCCTGGCGCGACAAGTCTGTTGAGAAACGGCTGGCGCATGCTTTGGTGCACGGCATCACCGAATTCGTCGAAGCCGACACCGAAGAAGCGCGTGCGAAAGCCAAGCGGCCGCTCGATGTGATCGAAGGCCCGCTGATGGACGGCATGAATATCGTCGGCGACCTGTTCGGCTCCGGCAAGATGTTCCTGCCGCAAGTGGTGAAGTCGGCGCGCGTCATGAAGCAGGCGGTCGCCTATCTGATGCCGTTCATGGACGCCGAGAAGGCCGAGCGCCGCGCCGCCGGTGGCGCCGAGGAGCGCTCGACGAACGGCAAGATTATCATGGCGACGGTGAAGGGCGACGTGCACGACATCGGCAAGAACATCGTCGGCGTTGTGCTCGCCTGCAACAATTACGAAGTCATCGACCTCGGCGTCATGGTGCCGGCGGCGAAGATTCTCGAAGTTGCCAAGGCCGAGGGCGCCGACATCATCGGCCTCTCCGGCCTGATCACGCCCTCGCTCGACGAGATGTGCCATGTCGCAGCCGAGATGGAGCGCCAGGGCCTCGATCTGCCGCTGATGATCGGCGGCGCGACCACGAGCCGCGTGCATACCGCGGTGAAGATTCATCCGAACTACCGGCGCGGGCAGGCGGTCTATGTCAACGATGCCAGCCGCGCCGTCGGCGTCGCGCAGGCCCTGATGTCGGCCGACAACAAGGTGGCGTACGTGTCCGAGCTGCGTGGCGAATATCGCAAGATCGCCGACGCGCATGCGCGCGCCCAGGAGGACAAGGTGCGGCTGCCGCTGGCCTCAGCGCGCGCCAATGCGCTCAAGCTCGACTGGTCGGGCGCTTACGTGCCGCCGGCGCCGAGCTTCCTCGGCTCCGAAGTGCTGGCGGATTATCCCATCGCCGATCTGGTCGAGATCATCGACTGGACGCCGTTCTTCCAGACCTGGGAATTGAGCGGACGGTTCCCGGCCATTCTCGACGACGCCAAAGTGGGAGAGGCGGCGCGCTCGCTTTATAATGATGCGCGCGCCATGCTCGACAAGATCGTCGCCGAGAAATGGTTCAAGGCCTCAGCGGTGATGGGCTTCTGGCCGGCCAACAGCGTCGGCGACGATGTGCATGTCTATGCCGACGAAATGCGGGCAAAGCCGGTGGCTGTCTTGCACGGCTTGCGCCAGCAATTGTCGAAGCGCGAAGGCCGCTTCAACGAGTCGATGTCGGATTTTGTCGCGCCGCGCGACAGCGGGCTGAGGGATTATGTCGGTGCTTTCACCGTCACTGCAGGCATCGGTGAGGACGTCATCGCCGAGCGTTTCAAGCGCGCCAACGACGATTATTCGGCGATCATGGTCAGCGCGCTTGCCGACCGATTGGCCGAAGCCTTCGCCGAGCGGCTGCACCAGAATGTGCGCAAGGAATTCTGGGGCTATGCGCCGGACGAGGCGCTGTCGCATGACGACATCATCACCGAGAAGTATCGCGGCATTCGTCCGGCGCCGGGCTATCCATTGCAGCCCGATCACACCGAGAAAGGCACGTTGTTCCAGTTGCTCGGCAGCGAGCGCATCGGCGTCAAGCTGACCGAGAGCTATGCGATGTGGCCGGGCGCCGCGGTGTGCGGCCTGTATTTCAGCCATCCGCAAGCGCATTACTTCGGCGTAGGCAAGATCGAACGCGACCAGGTCGAGGACTACGCACGCCGCAAGGGCTGGAGCGTGCAGGAAGCCGAGCGCTGGCTGGCGCCGATCCTGAATTACGATCCGCGCCACGCGCCGAGTATTGCCGCGGCTTAAACACTTGCTGTCATTCCGGGACGCGTCGAAGACGCGGACCCGGAATCCATAACCCCGGTCTGTGATTATGGATTCCGGGTTCGCGGCCAATTGGCCGCGCCCCGGAATGACGGGGTGACAAAAAAACACCGGAGCGTTTCCACTCCGGTGTTCAATTTGTGCCCTGGATTTTCACCGGGCGATGATCGGTACGGCTTCGTCGTAGAACGCTTTGAAGTCAGAACGCACCCAGCAGAACAGCGCCGACGAACATGAACACGGCGCACACAGCCAGTACATCCAACCGTCTCAGAGCAAGGTCCACGGCAGTGCCTCCCTTGTTGAGCAGCCTTCCGTCTAGCACGGCAGGCCAAGCTGCTTAAGCCTCAGCGCGGCTGGAAAAAGCGAAATGTGCGTGAACGATCATGCGCCGCCGGCATGGCTGGCATTGCCATCGCAAGCGGTTGATCGCGCGGCATAAAGAAATGCCGTGCTGTGGAAGGCGGTGGCCGGAACCGATGGTGGGCGGCGGATTCCGGCAAAGTCGGCCCATTCCGCAGCCCGTTCGACAAATCTTGCTGCAACGCAATTAAGCAGCGCCTGCAAAATTGCATATGCTCTTCGCGCTTCTCGCGGCGCGGTTCGGCGGCGTCCGCGGCGGTTCGCGGCCTTGACGGGCTGACGTGAAGACAATACGCAAAAGCATTCGCCAATGGCGGCGCGTTCGCCCTTGCGCTTTTCAAAAACGTTCTCCGGGAGAAACCATGACCAAACTCCGCTCATCACTGTTGGCCGTTCTCGGTCTTGCCGTTCTTGGTTCTGCCGCGCTGCCGGTTGCCTCCGCCTCGGCGCAAACCGCAGCAAGTTCGTCAGCTTGGCCGTCCCGCACCGTGCGCTTTGTCATTCCGCTCGGCCCCGGTTCCGGCGTCGACATCACCGCGCGTCTGATCGGCGACAAGCTTTCGGCCAAATGGGGCCAGTCGGTGGTGATCGAGAACAAGCCGGGCGGCGACGCCATTGTCGCAATCAACACCGTCATCGGCGCGGCCGACGACCATATTCTTCTGTTCGCGCCGGCTTCGACCTTCACCGCGCATCCGCTGCTGCACGAGAAGCTGCCGTACAAGCCCGACGACATGGTGCCGATCGCGCGCGTCACCAACACCTTGATCGCGCTCGGCGTGCCGGCCGAACTCGGCGTGTCGACGGTCAAGGAACTGGCGGCCAAGATCAAGGCCGAGCCGGGCAAATTGAACTACGCTTCGGTGACCGGCGCCAACGATTTGTTGTTCGCGGCATTCCTCAAGACCGAAAATCTCGACATGGCGAAAGTGCCGTACAAGAATCCGGTCGAGGCCATCAACGATCTCGCCGAAAACCGCATCCAGTCTTTCGTCGGCGCTTACGCGATCATGCGGCCGCGCGTGCAGGCCGGCAAGGTCAAGGTCATCGCGTTGACCAATGCGGAGCCGGCGGAGTCGCTCAAGGATATTCCGACCGCGGCGCAGGCCGGCTTCAAGTCGCTGCAGCTCGACGGCCTCGTCGGCCTGCTCGGACCGAAGGGCATGCCGCTGGCCGTTCGCCAGAAGATCGCCGCCGACATCAAGGCGGTCGTCACCGATCCGGAGATCAACGCCAAGCTCGCCGCCACCGGTCAGGTGGTTAATCCGGGCACGCCGGAAGAGTTCGACGCCGCGCTCAAGGACCAGTCCGCCAAGGTCGTCGACATTGGCAAGGTGCTCGGCATCAAGGCCGCGCAGTAAAAAGAGCGCGTGGACAAAAATCATCCGCCCTGGACATGGCCGGGGCGGATTTTTTTATGTGTTGATTCGCTTCATGATGGCGTCGGTCAGGCGGCGCGCCGCCGGCATGATGATGAAAGCGGTCGCCGCCGCGATCGGCCAGGAGATGAAATAGGCCTTGGCCCATTGCTCCACGAAGTCGCCGCGCAGGCCGAGATTGATGAAGGTGACGACGAGCGTCACCATGCACACCATCACCGCGGTCATCAGGACGGCGAGAATAAGCCTGGCCAGCATGTGCAAAGTCTCCGTCCGCCCGCGCGATGAGGCGATGTGACTGATGCGGCGGGCGGCGTCAACGATTTCTTATCCTTAATAAATTCCTCCGCGACAGCATTGATGTCTCGTTAAAGATACTCACCGCATTTTAAACGGCATGAATGGCCGTGTTTTTTTCCTGTTTTGCGGGATAACTGTGCTGTTGGCGCTGGCCGGCTGCGGCCGCAGCATGATGCAAGGTGAGCGCGCGGCGTGGCGCAGCCAGGCCGAAGCGCAGTGTATGCAGTCCGGCGCGGTCAAGCTCGGCGGCGGCATCGTGCAGGCCAAGCCGATCGAAGGTCCCGGCATGTGCGGCGCTGATTTCCCGCTCAAGGTCGCGGCGCTCGGCGAAAGCACGCGCATGAGCTATTCCGACATTCCGCGGCCGCCCGGCGGCGTCGGCAACGGTTCGCAGCCGAACTGGCCGCCGACGCAGGCGCGTTACGGTCAGCCGATGTCCACGCAGCCTGTCGCCGCGCCGCCGCCGCAAGGCCACCAGCTGCGCTGGACTCCGGGCGCGCCGTCGATCGGCGCGCCGGAAGTCACCGCGCCGAGTTCAAGCGCGCCAGTCGACAATGCGCCGTTCTATGGCGCGCCGCCGTCGCGCCCGATGTCGATCTACGCGCCCGGCGTTCCGGTGCCCGATGATATTCCCGACGATGCCGAATTACCGCAGCAGCGCGGAATGCCGCCGCAGCGCCTGCAGGATGCCTATAACGCGCCGAGCTACCCGCCGCCGCAACAGCAACGCCCGTTGCCGGCGCTCGGGCCCAGCCTTGGATCCATGCGCGGACCGATGTCGACCGGCGCGATCATGCCCGCCACCGTGCAGCCTGCGGCGACTCTGTCCTGCCCGATTGTGTCGGCGCTCGATAAATGGGTCAGCGAAGGCGTGCAGCCGGCGGCGCTGCGCTGGTTCGGATCGCAGGTGACGGAGATCAAGCAGATCTCGGCCTATTCATGCCGCGGCATGAACGGCGCCGGCGGTCACGGCATCTCCGAACACGCTTTCGGCAATGCGCTCGACATTGCCGGCTTCACGCTGGCCGACGGCCGCAAGGTCGTCATCAAGAACGCCTGGCGTAACGGCACGCCGGAGGAACAGGGCTTTCTGCACGACGTGCAGCTCTATGCCTGCGACACGTTCAACACCGTTCTGGCGCCCGGCTACAACGCCGCGCATTACGACCACATCCATGTCGACCTGATGCGGCGCAAGAACGGAAGGCGGCCGTGCCGTCCCGCGGCGATCCCCGGCGAAGTGGTCGCCGCCAAGGCGCGCGCGGTCTACGCGGCGCGGCGCGGAACGACCTATACCGGATCGATCGGCGGCAGACCCGGCAACGCCACCACCAAGCCCGGACAAATCCCGTCCGCCGTGCCCGGCGCCGATGGTCTCGATGACGAGGATGCCGACGATGCCGTGACCGGCTCGATCGCGGGCAAGCCTGCAAAACCGTTCAACAGGGTGGCGCCCGGCGACGACGGCGAATTCGACGACGACGATGTCACCGGCTCGATCCCGGCGCCGGCAAATCTCGGCTGGCCGCGGCTGGCGCCGGCTCCGCCCCGCATCGACGATCGCCACAACCGCTGATTTTACCGGCCTGGACGGCGCGCCAGCGCGGCCTGTGCCGCGGGGCGTTGGCGTGTATTCAACGGAAATTACCCGGCTTGTTAGTCCGTATTCCGGACTACTATATTGCATTTATTGACACTCTGATTGCCATTTTGCACACTCATCACTGCGGAGTCAGCAACAGTCCGCATAATGGACGATCAGGCAGTAGGGGCGCGCAAATGGACAAGGCCGTGTCAGGATTGAATCGCCGCAAAGTCACGTTGGGTCTGCTCGGTACGAGCGTGCTCGGTGCGGGCCTGCTGCCGGGAACGGCGCTGGCCGCCTTTCCGGACAAGCCGATCAAGCTGATCGTGCCGGTGCCGCCGGGCTCGGGCGTCGATGCGGTCAGCCGCGCGCTTGGCCAGGCGATGGGTGAGTCGATGGGCGTGCAGGTCGTCAACGAATACAAGCCGGGCGCCAGCGCGGTGGTCGGCAGCGAGGCGCTCGCGAAGTCGCCGCCCGATGGCTATACGATCATGATGGGCTACACCGCCCATTCGACCAATCCGCTGTTCAACGCCAACGTGCCCTACGACACGTTGAAGGATTTCACCACGGTGATGTACGTCTGTTACATCCCCACCGTGCTCATGGTGCACCCGTCGCTGCCGGTCAGTACGGTGCCGGAGCTGATTGCCTATATGAAGTCGAAGCCCGGCAACTACACCTACGCATCGGGCGGCGTCGGCGCCACTGCGCATCTGTGCGGCGAATTGCTCAAGCAGGTCTCGGGCGTCGATATCCAGCATGTGCCCTACAAGGGCAATGCGCCGGCGCTCAACGACATGCTTGGCGGCCATGTCACCATGATGTTCGACATCATTTCGACCGGCCTGCCGCAGGTGCAAGGCGGCAAGCTCAAGGCGCTTGCCGTCACCAGCGCCAAGCGTTCGAAGGACGCGCCGCAAATCCCGACCATGCTGGAGCAGGGCTTCAAGGATTTCGACGTCGTCGGCTGGTACATGCTGCTGGCGCCGGCCAACCTGCCGCCCGACGTGCTGGCCAGGCTCAACGCCGAGGCCAACAAGGCGCTTAAGAATCCCGCCGTCCATGAAAAACTCTCGACGCTTGGCTTCGAGACCGTCGGCGGCTCGCCCGAGGATGCCAACAAGTTCCTGCGCTCGGAAATGACCAAATGGGCCGAGGTCGTCGCCAAGTCCGGTCTGAAGGCAAAATAGCGGCGAATGAGAATATTCGACGTTCATTCGCACTGGGGCACCCGGCGCGGCTATCCGCTGCAAAGCGAAGCCGAACTGGCGCAGCAGAAACGAGTCTGGAATTCCGAGGCGCGTTATCACACCGATGACGAGATGGCTGACTACTTCCGCAGCCAGAGCGTCAAGACGATCCTCGATTTTGGATTTACCAAGAATCTGCCGCTCGACCAGGTGCGCGCGTTGCACGACTACGGCATGGAAGTGCAGGCGCGGCACGCCGACGTCATCCATGGCTTGTGGCTGCAAATCCATCCGAAGGAAGGCGAGGCCGGCGTCAAGGAGTTCGAGCGGTGCAGCGCGGCGAGCAAGGGCTTCATCGGCTATCTCGTATCCGGCGCCGGTATCGGCAAGCCCTGTGACGACGAGGTTTACGCGCCGTATTACGACATCAGCGAAAAGACCGGACGGCCGGTGCTGGTCATGGTCGGTTATAACGGCGGCGGCGCCGGTCATCCCGGCGGCGGCGGCATGAAGCTCGACCATTGCCATCCGCGCCATGTCGACTCGCTGGCTGCGGAGCGTCCCAACCTGACGATCATCGCCGGCCGTCCGGCCTGGCCATGGCAGGACGACATGATCGCAGTGCTGCTGCACAAGCCGAACGTGCACAACGAACTGCACGGCTGGTCGCCGAAATATTTCACCGACGCGCTCAAGCGCGATATTCCGCGCCGTCTGACAAACCGGATGATGTTCGGCGCCGACTATCCGCTGTTCACCTATGAGCGGCTCGTCGCCGACTGGCGCGGGCTCGGTTATGACGACGCGGTTCTCGACAAGGTCATGCACGGCAATGCCGAGCGGCTGTTCAAGATAGGGGCGGCCGGATGACGGACTTGCAGGGCAAGGTGGCGATCGTCGGCGGCTCGAGCGACGGCATCGGCTACGCTATCGCGCGGCGGCTGGCCGGCGACGGCGCCGATGTCGCCGTGGTGGCCCGGCGCAGCGAAAAGCTCGAAGCGGCGGCAGCGCGCATCCGCGAAGAAACCGGCCGGCGCGTCTTCACGGTCGCCGCTGACATTCGCAAGGCCGAGGATTGCGGCCGCATCATCGATGACTCGCTCAAGCATTTCGGCCGGCTCGATATCCTCATCAATAACGACGGCGCGCCGCCGCTCGGCGATATCGCCGATTTCGACGACGCCGCCTGGGACAAAGCCTGGCAGCAGAATTTTATGAGCGTGGTGCGGTTGTGCCGCGGCGCGGTGCCGGCGATGCGCGCGGCCGGCGGCGGCCGCATCGTCAACATCACCGCGCTGTCGGCGTTGCAGCCGGTGCCGAAGTTCGGCCTGTCGGTGGCGACCTGGGCCGGCGTCATCGGCTACGCCAAGACTCTGTCGCTGGAAATCGCCGCCGACAACATCACGGTGAACACGATTTGTCCCGGCCGCATCGCCACCGGCCGTCTCGCCAAGGTGTTCGGCGCCGAAGGCATCGGCGCGGCGGCCGAGGACGGCGAAGCGGAAAAACTGAAAAAGGTGGTGCCGCTCGGCCGTATCGGCGAGCCGCGCGAAATCGCCGCGCTGGTGGCGATGCTGGTTTCCGCCGACGGCGGATATATCACCGGCGCGACCATGCATGTAGACGGTGGAAGGCGGACGAACCTGATATGAACGCCAGCCTCGACAGCAACGTGAATTATCCCTGGCTGCACAAGTCGTTCGACATCGACCGGCTCGTCGCCGACTATCCACCGCCGCCGACTTTCTTCAATGGCATCTTTCGCGCGTCGCGCGACGAAGTGCGCGCACTTCAGGAGAAGCGTTTCCTGCAAACCATGAAGCGCGGCTGGGAGATCGCGTTTTTCCAGCGCCACTGGCGCGGCGCCGGCATGCAGCCGGGCGACATCAAGGGCCTCGACGACCTGCCGAAAATTCCGGCCTACACGGTCGAGCACATCCGCAAGAGCATCGAGGCGCATCCGCCATTCGGCGATTTCATGGGTGTCGCGCCAGGCGGCCCCAATCCGATGCCGCTCGTTTTGCAAACCAGCGGCGGCACCACCGGTCTGCCGCGGCCGATGCTTTATTCGCCACATGACCGCGAGGTGATGGCGATCCTCGGCGCGCGCCGCTACGCCATGCAGGGCATGATGCCCGGCGACATGGTGCTGGTGGCGTTCTCGCTCGGCCTCTCCAATGGCGGCATGGCGAACCGCGAAATTCTCTGGAAATACACCGGCGCCGTGCCGGTGATGACCGGCGGCGGCGCCACCACCCCGACGCGGCGTCAGATCGAAATCTGCAAGGCCTGGGGCATCAATGTCGTCCTGGCGTTTCCGTCCTACCTGCGCCACATGGCGCTGGTCGCACGCGACGAAATGGGCATCGACGTGCGCGATTTCAAAGTGCGCATGCTCGGCTCCCATATCGGCATCGAGGACCGCAAGACGATCGAGGAACTGTGGGGCGCGCCCTGTTACGATTCCTACGGCACGCACGAGAACGGCACCCTGGCGACCGAGTGCAAGCTGCAAAACGGCATGCACATCAACGAGGACGCTTTCTTGCTTGAAATCGCCGATCCGGAAACCGGCGCGGTGGTAGAGGACGGCGAGCGCGGCAGCCTGCACATCACCACTCTGTTCCGCGACAGCGCGCCGCAAATCCGTTTCAACATCAACGACGTTTCTTCGTACATGACCGGGCCGGACTGCCCGTGCGGCTGCACCTTCCGGCGGCTGACCAAGATCTACGGCCGCAACGACAACATGATCAAGGTGCGCGGCGTCAATGTGTTCCCCGAGGCGGTCGGCGTGACGGTGGCCGCCGACACGCGCACCAACGGCGAGTTCTTCTGCATCATCGAGCGCGTCGGCGAAAGCGGCCGCGAAGAACTCACGGTGATGGCCGAAGTGCGCGACATGGCGGCGCATTCCGGCGCGGTCAAGGAAGATCTCGAGCGGCGGCTCAAGGAAGTGATCGGCCTGCGCACCACGGTGGTCCCGGTCGGCCTGAAAGAACTCGACCCGCATACCGGCACGTCGCAGACCTCGAAAGTGAAACGATTGCTCGATAAACGAAAGGCGACCTGATATGGGCGTACAGACGATCGATCGGGCGGTGGCCATTCTGCATTGGCTCGGCAACAGCGGCGAGCAGGGCATGCGGCTGGTCGAACTGCAACGCGCGCTTGGCCTGAAGCGGCCGACCGTGCATCGTATTCTGTCATCGCTGATGGAGCATGGCCTGGTATCGAATGACAGCCGCACGCATCTCTACCGGCTCGGCTGGGAAGCGGCGGTGCTCGGCTGGTCGTCGGTGCCGGTCGGTTTCGATCTGCGCGAGACCGCGCAAGGCGCAATGAGCCGGCTTGCCGAGGAAACCGGGGCGACGGTCGTGCTATGCGCCTGCTCGCGGCGCGAAACGGTTTGCATCGACCGCAAGGCCGGCAGCTACCCGATCAAGGTGTTCACCGTCGAGGTCGGCACGCGCCGGCCGCTCGGCGTCGGCGCCGGCAGCATCGCCGCGCTCGCTGCCTTGCCCGAGGAGGAAGCCGATGCCGTCATCAAGGGGCTGATGGAGCCGCTGCAATCCTATCCGGAAGCCTTGCGGCGCAGCATCGTGCCGTCGGTGCGGCTGGCGCGCAAAACCGGTTTCGCGGTCAGCGACGGGCTGGTGCTGCCGACCGTCATCGGCGTCGGCGTAGCTTTGCGCGATCCGCGCGGCGTGCCGATCGGCACGCTCGGCATCGCCTCCTTCAAGGACAGCGCCTCCGACAAGCGGATTTCCGACTATGCGCAGTTGCTGTTGCGCGAACAGGCCAAGATCGAGCGGGCGTTCCGTGACAAGATGATGGCGCGGGCGAAAACGCAGGCCCTGGCCCCACGCCCGGCGGCCCTGCGGCACGCGGCGCCGGCAAACCGTTAAATTGCGGCGTCCAGCAGCATCGCGCCGAACAGAATGAGGCCGGCGTCGCGGTTGGCGCGAAACAGCATCAGGCAATGCGCCGGATCGTCGATGTCGAGCCGCACGATCTGCCACGCCAGATGCGCAACGAAAGCGGCGAGCCCAGCTAAGAAGACGCCGCCGCCGCCGGCCATAAGCCCGGCGATGCCGATCAGCACGACGGCGAGCGAATAGAACACCGCCAGCATCATCGCCGTGTTCTTGCCGAACAGCAGCGCCGTCGACTTGATGCCGATCGTCATGTCGTCTTCGCGGTCCTGATGGGCGTAGATCGTGTCGTAGCCGATCACCCAGGCGATCGATCCGGCATAGAGCACGAACGCTGCGCCATCGAGCCGGCCGAATGCCGCCGGCCAGCCCATCAGCGCGCCCCACGAGAAAGCCAGGCCAAGAAATATCTGCGGCCAGTAGGTGACGCGCTTCATGAACGGATAGATCGCCACCACGCCGAGCGAGGCGAGGCCGGTGGCCACCGTGAACCAGTTAAATTGCAGCAGCACCGCGAGCCCGACCAAAGCCTGCGCCGCCATGAACACCGCGGCCTGCTTCGCCGTCACCTGCCCGGAGGGTATCGGCCGCGAGCGCGTACGTTCGACCTTGCCGTCGAGATCGCAGTCGACCAGATCGTTCCAGGTGCAACCGGCGCCGCGCATGGCGAAAGCGCCGATGAAGAACAGCGCGATATGCGCCAGGCTCGGCAGGCGGTCGGCGGCGATGCCGGCAAGTCCGGCCGACCACCAGCACGGCATTAGCAACAGCCAGGAGCCGATCGGCCGGTCGAGACGGGCGAGCCGGAGATAGGGCCGCGTGACGGCGGGGGCATGGATGTCGACCCAGTTGCCGGTCGCATCGGCGACGCGCCCGCTGGACTCGCTCATCGGCCGAGCGGGCTGCCGGTCAGCGTGTCGAACGTGCCGCGGCCGGTCTTGATGTTGTCTGTCGTGGGAACGGGCGCGTTGAGCGCATCGCTCAGGCTCGGCGCTGGCGGGCGCGGCGGACCGGCGGCGGCGGCCTGACAGACGCGGGCGCGAATGTCGTCCGACTTGGCGCGCGACTGTTTCAGATTGTCGATGATCTGCGGAGGAATGCCGCACGCCGCCTGGTTCTTGGCGGCGTAGTCGTACATTTTCTTCTCGGCCGCCGTGAACAGGTTGAACAGCCCGCACGCTTCCTTCGGCGACGGCTTGTCCTTGCGCTGGCCGGCCGCCTGGATGGCGCTGCCGCGCTTTTCCACGTCCTTGCGCAGCGCCAGGAACTGGTCGAGGCAGCGCGTATCCTGCTGCGGCGGTCCCGCCATGCCCTGCGGCGGCCGCGACCACGGATCGGGGCCGCTCTGCGGCGGCGGCGCACTTTGCGGCGGCGGGTCCCAGGGCGACGGCCCGGCTTGCGCCGGCGGCGCGGCCTGCGGTTGGGCCTGCGGCCAGGCCGAGGGGGCGGCTTGCGGCTGGGGCTCCGGCCAAGGAGATTGCGCCAAAGCCGGGCCGGCGGCGAACAGGCCGCTCGCGGCGATGACAATGGCCCAACCGAACTTCATGGACAGTTCCTTATTCCCTTAAGATTCTCTTGGCCCGCACCCGTGTAGCACCGGCCGTCCGCGGATGGCATATAACAACCTGCCGAATGCGTCGGGAAGGCGGCAAATTGCGTCAAAAATGACCGCCGGCGCGCATCTTACGGCAAACGCTCCGGACCAAGGTTACCATGCCCCGCTACGATTTCCGCACCCCCCGCATCTACCTCGATAGGCCGCTGGCCGCCGGCCAGGCGGTTCCGCTCAACCGCGACCAGGCCAATTACCTTTTGAACGTGCTGCGGCTCTCAACGGGCGACGGCGTGCTGCTGTTCAACGGCCGCGACGGCGAATGGCGCGCGGCTCTGGCCAGCGCCGGCAAGAAGACGCTGGCGGCGGAAGTGCTGGAGCAATCGCGCGAACAGCCGCATCCCGCCGACCTGCATTTCCTGTTCGCGCCGCTCAAGCATGCGCGGCTCGACTACACGGTGCAGAAGGCGGTCGAACTCGGCGTGTCGCGCATTCAGCCGGTGATGACCAAGCACACGCAGGTGTCGCGGCTCAATCTCGAGCGGATGCAGGCCAACGCCATCGAGGCGGCGCAGCAATGCGGTGTGCTGGCGGTGCCGGAGATCGTCGACGCGGTGCCGTTCAAGTCGATTCTCGCCGGCGGCGCCGAGCGCCTGTTGGTGTTTTGCGACGAGGATGCCGAGGTCAAGGACCCGGTGGCGGCCTTGGCTGCGGCGCGGCCGCAACCGAGCGCGCTGCTGCCGGCGGGCGTCGCCGGTGCACCGCAGCCGATCGCGGTCTTGATCGGGCCGGAAGGCGGCTTTGCCGAGGAGGAGCGCGAAGCGCTGCTCAAGCGGCCGAATGTGGTGCGGCTGTCGCTGGGACCGCTGATCCTGCGCGCCGACACCGCGGCGGTCGCGGCGCTGACCTTGGTGCAGGCGGTGCTCGGCGGCTGGAAATGATTTCGGTGCGGCTGCCGGCTCTGTGCCGGCAGCCAACACCGTGAACGCACTAACGCGAACACACGCGGTGAACGCAAACACGCACCGACGCGAACGCAAAAAAACACGCGAACGCTACACCCGCGCTGACGCGACGAACATTTTCGAAGAATCGGCCAACTCATCCGATTCGCTTGATCAAAGGATGCCGCGCGGCAAGCGGAGTCACGAGTCCCGGAACCGCCGAATCTGTGATCAACTCCGGCGCGCGGCGAAATAATTGTGCGGAAGTTGAATTTCCGGCAGTTCGCATGGTATTTTGCGGCGTGTCGGCGCCAAACCTGCGCTGGAGGGAGTTACCGATGTCGCGTGTTTCTGGTTGCGTTCGATACGTGGCGATCGCCGCAATCGCGCTCTGCGGCTTCATGCTGGCCGGCGCTCCGGCGCAGGCGGCGAATTTCCTGCAAAAGCAGATCTACATGAGCGGCGCCAATTTCGACGGCGACCTGCCGGCCTGCGAAGCCGCGCTCGGCAAGATCGCGTCGCGCTTCGCGCACAAGGAAAGCCGGTTCTGGAATTCGAGCCTGCAAATTCTCGGCTTCGAGAAAGTGTGGCAGACCGCGTTCAGCCCTTGGGCGAAGCACACCATTCCGCGCCGCTTCTGCAGCGCGGTGGCGCTGGTCAGCAATGGCCGCAAGCACCGCGTCGATTACTGGATCGGCGAGGACACCGGCACGATCGGCGCCGGCTGGGGCGTCGAATGGTGTGTCGCCGGTCTCGACCGCAACTGGGCCTATAATCCGGCCTGCAAGATGGCGCGGCCTTGAGCAGAACGCGGTTACTCAGCAGCGTCCTGTAGGGCGACATCGTGCGAACGGCCGGATAGCCAGTCGGCATTGTCGGCCAGAGCGAGCAAGGCCTCTTTGGTTTTCAGGAGACGTTCGCGCTCGGAGAGGGGCGTGACGATCTGCTCGGCCTTGGTTTCGCATTGTTTTGCCCAGCGGCGAAGTTCATCGGCATCCAACGGGTCTAGCATTGTGTCCTCGTGCTGAGGATCCCCTCAAATCCTCGCAGGAAGAACTCTGCCCGTGCAATTGGGATGACGCGAGTCGCTTGTAGTCTAAGAGCAAAGCACTCATTCGGCGGTGCCGGCTAAGTTGACCAATTCGACGGCGTTGCCGCTTATTGCTTGCTTGGCTCGTCGCGCTTGTTCACCGCCCGTTCAGGCGCCGTCTTTCGGCACCATGCGCAGCGTGCTGCTGTGCTTGCCGGCTTTCTCGTCAAAGACGCCGATATCGGACGACTTCTTGCCGTCGCCGCTGTGCACCAGGCCGGTGCTGGCCAGCCCGACGCGGAATAGCTCGCGCACGGCGGCGGCGCGGCTCGGCATGCGATTGCGGAAGCGGAAATCGTCGACGGCGGTCAATTCGTCCGGCGTCAGCATGATTTGCAGGCGCTCGCCGCGCGCCAGATTCTTGTCGTTGCGACGGTTTGGCACGGCCCTTATCCCCCTATGCCGAAACCCACCCCGTAGTTGGGTGAGTAACCGGCCTATAATGCGCCAGTTACTCATTGGGTTCCATTTTGTCTCCGGTCCCCATGTACCTATGTTCTTGAAATGTTCCCTCTCTTCTGCTATCCGATTGGAACTCTTGAGATATCGCAATCAGCGTTTGTTCTCACAAAAGCGTGATGAGGGTGGGGCCATGATCGCACGGCATCGGAACATCATTCAGCGTCTCGAGCGAGCGGCGCGCACCGCGGCCGTGGCCTTCAGCCTTTTATTCGTTTTTGCCGTCGTCGCTTTTGCGCAAGGGGCAGGCAACGAGCGCCGGCCCAACGAGCCGGGCCGTTTCGATTTCTACGTGCTGGCTCTGTCATGGTCGCCGTCCTACTGCGCGACCTCGGCCGAGCGCGGGCCGAACCGGACACCGGACCAGCAATGCAGCGGCCGGCCATTCGCTTTCGTCGTGCACGGGCTGTGGCCGCAATACGAGCAGGGCTTTCCGTCGAACTGCCAGGTGCCGGCGCCGCGGCTCTACCGGGGCATCGTCGATGCCAATCTCGACCTGATGCCGAGCCGCCGATTGATTTTTCACCAATGGGACAAGCACGGCACCTGTTCGGGACAGAGCGCGGCGGCCTATTTCGACACGGTGCGCAAGGCGCGCATGGCGGTGGCGATCCCGCCGGAATACGGCGACCTCGACAAACCGATGCTGGTGTCGCCCGCCGATGTCGGCGCGGCTTTCATCAAGGCCAATCCGGGGCTGAGCAAAACCGGTATGGCGGTGATCTGCAACAGCCAGTGGCTGAGCGAAGTGCGCATTTGTCTTAGCAAGGATCTTAAATTCCGCGACTGTCCCGACGTGGCGCGGCGCAGTTGCCGCCGCGACAATCTGCGCATGCCGGCGGTGCGCGGCGGATAATTTATTCAGCGAAATTTATCGCCGCCCATCCCGGCCCCTTTCTCGGCGATCGCGTTAAGCGCGCGCTAACGCTCGCAGCGCGGGTTGCGGGGATAACCCGGCCGCCTCTGCAATCGGCACAAGATTGCCGCAACGCTATTCCGCAAGGTTACGGGCGCGGTTTTCAAAGCGCGGCGGAGTGCGGCGATGAATCGTGTCGGGGAATACATCCGGTTTGCCATGTGGTTCATGGGTCTCGGCTATGCCGGGCTGTGGCCGTTCACCGCCTATGACGTGACGGGCCTCGGCGTGCGGCTGCAATTGTCGCCGGGTCTGCATCTCGTCGGCATGATGGCGGCAAGCGGCGTTGTGATCTGCCTGCTGCTGCGCCCGTTGCGGCGGCGGTGGCGGCTGGTGCGCGTGACAAGCGCCACAGGCGCGGATGTGCCAGCGCCGCCACCGGTCGTGCCGTTGCGGCTGTTGCGAAAACCCCCGCCGCCGCCGCCGCGCCGTTATGTGCGGCCGCGCACGCATTTCGGACTGCGCAACGCGCCGCATTGAGTTAAGAAGACACATGAACTATCGCCACGCCTTTCATGCCGGCAGTTTCGCCGACGTCTTCAAGCACGCGGTGCTGTGCCGCATCCTGCATTATTTGCGGGAGAAGCCGGCCGCGTTCCGCGTCATCGACACGCATGCCGGCGCCGGCCTTTACGACCTGACCAGCACTGAAGCCAATCGCGGCGGCGAATGGCGTGACGGCATCGAGCGCTTGATGAAGGCGCAAGCCGCGGGCGAGGTGCCCGAACAGGCGTCGGCGCTGCTGTCGCCGTTTCTCGATGTCATCGGCGCGCTCAACGAGCCCGGCAAACTGAAAACCTATCCCGGGTCGCCGGCTTTCACGCGCGCCTGGCTGCGAGCCGACGACCGGCTGATCGCCTGCGAATTGGAGGGCCATGCGTCCGTCGCGCTTGCCCGCAACATGCGCGCCGATCCCCGCATCAAGACCATCGAGATCGACGGCTGGACCGCGTTGCAGGCCTATGTGCCGCCGCCGGAACGGCGCGGCCTGGTGCTGATCGATCCGCCGTTCGAAGAGGCCGCCGACTTCCACCGGCTGTCGCACATGACCGGCTTGGCGCATCGCAAATGGGCGACCGGCACCTATGCGCTGTGGTATCCAATTAAGGGCCGCTTCGAGGCCGACGAACTGGCAAAGCGTTTGCGCCGCTCCGGCATCGCCAAGATTCTCCGTGCCGAACTGCTGGTGTCGCCGGTCAGCGACCCAACGCGGCTCAATGGCTCCGGGCTCATTTTGGTCAATCCGCCGTGGACACTGGAGGCCGAACTCGAGGTGCTGCTGCCGGTGCTGGCGCGCCTGCTCGAACGCCAGCCGCGCAGCGGCGGCTACACGCTCGACTGGATCAGCGGCGAGGCGGCCCCGATCGCGGCCAAAACCAAGCCGGTGGCGAAAAGCGCGGCCAAAGCCAAACCAAAATCGTCCTGAAATGGCAGAGGTGGCGCGCTGCCTCTTTCCACAAACACATAACTGGTGTGTAGTTCCGGAACTGGCTGGGCGTTCCGCCTCCCGTGGGGGGGTGGCGGAAAATGCCGGCCATGTCGTCGAGCGTGGGGCCGGCGGCGGCGTACTGTGCGGGAAGGGAACACCCGATGGCGCAAACCGGAGTCGTAAAATTCTTCAATGCCGAACGGGGCTATGGTTTCATCAAACCGGACGACGGGGCGCGCGATGTGTTCGTGCACATCACCGCTGTCGAGCAGGCCGGCCTGAAGAGCCTGAACGAAGGCCAGAAGATCAGCTTCGATGTTGAGCCCGATAAAAAAGGCAAAGGGCCGAAGGCGGTCAACCTGGTTGTTAGTTAAAGCGTTTTCCGTAACAACGGTGGCGTCGTGAACACGTGACGGCGTGGGCTCGTTCGGCCCGCGGCGCAATTTTTGAAATGGCCGCTGATGATGATCCTGCGTTCGTCGCCTGCCTCGCCTTACGCCCGCAAGGTGCGGATCGCCGCCGACCTGCTCGGGCTCTCCGGCAAGATCGAACTGCGCGACGTCGATCTCAACGATCCGGCCGACAGCATTCGCGTGCAAAATCCGCTCGGCAAAATTCCGGCGCTGATTCTCGCCGACGGCACCGTCTATTACGACTCGCGCGTCATCGTCGAATATCTCGATCATCTGTCCGGCGGCGGTCACATCGTGCCGCGCGATACCAAAGCGCGCTTCGAGGCGCTGCGCTTGCAGGCTTTGTGCGACGGCCTGCTCGATGCCTGCCTGCTGCTGGTCTACGAAGGCCGCTACCGCCCGCCGGAAATGCATGTGCAGAGCTGGCTCGACCGGCAAAGCGACAAGGTCGCGCGCGGGCTCGCCGTGCTCGAAGCCGCGCCGCCGGCATTGCAGCCGTCGATCGGCCTGCCGAATGTCGGACAGATCACGCTTGCTTGCTTGCTCGGCTACCGCGATCTGCGTTTCGCCGGCACGTGGCGCAAGGAGTATCCGAGACTGGTGGCATGGTTCGACGATTTCGCCGCGCAGGTGCCGGCGTTCAACGCGACCAGGGTGGCGGCGTAGAGTTTGTCGCGCGCATAGAAAAAGCCCCGGAGTGAACTCCGGGGCTTTTCCGTTTCGAGTGCTTGCCGAGAACTAGAAGCGATAGTTCAGGCCGGCGCGCACGATGTTGGTGTGGAAGTTCGAACCGACGCCGCCAACCGTCGGGCCATTGCCGAGATCGACATACAGGTACTCGACCTTCGCGGTCCACGGACCCGACAGCGCGGCTTCGATGCCGCCGCCGAGCGCCCAGCCGGCCTTGGTGTCGCGCGCCGAGCCGAAACCGGTGACGCTATTTTCGATGTCGCCGAAGGCGACGCCGCCGGTGACGTAAGGCATCCAGCTGCCGGTCGGGCCCATCGCATAGCCGAGACGGCCGCGCACGGTGCCGAGCCAGTTATTGCGGGTTTCGGTGAAAGCGGTGTCGCTGCCGCGCATGCGGCTCCAGTCGAGATCGCCTTCGATGCCCCAGACCAGCGGGCCGCCGGACTGCCAGTTGTAGCCGACAGTGCCGCCGACCATCCAGCCGTCGGCGCCGTTCGAGCCGCGGAAGCCGTAGCCGCCATTGATGCCGACATACGCGCCGGTCCAGTTATACATCTGCGAAACATAGGCCGGCGCCTTGGTCGGCATGGCTTCGCGGCGCGGAAGGTCGGCCGCGGAAGCCGAGGCAACACCAAGAGCCAGAACGCCGACGCTGGCGAGAAGAAGATTTTTCATGACGCACTCCGTTAGGATCATCCGGACGGACGCGGATGCGCCGTCCCCCGATTACACATTCAACGCACTTTGCATTCGGTCGTTCCGCACGCCTTCAATCTATTGTGAGGCGTGTGGCAATTCGGCAACAATTCCAGGAACTTAAGTTCCATTCGACGCAAAGGCCCTGATTAGAAGCGGTAGTTCAGGCCGGCGCGCACGGTGTTGGCCTTGAAGCGCACGTCGCCAACCGGCGCGCTGGTGCGGCCGAGATCGGTGTAGAGATACTCGACCTTGGCGGTCCACGGGCCGGTGAGGGCCGCTTCGACGCCGCCGCCGAGCGCGTAGCCGGCCTTCGTGGAGCTCGACTCGCCGAGGCCGGTGATCGAGTTCTTGACGCCGCCGACGGCGAGACCGCCGGTTACGTAGGGCATGAAGCGATCGAACGCGTAACCGATGCGGCCGCGCGCGGTGCCGAGCCAGTTGTTACGGGTTTCGCAGATGGTGCCGACGGCGCAGGTGGCGCTGCCTTTGATGTTCGACCAGTCGAGGTCGCCTTCAAGACCGAACACGGTCTGCCCGGCCTGCCAGTTGTAGCCGACGGTGCCACCGACGACGCCGCCGCGCGTGTCGAACGAGCCCGGCGCTGCCGAGAAATCGCTGCGAGCCCAGCCGTAGCCGCCGTTAATGCCGATGTAAGCGCCCGTCCAATTATACATTTGAACGTAAGGCACGGCCTTGGTCGGCATGGCGGCGCGGCGCGGCATATCGGCCGCATTGGCGGCACCCATCAGAGTGGCGATCGCGACGCTGGCGAGAACGAGACGCTTCATTTTCGGAAATCTCCGCAACTTTTCTTGTGTAGCCCCAAAACCTGACCGCACAGTATTCATATCTGAAATCAGGTCTAGTGCGAAAAAGACACAGCTATCAATAGTTTATCATACGTATAATCTCTCTTTCGTCGCTTGAATGACACGATTCTGCCTTGAATTAGACTACAGTAAGGCCGACGAATACGAAATTATATACTTGTTAATGATTTTTTTTTACGGCAAATATACGCCGAAAGTTCCGAAGGGGGCATCCGGCTTCCGGAAGACAAAAAACCCCGGGCTGACCGCCCGGGGTTTTCCGCCAACGCCTAAGGCCGAGCGTTTTAGAAGTGATAATTGACGCCGACGCGCACGATGCTGTTTGACAGGCCATTCTGCGTGCCGGTGATCGAATAGGCGCGGTTGCTCAGGTCGGCATAGAGATATTCGATCTTGGCCGACCATTGCTGGTTGAAGCCGACTTCGACGCCGAGACCGCCGGTCCAGCCGATATGCGTCTTGGATTCCGACAGGCCGGCGGTTTCGCCCTTGAGCCCGCCATAGGCGAGGCCGAGCGTGCCGAAGAACAGGATGTTGTTCATCGCCAGGCCGGCGCGGCCGCGCAGCGTGCCGAACCACGGATTGGAGAACTTGAAGGGCGCGAAGGTGTCGTCGGCGCCGCTGATCTGCAGGTCGGTCTCGCCGCCGAACACGAACTGGCCGTTCTGCCAGTTGTAGCCGAGCTGCAGGCCGCCTTCGAGGCCGCTCGGATTGGTGCCGGTGTTCTTCACCTTGCCCCACTGATAGCCGACATTGGCGCCGGCATAGGCGCCGGACCAGTTGTAATAGCTGCCGGCGGGCGGCTGATAGTACGGCGTCGAGCGTTGCATATCGGCGGCATTTGCTGCGCCGGAGACCACCAAGCCCGCAAAGGCTGCGCTGAAGATCATTTTGTTCATTTTACTCTCCACTCAACTCACCGCGCGCGGCGGCTTCGCCTGATCTGCTTGTCCATTTCGGTTAAGACACGTGGACAATTTTTCGTAAGGCGGTTATCGCGCTTTTTAAGTTAAACGGTTATGAATCGCTCAGATGAGACGAGTGGTTATCCCTAAAGAAGTCTTAGCAAACGGGGCTTTCGCCGCATTTACCATGTCGGATTACATTTCCTTGACTATAAGAAGCAACTCGCGCGCACGATCGTGCTGGCGCGACACTCATAACCGGCGCACAGACACGTCATGCCGCACGACTACACATTAGAAGGCGTGCGCGCGGCTTTGATTACCGGCGCCGCGCGCCGCATCGGCGCGGCGATTGCGCTGGCGCTGTCGCGCGCCGGTTACGCCGTGGTGCTGCACGCCAATACATCGCGCGCGGAGGCGGAAGCGCTTGCCGCGTCGATCGAGGCTTCGGGCGGCCGCGCGCATGTCGTGCTTGCCGATCTCGCCGACGCGCAAGCCGTGGATGGATTGATCGCAGCGGCCTTTGCCTTCGCGCCGCTGACATTGCTGGTCAACAATGCCAGCGTGTTCGACGAAGACGAAATCGGCACGCTGACGCGCGCGCAGTTCGACAAGACGATGGCCATCAACCTGACCGCGCCTTTGTTTCTGGCGCAAGCATTTGCAAAGCACGCGCCGGACGGCTGCGATGCCTCGATCGTCAACATCCTCGATCAGCGGGTGTTGCGGCCGACGCCGAAGTTTTTCTCCTACACCTTGAGCAAGAGCGCGCTGCATACGGCGACAACGACACTGGCGCAGGCGCTTGCGCCATTGCGTGTCAATGCGGTGGCGCCGGGGCCGGTGCTGCCGAGCCCGCGCCAGACCGAGGCGCAATTTGCCGAGCAGAGCGCCGCGGTGCCATTGGGGCAGGGGCCGAAGCCGGAAGAGATTGCCGCAGCGGTGCTCTATCTCGCCGGCGCTGCGAGCGTCACCGGCGTGACATTGCCGGTCGATGGCGGCCAGCATATCGCCTGGCGCACCGCGGACAGCGACGTGGCGGAATAATTTTCAGACATTATCTTCAGCGTTAAACCATGAACGGCGGCAAAAAAGACATCGATCCGGAAAGCGAACTCCGCGAGGAGGACGAGGAATCGTCGCTGCCCGAACTCGACCTCAACGAGCCGGCCGAAGGCACTCTGGCCAACGGCGCGGCGGCGATCGCGCGCGCCGTCAAGCATGCGCCGTCCTCGCCGGGCGTCTATCGCATGATCGATGCCAAGGGCGACGTGCTCTATGTTGGCAAAGCCAAAAATATCAAGAAGCGCGTGACGGCCTATACGCGGCCGAACGCGCATGACAGCCGTATCACGCGCATGATCGCGGCGACCGCGATGATGGAATTCGTCTCGACCGCGACCGAGACCGAAGCGCTGCTGCTCGAGGCCAACCTGATCAAAAGGCTGCGGCCGCGCTTCAACGTATTGCTGCGCGACGACAAGTCGTTCCCCTACATCATCATTACGTCGGACCATTGGGCGCCGCAGATCCTCAAGCATCGCGGCGCGCGCACGCGCCCCGGACATTATTACGGGCCCTTCGCCAATGCCGGCGCGGTCAACCGCACCGTCAATGCCCTGCAACGGGCGTTTCTTCTCCGCTCGTGCTCGGATTCGTTTTTTGAATCGCGTACACGGCCGTGCCTGCTGCACCAGATCAAGCGCTGCTCGGCGCCCTGCACGCAGGAGATCGATTTCGCCGGCTACAGCGAACTGGTGCGCGAGGCCAATGCATTCTTATCCGGGCGCAGCCGCACGGTGCAAAAGGAATTGTCGGCAGAAATGGAGGCGGCCTCGCAGGCGCTCGATTTCGAACGCGCCGCGATCTATCGCGACCGCCTGGCGGCGCTATCGGCGATCCAGTCGCATCAGGGCATCAATCCGCGCAATGTCGAAGAGGCGGACGTCTTCGCCGTGCATCAGGATGGCGGCTACAGCGTCGTCGAAGTGTTCTTCTTCCGCACCGGGCAGAACTGGGGCAACCGCGCCTATTTCCCGAAGGCCGATCGGTCGTTGAGCGGCGCCGAAGTGCTCGGCGCTTTCATGGCGCAGTTCTATGACGACAAGCCGCCGCCGCGTCTCATTCTAGCGTCGGAAGATTTCGAGGAGCGCGAATTGCTGGCCGAGGCTTTGTCGGTCAAGAGCGAACGCAAGATCGAAATCAGTGTCCCGCAGCGCGGCGAGCGCAAGGAACTGGTGATGCATGCGCTGGCCAACGGCCGCGAGGCCTTGGCGCGCAAACTTGCCGACACGGCCTCGCAACAGCGGTTGTTCAAGGCGCTGACCGAAACGTTCGGTCTGCCGCGCGAGCCTCGCCGCATCGAGGTCTATGACAATAGCCACATCAGCGGCACCAACGCGGTCGGCGGCATGATCGTCGCAGGTCCCGAAGGCTTCCGCAAAAACCAGTACCGCAAGTTCAACATCCGCTCGACCGACATCACGCCGGGCGACGATTACGGCATGATGCGCGAGGTGCTGCGCCGGCGCTTCAAGCGCTTGATCGAGGAAAGCCCGCGGCTGACGGCGGATAGTGCGCTCGCCGCAGTATTGACCGGCGAGCCGGACGACGTGCCGGATTCACCCTGGCCCGATCTGGTGCTGATCGACGGCGGCCAGGGGCAATTGCGTTCGGCAACCGAAACCTTGGCCGAGCTTGGCATTACCAATGTGCCGCTGGTGGCGATTGCCAAGGGCATGGACCGCGAAGCCGGTCGCGAAACGTTCTTCATGCCCGGCCGCAACCCGTTCAAGTTGCCGCCGCGCGATCCGCTGTTGTATTTCGTCGAACGATTGCGCGACGAGGCGCACCGCTTCGCCATCGGCTCGCACCGGGCGCGGCGCAAGAAGGATATCCGCGAGTCGGGGCTACAGGAAATCGCGGGGATCGGGCCCACCCGCAAGCGCGCGCTGCTGCATCATTTCGGCACCGTGAAAGCGATCGAGCGGGCGAGCCTGTCCGACCTCTCGCATGTACCGGGAATTAACGCGGAAACGGCGCGAAAGATATATGATTTCTTCCACGAGAAGGCGCAGTAAACACGCGCCTGAAAAAATGTGGTGCAGGTGAGGGACCCGAATGATCATCCAGAGCCAGAAGGACGTCACGCCGGTCGTGCTCGACGCCTACAAGAACATCGCCGATCCGCGGCTGCGCGAGATCGTCGCCGGCCTGGTCACGCATTTGCACGCCTTCGCCCGCGACGTGCATTTGACCGAAGCGGAATTCCAGCTCGGCTGCCAGATCGTCGCCAGAATGGGCCAGTTGTCCAACGCCACGCACAACGAAGTCGTGCTGATGTCCGGCTCGCTCGGCTTTTCGGCTCTGGTCTGCCTCTTGAACAATGGCAATAATGGCCAGTCCGAAACGACGGCCAATCTGCTGGGGCCGTTCTGGCGGATGAATTCGCCCAAGACCGAGAATGGCGGCTCGATCGTGCGCTCGCCGACGCCGGGGCCGGAACTTTTCGTTGATGCCACTGTGAAAGACCAGAACGGCAATCCCATCGCCGGCGCGTTGGTCGATGTCTGGCATTCGTCGCCGGAAGGCTTCTACGAGCAGCAAGACCCCAACCAGGCAGACATGAACCTGCGCGGCCAGTTCACCACCGACGCCAACGGCCATTTTGGTTTCCGCAGCGTCAAGCCGGCCGGCTATCCGATTCCGGTCGAAGGCCCGGTGGGCGATCTGCTGCGGGCGGCAAAACGCCACAATTTCCGCCCGGCGCATTTGCACTTTTTGATCTTCAAGGACGGCTTCAAGACCCTGATCTCGCAGATTTACGATCCGACCGACGACAGACTCGAGACCGACGTGCAGTTCGGCGTCACCCGGGCCTTGATCGGCGACTATATTCGTCATGACGGTCCGGGCCCGGCGCCGGACGTGAAGGGCGAGTGGTATTCGCTCAACCAGCCTTTCGTGATGGAGGTGGGGGAGGCGCGCCTGCCCAAACCGCCGATCGATTGATTTTTTGCGTCATTCCGGGACGCCGCGATAGTGCGCGGTTGACCTTCATCCTCCCCCGGTGTTCTTTGGACCGCATGAATCCGACCCGTTCCACACGCCTTCCCGCGCACCCGCTCGCGCTGGCCAATATGCTGACTTATGCGCGCATCGCCGCGGTGCCGGTGGTGGTCGGGTTCCTGTTCTGGCAGAGCATTCTCGGCGGCGGCCTGTGGCTGCGCTGGGTGGCGCTGGCGGTCTTCATCGCCGCCGGCCTGACCGACATTCTCGACGGCTATGTGGCGCGAAAGCTCGGCCAGCAATCCTCGCTCGGCCGCATGCTCGATCCGATCGCCGACAAGCTGCTGGTGTCGTCGAGCCTGCTGATGCTGGCGGCGGGAACTACGATCCGCGGCTGGGCGCTGCTCGCCGCCGTCATTATTCTGTGCCGGGAAATACTGGTGTCCGGCTTGCGCGAATTTCTCGCCGAATTGCGCGTCAGCGTGCCGGTATCGCAACTGGCCAAGTGGAAGACCTTCGGCCAGTTGCTGGCTATCGGCTTCCTGATTGCCGGCGAGGCGGGCGAAAAGGTCCTGCCGGTGACCATCGAGATCGGCATCACGCTGTTGTGGCTGTCGGCGATCATCACGCTGTACACCGGCTGGGACTATTTACGCGCCGGCCTGCGTTATATGATTGACGAATGAGCAAAATTCTAAAAGTGCGGTACTTCGCCTGGGTGCGCGAGCGCATCGGCAAGCCCGATGAAGATATCGAAGTTCCCGATATCGTCGTCACGGTCGGCGAACTGATGACATATCTCGCCGCGCGCGGCGAGGAATATGCCCATGCCTTCGAGAACCCCAAGGTGATCCGCGCCGCAATAGACAAGGCGCACGTCAAGCCGCAAACGCCGCTCGGCGGGGCCACGGAAATCGCCTTTTTCCCGCCGATGACGGGGGGATAGGCCTCCCACACGCGGGCCGGGCAGGCTAGATTGAGCCGATGAACACGATCCGCACCGTCCGCATCCAGAGCGAGCCGTTCGACGTCACCGCCGAGGCGGCCAAAATCACGCGCGGGCGCACCGACGCCGGCGCGGTGGTGACGTTCACCGGCATCTGCCGCGGCGACGAGAACGGCCAGCCGATCGCGGCGCTGACGCTGGAACACTACCCGGGCATGGCGGAAGCCGAGATCGAGCGGCATGTCGCGGAAGCCGCATCGCGCTGGCCGCTGATCGGCGTCACCGTCATCCATCGCTACGGACGCCTTGTGCCCGGCGACGATATCATGATGGTGGTGACGGTATCGTCGCATCGCGCGGCGGCCTTCGAGGCGGCCGATTTCCTGATGGACTATCTCAAGACGCGCGCGCCGTTCTGGAAGCAGGTCGAGAAGGCCGACGGAAAAATCTGGGTCGAAGCCAAGGCCGCCGACGACGAGGCGGCCGGGCGCTGGACCTCAATGACCAAACATCAAGCGGCGGAATAGGGGGCTCGCATGCTGCCAATCGTCGTCGCGGCCATTGCCGCCATCGCGCTCGGCGCCCATCCGGCGCCGGCGGCGCAGGTGTCTTATTACGATGTCCCGCGCGGCGCGCATCCGCATGACGTTGCGCCGGCGCCGGACGGCACAATCTGGTACACGGCGCAGCACCAGGGCGCGCTCGGCATCCTCGATCCGAAAACCGGCAAGGCGACGCATATTCCGCTCGGGCCCGATGCATCGCCGCATGGCGTCATCGCCGGGCCCGACCGCGCCGCCTGGATCACCGAAACAGGCCAGAATGCGATCGCGCGTGTCGATCCGGCGACCAAGGCCGTGAAGCTGTATCCGCTACCGGCGGAATTTCCAAACGCCAATCTCAACACCGCGACCTTCGACCGCAAAGGCATTCTCTGGTTCACCGGCCAGAACGGTGTCTATGGCCGCGTCGATCCGGCGACCGGCAAGGTCGAAGCCTGGAAAGCGCCGAAGGGCGTCGGCCCTTACGGCATCACCACGACGCCGAACGGTGACGTCTGGTACGCCTCGCTTGCCGGCGATCACATCGCCAAGATCGATACGGTGAGCGGCGACGCGCTGATGATCCAGCCGCCGAAGCAGAATGTCGGCCCGCGCCGCATCTGGTCGGACTCCAAGGGCCTGTTATGGGTCAGTTTTTGGACCACCGGCGAAGTCGGCCGCTACGACCCGCTCAACAAAACATGGCGCGTCTGGGCGTTGCCGAAAAGTCAGCGCGGTTGCTACGCGGTCTATGTCGACGACAAGGATAAAGTCTGGCTCACCGACTTCGAAGCCAATGCGATCGTGCGCTTCGATCCGGTCAGCGAAAAGTTCGACAGCTTTCCGAGCAACCGGCGTAACGCCTCGGTCCGCCAGATCCTCGGCCGGCCCGGTGAATTGTGGGGCGCGGAATCGGGCACCGACCGTCTCGTCGTGGTGCGGGACTGACGATGATTGATAGCGCTCTCAGCCGCCGTTCCGTGTTGCGCCTGTTCGCCGGCGGCGCGGCTTTGGCCATCGGCGGCCCCGAAGCGCGCGCCGCGCACGCGCGCATGACGCGGCTGATCGACAAGGCCGAGGGGCTGCCGTCGATCGGCGCCCGCATCGATTTCATCTCGCGCGCGCTTATCGGCACCCCGTATCGCGGATACACCTTGATCGGCGGGCCGCGCAAGGCTGAGAAGTTCGTCACCCGCGACGACGTGTTCGATTGCGTCACATACTGCGAAGCCGTGCTGGCGGCGGCGATGGTGCGCGGAGCGGAAGACTACGCGGACACGCTGCGCCAGATCCGCTACCGCGACGGCGCGGTTAGCTGGCGTGAGCGCAATCATTATTTCTCGCAATGGTGCGAACGCAACGTCGCCAATCGCAAATGCCGGCCGGTCGCGGTGCCGGGCGGCGAGATCATCAACAAGACGCTCGCCTATATGCCGGAACTGGGCGCGCAGCGCATGCAGATTACCGCCGTGCCGCGCGCCAGCCTGTTGTCGAACACGGAGTTGCTCGCCAGCGGCGACATCATCGGCTTCCTCTCGCAGCGGCCCAAACTCGATTATTTCCATATCGGCTTCGTCATCGTCGCCCCGGATGGCGGGCTGTGGCTCCGCCACGCATCGAAAAGCCGCCGCCGCGTGCTCGATGAGCCGCTGGTGCGTTTTCTTAAGCTCAATCGCGTCAAGGCGGTGACATTGTTGCGGCCACGCGAGCCGCAGGATTTCGCCTGATGCAAATCGCGGCGTAGTTTGGCTTCACCCGCATGCCTCTATGCAGCGTATGTCTCTTGACCGGCCTTCTCCGGCCCCGGAGAGTGCGGCCATTACCGCCGCCTGAAGCGGGTTCATTCAAGGGAGGCTTCTCCGTGTTACTCGACGTTCGCACTTACAAGACCAAGCCAGGCTGCGTGCCGGCCCAACTCGAGCTTTACAAGAAATTCGGCTATCCGGTGCAGCTTCGCTACATGGGCGAGCCGCTTTGCTACGCCGTGGCCGAGACCGGCGAACTCAACACCTTCACCCATATTTGGGTTTACGAAAGCGCCGCCGATCGCGAGGAAAAGCGCGCCCGCATTGCACAAGACCCGGACTGGAAGGTCTATCTCGCCGAGAACGTCAAGGCCGGTTACATCATCGAACAGAAGAACAGCCAGATGATCCCCGTCGGCTTTGCACCGCCGATTCCGAAGGCGAAAATTCATCCGTAAGCTCGCCGGACCCCTCCCCCCATCAATAGGGGGAGGGAGTTCTCGCGGGCAAGGCCGCGATCGTCTATAGCTGGCGTTCAAGTCCCCAAGTCCGGAGCTTTAAGACATGCGCGCGAACGACGGCACCCGTACCGGCGGCCAGATTCTCATCGATCAACTTGAGATTCATGGCGTCACCCACGCTTTCTGCGTGCCGGGCGAAAGCTATCTGGCCGCGCTCGACGCGCTGCATGGCTCGAAGATCGCGCTAACCGTGTGCCGGCACGAAGGCGCGGCATCGATGATGGCGGAAGCGGTCGGCAAGACCACCGGCCGGCCGGGCATCTGTTTCGTCACGCGCGGCCCTGGCGCCACCAATGCCGCATCCGGCGTGCACATCGCGCGGCAGGATTCCTCGCCGATGATCCTGTTCGTCGGCCAGATCGGCCGTGACATGCGCGAGCGCGAAGCGTTCCAGGAACTGGATTACCGCGCGGTGTTCGGCACCGTGGCGAAATGGGCGACCGAGATCGACGACGCGACGCGCATTCCGGAAATCGTGTCGCGCGCGTTTCATACCGCCTGCAACGGCCGACCCGGTCCGGTGGTGATCGCGCTGCCCGAGGATATGCTGACCGACCGCGTCGTGACCGATAACGCGACAGCGTTCGAGCCGGTGGAAATCTGGCCCGGCCTCACCGACATGAGCCGCTTGCAGAAAATGCTGTGGGCGGCCAAGCGTCCGGTGGCGCTGATCGGCGGCAGCCGTTGGTCTGAAGCCGCGACCGCGGCGATGATGCGTTTTGCCGAGCGCTTCCAGTTGCCGGTGGCGACGACGTTCCGCCGCCAGTACTTGTTCGACGCAACGCATCCCTGTTACGCCGGCGACTTCGGCATCGGCCCCAATCCCAAACTCTTGGCGCGCGTCAAGGGCGCCGATCTCGTTCTGCTGATCGGCGACCGCATGAGCGAGATGTCGTCGCAAAGCTATACGCTTTTCGGCATTCCCGAACCGCAGATGAAGCTGGTGCATGTGCATCCGGGCTCGGAAGAACTCGGCCGCGTCTATCATCCGACTTTGGCGATCAACGCCTCGCCGACCGCGTTCTGCGCGGCGCTGGAAGGCTTGCAGCCGCCCAACGAGATTTCCTGGCGCGGCGAGGCCGATACCGCGCATGCGGATTTTTTGAGCTGGACCGAAAAGGCGACGCCGCAGCCGGGCCCGACCAATCTCGGTGAGATCATGGTGTGGCTTCGCGAAAACCTGACGGCGGACGCCATCATCACCAACGGCGCCGGCAATTTCGCCACCTGGGTCAATCGCTTCTATCGCTTCCGCAAATACGCGACTCTGGTCGGGCCGACCTCCGGCTCGATGGGTTACGGTTTGCCGGCGGCGATGGCGATGAAGACATTACATCCCGGCCGTGTCGTGGTTTGCATCGCCGGCGACGGCGACTTCATGATGACCGGCAACGATTTCGCCACCGCGGTTCAATATGAACTGCCGGTGATCGTGGTGCTGTGGGACAACGGGACGTACGGCACGATCCGCATGCATCAGGAGCGCGAATATCCCGGCCGCGTCGTCGGCACCGAATTGAAGAACCCGGATTTCGTCGCCTACGCCAAGGCCTTCGGCGGCTTCGGCGTCCTGGTAGAAAAGACCGCCGATTTCCCGGCCGCCTTTGCCGCCGCGCAGAAGTCCGGCAAGCCGTCGATCATTCATCTCAAGGTCAATGACGAGCCGCTTACGCCGGGGATGTCGATGTCGGCCATTCGCGAAAAGGCGCTGGGGGCGAGCAAGGGCTGAGTCACTACCTCCCACGAGCCCGGAGCCCGAAGCGCTCTTGCTTCTTTGACGTGAATCGTCATTCACTCATTCCTGATGCCGTATCGCCGCACCGAAAATGTCGTCCGAAGGCTGGCTGCGCGCGAGCAGGTGATCCTGACCGCCGCGACCCAGCTTGCCGCCGAGGGGGGCATGGCGGCGGTTCAGGTTGCGGGCGTCGCGGCGCGCGCGAATATCGCAGCAGGGACCGTGTACCGCTATTTCCCGTCCAAGACCGATCTCATTGCCGAACTGGTTGCGGCGGTCGCCGGTCGTGAACTCGACGCCATGAAGGCTGCAGGCGACGCGGCGCCGGGACCAATGTCGGCTTTGGCGGCAACCATCTCTACCTTCGCGGCGCGCTCGCTGGCCGAGCGGCGGCTGGCCTGGGCGGTGATGGGCGAACCGGTTGATGCCGATGTCGATGCCATGCGGCTCGACTTCCGCCAGTCGCTGGCCGCTCAGCTCGAAGGCCGCATCGACATTGCCATTGCCGGCCGGCATTTGCCGGATCAGGATGCACGGGTGGCGGCGCCGGCTTTGGTTGGCGCGCTGATGGAAGGGCTACTGGGACCCTTGGCACCGACCTATGCCGATGCCGGGCAGGCGCGCGAAGCGGTGCAGACCGCCACATTGTTGGCACTGCGCGCGCTCGGCGTCATTGATGCGCGTGCCCGCGGTCTGGTTGCGCAATGCGTGCTGCCGTAAGCATCGCTGCTACGATACCGCTTCCGACGAAACCTCTATCAACGGCAACTCGACGATCTTGACCCCGCGTTCGTTCGGGTCGTCGGTCGAGTGAAAGCCAAGCTCGCTGCACATTTGCAACATGGTGGTATTTTCGGCGAGCACCTGGCCGCGCACGGTCTTGAGACCGGCGGCTTTGGCGCAGGCGATCATGTGCTTCATCATTAGCCAGCCAAGCCCGTGACCTTTCATATGCGAGCGGGTCAGGATGGCGAATTCGCCGTTCTCGCCGCTGTCGTCATTGTGCAGGCGGACGACGCCGAGCATGCGGCCGCTGTCTTCCTCGATTGCGATGAAGGCCATGGCGGTCGACGGGTCGTAATGCACGAGTTTGTCGATCAGCTCGGGCGCAATCGTGCGCATGGCAGCGAAGAAACGCAGCCGCAAATCCTCAGGCGTTACATCCTTGAGAAAATCCGGATAAAGCGCGGCGTCCGCGGCCTTGAGCGGGCGGATCAGGACTTTTTCGCCGCTGCGCAATGTGACGTGACGTTCGAGCATTCCTCACCGTCCCGCGTTTGGCGACACGCTCGCGCGGGACGTCGAGGGGGTCAATGTGACATCAAGACCGGCACGGTCATGGTTTCGAGAATGCTGCGGGTGACGCCGCCGAGGATGAATTCGCGCAAACGCGAATGGCCGTAGCCGCCCATCACGATCATGTCGGCGGAGGAATCCGCCGCATAGGACAGGATCGTGGAGGGCACGTCGATCTCGCTCGAGACGATCTTCTTGACCTCGACCTTGAGGCCGTGGCGGGCAAGATGCTGGCCAAGATCGGCGCCGGCAATCTCGTCTCCTTTGCCAGGCTTGCTGGCGACGATGACGACTTCGACCAGCTTCGCCTTTTTCAGGAACGGCATGCTGTCGGCGACGGCGCGGGTTGCGGCCCGGCTGCCATCCCAGCACACCATGACGCGATCGAGCTGGAGGCCGGCTTTCTGGATGAACGGCACGAACACGACCGGCCGTCCGGATTCGAACAAAGCGGCCTCATCCAGAACTTCATCGGGCAGGCCTTCCTCGCGATTGGCCTGGCCGACCACAACCAGATCGAAACGGCGCGCGATATGGGCAAGACGATTGGCCGCGCCCGACAAGCTGGCGGTCTGTACCAGGGTCTCGGCCGAAATGCCGGCCCGGCTGGCGGCGGCCTCGAAACGGGTTGCCGCGGCGCGCGCTTTCTTTTCGGCGTCGACGCGCTGTGTCTCGATGAACTCCGGCGGAATGCTACCCATTACGGCGCCGGGGATGACCGGCTCATAGGAAAATGCCAAGCCGGTGACATGCGCCTTGAAGGCGTCGGCGATCGAAATGGCGAATTCCCCGGCGGGGTCCTGGGCGCCGAGGCCGAGACTGACGACAATATCCTTGATCATGACGAAACCTCCTGTTGCCACTCAAGCGGGCTTGGTTGTGTGCATGATGGCGGCCTCGGCCGTTGCCGGCGTTGACCAAGGTCAATTCGTCGCTTCGCTCCGTCTATTTCGTTTGGCCTATTTCGTTTTGCCGTCGGGGCCGAACTGCTTGAGATAGGCCCACAGGCTCTTGGCCTCGGTCTCGTTCTTGATGCCGGGGAAGATCATCTTGGTGCCCTTGATCTTGGCGCGCGGGTCCTTGATGTAATCGACGAATTGCGTTTCATCCCAGACGATGCCGGAATTCTTGTTGGCATCGGAATAGGAATAGCCCTCGATGCTGCCGGATTGGCGGCCGTCGAGGCCGTTGAGCACCGGGCCGACCTTGTTCTTGGCGTCGGGACCGACCGCGTGGCAGGGCAGGCATTTCTTGAACGACTGTTCGCCAGCTGCGACATCCTGAGCCCATGCCGTCTGCGCGCTGAGGGCCGCGATTGCCGCCGCCATAACGAAAGCCAATTTCATCCGTCACTCCTTATTTGACCCGGTTAATCTGCCGCTCGCCGGCAATCTATGGCACAATATTCCAGATTGTGAATGCGTCCAGCGGCCGCCTGTGTCAACCGCGAAATGACTGATATCGTGCACGGAAAGCATACCCGGGAGTCGATTAATGTCAGTGCGGATGCCTGAGCCGGATAGCGCCGTGCTCGCCAGGCGGGAGCAGATCGTCAAGGTACTGCGCACCATGGTGCCGGGCGAAGGCGTCATCGCGTCGGAACGGGAAATGAAGCCTTTCGAGACCGACGGGCTCACCGCCTATCACCAATTGCCCATGGTCGTGGTGCTGCCGGAAACCACCGAGCAAGTGTCGCAGGTTCTGGCCTATTGTCATGCTGAAGGCATCAAGGTGGTGCCGCGCGGGGCGGGCACCTCGTTGTCGGGCGGCGCGCTGCCGCTCGAAGACGGCGTGCTGCTCGGCATGGCCAAGTTCAACAAAATCAAGGACATCGATTTCGCTAACCGCATCGCCGTGGTCGAGCCGGGCGTCACCAATCTCGCCGTCAGCAATGCGGTGGCGCATGCGGGCTTTTATTACGCGCCCGATCCGTCGTCGCAGATCGCCTGCACCATCGGCGGCAATGTCGCGGAGAATTCCGGCGGCGTGCATTGCCTGAAATACGGCATGACCACCAACAATGTGCTTGGCTGCGAGATCGTGCTGATCACGGGCGAGGTGCTGCGCCTCGGCGGCAAGCATCTCGACTCGGAAGGCTACGACCTGCTCGGTCTGGTGATCGGCTCGGAAGGCCTGCTCGGCGTCGTCACCGAAGTGACGGTGCGTCTGCTGAAGAAGCCGGAGACGGCGCGCGCCGTGCTGGTTGGTTTTCCCTCATCGGAAGACGCCGGCGCCTGTGTGTCCGCGATCATCGGCGCCGGCATTATTCCAGGCGGCATGGAGATGATGGACCGGCCGGCGATTCAGGCGGCCGAGGCCTTCGTCCATGCCGGCTATCCGCTCGACGTCGAGGCGCTGCTGATCGTCGAGTTGGACGGGCCTGCGGCCGAGGTCGATCATCTGATCGCGCGCGTCGAGCAGATCGCCAACGAGAACCGTGCGGTGTCGTGCAAGGTGTCGGCGTCGGAACAGGAGCGGCTGCTGTTCTGGGCCGGCCGCAAGGCTGCGTTCCCGGCGGTCGGGCGCATCTCGCCGGATTATTACTGCATGGACGGCACCATTCCGCGCGCGCAGTTGCCGCTGGTGCTCAAGCGCATGAAGGAATTGTCGACCAAATATGGCCTTGCCGTGGCAAACGTGTTTCATGCCGGCGACGGCAATCTGCACCCGCTCATTCTTTATGACTCGAACAAGCCCGGCGAACTCGACCGTGCCGAGAACTTCGGTTCCGATATTCTGCGGCTCTGCGTCGAGGTCGGCGGCGTTCTGACCGGCGAGCATGGCGTCGGCGTCGAGAAACGCGATCTGATGCCGGTGATGTTCTCCGAAATCGATCTCAATGCGCAGCAGCGCGTCAAATGCGCCTTCGACGCCAAGGGCCTGCTCAATCCCGGCAAGGTGTTTCCGCAACTGCACCGCTGCGCTGAACTCGGCCGCATGCACATCTCCGGCGGCAAGCTGCCGTTCCCGGATATTCCGAGGTTTTAGGCCGTCATGGCTTGCCGTGCTTTAAGAGTGATCCATGACTGACGTTCTCAAACCCACCGACACCAAGCAAGTCGAAGAGGCCGTGCACTGGGCAGTGGCGCACGGCAAGGCTTTGGAGTTGCTCGGCCACGGCTCGAAGCGTGCGCTGGGCCGGCCGGCCCAAACCGACATGACGCTCGATCTCTCCGGCCTGACCGGCGTCACGCTCTATGAGCCGGCCGAACTGGTGCTGTCGGCGCGTGCCGGCACGCCGCTTGCCGAGATCGAGGCGCTGCTTGAGAAGAACAATCAGCAGCTCGACTTCGAGCCGATGGATTACGGGCCGCTGCTCGGCAATGAGGCCGGGCAGGGTACGCTGGGCGGCGCCATCGCCACCAACCTGTCCGGGCCGCGCCGCCTCAAGGCAGGCGCGGCGCGCGACCACTTTCTCGGCGTCACGGCGGTCACTGGCCGCGCCGAGACCATCAAGTCCGGCGGCCGGGTGGTCAAGAACGTCACCGGCTATGACATGTGCAAGGTGCTGGCCGGCTCCTGGGGCACGCTTGCCGCGATGACCGACATCACAATCAAGGTGCTGCCCAGGCCGGAGACCGAGGCGACCGTTATTGTCGAAGGCCTCGACGACGAGCGCGCCTGCGCCGCGATGTCGGCGGCCATGGGCTCCTCCTGCGATGTCTCGGGCGCGGCGCATCTGCCCGATCACGTCGCGTCCTATTTCGACGGTCTGCCCAGGCCCGAAGCGGCCACCGTGCTGCGCCTGGAAGGCGTCGCGCCCTCGGTTGCGCATCGCAAGGAGACCCTGGCCGCTCTGATGAAGCCGTTTGGGCCGGTCGCTCTACTCGATGAAGCCCATTCAAAGGTGCTGTGGACAAGCGTGCGCCAGGCCAAGCCGTTCGCGGTGTCGCAGGAGCGGCCGCTGTGGCGCATTTCGACCGCGCCGGGCCAGGGCTATGCGGTTGCTGCCGCGATCACGCCGGCGGCGCAGATGTTTTACGACTGGGCCGGCGGGCTGATCTGGGTGGCGATGCCGTTTACCAATGAGCCCGATGCCGGCTCGATCCGCCGTGCGATTGCCGAACTCGGCGGCCATGCCACTCTGGTGCGGGCCCCGGCCGCCTTGCGCGCCTCGGTCGATGTGTTCGAGCCGCAAAGCGCCGGATTGCGGGCTCTCAGCAAGCGCGTCAAAGACGGATTCGATCCCAGAGGCGTGCTCAATCCCGGCCGCATGTGGGCGGGAGTGTAGCGCCATGCAAACCAGTTTTTCCCTCGCGCAACTGATGGACCCGCAGACCGCCGAATCGGAAAAGATCCTGCGCGCCTGCGTGCATTGCGGCTTCTGCACCGCTACCTGTCCGACCTATGTGCTGCTCGGCGACGAGTTGGATAGTCCGCGCGGCCGCATCTATTTGATCAAGGAGATGCTGGAGAACGAGCGCCCGGCGACCAAGGAGGTGGTCAAACATATCGACCGCTGCCTGTCGTGCCTTTCCTGCATGACCACCTGTCCGTCCGGCGTGCACTACATGCATCTGGTCGATCACGCCCGCGAGCATATCGAGCAGACCTACAAGCGCCCGCTCGGCGACCGGCTGATTCGCGGGCTGTTGGCGAAGGTGCTGCCGAATCCCGGCCTGTTCCGCCTTGCCGTGGTCGGCGGCTGGCTCGGGAAGCCGTTCGTGCCGGCGCTACGGGCGCTCGGCCTGAAGCGGCTCGCCGCCATGCTACGCCTGACGCCGGGCCGGCTGCCGCCGCCGTCCGGCGACCATATCGGCAAGACCTTTCCGGCGCTCGGCGCAAAGCGCGGCCGGGTGGCGCTTTTGGCCGGCTGCATCGGCCCGGTGCTGCGGCCCTCGACCAATGACGCGGCGATTCGCCTGCTCAACCGGCACGGCATCGAGGTGACGATTGCCGAAGGCGACGCCTGCTGCGGCTCGCTCGTCCACCATATGGGGCGCGAAGAACAGGCTTTGGCGCAGGCCCGGCGTCTGATCGATGCCTGGACCGCCGAGATCGAACGCGGGGGGCTCGACGCTATCCTCATCACCGTTTCCGGCTGCGGCACGACCATCAAGGACTACGGCTTCATGCTGCGCGAGGACAAGGAATACGCCGATAAAGCAGCGCGCGTGTCGGCGCTGGCCCGGGACGTTACCGAGTATCTGGCGACGCTTGCGCTATCGCCTTCGGCGACGCCGCCGGGGCTGTCGGTCGCTTATCACGCGGCGTGTTCACTACAGCATGGACAGAAGGTAGTGCATGCTCCGAAAGATTTGCTTTCCAAGTTAGGCTTTGTCGTCAAAGATGTGGCGGAAGGCCATTTGTGTTGCGGCTCGGCGGGCACCTACAACATTCTTCAGCCGGACCTGGCTAACCGGCTTCGGGACCGCAAGGTTGCCAACATCGAACGGCTCCAACCGGATGTGATCGCGGCCGGCAATATCGGCTGCATGACTCAGATCGCTTCCGGAACTGCCATCCCGGTTGTCCACACGGTCGAACTCATCGACTGGGCGACCGGCGGCCCGATGCCGGAACAACTCGGCCGCACGGAGGAAGTGCGGGCCGGTTGAACCCTCGGGGTTGAGGTTGGTGAGTAAGGATGAAAGGCCGCGGCGCTCGCCGTGGCTTTATGGGGCTAGAGTTTTTGCACGATCGGGAGGTCGACATGGCTAAGAAGGCGAAGAAGGCAACTAAATCCAAGAAGGCGAAGAAGGCGGCGCCCGCCAAGAAGAAGGCGCTGAAGAAGACAAAGAAGAAGGCGAAGCCGGCCGCGAAGAAGGCCGCGCCGGCGAAGAAGGCAAAGAAGAAGGCCAGGAAGCCAGCGGCGAAGCCGGCTCCGGCCCCGGCGGCGGAATCGTCGTCGATCATGCCGACGTTCTCCAGCCTGTTCGGCGGCGGCAAAACCGAAAGCTAATCGGAACTTGCGTGCTGGATGAAAGAGGGCGGTTGCCGCGTGGCCCACGCGGCGCCGCCCTTTATTTTTCACAGCAGGCCGCAACGCCGCACCCCGATTGCATCGCCTTGCCGGGGCGCATAGCATGCCGGCAGTCCGGCCAAAGGGCGCTTATGCGGGCCGCAACTCATCAGAGCCCAGAAGAAATCGCGCCAAAATCAGCGCGTTGAGCGAGAGGGAGCACTTCACCATGCCTTACAACATCCTGGTCCTGGGCGCGGCTTACGGATCGCTGCTGGCGTCGAAAATGCTGTTCGGCGGCCACAAGATCCATCACGTCTGCCTGCCGGCCGAGGCCGACCTGATCAACGCCGAGGGCTTCAAGGTGAAGCTGCCGGTGCGCGGCCGCGCTGAGCCGGTGCTGCTCGATTCGCAGAAGCTGCCCGGCAAAGTCACCGCCGGTGGCGCGCAAGGCGTCAATCCGAAGGATTACGACCTGGTGGCGCTGGCCATGCAGGAGCCGCAGTACCGCTCGCCGGGCGTGCGCGAACTGCTCGATGCGGTCGCCACCTCCGGGGTGCCGTGCATGTCGATCATGAACATGCCGCCGCTGCCTTACGTGAAGCGCATTCCCGGTCTCGATTACGAGGCGCTCAAGCCGGCCTATACCGACCCGACGGTGTGGGACAATTTCGATCCCGGCCTGCTCACTTTGTGCAGTCCCGATCCGCAGGCGATACGCCCGCCCGACGGCAAGGCGAACGAACTGCTGGTCACGCTGCCGACCAACTTCAAGGTCGCCAAGTTCGACAACGACAAGCACACCCAGATTCTGCGCGACCTCGAGAAGGACATCGAGGCGGTGCGATTCGATGCCGGCGACGGCGCCAAGATCGAATTGCCGGTCAAGCTGCGCGTCTATGATTCGCTGTTCGTGCCGCTGGCCAAATGGTCGATGCTGCTGGCCGGCAACTACCGCTGCATCACCAAGGACGGCATGCGCACCGCGCAGGAAGCAGTCTGGACCAACATCGAAGAATCGAAGTCGGTCTACAATTTCGTCTTCGATCTTTGCGTCAAGCTCGGCGCCAATCCGGCCGATCTGGTGCCTTTCGAGAAATACGCCGCTGCGGCGCAGAGCCTGTCGCGGCCGGCTTCCGCCGCGCGGGCGCTGCAAAACGGCGCGCAATACATCGAACGCGCCGACAAGCTGGTGCAGCTTATCGCCAAGCAGAAGGGCCTGAGCCATCCGGCCATCGATGCGCAAGTGGCGCTGGTCGATGCGCGGCTCGAGGCTAATCGCAAGAAGGCGGCGGCCTGAGGCGGCGTCTGACTAACTGATTATAATTCCTTCCAAAGGACCGGTTTGCCGTGGCGAGCCGGTCCTTTTGCGTATGGCTTGTCTGGGATCGATTCCCGCCTGGTTCGAAAGAAACGTCGGTCTGAGGCCGAAAACATCCACTGGAAGCCTGCCCCACGGGCACCTTTTCTCGCTTAAAAATTGTGACATTCACGCAACAGGGCGCCGGTTTCTGTCGATGGAAGGGCCAAACGCCTAATAAGGCAGCAATTGCTGATGTTTTCGCCTTGCTGGAGACGGCGTTCGGATATGTAAATTCCCGGGTAATGCACGCCCTGGGCGTACGGGTCGGTCGCAGCCAAGCCTGTGTTTGGGAATGGTTAGCACGCAAAGGTGTCGAGCTTTTTTTAGTATCGGCTGCAAGTCGATCGAACCGAAAAACAAGGGGCAGGGTCCTATGAAGAAAGTTATGTTGTCAGTTGTTGCGGCGCTTGCGGTTACCGCAGCCGCGCCGGCCTTCGCGGCCGATATGCCGGTCAAGGCCAGGAAGGTTGTCGTGGCGGCCCCGTCGCCGTGGGATATTGCCTTCGGCACCGCCTTCACCACCGATTACATCCTGCGCGGCATCTCGCAGTCGAACAAGCGTCCTGCCGTTCAGGGCTATTTCGAAGGCCGCTATACGATCAACGACATGGTCACGCTGTATGCCGGCGTCTGGGGCTCGAGCCTCTACACCGGTCTGGCCAATGCCGAATTCGACATCAGCGGCGGCGCCCGCTTCACGGTCGGCAATTTCGGCCTCGACCTCGGCTACGTGTATTATGCATACCCGGGCTCCTCCACGTTCGTTCTCGGTTCGGCGACAAACATGGACATCAGCTACGGCGAATTCTACGCCAAGCCGTCGTACAAGTTTAACGACTATCTCTCGATCGGCGGCACGATTATCGGCGGCAACGATTACGGCAATACCGGTCAGTCGGCCGTGTACTACGAAGGCAGCGCGACTGTGACCCTGCCGGCGTTCATGCCGATGGGCATCGCGACCTCGATCTCGGGTGCGGTTGGCCGTCAGACCTACAGCGGCGGCTACAAGACCCTTGGTGGCATCGCCGCCAACATCTCCGACTACACCACCTGGAACGTCGGCGTCGCCTTCAACTACAAGGCCGTTACGCTGGACCTGCGTTACTACGACACCGATATCGGCCGCGCGAACGCCTTCCAGTGCGTGTCCACGACCAATTCGAACATCTGTAGCGAAGCCTTCGTCGCCACGCTCAAGTTCGACACCACCTTCTCGTCCCTCAAGTAGGTCCGGGTTCGATCCAAGGCCGATACCTGCCTCTTCGGCTTGCTACGGGCGGCGGTTCCTCAAAGAACCGCCGCCCTTTCGCGTTTTCGGGTCCCCCGCTTCACTGACATGGAATGCCGCGCATGAACCGGCGTGTCTGGCTTGCTGTTTTTGCCGGCGCCGCCGGCGGCTCCGTCGCCATCGCCCTGATGGAATACTTCGCCACGCGCAACACCATGCCGGTGATGGCGGTGCCGTTCGCCACCTCGATCGTGCTGGTGCTCGGGTCGCCTGAAGTCGAGGCGGCGCAGCCGCGCGCGCTGATCGGCGGCCATCTGCTGTCGACGCTGGTCGGACTGATCATGCTCCATCTGGCGGGGCCGGCGCCGTGGGCGGCCGCGCTCGCGGTCGGCATCGCCATGGTGGCGATGCACGCCACCCGAACGTTTCATCCGCCGGCCGGCATCGACCCGTTGCTGGTGGTGGTCGAGGCCATGCCGTGGACGTTTCTGTTCATCCCGGTGGCGGCCGGCGCGCTGACGTTGGCGCTGTTCGCCTATGTCTGGCACCTGGCCGTGCGCCGTTACGCCTGGCCGGCGCGCTGGTGGTGACGTTCCGGGTTGTTACTCCGCCGCCTTGGCAGCGCTGTCGCGCAGCCAGAAACGGTCGCCATCGCGGCTGACACTGAACCGCCGGAGATGGAACGCGGCCAAAGTCGAACGGTGGCCGATTGACACCAAAGTGGTGTCCGGCAGCCGCTGCTCCAGCAACTTATAGACCGCGGCCTCGGCCGCTTCGTCGAGCGAGGCGGTGGCCTCATCCAGGAACAGGAAATCCGGCGCCAGCAGGATTGCCCGCGCGATGCCGAGGCGCTGTTGCTCACCGAGCGACAGCATCCGGTTCCAGTGCGCCTCTTCCTCGATTCGCGTGGCGAGCGCTGGCAGGCCGACCGCGGCGATGAGTTCGGCGACCTTGGCGCTGTCGTAGGCACCGGGTTCGGCCGGATAGGCGACCGCCGCGCCAAGCGGTGCGATCGGGAAGTACGGACGTTGCGGCAGCATCATCACCTTGGCGTCTTTGGGCACTGAAACGGTGCCCGAGCCGAACGGCCAGATCCCCGCCATTGCCCGGAACAAGGTCGATTTGCCCGAGCCGGACGGTCCGTTGACCAGCACTTTGTCGCCGGTCGCGATGGTAAGATCGGTGGCGTTGACCAGCGGCGTCCCGTTCGGCAATTGCAGCGCCAGATCTTTAAGCGCGATAGCCGCGCCGTCGCCGGGCGTCACCGTCACCACCGGCGGCGTGACTGCCAGCGCCTGCGCCGACGCGACCGAGCGGTCGAAGCCGTCGAGACGTTCGATCACGGCGCGCCAGTCGGCGAGGCTGCGATAGAGGGTGACGAAAATCGACAAAGCGCCCTGCACCTGCCCGAAGGCATTGGCAGTCTGCATCAGCCCGCCAAGCTGGACGGCGCCGGCGAAATAGGCCGGGCTCACCATGATGAAGGGAAACACCACCGCCGCCTGCGAATAGCCGGCGGTGAAGAAGGTCAGCTTCTTCTGCCGCGACATGATCGCCATCCAGTTGGAGATGACATTGCCGAACCGCATCAAGAGCCGGTCGCGCTCGGCCGTTTCGCCGGCCAGGAGCGCGATCTGTTCGGAATTTTCGCGCACGCGCACCAGGCTGAAGCGGAAGTCCGCCTCATAGCGCTGTTGCTGGAAATTCAGCGCGATCAGCGCGCGGCCGATCAGATGGGTGAATGCCGTGCCGATGATCGCGTAGATCAGCGCCGCCCATAACAGATAGCCGGGAATGCTGTGGTCCATGCCGAACAGGTGCAGCGGCGCCGCCGCCGACAGTCCCCACAGAATGATCATGAACGAAAACAGGGTCACCAGCGAATTCAGCAGTTGCAGGCCGATGTTGAGCGTCGCCTCAATGAAGGCCTTGACGTCCTCGGTGATGCGCTGATCCGGATTGTCGGCGGCATCGCCCAGCAATTGCATGCGGTAGTGGTTGGACCCGGCCATCCAGTGGTCGAGATAGGCGCTCGTCATCCAGCGCCGCCAGCGGATCTGGAGCCACTGATTGAGGTAGAGCTGATAGACCGCGAGCAGAATGAAGGCTGCCGCCAGGACGCTGAAATAGCCGAGCTGGTAAACGAAGGCGTCCCAGTTTTTATCCTGCAAGGCGTTGTAGAAATCGGCATTCCATGAATTGAAAAGCACCGTGAGGCCAACGATCGACAGTTCGATGGCGATCACCGCCGCCAGCAGCAGCCGGCCCGCCCATCGGTCTTCCGAGCGGAAATAGGGGCTGGCGATACGCCAGACGGTGGCCAGCGTCGAGATCATGCCTTTCACGGGCGGCTCCTGTCGCGATATGAAAATCCAGGCTTCAGAGGTGGCGTAGCTTCAAATAGGCCGTGGTTGGGCAAAATGCCGCGCTTTGCCGAAAATACATGCGTAAAAAGGGCGTAACGATCCCGGCCCATTCGCTGCCCAATGTTGCGTCCTGGGCGCGCTGCCTCTACGATTGTTCCTAAGGGTTGCCCGATCCTGCCTGAAACGGCCGGGTTGCGGAATAAGACCCGGCAAGAGCTGTTATCAGAATATCAATCCAAGGGAGGGTGAAAGAAATGACCAAGAACAAGCAGTCCACGGCGTCAACGCGCCGTAAATTCCTCGGTGGCGCCGCCGTCGCGGGCGTTGCCAGCGTGATGGCACCGAGTGTCGTCAAGGCGCAAGGACCGGTCAGCATGCGCTGGCAGAGCACCTGGCCCTCGAAAGACATTTTCCACGAATACGCGCTGGACTTCGCCAAGAAGGTCAACGACATGACCGGCGGCGATCTCAAGATCGACGTGCTGCCCGCTGGCGCGGTTGTGCCGGCCTTCCAGCTTCTCGACGCGGTGTCCTCCGGTACGCTCGACGGCGGCCACGGCGTCGCCGTCTATCATTACGGCAAGGCGCCGGCTCTGGCGCTCTGGGGCTCGGGTCCGGGCTTCGGCATGGATGCCAACATGCTGCTATCCTGGCACAAGTACGGCGGCGGCAAGGAATTGCTCGACAAGCTTTACGTCTCGGTCGGCGCCAACGTGCGCTCCTTCCTCTACGGTCCGATGCCGACTCAGCCGCTCGGCTGGTTCAAGAAGCCGATCACGAAGGTCGACGATCTCAAGGGCCTGAAATTCCGCACCGTGGGCATCTCGATTGACGTGTTCACCGGCTTGGGCATGGCGGTCAACGCGCTGCCCGGCGGCGAAATCGTCGCGGCGATGGATCGCGGCCTGCTCGACGCGGCCGAGTTCAACAATGCCTCGTCGGATCGTCTGCTCGGCTTCGCCGACGTCTCCAAAGTCTGCATGCTGCAAAGCTATCACCAGAACGCCGAACAGTTTGAAATCCTGTTCAACAAGGGCAAGTTCGATGCGCTGCCCGAGAAGATGCGGGCGATCATCGCGAACGCGGTCGAAGCCGCCGGTCAGGACATGTCCTGGAAGGCCATCGACCGGTACTCGAAGGACTACGTCGAACTGCAGAGCAAGGACAACGTGAAGTTCTACAAGACGCCGGACGCGGTTCTCAAGCGGCAGCTCGAAGTATATGACGACGTCGTCAAGAAGCGCGCCGGCGAGAGCCCGGTGTTCAAGGAGATCGTCCAGTCGCAGATCGCCTTCGCCGAGCGCGCCACGCGCTGGGAGCAGGACACGGTGGTCAACCGCCGCATGGCGTTCGACCACTATTTCGGCCAGAACGCGGCAGCGAAGAAACTCTAGTCGGCACCTAGCCAGCAGAGCACCATTCGGGCCAAACCCGGATGGTGCTCTGTCTATCTGCCCCTCCAAAACGCCCGGGTTTCGATGAACTCCCAACGTGTCCTGCACACCATCGATGCGATCAGCACATGGGCCGGCAAGGCCGCGGCGTGGCTCGTGCTGTTGCTGGCCGGGACCGTCTGCGTCGAGGTATTCAAGCGCTATGTCCTGAATGCGCCGACCGCCTGGATTTTCGATTTCAACAACATGCTCTACGGGACGCTGTTCATGCTTGCCGGTGCCTATGGCCTGGCGCAGAACGCCCATGTGCGTGGCGACTTCCTCTATGGTTCGTTCAAGCCGAGGACGCAGGCCGCGCTCGATCTCGTGCTGTACATCGTCTTTTTCCTGCCGGGCATCGCGGCGCTGCTCTACGCCGGCTATCGCTTTGCGGCGCTGTCCTGGCGCATCGGCGAGCATTCGAGCGTCATGGCGGAGGGACCGCCGATCTATCCTTTCAAGACCATCATCCCGATCGCCGGCGCGCTGATCATCACCCAGGGATTTGCCGAGATCGCCCGCTGCGTCATTTGCCTGCGCACCGGCGCCTGGCCTAGCCGCCTGAAAGACGTGGCGGAAATGGATGTTCTCGAAGAGCAACTTGCGAATAGCGAATATGTCGACGACGAAACCCGCAAGCGGGCGATCGAAGGCGCACAGAAGATAGACGAAACCGCGCGCCAGCGCGGCATGGGCGGAGACCTGCAAACATGAGCGATCCCGCGCTCGGCCTGGTGATGCTGGGTCTCATCGTCATCACCATCATGATGGGCTTCCCGACCGCCTTTACCCTGATGGGTCTCGGCGTGTTTTTCGGGTTCTATGCCTTCTACAGCCCGGCCGAATACTGGTTCGACAACCGGGTGTTCGATCTCATGGTCCAGCGCACTTACGGCGCGATGACCAATGAGGTGCTGATCGCGATCCCCCTCTTCGTCCTGATGGGCTACGTGATGGAACGCGGCGCCTTGGTAGACAAGATGTTCTACTCGGTGCAACTGGCATTTCGCCGCGTGCCGGCCTCGCTTGCGGTCGCCACGCTCGTCGTCTGCGCCTTCTGGGGAATGGCGACCGGGCTCGTCGGCGCCGTCGTCGTGCTGATGGGCGTCGTCGCGTTCCAGCCGATGCTGCGCGCCGGCTACGACGTGAAGCTCGCGGCCGGCGTCATCACCGCCGGCGGTACGCTGGGCATTCTCATTCCGCCGTCGATCATGATCATCGTCTACGCGGCGGTCGCCGGCCAGTCGGTGGTGAAGCTATACGCCGCGGCGATGTTCCCGGGCCTGTTCCTGGCCTTTCTATATATCGTCTATGTCATCAGCCGTGCGATGATCAATCCGAAGGTCGCGCCGAGCCTGCCGGCGGAGATGACCCGGATTCCCATTCCGGAATGGATGCGGAATTTCGGTTCTGCCTATTCGAGCAACATGTTCGCAGGCCTGGTCAAGGCGCTGTTCTCGCCTTCGCGGGCTGCCGCGATCGATGCGGAAGAGGGCAAACTCACCTACGTTCAGGTGGTCAAGAATTTCCTCTTCGCGCTGGTGCCGTTCCTGCTCACCTCGGGAATACTCGGTGTCCTGTGGTGGTACGTCGTCATCCACTCGCAACGCGGCGCGGCGGTCGAAGTCGAAGGGCTTGAGCGCCTCGGTTCGGCGCCGGTGGAGGCCGCCGCCGTCGTCGATACCGGGCCGGCGACCAGCTTCTACATCACCTTCGCCATCCTGGTCGCGCTTGCCCTCGTGATGCTGGCGCGCACCTACAGCAAAATGACGGCCGACCGTCTGGTTCTGGTAAAGCTGTTGACCACGTCGGTCGTGCCCATGGCGCTGCTGATCGTGCTGGTGCTGGGCGCCATCCTGTTCGGCTTCACGACCGCGACGGAATCCGCCGCGGTCGGCGCCGCCGGCGCATTCCTTCTGGCGTTGCAGGCGCGAACGCTGACCTGGCGCAAGACCAAGGAGGCCGTATTCCTCACGGCCAAGACCACGGCGATGGTGTGCTGGCTGTTCGTCGGCTCGGCGCTGTTCTCGGCGGTGTTCGCCCTTCTCGGCGGTCAGGCGCTGATCGAGCGGTGGGTGTTGGCGCTGGATATGTCGCCGATCCAGTTCATGCTGCTGTCGCAGGCCATCATCTTCCTGCTCGGCTGGCCGCTGGAATGGACCGAGATCATCATCATTTTCGTGCCGATCTTCCTGCCGCTGCTCAAGCACTTCAGTATCGATCCCGTACTGTGGGGCGTCCTGGTGTTCGTGAACCTGCAGGCCGCGTTCCTGTCGCCGCCGGTGGCGATGTCGGCCTTCTATCTCAAGGGCGTCGCGCCCAAGCATGTCACGATCAACCAGATCTTCGCCGGCATGATGCCCTATATGATGATCGTCATCCTCTGCATGGTGGTCATGTATATCTGGCCCGGTATGGCGCTGTGGCTGCCGAACTACCTGTACGGCGGCGGTTGATCGCCGGAGAGACTTGTATTTGGCGCGCCGGTCGTGGTTCGATCGGCGCGCCTTTTTCATTGAGGATAGCGCTGTGCCCCAGATCGAGATGACCGAACTCACGGCGGTGGAAGCCGCCGATGCCATCGCCCGCGGCCTGGCGAAGGCCGAGGATTACACCACCGCCTGCCTCGAGCGCATCGCGGCGGTCGATGGCGAAGTGCGCGCCTTCGCTCATCTCGATCCGGACCACGCGCTGGCCCAGGCGCGCGCGCTCGACCGCCACAAGGCGGAAGGCGGCCGCCTCGGTCCGCTGCATGGCGTGCCGGTCGGCATCAAGGACATTTTCGATACCGCGGATTACCCGACCGAATGCGGCTCGCCGCAACTGGCCGGCCGCCGGCCGAAACACGATGCCGCGGTGGTGCGCAAGTTGCGGGAGGCCGGCGCCGTCATCATCGGCAAGACGGTATCGACCGAGTTCGCCTATTTTCACCCCGGCCCGACGCGCAATCCGCGCGATCTTTCGCGCACGCCGGGCGGCTCATCATCGGGCTCGGCCGCGGCCGTCGCCGCCGGCATGGTGCCGCTGTCGATCGGCTCACAGACCAATGGCTCGATGATTCGTCCCGCCGCGTTCTGTGGCGTGTTCGGCATCAAGCCCAGCCACGGGCTGGTGTCGCGCGCCGGTGCGCTGCCGCTGTCGGCCAAGCTCGACCATATCGGCGCCTATGCGCGCAGCATCGAAGACATTGCGTTGGTGCTTGATGTCATCGTCGGCCAGGACCCGGCCGATCCGGACAGCCGGCCTTACGCCGCACCTAGCTTTGGCGCCGCGGCCGTGGCGGAATCGCCGATGCCGCCGAGCTTTGCTTTCATCCGAACGCCGATGTGGGACAAGGCCGACGCCGAGGCGCGCGACGGGCTGGAGGAACTCGCCAAGGAGTTGGGCGCCCGCGAAATGGACATGCCCGCCGGTTTCGAGGCCGCGTGGGGCGCCTTGCGCGCGATCATGGCCGCCGACATGGCGCACAATCTCGGCCAATATGCCGACAGCGGACAATCGAGCAAGCAATTTGCCGATCTGATCGCCGAAGGCCGCGCCGTCAAGGCCACCGACTATCTGGCGGCGATGCGCGATGCGCGGCGCTACGCCGATGGCATGACGGAAATCTTCGAGCAGTATGCCGACGCCATCATCACGCCGTCGGCGCGCGGTGTTGCACCTCTGGGTATCGAGGCCACCGGCGACCCGGTGTTCTGTTCGTTCTGGACGCTGACTGGCCTGCCGTCGCTCAATTTGCCCATCCTCGCCGATGATGAAGGCCTGCCGATCGGCGTGCAACTGGTCGGCGCCTATGGCCGCGACGAAAAACTGCTTCGCACAGCGCGCGCACTGCTCGATGGCCTTTCCAGCAATTAGACGTTTGCCAATAACTAGACTCTTGGCGGCGCGCCGACATGTTCCTTGAAGAAGGCGATGGTGCGGCTCCAGGCCAGATCGGCGGCCGCCTTGTCGTAGCGGCTGGATGTGTCGTTGTTGAACGAGTGATTGGCGTCGGGATAGAGATAGATAGTATAGCGCTTGTTGGCCGCCTTCAGCGCCGCTTCATAAGCCTCAATCCCGGCATGGATGCGTTGATCGAGCCCGGCATAATGCAACAGCAGCGCCGCCTGAATGTTCGGCACCTGTGACGCCGCGCCTTGCGCGCCGTAATAGGCGACTCCGGCTTTCAGATCGGGTGACAGCGCGGCGATGCGGTTGACCATGCCGCCGCCCCAGCAGAAGCCGACGGCGCCGACATTGCCGGTCGACTCGGCATGGCTGGCGAGGAACGGCACCGCGGCGGCGATCTGCTGCGCGGCTTCGTCGGCTTTAAGCGCACCGATCATCTCGCGGCCTTTGTCCTCGTCGCCGGGCGTGCCGCCGAGCGGCGACAATATATCGACGCCGAAAGCAAGAAAGCCTTCGAGCGCTACGCGCCTCGTGATGTCCTTGATATGCGGATTGAGGCCGCGGTTTTCGTGAATGACGATGATCGCCGGGCGCTTGCCCTTCGATGCCGGCCGCGCCAGAGTGCCGCTGATTTTCGTGCCGCCGGCATCGTACGACACGGTGTCGATCGCCAGCCGCGCGTCGTCGGCCGGGACGATGGCCGCGCGCGCATAATCGTTTTTCAACATCGGCAGCAATGCGACGGCGGCCGCGGTCGATCCTGCCATCGCGGCGAGCCGGTCCATGAAGCTGCGCCGGTCGATCAAGCTATGGGTGAAGGCGTCGTAGAGGTCGATGATGCGCTGATCCATGGTCTGCTCCCGGCACGTGTGACGCCTATGGATAACACACTGCCGGGCTCGATATTCCTCAAGCGTTGAGGTGCAGCAATCGGTCGCAAGCGCCACGACAAGTTATCCGGCGGTTGCTAGTCTGCCTCAGGGGAGTGGGCGACGGGGGCGGCCGGGGGGGCGCTTTGACGACAACCGTGGAACTGCCGCTGTGGCTGGTCGTGATTGTCGGCGTGCTGTCGATCCTCGCCGCGCTCGATCATCTGCTGCTGCCGAGCGCGCGCTGGGTGATGCGCCGCCGGCTCAACCGCGCCATCGAGGAACTCAACACCCGGCTGAAGCTGCGCATCCAGCCGTTCAAGCTGGCCAAGCGGCAATCGCTGATCGACCAGTTGGTGTTCGATCCTGAAGTGATCGACGAGATCGAAGTCTATGCCAAAAACCACAACATCACGCGCACCGTCGCTCAGGACCTTGCGCGCAGCTATGCGCGCGAGATCGTGCCGTCGTTTTCGGCCTATGCTTACTTTGGCATCGGCGCGCGGCTGGCGCGCTTCATCTGTACGCTGCTGTACCGGGTACGGCTCGGCTATATGGACGAGGACGCGCTCAAGACGGTGGACCCGGATTCTTCGGTGATCTTCGTCATCAATCATCGCTCCAACATGGACTACGTGCTGGTCACCTATATGGCTTCGTCCAGTTCGGCCTTGAGCTACGCGGTCGGCGAGTGGGCGCGGGTCTGGCTGCTGCAAAGCCTGATCCGCTCGATGGGCGCGTACTTCGTGCGCCGCGATTCACGCGATCCGCTCTATCGCAAGGTGCTGGCGCGTTATGTGCACATGGCGGTCGCCGGGGGCCTGACGCAAGCGGTGTTTCCCGAAGGTGGCCTGACGCGCGACGGCAATTTGCAGAAGGCCAAGCTCGGTCTCATCGGTTATATGGTGGCAGGCTTCGATGCGAAAGCGTCGCGCGACGCGGTGTTCGTGCCGGTTGGCATCAATTACGACCGCGTGCTGGAGGACAGGCTGCAACTCGGCGTTCTGGCGGCCAAGACGGAAGGCAAGACAGAGGGCAAGGCGGAAGGAAAATCGCGCGGCAAGGCGCAGCATCGTTTCAACGCGCTGGTTTTGCTGACCGCCTTTGTCCGCCACATCGCCCTCGCCATTCGCGGCCGTTGGTACCGCTTCGGCTATGCCTGCGTCAGCTTCGGCGCGCCGTTGTCGCTGCGCCAGTATGTCACCGAACGCGGCATCGATTTCCGCACACTGGATCAGCCGGCGCGTTTTGCCGAGGTCGAGCGGCTCGCCGATGTTTTGATGGGCAAAGTCGGCGCCGTTGTCCCGGTGCTGCCGGTGGCGCTGGTGGCGACGGTGCTGCGCGATGCCGGCGCGCCTTTGTCGCTTCTGGAACTCAAGGCCCGCGTATTGACGGTGGCGCAGCGGCTCGCCGCCTCAGGGAGTCATGTACATATTCCGCGCGGCGATCAGGACTATGCCATCGAAGTGGGCTTGCGCATGTTGCGGTTGCGCCATCTGGTCGAGGAAGTGGACGGCCTCTACCGCGTCAAGTCGGGTGAATTGCCGCTGCTGAATTATTACGCAAATTCCATTGTTCATTTGTTGGAAAAACCTGTTGTCGTGCAGGCTGCCGAATAGATTTTGGCCATATCGTCCCGCCTGTGGGAATTTGTCTCACCGCCTTGACGTTGGCGCTTTGAGACGGCAATTCAGGGGCTTGCTGCCGTGGCCGCCCGTCTGGAGAGCTTCATGAATCGTCGTGCGATCGCCTTCTCTGTGTTGATGATCGCGGCGACTGTCCTGGGCGGTCCAGCCTCGACCCGCGCCGCCGACGAGTTTCCTTATGACCGCGTGCTGCTGCTCGATGTCGCGCCGATGCGCCCGCTCAAGCGCGTGCCGTTCTTGACCGTTGTGGAAAACGGGATCACGACCATCGAGCTATGGTGCCGCACCGCGAAGGCGCGCGTGCAGGTGTCCGACACTGCCATCAGGATAGAGATCGCGCCGCTGTCCGAGGCGTTGCCGCAATACATGAGCACGGGCCAGTGCAGCGAAGACCGCGTCCAGGCCGACATGCAAACGCTCGAGGCCCTGACGCAAGTGACCGAATGGCGCAAGCGTGGCGACGGCATCGAACTTCTGGGCCCTGCGCCGATGCGGTTTCGTGCGTCGAGCCATTGATATTCTCGAGAACCTAACTGAAAGCAAAAAGGCCGCCTTTCGGCGGCCTTTCGTTTCGTGTTCGAGAGGGAAGGGCTTAGAAGCCCATGCCGCCGCCCATGCCGCCCATGCCGCCGCCGCCGCCCGGCATTGCCGGGGCCGCGTCCTTCGGCAGTTCGGCGACCATGGCTTCGGTGGTGACGAGCAGGCCGGCGATCGAGCCGGCGTCTTGCAGCGCGGTGCGCACCACCTTGGCCGGGTCGATGATGCCCTTGGCGATCATGTCGACATATTCGTCGTTCTGCGCGTCGAAGCCGAACGTCTCTGACTTGTTCTCGAGCACCTTGCCGACAACGATCGAGCCTTCGACACCGGCGTTCTCGGCGATCTGGCGGATCGGAGCTTCCAGCGCCTTGAGCACGATGTTGATGCCGGCCTGCACGTCGTGGTTCTCGGAGGTCAGCTTGCCGACCGCTTTCTTGGCGCGCAGCAGGGCGATGCCGCCGCCCGGCACGACGCCTTCTTCAACGGCGGCGCGGGTGGCGTTGAGCGCGTCATCGACGCGGTCCTTCTTTTCCTTCACTTCGATCTCGGTCGCACCGCCGACGCGGATCACCGCAACGCCGCCGGCGAGCTTGGCCAGACGTTCCTGCAGCTTTTCCTTGTCGTAGTCCGAGGTGGTTTCCTCGATCTGCGCCTTGATCTGGCCGACGCGCGCTTCGATGTCGGCTTTCTTGCCGGCGCCGTTGACGATCGTGGTCTTTTCCTTCTCGATCAGCACCTTCTTGGCGCGGCCGAGCATGGCGACGGTGACGTTCTCGAGCTTGATGCCGAGGTCGTCGGAGATCAGCTGGCCGCCGGTCAGGATGGCGATGTCTTCCAGCATCGCCTTGCGGCGATCGCCGAAGCCCGGCGCCTTGACGGCGGCAACCTTGAGGCCGCCGCGCAGCTTGTTGACGACCAGCGTGGCGATGGCTTCGCCTTCGACGTCTTCGGCGATGATGACGAGCGGCTTGCTCGACTGCACCACGGCTTCAAGCACCGGCAGCATCGCCTGGAGACCCGACAGCTTCTTTTCGAACAGCAGGATGTAGGCGTCTTCCAGCTCGGCCACCATCTTCTCGGAGTTGGTGACGAAGTAGGGCGAGATGTAGCCGCGATCAAACTGCATGCCTTCGACGATTTCGACCTCGGTTTCCATCGCCTTGGCTTCTTCGACGGTAATGACGCCTTCGTTGCCGACCTTCTGCATCGCCTTGGCGATCATGCTGCCGATAGCGGAATCGCCGTTGGCCGAGATGGTGCCGACCTGCGCTACTTCGGCGGAGGAGGAGACCTTCTTGGCGCGCTTTTCGATGTCCTTGACGACGGCGGCGACGGCGATGTCGATGCCGCGCTTGAGGTCCATTGGGTTCATGCCGGCGGCCACCGACTTGGCGCCTTCGCGCACGATCGCCTGGGCGAGAACGGTGGCGGTGGTGGTGCCGTCGCCGGCCAGGTCGTTGGTGCGGGACGCGACTTCACGCACCATCTGCGCGCCCATGTTCTCGAACTTGTCTTCGAGTTCGATTTCCTTGGCGACGGTGACGCCGTCCTTGGTGATGCGCGGCGAGCCGTAGCTCTTGTCGAGCACGACGTTGCGGCCCTTGGGGCCGAGGGTGACCTTCACCGCGTTGGCGAGGATATCGACGCCGCGCAACATGCGGTCGCGCGCGTCGCCGGCAAACTTGACGTCTTTTGCGGACATAGGGAGTAACTCCAGTTGGGTTTGAATGTACCGTCACCCTGAGGTGCGCGCTCTTGCGCGCCTCGAAGGGTGACAGCCCGTGCCCGTCATCCTTCGAGGCTCGCGGCGTTGCCGCTCGCACCTCAGGACGACGGCTAGCGCGTTAGGCGATCACGCCCATGATGTCGGACTCTTTCATGATCAGAAGGTCCTCGCCGTCGAGCTTGACCTCGGTGCCCGACCATTTGCCGAACAAAACGCGGTCGCCGGACTTAATATCCATGGGGGTCAGCTTGCCGTTCTCGTCGCGGCCACCGGGGCCGACGGCGATCACTTCGCCTTCGGACGGCTTTTCCTGGGCGGTGTCCGGAATAATGATGCCGCCCTTGGTCTTCTCTTGGGCGTTGATGCGGCGGACGACGACGCGGTCGTGCAGGGGGCGGAACTTGGTCTTGGCCATGGGCTTCCTCGGCTTTTTGAAACGCTGATATCGCAGACGATGTGACGGAATGTGTCGTAGGTGCAGTCTATTAGCACTCTTTAATAGAGAGTGCTAATTATCGATGGGGGAGATATTGCCTTAACAGTTAGGTGTCAAGTTGGCCGGACCGGTTCGTGCCAGGCCGGACTGGCCGTAATGATGGCGTAAAGCCCGGTCAGGAGAGCCTCGCGGAGGCGCTTGCTTGACCCGCCAATAAAATTCAATGTTACGTCTCCGAGGAGCCCGAATGATCCGCCGCCAACGTCCTAAACTGCCGACATTCACGGTTTTGGCCGTCCTCGGGCTCGGTTTTGGCCTTGCCGGCTGTGCCTCCACCAATCAGTCGCCCGAGCCGCCGCCGCCCCCGCCGGTGGCGCAGCCGTTACCGCCGTCATTCCCGCCACAGAACCTGGTCGGCAGCTACGGCCTCGCCGCCTATCACAAGGACGAGGACCGGCCGCGCACCGAAGCCGCCGCGGTCAACCAGTGCCGCCAGCCTTACGTCATCACCATGGGGCCGACCGGCGGCGTCATGATGCATCTGGCCGACCAGCCGACGCCGACCGAATTGCGCGTCAAGGGCGCGGTCGGCGGTAAGGACTTCATTGGCCCGGCCGAAGATCCGCCGGGCGGCGCGCTGGACCGCGAGGTTGTGCAGTTCGACGGCCGCCTCCTGATCCTGCGCTTCGTGGATCCGGAAGTGCATGGCCGCTACGGCAGCATGGTCTATGTCCGCTGCCCGGCCGAGGGCGTGAAAAGGCCGCGGCCGAGAACGGCGGCCAAGCCGGCCGCCAAGCCTGCCGCAGCGCGGCCAGCAGCCGCCCGCCCGGCGCCGGCGCCGGTGCAGCCGCCGATCCAGAGGTAGTAGCTTCTTTCTTTCTTCTCCCCGCGTGCGGGGAGAGGTCGGCTTTCGCGTGCAACGCGGAGGCCGGGTGAGGGGGCCTCGCCGCGATTCTGTGTGCTATCTGTAGCGGCCCCTCACCCCACCCCTCTCCCCGCAAGGGGGGAGAGGAGATGCCGCTTCCGGCGCAAGAAGCCTTCATGCCTTCTCCCCGCGAATTCATCCACGGACCTTGGCGCGCAGTGCCGGTCCTCGGCGTCACGCAGATCATCGCGTGGGGCTCCATTTTTTACACGCCGGTGCTGATCGTGCCGCTGATCGCGGCCGAGCGCTCCTGGTCGCTGGCTTTGTCCATGGCCGGCTTCTCGGTGGCGCTGCTCACCGCCGGCCTGATCGCGCCCTTTGTCGGCCGTTCGATCGATCGCTTCGGCGGTCACGTCGTCATGACCGCGGGCTCGCTCACCGGCGCGCTCGGCCTCATCCTCATCGGCTATGCCGAACATCCGGCCGCCTATTTCGCGGTCTGGATCGTGCTCGGCGCGGCGTTGTCGGCGAGCCTTTACGATGCCGCCTTCGGCACGCTCGGCCGCATCTTCGGCGCCGCCGCGCGCAGGCCGATCACGGCGCTGACGCTCGCCGGCGGCTTTGCCTCGACCGCCGGCTGGCCGGCGACGCATTTCCTCATCGAGGCGGTCGGCTGGCGCGGCACTTATCTAGTCTATGCCGCGCTGCTCGCCTTGGTCTGTGCCCCGCTACACGCCTTCGTGCTGCCGCGCAGTCGCGCCGAAATCGCCGTGCCGAAAACCGGCGACGTCGGAGCGGCGCCCGCCAGGCTGCTGCCGTCGAAAGGACTGCCGTTCATTCTGGTGGCGTCGGCCTTTGCGGCTTACGCCTTCGTACCGTCCGGCCTGTCGGCGCATCTCCTGGCGATCTTTTCGCGCAGCGGCATCGATGCCGGCACCGTGGTGTGGATCGGCGCGCTGTTCGGTCCGGCTCAGGTCGGCGCGCGATTGATCGAATTTTCATTCGGCAAGGATCTGCATCCTTTGTGGGTGGTGCGCTTCGCGCTCGGCACCTTGCTGTGCGCTTTCGTTATGCTGGCGGTGCTCGGCGTGTCGGTGCCGGTGGCGGCGGCGTTCGCCTTGATGTTCGGCGGCGCCAACGGCCTCGTCACCATCACGCGCGGCGCGGTGCCGCTGGCGCTGTTCGGCGCGCAGGGTTACGGCCGGCTGATGGGCCGGCTCGCGGCGCCGTTTTTGCTGATGCAGGCGGCGGCGCCCTTGATCATGGCCTTCGTGATCGATCAAGCCTCCGACTTCGCGGCGCTGGCGTTGGCCGGCAGTTTCGCCGCCGTCGGCTTGATCTGCTTTATCGTGATCAGAAGGCCGTAGCCTCCGCGTGACAGCTCAGCCGAACATCTTGTCGATGTCGCGCTGGCTGGCGTGGCCGGTGTCGCCGGCGAGCTTCGGCCCATTGAGAAGGCCGCGTTCATCCTGCACGCCCGCGCGCGGTAGCGGCTTCGCCGCTGCGATGCCGTTGCAGCGCGTCAGCATGTCCGACACCTGATCCTCGATTGCCGTGAGCGTCGTCATCGCCTTGGCGATGCGTTGGCCGGCAATGTCCTGGAAATTGCACGACTCGTAGATGCGCACAACATTGTCCTGAATGTCCTGCGCCAGGCCGCGCTTGTAGTCATCCTTGAGCGACGCGGCGAGAGCCTTGGCGCTGTCGTCGATGACTTCGACCGACTTCAAGATTTTCTGCGTTGCCTTTTCCATGCCGTCGATCGCCGCGTCGAGTTCATCACTCGCGCGCGTCATGCGGCGCTCGCCGCCGCATCCGATCAGTTCGCCGAGATCGCGCTTGTGCCGGGCCAGCATGTCGCGGATGAGCGCCAATTCCGCTTTCACATGCGGAGCATCGTCACGGGCATGAGGATGAGCATAAGGCTGGGCCTGCGCTGCCGGCCTCTTGCCCGTCATCATCTGCTCGATGCGGAAAACCTTGCGTTGCACGCGACCGTCCCTTTTCGCAGTTCCCACCAGAGTTTTATCGCGTCGCACATTAACGCTGGGTTGCGGTCAGCCGCCGCGCTCGTAAAAAACAAGCGCGGCGCAAGACGGCATTAACCACGATGCGCCGCGCTTTACGCAAAATAAACGCTAAGCCGACGAAGCAGCGGTGCCCGGGCCGCAATGCGGCCCAGGGCCGCGCATGGTTTACCAATCGGTGTGTGTTTGCCTCTGTACTGCTCATGCGACGAAAATTTGTGAGTAGCGTGATGCAGCGTTCAATTCTCATCGGCACCGCCGCGAGCCTGCTCGCCGGCACGGCTATGGCGGGCTTGTTGGCGGCTCCAGCCATGGCGCAATCGATGACGCCGCCAATGGTGGTCGTTGCGCAGCCCCAGCGCATGCAGACGAATTTGGGTGGCGGCTTCATCGAAGCCTTGTTCGGCGACAACGGCCGCAAACCGCAATACGTAGCGCCGCCGCAGAATTTTTATGGCGAGCCGCAGCCGAGCCCGCAGCCGCTTTATGCCAACACCGGCCCGATGGTCGATCCGTTGGCGGACGGCTATCCAATCGATCCGATTTTCCTGCGCCAGGAGGTGATCTATCACGGCCCGGAAACGCCCGGCACCATCGTGATCGATACGCCGAACAAGTTCTTGTATCTGGTGCAGCCCGGCGGCCGGGCCTTGCGTTACGGCATCGGTGTCGGCCGCCCTGGCTTTACCTGGTCGGGCATGCACACGATTTCGTCGATGAAGGAATGGCCGGACTGGGTGCCGCCGAAAGAGATGCTCGAGCGCCAGCCTTATCTGCCGAAATTCGTGGCCGGGGGCCCGAGCAATCCGCTTGGCGCGCGCGCAATGTATCTCGGTTCGACACTCTATCGCATCCACGGCTCGAACGAGCCCTGGACCATCGGGCAGAACGTGTCGTCTGGATGCATCCGCATGCGCAATGCCGACGTCATCGATCTGTACGGCCGCGTCAAGGTCGGCGCTAAGGTTTTGGTGCTGTAGCGCCCGGTGCGAACTTAGTCGCCACCACCGCCATCGCCGCCGCCGAAATCACCGCCGCCAAAGTCGCCGCCTGAATCGGACGCATCGCTGTCGAATAGGCCGGCGCTGCGATTGTCGCCGACATCATTCAAGCCGGCATCGCGCGACAGGTCGCCGCCGGACGCATTGTTGTCCCACGGTGAACCGGACGGCTCGTTGTCGCGCGTATTGCCGAAGGCGCTGCCGCTGTGCTGGCCGCCGCCGAACAGACCGCCGATGGAATTGAACAGCAGCGAACCGCCGATCACGCCGGCTGCGGTTGCCGCGGCGGTGCCGAGAAACGATCCGCCGCCGGTGCCGGGCGCAGGACCTTGCGCTTGGGCCGGCTGCGCGCCTTGCTGCAAAGCTGCGCCGGTGTTCCAGCGGCTGTCGGGCTGGCTGGCGCGGACGCTCGGCACCGAGCCGCGACCGGTCACGGCGTTGCGCATGGTTTCGAGAAAACCGCCGCCTTGCGGCTGGTCGTCTTCGCCGCCAAGTTCGCGGATGCGGGCGTCGGCGCGCTTGAGCGCTTCGTCCTGCACCAGCACCGTCTGCACCAGCGCATAGAGCGCGTGCGGGGCGCGGCGGTTGCCATCGGCAATCGCGCGCTCGGCCTCGGCATCGCGTGGCGAGGTTTCCAGCCGCGCCAGGCGGTCGAACAGATCGGTCACCAATTGGCGTTCTTGCGGCGTCATCTCGTATCCTCCCGTTGCAACAGCATGTCGAAACAGCGTGCAGAACTTTATCTAGGAAGCGCCAAAGCTTTCGCCAGTGGCCTCAGGCCAGCGCGACATTGTGCTCGGCCAATACGCCCAAATAAGCATCCGAATTGAAAAAGGCGAATTCATGCTCGCGCAAGGCCGTCAGCGAATCCACCGCGATTAGTTCGGCATCGACGAAGCCCGGATGACACATGATCAGGCCGCCATCCGGCAATCCGTTGAGAAAGCGCGGAAACAGCTTTGCAAACCGGGCCTTGGACGTGAACGCATAGGCGCCGGCGAAGGCCGGATTGGTGGCCAGGCCGTGCCGCGCCGCCTGGCTTTTGAAGCCGAGGCTCAAAACGTCGAGCACCAGCGACTTGCGGTCATGCACCATGCGCCCGGCGCGGGCCCGGCCACATTGCCGCACCCAGGCGTTCGGCGCCATTTCGCTCGCCACTTTCAGGAAGGCGTTGCGCACCTGCGGCAGCAGGTGAACGTGCTGGTGGCCGTCGAGAAAATCCGGCGCGCGGCCGAACATGTCGATGAAAGCGCGCAACTGCGCGGTAATCTCGGCGACCAGCGGCGCTTCGGACAGCCGCCGCGTCACCGCCAGTTTCATCATCTCATTGATCGGCAGAAAAGCGCCGTCGCGCAGCGGCGCAAAGCCGCCGCTCATTGGCGCAAACGGCGCGGTCATCGTGACGTGCAGGCCGATCGCGGCGCGCGGCTCATCGTCATTGAGCGCTGCCAGAGCTTGCGCCTCGCCAGTACCGAGATAGGCGGCCGGCATCATCACCGAGGTGGCGTTGATGCGCCGTTTGGCGATCAACTGCCGGATAGCGTCGTTGACGCCGGGCGCCATGCCGTAATCGTCGGCACAAAGCCAGAGGCGGCGGATCGGCAAAGTCTTGGGTTTGCGAATCTCAATTCACTCCGCTGTGCGCGCCGGCGCAGTTCGCACCTTGGCCGGCTCGCCGCTGGTCTTGATCGTATGGTCGGCGACGAAATAGACCGGGCGGCCTTTGATTTCGGACAACAGCTTGCCGATATATTCGCCGAGCACGCCGATCATCATCAGTTGCACACCGCCGAGCACCATCAAGCCGACGACGAGCGACGGATAGCCGGGCACGTCTTCGCCGAACAATACGGTCTCGATGACGATGTACGCGCCGAACAGCAGCGCCGTCGCCGCCATGACGACGCCAAGCAGGCTGGCGACGCGCAAAGGCGCCACCGAGAACGAGGTCAGCGCCTCGATCGACAGGCCGATCAGCGCCCAGATGTTCCAGGTGCTCATGCCGTGCTCGCGCTCAGCCGGCTCGTAATTGACGCGCACCTGGCGAAAGCCGATCCAGCTCGACAGGCCCTTGAAGAAGCGATTGCGCTCCGGCATCTGCCGCAAGGCATCGGCGGCGCGCGGCGACAGCAGGCGGAAGTCGCCGGCGTCTTCCGGAATTTTCAGGCGCGCGCGCCAGTTCAGCAGCCAATAGAACCAGTGCACCATCGTCCGGCGCAGCCACGGTTCGTTCTCGCGGTGTGCTTTGGCGGTGTAGACGACGTCGTAGCCGTCGTCCTGCCAGCGCGACACCAATGTCTCGATCAGGCTCGGTGGATGCTGGCCGTCGCCGTCCATGAACAATATGGCGCCGAGCCGGGCATGGTCGAGACCGGCGAGCAGGGCTGCTTCCTTGCCGAAATTGCGCGAAAGGGTAATCACCTGCACGTCGAGCGGGAGCGCCGGCAGCGCGTTGGCGGTCTGGCTGGTCAAGTCCTTGCTGCCGTCATCGACATATACGACCTCGACTGTGAGGTTGCGCTTGGTCTTCAGGAAGCGCGCGACTTCGGCGATGCGTTCATGCAGGCTGGGCAGGCCCTTGGCCTCGTTGAAAACCGGCACGACGATGGACAGCCCATCGGCGGGGCGGCTTTTGCCTGTCCGGGACGCCGATTTCGTGATTTTAGCCGGCATTTTCGTCAACCTAATTCACTCTGGCAAAGGTTCCTGGCGGAGCCGCGATCTATACCGCATGGCGCCGCCGCTGTCGCGCCCGGGGGAAGGGCCGTTTTCGGATAGGACCACGCGGCGACATAGTGCTATGGAGCGGCGATGATACCGGCACCCCTGAAAAATATCGTCGCTCGTCTGAACGTGGCCTGGCACGAGCGCGCCATCGCGCTCAAGGCGGTCAGTTTCGCCATGGTCGGGGTGGTCAATACCGCGATCGATTTCAGCGTGTTCTGGACGGTAGCGGAACTGCTGCGCTGGCCGCTGGTGCCGGCCAATGTGCTGGCCTGGCTGGTGGCGGTGTCGTTTTCCTACGGGATGAACACGTTCATCACCTTCGGCCCGGAGTCGGGCCGGATTTTGCGCTGGCGCGATTATGCGACCTTCGCCGCGTCCGGCATTGCCGGCATGGTCTGCGCGACCGCGACTTTGTTCGTATTGTCTTATTTCCTGCCGTTGGTGGCGGCCAAGCTGATCTCGATCCTAGTCAGCTTCGTCATTAATTTCTCGCTATCGCACTTCGTCGTGTTTCGCAAACGCGAGCAGTAGAGCGTTTCAGTCGATGGAACTTTTCGCGGCCTGCGTAGTCGTGAAGCAGGGGCGCGGCGTTGAGGCGGACGGTCCCCAAGGCTAACCTGCCGTCCATGCGGGGTTGTTCAGAAATGGCGGTCGATGCGTCGCGGGAGAATCCCGAAACGGCTTTCCTCGTGGGCGGTGGGCAACTCGGCACGATCATTGCGGCCTTCGACTGGACACAAACACCGCTCGGCCCCATCGAAAACTGGCCGACCTCGATCAAGACCACCGTCGGTTTGATTCTGCGCTCGCCGGTGCCGATCGTCACTTTGTGGGGCGAGCAGGGCACGATGATCTACAACGACGCCTATTCCGTTTTCGCCGGCGGCCGTCATCCCCGGCTGCTCGGCTCGGCGGTGCGCGAGGGCTGGCCCGAGGTCGCCGACTTCAACGACAACGTGATGAAGGTCGGCTTGGCCGGCGGCACGCTGTCCTACACCGACCAGGAACTGACGCTGCACCGGTCCGGCGCGCCGGAGCAGGTGTGGATGAATCTCGACTACTCGCCGGTGATCGGCGAGAACGGTCAGCCGATCGGCGTTATCGCCATCGTCGTCGAAAGCACGGCGAAGGTTTTGATGGAGCGCGAGATCCGCAACGAGGCGCAGCGTTTTCGCGAAGCGCTGGACGAAGCGGTGATCGAGCGTACCGCGGCGTTGCAGCGCAGCGAAAAGACCATCCGCACCGTGTTCGAGACGTCCTATCTGAGTCAGGGATTGCTGACGACCGACGGCAAGATCGTTTATGTCAACACCACCGCACTCGCCAGCATCAAGCGCCGGCTGGAAGACGTCGTCGGCAAGGATTTCGCCGACACGCCGTGGTTTTCCGGCACGCCCGGCATGCCGGAGAAAATCCGCGACGGCATTGCCCGCGTCGCCTCCGGCGAAAGCATCAAGATCGCCATGCCGCTGCATCTGCCGACCGGCGACCGCATCTATGAATTCTCGATGCGGCCGGCGTTGGATGAAATCGGCAAGGTGGTCGCGCTGGTGCCCGAGGCTGTCGAAATCACCGCGCGCGTGCGCGCCGAGGAGGCGTTGCAGCAGGCGGTCAAGCTGGAGGCCATCGGCAATCTCACCGGCGGCATCGCGCATGACTTCAACAATCTCCTGATGGCCGTTCTCGGCAGCCTCGAATTGTTGCGCAAGCGATTGCCGGACGATCCAACGACATTGCGGCTCATCGACAATGCGGCCGAGGGCGCGCGGCGCGGCAAGTCGCTGACCGAACGCATGCTGGCCTTTGCCCGCAAGCAGGATCTCAAGCCCCAGCGCACCGATCTCGGCCGGCTGGTCGGCGGCATGGCGGAGTTGCTGGAGCGGGCGCTCGGCCCGACCATTACCGTCGATATAAAGATCGACAGCAACCTGTCGCAGGTTGAGATCGATCCCAACCAGATGGAAGCGGCCCTGCTCAATCTCGCCGTCAATGCGCGCGACGCCATGCACGGCCAGGGCCCGCTCGTCATCCAGGCGCACGAGGCCGTCGTCGAATACGACAGCGTGCTGTCGCCGGGCCACTATGTCGTCCTTTCCGTGATCGATGCCGGCGAAGGCATGGACGAGGCGACGCTCAAGCGCGCCACCGAACCCTTCTTCACCACCAAGGGCGTCGGCAAGGGCACCGGTCTCGGCCTGTCGATGGTGCAGGGGCTTGCCGAGCAATCGGGCGGCCGTCTGATCCTCAAAAGCCTCACCGGCGTGGGCACGACCGCCGAAATATGGCTGCCGTCCGCTGGACCGGCCGTCGCGGAGGCGGTGGCGCCGGCGCCGGTTGTCGCATCGGAAAATCAGGACTCGACGCCGCTCACCATTCTCGCTGTCGACGACGATCCGCTGATCTTGATGAACATCGTCGACATGCTTGAAGACCTCGGCCATGCGGTCATCGAGGCGTCGTCCGCCAAGCGCGCGCTCGAGGAACTGGGCAAGGCAAAATTCGACCTGATGGTGACCGATCACGCGATGCCGCACATGACCGGCGCTCAGTTGATCAAGGAAGCGCAGGCGCGCTGGCCGGAATTGCGGGTGATCCTGGCGACCGGCTATGCCGATTTGCCGCCCGGCGCCAATGCAGATGTGCCCCGCCTGTCGAAACCGTTTGCGCAAAGCGATCTTGCCGCGGCGCTGGCGAAGGCCAGCGCTTAAGACATCAGCTCAGTTCCTTGATCTTTTGCTTGCCGGCCTCGATGCCCATGATGAGCCCTTGCATGTACCGTGAGCCGCTGGGCAAGGCGTCAGGCACGTCGATATCGGGCGGCGGCAAGGCCGGGCCGACCACCGATTCCCAGCCGCGCCGAAAGCCGTCGAAGAATGTTTGGTGCACGTCCATGCCACAGCCCCCAACTGCCGCATTTTTCTGGCAGCGCCGCGCCGGGCGGACACTACCCTTTTCATGGTATTCTAAGGCCGCAGATTTTGGCTGCCGTCACGGGCCGCCCTTACAATCCGGCGCCGAGGCGGGTTAGGGTCCGCCGCCCGGCCGGGCAAAATTCACCTTTCGGGCGCGTGGAATAAATTGCAGCGAAGAACCCTTGCCGCCGGCGCGGCCCTCATTCTCGCCGCCGGGTTCCTCACCCTCTTTGTCGGCGGCGGCGCGCGCTTTGCCGTCGGTCTGACGCTCAAGCCGATCGTCGACGATCTCGGCTGGGGCCGCAGCGAACTTGGCCTTGCGGTGGCGCTGTTTCAGGTCGTGTCGGCGGGCGCGATGTTTGCCGCCGGTTTTCTGACCGACCGCGCCGGGCCGCGCCTGGTGCTGACCGGCGGCCTTTTGGTCAGCGCGCTCGGCATCGGCCTGATGAGCGTGATGGACGCGCCGTGGCATGCGCTGGTGCTGTACGGCATCGTCTTTGCGCTCGGCAATGGCGCGGCGTCGATGATCCCGGTCAGCGTCATGGTGATGCGCGCCTTCCCGCAGCGCGCCGGCATGGCCAATGCGGTGGTGACGTCGGGCATGAGCGTCGGGCAACTGGTAATGATCGCCGGGCTTGCCGCGCTGCTGCTGACGGTCGACTGGCGCTCGATCTATGTGCTGCTCGGCGTCGCGCATCTCATATTGGTGCCGCTGTTGTTTCTGGCGATTCCCAAAACGACGTCGGCGCAATCCAAAGCGGCGCGGCCGAGCGACGGCATGGGCATCGCGCAAGCGGCGCGCACGCGGCAGTTCTGGTTGCTGCTGGTGATCTATGGAATCTGCGGCTTTGACGATTTTTTCGTCGGCACGCATGTCGTCGCCTTCGCGCAAGACCGCGGCGTCGATGCCTTTGTCGCCGGCAATTTGTTGGCAGTGATGGGACTGATGGGCCTGATCGGCGTCATGGCCGCCGGCGCCTATAGCGACCGTGTGGGTCCGGTGTGGCCGACGGCGGTCGCGTTCGCGGCGCGGGTCGTGGTGTTCGGCTGGATCATGATCGATCAGTCGGCGCTGTCGGTCGCGGTGTTCGCTTTGGTGTTCGGCGCCACCTTCATGGTGACGGCGCCTTTGACGGCCGTGTTCGTGTCGCAGAGCTTCGGCACCCGCCATCTCGGCGCGCTGACCGGACTGATCACCATGGTGCATCATGTCGCCGGCGGCTTGGGCGCCTATCTCGGCGCCGCCGTGTTCGACGTCACGGGCACCTATGATGTCGCCTTCGCCGTCATGCTCGGCGTGTCGGTGCTGGCCTTGGCTCTGACGGCGATGCTGCGCAAGCCGGGTGCGCGGGCGGCTTAAAGCTTGGCTTCCAGCTTCGCGTAAAGCGGATTGTCCTTCGAGAACACGTAATCCAGATCGGCCACCGCCACCGCTTCGGCGCCGTTGTCGCGCAGGAAAGCCGTCAGCGCATAGACCTGATCGGGCGGACAGTGCAGCGTCAGCATGCCGGACGAGGTCGGTCCGCCGAACGGCGTGGCGACGCCGAATTTCGCTTTCGCATTTTCCACCAGTGTCGCATTGCAGGCAGCGAAACGGGCGCGCACTTCGCGGAAGGCGCGGGCGCGCGCCTGCGCGGCGATGCGGTCGAGAATGACGCGCGCGGTCTCGCGCGTGCCGGCGTCCCAGTTGGCGCCGCGCGCGGCGACCAGATTGGCCTGCGAACGCAGGATGATGCCATCCTCGACGATCTTGAGGCCATTGGCCGACAAGGTCGCGCCGGTGGTGGTGATATCGACGATCAGTTCGGCCGAGCCGGAAGCGGGCGCGCCCTCGGTCGCGCCGGCGCTTTCGACGATGCGATAGTCGATGACGCCATGCTTGCCGAAAAAGTCGCGCGTCAGATTGATGTATTTGGTGGCGACGCGCATGCGGCGGCCATGGGTGTGGCGGAAGGCGGTGGCGACGTCGTCGATGTCGGCCATGGTGCGCACGTCGATCCAGGCCTGCGGCACCGCGACCACGACGGTGGCGGAGCCGAAACCGAGGCCTTCGATCAGGACGACGCGCTCGTTCGCATCCGGCATCTGTTCGCGCACCAGGTCCTCGCCGGTAACGCCCATATGCACGGTGCCGGCGGCCAGTTGCGCGGTGATCTCGGAGGCCGAGAGGTAGGCGACCTCGACCCTGTCGAGGCCGACCACCGCGCCGCGATAATCGCGCGCACCGCGGGGCTTGACCAGGGTCAGCCCGGAGCGGGCGAAGAAGGCTTCGGCGTTTTCCTGCAAACGGCCTTTCGCCGGCACCGCGAGCACGAGTTTCTGTGTCATGACGCGGCTCCATAGGCGGCGAGCCGCTCGATCCACACGGCGAAGCCGACCGCAGGAATGGGTTCGGCCGCGCCGAGCCGCGTCAGCAAGCCGTCATAGCGGCCGCCGGCGACCAGCGGATCGCCGGTGCGCGTCGGGTCGGTCAATTCAAACACGAAACCGGTGTAATAATCGAAGCCGCGGCCGAAGGCGGTCGAAAACTGCACGCGCTTGAGATCGACGTCGCGCGCGGCAAGGAATCCATTGCGGCTTTCGAACAGGTCGAGCGCGGGCCCGAGTTCGCCGGTCAGGTTGGCGTCGGCGGCCAGCGCGCGCAGTTCGGCGGCCGATTCATCCGGATCGCCGCCAATGGCGAGGAAACGTTCGATCAGACCGCGCACATCGCCCGGCAATTTGGTTGACGCGCCGAGCGCCGACTGTTCGAGAAAGCGGTCGGCGATTTCCGCGACCGAGCGGCCGCCGACGGCATTGATGCCGGCAATCGACAAAAGGTCGGTGACCAGCGCATGGGCGCCTTTCGGATCGGAGCCGGCAAGCGCGGCCAGCACGCCCTGATATTCCGGGCGCGCATTGTTGCCCCCGAGCATCAGCCGTTCGAGATCGAGCGCCAGATTGCTCTTGCGGTTGAAGTCCTTGACCAGCCGCCGCTTCCACGCCGGCGCCAGCTCCAGCCCGGCGATCAGGGCGGCAAAGAGTGCGACGTCGCCGGTGCGGATGTCGGTTTGCGCCAGGCCATAACCGGCGGTGGCCTCCAGCCCGAGCGCGAGCATCTCTGCGTCAGCCGCCGCCAGGTCGGCGCGGCCGAACGATTCAATGCCGGCCTGCATGAATTCAGCTGGCTGGTCGCTGCGGTGGCGGAAAACCGGGCCGAGATAGCAGAAACCGACGGCTTTGCCGGCAAGCGGCGAGGCGAGGTAGTCGCGCGACACCGGTATGGTCAGGTCGGGCCGCAGGCACAGCTCAGTGCCGCCCGGCGCGGTGGTCAGATACATGCGCTTGCGGATGTCTTCGCCGGACAGATCGAGGAACGGCTCGGCCGGCTGCAAAATGGCCGGTGCGACGCGGCCATAGCCGGCGCGCTCGTAGGACGCGACCAGCGCTTCCGCGCGCGCATCCTGCCCGCCGGGGCTCATTCCAGTGCCGTTTTGCTTCGCGTCCATCGCCCGTCCCTGACTTCAAGGGCGGCCTTTAGCACGTCGGGTTTAAGGGCTCTATGGCCAATGCGCGCCGCCGTTAACGGCGCCGTGCCGCAAACCGCTGGCATCGTTAACGAATTTTGCCCCGGCCGGCGTGCGAAAAGTTTGCTGCAGTGCAGGAGGGAATTATTGCGCCCTGCGGTAATGGAATCTCAATGTTGCAGGCGTTGAGTGGGCGGGGCAGGGGAATACCAATGACATATTCCGTTTCGCGGGCGGTGGTGGATCGCTTTTACGAAACCTACGCCAGCCAGGATGCCGGCAAGCTTGGCCCGCTTCTCGATGACGATATCGAGTGGCTCATCAGCGGTCCGGTCGATGTGCTGAGCTGGTGCGGCACGCGCAGCGGCAAGGCTGCGGTCATCGATCTGGTCGGCCGGATCATCCCTGGCCTGTTCACCGTCCTCACCTTTGTCCGCTCGTCGACCTTGATCGATGGCGACCGCGCGGCGACGCTGAACCGGTTGACCCTCCGCCGTCAGGGCGATGGCCGCGTCATCAGTTTCCGTCTTGCCCACTTCCTGCGGTTCCGCGACGACAAGGTGGTCTCTGTCTTGTCGCTGATCGACAGCTTCGATGCGGTCGAGCAGATGCTCGGCCATGCGTTGGCGGTGCATGCCGAAGCTCCTGAGGCGGGCGATCTCATCGAGGTCTAAACAACAACGGAGCCTGCCGTCATGAACGCATCCGTGTCGCGCGCCGTTGTCGAGAGTTTCTACCAAGCCTATGACTCGCGCGATCCGCAACGGATCGGTGCTCTTGTCGACGACAATGTCGAATGGGACGTGTTCGGGCCGGTTGGGTTGATGCAGGTCTGCGGCCAATGGCGCGGCAGGGAAGCGGTCATCGATCGTTTCGCCCGCGTCATACCGAAAGTGATCGAGTTCAAGAAGTTCGAGCGCACGTTTTTGCTTGTCGATGGCGACGAGAGCGCCGCTTGCGGCCGCGTCATCAGCAGGCATCGCGCGTCGGGCCGGATCATCAGCCACCGTGCTGCGCATTTTGTTCGCTATCGCAACGGCAAGGTGATCTCGCTTCGCTCGATCAACGACACGCTGGACGCTGCCGAGCAATATATCGGCCACCGCATCGATCTCGCCGTCGGCGGCAAAAGCGGCGTGGTGCCGGTCTAAAGCCCAGGCTTCTCAAGCCGGCAGCTTTTCCGGCACGGCGTCCGGCGCATTGGCGTTCTGCGCTTCGTTTTGAATGTCGATCTGGTCCTGGATCGCGGCTTCGTCGATGACGGCCTTCGGCATTTCCTCGACATCGGGATCGGAATTGACGCCCTGAACCTGGGTCTCGATCGGCGCATCGCCGCTGCTCTGCATCTGGTTCTGCGACTGGTCGGCCGGCGCCGCTTCAGGCCGTCCCGACGTCACCGTCACCTCGACCGTCATGCCGAGATAATCCGACGGCACGGCGGTGAAGCTGCCGGAGATCGGGATCGCCTGCGACGGATCGCGCGTCACCGCGATGCGGATGAGGTTGTCGCCGGCGATCAGGCCGTTGGTCGGATCGTACTCGACCCAGCCGGCGCCGGGCAGATAGACATCGGCCCAGGCATGCGTCGCGCCGGCGCCCTGAATGCCGCCTTGCGCGCCGTCGAGCGCCGGGTCGTACAGATAGCCGGTGATGAAGCGCGCGCCGAAGCCGAGACTGCGCACCGCCTCGATGAACAGCAGCGCGAAATCGCGGCAGGTGCCGCTCATCCTTTCCAACGTCTCGATCGGCGACTGCGTGCCTTCCTCGTAGCGGGCGTTGTAGGTGAACTCGTTCTTGATCGCCGAATTGAGCTTCGCCAGCAGGTCGAAGGTCGGCATCGGATCGCCGGGAAAGAACCGCTTGGCCCAGGCATCGACCAGGCCTTGCGGGTCGGGGTAATGGCGCTCGACCAGCCGGCCGAGATCGCTGCGGTCGCCGGCGGAATAGACGAAGGGGTAGTTCTGCGCTTCCGGCGCGATCGACACCGCCTGGCGCGGCAGGCCGTAGCTCTCCAGATGCAATGTGCTCTCGATGAAAAGCTCGGTGGCCGACTGGTTGAATTCGACCAGCGCGATCGAATTGCCGAATACGTCATGCATCCAGCGCGTCGCGCCCGGGGGCGACAGCGTCAATTCGGCGTCGACCAGCCGCAGATCGTGGCTGTCGCGCGGCCGCACCATCAAACGGTGCGGTCCGAAGGCCGCCGGCTGGGCATAATTATAGCGGGTCGCATGGCGGACCGTGAAATGTCTCATGAAGCGACCGTGGGTTAAAGAAGCTACTGTTCCGGGCGCTGTTCAACTTTGCAAGCGCCGGATGGTTCAATCGATTTGGTATTATTGGCTTTATCTTTGGTCGCGTCCGGTGCAATCGGCGGTGACCCGGGAATAGGCAATGGCCGGACGCGGCTGCCAGTCTGGCGCTGCATGATCTGTGAAACAGGATATGGCCAGCGATCGTCCACCCCGTATCCCCTTTTTTTCTGTTTGTTGTTCGAAACAGAAAAACGCGGCGCAACCGAAATGGTTCCGCGAGCTTACGCGCGCAAGGGTGATTCGCGGCGGTAAAGGGGAGGGGATTATGGCGCCTTGTGGCGCGCCAGCAGTTGGGTCACAGCGTCAACAAGGTCAGCTTCCTTGACCGAAAACTGCGCCTCGGCTTGTTTCTTCAGGTAATCCTCGCGCTCGGCCGACTGGCCGGCGATTTCGGCGCCGAGGATAAGGTCCTTGATCAGCACTTCGCCGCGCGCCTTTTCGTCCGAACCCTGCATGATGACGCAAGGCGATGAGCGCTTGTCGGCATATTTGAGCTGGTTGCCCATGTTCTTCGGATTGCCGAGATAGAGTTCGGCGCGAATGCCTGCCGTGCGCAGTTGTGTGACCATGCGCTGGTAATCGGCGGTGCGGTCACGGTCGAAAATGGTGACGACGACCGGGCCGGGCTCCGGTTTGTTATTGAGTTTGCCGAGCGCGGTCAAAGCCGCCTGCAATCGCGACACGCCGATGGAGAAGCCGGTCGCCGGCACCGGCTCGCCGCGAAAGCGCGACACCAGGCCGTCATAACGCCCGCCGCCGCCAACCGAGCCGAAACGCACCGGGCGGCCTTTGTCGTCCTTGATCTCGAAGGTGAGTTCAACTTCGTAAACAGGGCCGGTGTAATATTCGAGTCCGCGGACGACCGTCTTGTCGATGCGGACGCGGTCGCCATAACCGGCGGCGTCGATCAACTTGCCGATCTCGGCAAGCTCGGCTTCGCCGGTTGCAGCCTGCGCAGACGCCTGCGTTGCGGCGCCGGTGATCGCGCCGACGACGACATCGATTTGGGCGTCCGACAGATCGGCGCCTTTGGTGAAATCGCCACTGTCATCCTTGCGGCCCTTGCCGAGCAGCATGCGCACACCGTCGATGCCGAGACGATCGAGCTTGTCGATGGCGCGCAGCACGGCGAGATGCTTGTCGCCAGCAATCTCCGCAGCGTCCATGATGCCATCCAGCACCTTGCGGTTATTCACCTTCACCACATAGCTGCCGCGCGGAATGCCGAGCGCTTCCATCGTGTCCGCCGCGAGCATGCACATCTCGGCATCGGCAGCCATGGTCGGCGCGCCAACTGAATCCGCATCGAACTGCATGAACTGGCGGAAGCGGCCCGGACCCGGCTTCTCGTTGCGGAACACCCAGCCGAAGCGATAGCTGCGATAGGGCAGCACGAATTTCTCGGTGCCGTAATTCTCCGCCACATGCCGCGCGAGCGGCGCGGTCAGGTCGTAGCGCAACGACATCCACTGTTCGTCGTCGTCCTGGAACGAAAACACGCCTTCGTTCGGCCGGTCCTGGTCGGGCAGGAATTTGCCGAGCGCGTCGGTGTATTCGATCGCCGGCGTCTCCACCGGCTCGAAGCCGTACAGTTCGAACTGCTGACGAATGGTCTCGACCATCGCCCGTGTCGCCGCGATCTCGGCGGGGCCGCGGTCGGCGAGGCCGCGCGGCAGGCGGGCTTTGAGTTTTTGCGGCTTTTTACCGGAATTGTCGGCCATGGCGCTCAATGAAAGGAGGGCAATAGCCGGCTAGGTAGCAGCGCCTTGCTTGAGCGGCAAGGGACGGGCGGCCTAGCGTCCGCCGGACAGCGCCTTGCGGTCGCCGCTCACCCCGTCGGCCAGCACCACGTTGAGCAGCGCGCTTTTCACCTCGATGTGGCCGTTGTAATCGACATAGCCGAGCCGGCGAAACTTGTTCATGAAAAAACTGACGCGCGAGCGCGTGGTGCCGATCATCTCGGCCAGAGTCTCCTGGCTTATCTTGGCCAGCAACGGTTCGGGTTTGCCATCCTGGCCGAAATTCGCCAGCAGCAGCAGCGTGCGGGCCAGCCGCTTTTCGCTCGAATTGAAGAGCTGATCGACAAGGTCTTCTTCGGCGCGCGAATTACGGCGCAGCAGATGCTGCATGAACAGATCGGCAAAGGCGGTGTCGGCGTGCAGCTCGGCCAGCATCGCCATTTTCTCGATGCGCAGCACCGCGCAGTCGGTGATCGCTGTCTTGGTCGCCCTGCGCGGGCTGTCGCCGCGCAGACAGGCTTCGCCGAAAAACTCGCCGGCGCCGAGAATCGACAGTACCGCTTCCTTGCCGCTCTCGGCGGTGACGGTGATTTTCACTTTGCCGCGTTGAATGAAATAGATGGCGTTGGCCGCGTCGCCTTGCGCGTAAATGATGGAGCCGGCGGCGAAGGTCAGGTTCCTCCGGCCCGCGCCGGCATGGGCGAGGAAGCTCTCGGGATCGAACGCGATATTCTTCTGCTTTTTCGCCATTAATGGGGGGGGGCCCTCACCCAGGTGTGCCGGTTTCCTTTGCGATTTATTCCACGTTCGGACAATAACACACTATATTCTATAGAACACATAATTATGCAACTTGCGCGGGCGGCAACGGTTCCACTGAACCTGGCCAGCCGGCCCACCCGCCATTCCGTTGCGCAAACGACGATTTCGGATAGGCACCGTTCGCTGCTACGATGCCGCCCCGGTTTCAGAGCCGTTTCGAAAGGTTGGAGAATACCATGGCGCAGACCCGCGAAAGCCCCTCGACGACCATCCCGAACGACCTCGAACAGTTCTGGATGCCGTTCACCTCCAACCGCTCGTTCAAGGCGCGGCCGCGGCTGCTGTCGAGCGCCAAGGACATGCATTACTTCACGCCGGAAGGCCGCAAGATCCTCGATGCCTCCGCCGGACTGTGGTGCACCAATGCCGGGCATAACCGCGATCCGATCGTCGCCGCCATTCAAAAGCAGGCGGCGGAAATGGATTTCTCGCCGACCTTCCAGTTCGGCCACCCGAAAGCCTTCGAACTCGCCTCGCGCATCGCGGCGCTGGCGCCGGCCGATCTCGACCACGTGTTTTTCTGCAACTCGGGTTCGGAAGCGGTCGATACCGCGCTGAAGATCGCGCTCGCCTATCACAACGTGCGCGGCAATGCCTCGCGCGTGCGCCTGATCGGCCGCGAGCGCGGCTATCACGGCGTCGGCTTCGGCGGCATCTCGGTCGGCGGCATGGTCGCCAACCGCAAGCAGTTCGGCGTTGCGCTGGCCGGCGCCGATCATATGGCGACCACCTATAACCGCGCCGAGCAGGCGTTCTCGGTCGGCGAGCCGGAGTGGGGCGCGCATCTTGCCGACGAACTCGACCGGTTGGTGGCGCTGCACGACGCCTCGACCATCGCCGCCGTCATCGTCGAGCCGGTGTCCGGTTCGACGGCGGTGCTGCCGCCGCCGAAAGGCTATCTCAAGCGCCTGCGCCAGATCTGCGACAAGCACGGCATCCTGCTGATCTTCGACGAGGTCATCACCGGCTATGGCCGCCTCGGTCATGCCTTCGCCGCCGAGCGCTACGACGTCGTGCCGGACATGATCACCTTCGCCAAAGGCATCACCTCCGGTTCGGTGCCGATGGGCGGGGTCATTGCCCGCAAGGGCATCCACGACGCCTTCATGAAAGGCCCCGACCACGTCATCGAACTGTTCCACGGCTACACCTATTCGGCGCATCCGCTCGCTTGCGCCGCCGGTCTGGCCACGCTCGACCTCTACCGCGACGAAGACCTGTTCGCCCGCGCCAAAAAGATGGAGCCGATCTGGGCGCAAGGCGCGATGGGGTTGAAAGGCCTGCCGAACGTGCTCGACATCCGCACCGTCGGCCTGATGGCCGGCATCGATCTCGCCAGCAAGCCGGATGCGGTCGGCCTGCGCGGCTATCAGGCGCTGGAAAACGGCTTCCACGATCACGGCATCATGTTCCGCATTTCCGGCGACGCCATCGCCATGAGCCCGCCATTGATCGTGACGGAAGCGCAGATCGGCGAAATCTTCGACAAGGTCGCGGCGGTCATCAAGCAGGTGGCGTAGCTTTCTATTCCCTCCCCCTGAAAGGGGGAGGGTTAGGGAGGGGGTCGCTAAGGCATTGACCCCCACCGCATTGTCATTGCTGCGCAAAGACAATGCGACCTCCCCCTTTCAGGGGGAGGTGAAGGAAGTTGCTTGCGCTACATCAATGCTCTCGCGTGCGCCGCCTCTAGGTTTCGCCCATGGGAAAACGACGGCTCACTATCATCGCGGCGATCGTGATATTGGCGGCGGCCGCGGCCGTCTGGTGGCGTTACGGCCAGGCGCCGCAAGTCGCCGCCGTCGCCGTCACGCGCGGCACCGCGGTCGAGATCGTCTATGCCACCGGCGGCGTTGAGCCGGTGCGCTGGGCCAAGGTCGCCAGCCTGTTGCGCGACCGCATTGTCGAGATCTGCGATTGCGAAGGAAAGAAAGTCGCCAAGGGCGATGTGCTGGTGCGGCTCGACGATCGCGAAGTGCAGGCGCAGCTGCGCGAACTGAAAGCCCGCGAGGAGTTTCTTAAGCGCGAAATGTCGCGGGTCAGCGAACTGATCGCGCGCGGCACTGCGACCACGCAAGCGTTCGAGCGCGCCTCGATGGATCTGCAACAGGTGCAGGCGCAGATCATGGTGCAGCTCGAGAAGATCAACGACTACACCATCCTCGCGCCAATGGATGGTGTCGTGCTGCGCCGCGACGGCGAAATCGGCGAGATCGCCGAAGCGGGGCAGATATTGTTCCGCGTCGGCGTGCCATACCCGCTGCAAGTGGTGGCGGAAGTCAATGAAGAGGACATTCCGCGCGTCGCCTTGAAACAGGTCGTGCTGTTCCGCACCGATGCTTTCCCCGAGCGCAGGCTGCAAGGCGAGGTACGCGAGATCACGCCGATGGGCGACGTCGTCGCCAAGACCTACCGCATCAAGATCGCACTGCCCGACAATACGCCGCTCAAGCCCGGCATGAGCGTCGAGGCCAATATCGTGACGCGCGAACAGGCCGATGTCCTGCTGGTGCCGCCCGGCGCCGTGCAGGGCAGCTTTGTCTTTGTCATCGATGGCGATCGCTTGCGCCGCCGCGAGGTCAAGATCGGCATTCGCGGCACACGCGCGGTTGAGGTGCAGTCCGGCCTCAAGGAAGGCGAGCGCGTTGTTTCGCCGGCGGCGACCGACCTCAAGGATGGCCGGCGCGTGCGCGTTGTCGATGCGCCGCCGTGAGCGCGCCATGAATCTCATTCTCGAAATCGCTTGGACCCATGTCCGCGCCCGCGTGCGGCAAACCGGTTTCGCCGTCGCCGGAGTCGCCACCGGCGTCGGCTTTTCGATCATGATGGCTGCGTTGATGCAGGGATCGCAGGACGATTTCACCAACCGTCTGGTCAACACGCTGCCGAACGTCACGGTGACCGACGAGCGCCGCTCGCCGCCGCCGCAGCCGGCCGCCACCACCTATGACGCCGCCGAGATTCACGGCCTGACGCCGGAGGCGCGACGGCGCGGCATCAAGAATCCGCTCGCCACCATGGCGGCGCTGGAAGCCTGGCTCCCCGGCGCGGTCGGGCCGTCGGTCAAGGTGCAGGCCATCATCCGCTACGCCAATCACGATATCGCCACCAATGTCATCGGCATCGATCCGCGCCGCGAAGCCATGGTCTCCGACCTGCCCAAGCAGATGCGCGGCGCGACATTGACTGCGCTGTATCGCGCCACCAACGCCATCGTCATCGGTGACCGGCTGTCGGAAAAGATCGGCGCCCGCATCGGCGCCAACATTACACTGCAAACCAGCGAAGGCGCCCGTCTTAACGCGCAAGTGGTCGGCTATTTTCATTCCGGCGTCCGCCAGCTCGATGAAAGTACGGCTTACGTTCTGACCAAGACCGGGCAGATCCTGTCGAAGCAGACCGGGCTGATCAACGAATTGCGGGTGCGGCTCACCGCGCCGATGAGTTCGCGCGAAATCGCCGCCCGCATCGAAAACGACACCGGCTACAAATCGGTGTCCTGGCAGGAAGCCAATGAAGACCTGATCTCGACCTTCATCATCCGCAACATCATCATGTACACCGTGGTCGGCGCCATTCTCTTGGTCGCCAGCTTCGGCACCTACAACATCATCTCGACCATCACCCATGAGAAGGCGCGCGACATCGCCATCATGAAGTCGCTGGGCCTGAGCGAGTATACCGTGCGCTCGATCTTCGTCATCGAGGCGATGATCATCGGCGTTGCCGGTGCGCTTGCTGGTTTCGTGCTCGGCTATGTCTTGTGCCTGGCGCTGGGTTCGGTCGAGATCAAGAATCCGTTTCTCGATGCCGACCGGCTGCCGCTCGCCTACGCCTATACGCATTACCTGATGGCCGGCGCGGTTGCGCTGGTGTCGTCGGTGGTGGCCGGCTATCAGCCGGCGCGCAAGGCGGCGCGGCTGCATCCGGTCGAGATCATCCGGGGCGCGACATGAGCGAAACGCCGCTGATCGAGGCGCGTAACGTCACCCGCATCCTGCCGGGCATCGTGCCGACGACTTTGGTGCAGAATGTCGACCTAGCCATCCGCAAGAATGAATTCGTCGCCATCACCGGCCCGTCGGGATCGGGCAAATCGTCGCTGCTGTATCTGCTCGGCCTGCTCGATTTCCCGACCTCCGGCGAAGTCCTGATCGAGGGCCAGGCCACCACGCACATGCCGGAAGAGGATCGCGCCTTTGCGCGGCTGACCATGCTCGGCTTCGTCTTCCAATTCCATTTTCTGCTGCCGGAGTTCACCGTGCTGGAGAACGTCATGCTGCCGATGCGCGCGCTCGGGAAATTGTCGAAGGCGCAGATGCGGACGCGCGGCGGCGACCTGCTCGGCTCGTTCGGACTTGGTGAGCACATTCACAAACGTCCTGATCAGCTGTCCGGCGGCCAGCGCCAGCGCGTCGCGGTGGCCCGCGCGCTGGCCAACGAGCCGCCGGTCATATTGGCCGACGAGCCGACCGGCTCGCTCGATTCCAAAGCCAGTGAACAGGTGTTCGAGGTGCTGCGCGATCTGGTGCATGTCGAGGGCAAGACCGTGGTCGCGGTGACGCATGATCTCGCCATGGCCGAGCGTATGGACCGGCACATCGAGTTGCTCGATGGCCGCGTGCGCATCGACGAGCAGCATGGTGTGCGGCAGTAGCCGGCATCGCGGTCAGGTGAGGCTCAATATCGTCATGGCGGAAACCGTGACGATGCGGGCGAGGTCGGCCCAGCGGCGATCGCCCGCGTAGCGTCCGGCGGATCGCCAGACGCCGACGGTTACAACGACATTGTAGGGCACCGACAGAGCGTAGCCGACGATAAAGGCCGCCACGATGTAATCGTTCATGATCAGGATCAGAAACAGGATCGACGTCAGTCCGTTGACCGCGATTGCGCCGATCACCGCCCAATTCCAGAATGCCTGCGACAGCGGCAGGTCTCCTCGCCAAAGACGGCGCAGCGTGTTCATGGCACTGATCCTGCGTGCTGCTGCTTGTTTGGCTGGTCCGAAACGGCTTGCGCGAAAGCCGGCTTGGGCAGCAGCACCGCCCAGCCGACATTGACGAAGCTGTCGCCGCGCCGGTCCGGAATGAGGAACGGCGGCTGCACCGCCGCTTCGCCGGCGATGTTGCGGAAGCCGATCGGGATCGTGTCGAGATCGCCCGACGTCCACACCAGCACCGCGCCGCGCGCGTTGAGGTCGGCAAGGTCGATCCACGGCGCGCGCGCCCGGTCGCCGTCGATCAGGACGCGCGGACGGCTCGGCGCATAGTGCGCGACATTGCCGCCCGTCCACATGTCGCCGATGACATAGGCGATCGGTTGGCCGGTAATTGTGCGGTAGCGGCGGCTCAATTCGGTGGCCAGGCGCTCGCCGGGATAAAACACGGCGCGGTAGCGGTGGTCGTAGTTCGGCAGCACCGCGTAATTGACGACGAAGGCGCCGGCCATGCAGGCAAACACGGTGGCCCAAGTAACGAGAATGCGGCCGAGACGCCCGGGTTCGAACGCGCGCCGCGCCACCAGCACCAGCCAAAGCCCGATGAACATCCACAGCGGATAGCCCCACATCGCCACGGTGCCGCGTCCGCTGACAGCGGCCAGCGCCAGCACGGCGGCGATGGGTCCGAAAGCGAGCCATGTCACGATCCGCATGTCGTAGGCATCGGCGAGCGAGACGACCGGCTTCTCGGTAGTTGCGCGGCGCGGAACGAACAGCGGTAAAGCGATCAGCAGCGCCGGAATGAGGAAAAACAATTGGCTGAGGGCGAACTGCGCCGGGCGCCATAGGTGATCGTACCAGCCGCGCGACAGCACGGCGCGGCGCTCGGCGTAGCCGAGCGGCAAAAAGTCGTTCTGCACCAGCCAGATAAGATGCGGCGCCATGACGATCAGCGCGACCGCGGCGGCGATATAGGGGCCCGGCGTCTTGAGACATTTGCGTGCATCGGCGTCGATCAGGACAAACAGGCCGATCGGAATCGCCAGCATGACGACGAAATACTTCGCCCACAGCGAAATCCCGATCGCCAGACCGAGCAGCGCCCAGTGGCCGATCCAGCCGCCGCGCAGCGCCCGGTGCAGGGAATAGCCGGCCAGCGCCCAGAATGGCAGCTGGATAACGTCATGATTGAACTTGGCGGCGGTGTAGCTGAGATAATGCAGGCCATCGACGATCAGGACAGCGACGAGGGCGCCGACCGGCCCGGCCAGCGGCCGGCTCGTCATGAACACGATCGCCAGCGCGGCAATAACGGCGATTTGGGCCAGCAGGTAAAAGCCGAAATCGTGGCCCATGACGCGATAGACAATCTCGACCAGCCACCACGGCAATGGCGGCAGCTTGTCATAGCCGAGTTGCCATTCGCGGCCATAGGTCAAAGCCTCGATCAGATCGAGCGGCAGGTTGGGGTATAAAGCCGTCGGCAGGGTGGTCCAAACCGCCACATGCACCGCGAGGAGGGCGGCCAATGCCTGCCCAGGCGAGGCGGCGATCCAGACGAGGATTGAGGATGGTCGGGAGGCCTGCATCGGCTCAAGTTCCGGGTTGGCGACAAAGAGGAATTTTGGGCTGAATTCTTGGGGGAGTTTTGGGCTGAATTTGCATGTAAGTTCTTGTGAAAGACCGGCGAAGTGTCGATACCATAGCAGGAATTCACGGTTGCGCGGGCGCGCCTCGTCATGAACATTGGGGTGGGTTCGTCCGAATCAGGGGCGGGTCTCTTAAGGTCGAATTTATGCTTCGTCTTGGCGCCATCTTCATTGCGGTCTGCATGGTGCTGATCGCCGGCTCGGTCGGCGCCGTGCTCTATCTCGGATTGAAGATGGACCCGCGGACGGCGGCGATCGTGGCGCTGGCTGTGTTCACGACATTGGCGCTCTACAACACGATCAGCAACCGGCTGCGCGACCGCACCCTTATCGGCGACCAGATCGCCGATCTGTCGCGCGCCACCGCCGACCTGTCCCGCCAAATGGCCGAGATGTCGCACCGCATTGCCACGGTCGAGACCCGTCTCGAAGCCACCGTCAGCCGCCAGCGCGGCGCCACCGATCCGCTGGCCGCGGAAATCGGTGAACTTGGCGGCCTGGTCCGGCAGATCGCCGAAACTGTCGCCGCGCATGAAACCATTTTCCGCGATCATGGCGCGATGCCGCCGCGTCCGGTTGCCTCCGTTGCGGCGGACGAGCCGCTGCCGTCCGGCGATGTGCCGCTGACCTTGAGCGAATCCGACGCGGTCAGCGGCCCGCGCCGTTTCCAGGGCATGAGCCGTGAGCAAATCGGCGAACTAATTGCGCGGGCTGCCGACGCCAACCGCATCGATCTCTATCTCCAGCCGATCGTGACGCTGCCGCAGCGCAAGGTGCGCTTCTATGAGGCGCTGTCGCGGCTGCGCACCGAGCAGGGCGACATCGTCCCGGCCGGCGACTTCATCGACGTCGCCGAAAGCGTCGGCCTGATGCCGAAGATCGACAACATGCTGGTGTTCCGCTGCGTGCAGGTGGTGCGCCGGCTGCAACTGAAAAGCCGCGACGTCGGCCTGTTCTGCAATATCAACGCCTCGACGCTGACCGATACGATCTATTTCCGGCAACTGCTCGATTTCATGGAAGCCAACCGCGCGCTGGCCGGCTCGCTGACCTTCGAATTTACCCAGGAGGCCTATCGCGCCTTCGGGCCGCTCGAATATGAGAGCCTGGCCGCTTTGGCCGAGCGCGGCTTCCGCTTCTCGATGGATCACATCACCGATTTGCGGCTGGAAGCCAAGGAACTGGCCGACCGCTCGTTCCGTTTCCTGAAAGTCCCGGCCAAGCTGCTGCTCAACAAGGCGGCGTCGGCGCAGAGCGACATTCATGCCGAGGACCTCGCCGACCTGATGGCGCGTTCCGGCATCGACCTGATCGGCGAGCGGATCGAGAACGAAAGCATGGTCGTCGATCTCTTGGATTACGACGTGCGCTTCGGCCAGGGCTTCCTGTTCTCGGCGCCCCGACCGGTACGGGCCGAAGCCCTGCATGGCGGCGCCGCCAACGATGGCGCGGACAAGGCGCCGGCCAACACGTCGTTGCGCGATTACCTCGCCGCCAACGCTCCCTCCCTCTGACCGGTCATCTCAGTGCCTCCCTTAACCCCGCACTTCTCGGCGCTTGCGCCCAACTACGATGTTTTTTTGTGCGACGTCTGGGGCGTGGTGCATAATGGCGAAGTGTCTTTTCCCGACGCCTGCGATGCTCTCATGCGCGTTCGCGCCACGGGGAAGACGGTAATCTTTATCACCAACGCGCCGCGGCCGGGCGAGGCGGTGATCCGCCAGATCGATCATCTGCACGTCCCGCGCGAGGCCTATGACGGCATCGTCTCGTCCGGCGACGTCACGCGTAACGTCATCGCGACGCGCAAGGGCCAGTCGCTGTGCCACATCGGACCGCCGCGCGACAAACCGATCTTCACCGGACTGAACGTTACATTCGCGCCGCTGGAGAGCGCGGACTACGTCGTCTGTTCGGGACTCGATGAGGACGACAGCGAGACACCGGAGGATTATCGCGCCCGTCTCGAGATCATGCTCAAGCGCAAGACGTTCATGCTGTGCGGCAATCCCGATCTGGTGGTCGAGCGCGGCAACCGGCTGGTTTATTGCGCCGGCGCGATCGCCGATTTGTATGCGACGATGGGCGGCGAGGTGCTGTATGCCGGCAAGCCGTACCGGCCGATCTATGAGATGGCGCTGGCCAAGGCGGAAGCGATTTCCGGCCGCAAGGCCGACATGAAGCGCGTGATGGCGATCGGCGACTCGGTGCGCACGGATCTCAAAGGCGGCCGCGCCTTCGGCGTCGATATGCTGTTCCTTACCGCCGGCATCCACGCCGAGGAATTCGGCGGCCGCGACACGCCGAATGCGGAGACGATGAAGACGGTGTTCGCCGGCGCCGGTGAAACGCCGACCGCGGTGATGAAGCATTTGGTGTGGTAGCGCGCCGTCATCCTGAGGTGCGAGCCGCTTGCGGCGAGCCTCGACGGATGAACGGCCATTGACTCGCGGGCCGTCGCCCTTCGAGGCGCGCAAGAGCGCGCACCTCAGGGTGACGGATTTACGTAATCGGCGCCGGGTTGAACAAGGCCAGCGCGTTGTAGAGACCCCATTTGTCGGTGCAGGTTTTCTTACTTCCGCTGGCGACGTCGAGAATGAGCCGGAACACTTCCCAGCCGACATCTTCAATCGTCGCCTCGCCGGTGGCGATGGTGCCGGCATTGACGTCGATTAGGTCGGCCCAGCGCTGCGCCAGTTCGTTGCGCGTCGCCACCTTGATGACCGGCACCGACGACAGGCCGTAAGGCGTGCCGCGTCCGGTGGTGAAGATGTGCACGTTCATGCCGGAGGCCAGCTGCAGCGTGCCGCAGACGAAATCGGACGCCGGCGTCGCCGCGAAGATCAGGCCCTTCTCGCGGACGCGCTCGCCGGGCGACAGCACGCCGGAGATCGCGCTCGATCCGGATTTCGCCGACGAGCCGAGCGCCTTCTCGACGATGTTGTTGAGGCCGCCCTTCTTGTTGCCGGGCGTCGTATTGGCCGAGCGATCGACGCCGCCCATGTCGAGATAATCGTCGTACCATTTCATCTCGCGAATGAGATCTCGCGCGACCTGCTCGTTGGCGGCGCGCGGCGTCAGCAGATGAATGGCGTCGCGCACTTCGGTCACTTCGGAGAACATCACGGTGGCGCCGGCGCGCACCAGCAGATCGGAGGCAAAGCCGAGCGCCGGATTGGCTGTGACGCCGGAGAAGGCATCGCTGCCGCCGCACTGCATGCCGACGACGAGATCGGACGCCGGGCATGTCTCGCGCTTGCGCGCATTGAGCACCTTGAGGCGCTCGTCGGCCATCGACATGATCAGTTCGATCATGGCGCCGAACGAGGTCAGCGTCTCGTCCTGCAGACTCATGATGTCGGTCTTTTCGGTATCCTTGCCGTCCGGCAGCAGCCGTTCGGGCCGCAGTTTTTCGCAGCCGAGGCTGACGATCATCACTTCGCCGCCGTAGTTCGGATGCCGGGCGAGGTTTTGCAGCGTGCGGATCGGGATTTCGGATTTCGGCGCGTTGATGGCGACGCCGCAGCCATAGACATGCGTCACCGCGACTACGTCATCGACTTTCGGGTATTTCGGCAGCAACTCTTCCTTGATGCGCTTGAGCGCGATCTCCAGCGTGCCGGCAACGCACTGCACGCTGGTCGAGATGGCGAGGATGTTCTTGGTGCCGACCGAGCCGTCCTTGTTGCGGAAGCCCTCGAAGGTGTAGCCCTCGAGCGGCGGCAATTTCGGCGGTGTGCGGGTCGCGAGTTCAAGCCCTTCCAGGCTCGGCGGCTCCGGCATGCGGACGCGCGATTCCTCGACCCAGCTTCCGGCCGGCAGCGCCTCCAGCGCATAGCCGATGACTTCGCCGTAGCGGATGATGGTTGCGCCTTGCGCAATGTCGGTGAGCGACACCTTGTGACCTTGCGGCACGAACTCGCGCAGCGTCAGTCCGTCGGGGAATATGGTGCCAGCCGGCATGCCGAAGGCATTGACGATGATGGCGACGTTATCGGCCTCATTGAGCCGGATATAACGCGGCTTTTCGACAGGCGGCTTTACCGGTATGGTCATCATATGTCCTCCGCCGCGCAATATAGCGGTCGTGGAGGAGGAGGGAAGGGTGGCTTCTTATCCCTCCCCCGGCGGCCTTTCACCGTCACCCTGAGGTGAGAGGCCACTGGCCGAGCCTCGAAGGGCGACGGCCCGGGCGTCAGCGGCCGTCTATCCTTCGAGGCTCGCGCTTGCGCGCTCGCACCTCAGAATGACGGTTGAGGGCTTTAGGGAGAAAATTCTACGCCGCCGGGGCCTCGGCCGCCGCAGCGGCGGCTTCTTCCGGCGTGCGGAACACGGCTTCGATCTTGCTCTGCAAGGTCTGCGCGTTGAACGGCTTGACGATGTAATTCGAGACGCCGGCCCGTTTGGCGGCGATAACGTTCTCGGTCTTCGATTCGGCGGTCACCATGATGAAGGGCGTCTCGGACAGACCCGGATCGCTGCGCACCTGTTTCAACAGGTCGTAGCCGGTCATCGGTTCCATGTTCCAGTCGGAGATGACGAGGCCGTATTTGTGCTCGCGCATCTTGGCGAGCGCCGCGGAGCCATCGCTGGCGTCGTGGATTTCCACGAAGCCCAACTGCTTCAGCAGGTTGCGAATGATCCGGATCATCGTGTTGTAGTCGTCCACGATCAGAACCGGCATCGAGTGGTCGATGGCCATCGTCTATCGCCCTTCTGGGCGCTCCCCTAAGTTGGCGGACTGTAACGCTGGCCCTTGAATAACCCGTTAATCTGAAAGTTTGTTAACGCCGCGTTAACGCTATCCACCGGCAAAAACAGGCAGTTGCCTAGGGTGCAGGCAAGCGCGTAAACGCTTGTGCCTTGAAGCACTTCCAAACCCTCCTTGCTCATGACCATCTCGATCCGACATGAATGATTTTACCATTGTCCGCGACGGCGACCCGGGCGCGCTTTACGGCGCGGTGGTGGCCATCGGCAATTTCGACGGCGTGCATCGCGGCCATCGCGCGGTCATCGGCGCGGCGCAGAAGCGCGCCAAGGCGCTCGGCCGCAAGGCGGCGGCCTTGACGTTTTCGCCGCATCCGCGACGGTATTTCCAGCCCGATGCGCCGCTGTTTGCGCTGTCGAGCGAACGCGACAAACTGCGCCTCCTAGCCGGGGCGGGGCTCGACGGCGCATTCGTGCTGCGCTTCGACGCCGAATTGGCGGCAACCTCGGCGCAGGATTTCGTCGAAAAGATTCTGGTCGGGCGTTTTGGCATTGCCGGCGCCGTGATCGGCTACGATTTCCACTTCGGTCAGAAGCGCGCCGGCTCGCCGCAATACCTGGCCGAGCAGGGCGCGCGCCTCGGCTTTACCGTCGATATCGTGCCTCCGCTCCAGGACGATGGCCGGCCGGTGTCGTCCGGCGCGGTGCGCGCGGCCCTGAGTGAGGGCAGAGTGGCGGAGGCGACCGAACTGCTCGGCGCGCCGTGGTTCGTCTCCGGCGAGGTCATCCATGGCGCCAAGCGCGGCCGCGAACTGGGCTTCCCGACTGCCAATATAAGGCTCGATCCGTCCTGCGGACTGAAGCACGGTGTCTTCGCGGTGCGGATGGCGGTCGGCGGCAAACTCGTCGACGGCGTCGCCAGCTTCGGCATCCGGCCGATGTTCGACGCCGGCGCGCCTTTGCTCGAGGTCAACCTGTTCGATTTCAGCGGCGACCTTTACGGGCAGGTCGTCGATGTCGCCACCATCGGCTGGATCAGGCCGGAAGAGAAATTCGCTTCGCTCGACGACCTCAAGCGCGCGATGGACGCCGACGCCGCGCAGGCGCGCGAGGCCCTGCAACGGGCGGCCGGGGCGTTTCCGGTTTTGGGTGAGATTTAGCTTACTCATCGTCCCCGCGCAGGCGGGGACCCAGTACCCCTTGTGCCGACAGTGTTTACTGGATCCCCGCCTTCGCGGGGATGACAGCAAAAGCCAGCCTTTCCCCCCCGGAATCACCCTGCTACATAGCCGCCCATGACCAAGCCCGAACGCGATTACTCCGAGACCCTGTTCCTGCCGCAGACGGAATTTCCGATGCGCGCCGGCCTGCCGCAGAAAGAGCCCGAACTGCTCAAGCGCTGGGAGCAAGGCGACCTCTACGGCCAACTGCGCGCCGCCTCGAAAGGCCGCGAGAAGTTCGTGCTGCATGACGGCCCGCCTTACGCCAACGGCAACATCCATATCGGCCACGCGCTCAACAAGATCCTCAAGGACGTGGTGACGCGCTCGCAGCAGATGCTCGGCTATGACTCGAATTATGTGCCGGGCTGGGACTGCCACGGCCTGCCGATCGAATGGAAGATCGAGGAAGAGAACTACCGCTCCAAGAACAAGCAGAAGCCGAATTTCTCCGAGCCCGCCGCCATGGTCGCGTTCCGCCAGGAATGCCGCGCCTATGCGCAGAAGTGGCTGGAGGTGCAGCGCGAGGAGTTCAAGCGCCTCGGCGTCGAGGGCGACTGGGAGCACCCCTACACGACGATGAGCTTCCCGGCCGAGGCGCAGATCGCGCGTGAGCTGATGAAGTTCGCCGCCAACGGGCTGTTGTATCGCGGCTCCAAGCCGGTGATGTGGTCGGTCGTTGAGAAGACCGCACTGGCCGAAGCCGAAATCGAGTATGAGGATTACACTTCGGATACGGTGTGGGTGAAGTTTCCGGTGGCCAATGGCGAGGGCGATTTTGCCAGCGCCTCCGTTATCATCTGGACGACGACGCCGTGGACATTGCCGGGCAACCGCGCCATTTCGTTTTCGCCGAAGATCAAATACGCGCTCTACAAAGTCACCGATGCCGCGCCGGAAAACTGGGCGAAGTTCGGCGACCTGTTCATCCTTGCCGAGAATCTCGCCGGCGATGTGTTCAAGCTGGCCAAGGTCGCGGCCTATGACAAGGTCGCTGACGTTCCGGCCGAAATGCTAAATGGGTTGGTCTGCAAGCATCCTTTGCACGGCAAGGGCTACGACTTCCAGGTGCCGCTGCTCGCCGGCGATCACGTCACTGACGACACCGGCACCGGCTTCGTGCACACCGCGCCCGGCCATGGCCGCGAGGACTTCGAGGTCTGGACCGCCAACCGCGCCGCTTTGGAAGCGCGCGGGATCTCATCGGTCATTCCCTATACCGTCGATGAAAACGGCGCGCTGACCGCGTCGGCGCCCGGCTTCGAGGGCAAGCGCGTCATCAACGACAAGGGCGAGAAGGGCGACGCCAACAACGCCGTCATCGCCGCTTTGGCGGAGGCCGGTACCATCATCGCGCGCGGCCGCCTCAAGCATCAGTATCCCCATTCGTGGCGCTCGAAAAAGCCGATCATCTTCCGCAACACGCCGCAGTGGTTCATCGCCATGGACCAGGGCATCGATAAACCAGCCGACACGCTGCGCGCCCGCGCGCTTGCCGCCATCAAGGTGACGCGCTGGGTGCCGAAGGCGGGCGAGAACCGCATCACCGGCATGATCGAGGCCAAGCCCGATTGGGTGATCTCGCGGCAGCGCGCCTGGGGCGTGCCGATCGCCGTCTTCATCAAGGAACTGCCGGACGGTTCGGTTGAGATTCTGCAGGATCCCGACGTCAGCGTGCGCATTGTCGAGGCTTTCGAAAAGGAGGGTGCCGACGCCTGGTACGCGCCTGGTGCGCGCGAGCGCTTCCTCGGCAGCCGCGCCAACGAGCCGTGGAAGAAAGTCGACGACATTTGCGATGTATGGTTCGATTCGGGCTCGACGCATGCCTTCGTGCTGGAAGACGACGTGAATTTTCCGCAACTCGCCAACATCAAGCGCAAGGCGCTCGGCGGTAACGACACGGTGATGTACCTCGAAGGTTCCGACCAGCATCGCGGCTGGTTTCATTCGTCATTGATCGAAAGCTGCGGCACGCGCGGCATTGCGCCGTTCGATGTCGTCCTGACGCACGGCTTCGTTCTCGACGAGAACGGCCGCAAGATGTCGAAGTCGCTCGGCAATGTCGTGGCGCCGCAGGACGTCATCAAGAATTCCGGCGCCGACATACTCCGCATGTGGGTCTGCGCCTCGGATTATGCCGACGATCTGCGCATCGGCCCGGAAATCCTCAAGACCACCGCCGACACCTATCGCAAGCTGCGCAACACCATGCGCTGGATGCTCGGTTCGCTGGCGCATTTCCACGAGGACGAGCGCGTCGCCTTCGAGAAAATGCCGGAGCTGGAGCGGCTGATGCTGCACCGGTTGTCCGAACTGGACGAACTGGTGCGGCAGGCTTACGCCGATTTCGATTACAAGCGCATCTTCGCCGCGCTGTCGGCCTTCATGACGTCAGACCTGTCGGCCTTCTATTTCGACATCCGCAAGGACGCGCTCTATTGCGACCCCTATTCGTCAACGACGCGCAAGGCCTCGCTCACCGTCATCGATCAACTGTTCCGCTGCACGGTGGTGTGGCTGGCGCCGATGCTGTGCTTCACCGCCGAGGAAACCTGGATCTCGCGCTACGGCGCCGATGCCAAATCGGTGCATCTGGAAACCTTCCCCGAAGTGCCGAAGAATTGGCGCGATGACAAATTGGCCGAGAAGTGGCGCAAGATCCGCACCGTGCGCCGCGTCATCACCGGCGCACTGGAAGGCGAACGGGCGCAGAAGCGCATCGGCTCGTCATTGGAGGCGCATCCGATCGTGCATGTGTCGAACGCCGAGCTGTATGAAGCGGTGCTGGATGCCGATCTCGCCGAGATCTGCATCACCTCGGCGGCAACGTTGGTGCAGGGCGAGGGGCCGGCAGGCGCTTTCAGCCAGCCGGATGTTGCCGGCGTTGCCGTGGTTCCCAATCTTGCCGAAGGCACCAAGTGCGCGCGGTCGTGGAAAATCCTGCACACCATCGGCGCCGACCCGGACTATCCCGATGTCTCACCGCGCGACGCCAAGGCATTGCGCGAATGGGAAACCATGCGCAAGGCGGCGGAGTGAACATCCGGCAATACATTAGCGGCCCGCTCACCGGCTTCGGCCTCGCCGTGGCGGCCATTGCCGGCGTGCTGGATCAGGCCAGCAAGCTCTATCTGCTGTTCGTCTATGACCTCGCCAACAACCCGACCCGGCTGGGGCCGTTCTTCGACTTCGTCCTGACCAAAAACACCGGCATCAGCTACGGCCTGTTTTCCGGCGGCGGCGACCTCGGTCGCTGGGTCCTGCTCGGCCTGAAAGCGGCGGCGGTCGGCCTGCTCTGGGCCTGGCTGTCCAAGGCGGAAAACCGCCTCACCGCGCTGGCTTTGGGCCTGATCATGGGCGGGGCGGTCGGCAACGCCATCGACCGGTTGGCCTATGGCTGGGTGGTCGATTTCGTGTTTTTTCACGTTTCCGGGGCAGATTGGCGCTTCAACTGGTACGTTTTTAACCTCGCCGATGTAGCCATCGTTGCCGGGGTCATAGGCCTCCTGTATGAATCCGTGATCGGGGACCGTGCCGCAAAAGCGCCCTGATCAACGTCAATATGACGAATGAGCACCATCTGTTCCGCGAGTAGGGGTCCGTTTCGCATGATCGCCCGGCGACCGACACGTTTGACCACAAAGACCATCACCCGCGCGGCGTTAGGCCTTGCGCTCGCCGCGGCCGTGCTGACCGCGTCGCCGAACGCCTATGCCGCCGACGACAAGGACGAAGAGCCGGCCTGGGACACCAAAATTCTGCGCGGCCTGCTCGAAGGCATCGGCCTGCAGCGCGACGAGAAAGTCATCAACTATCAAGAGCGCGCGCCGCTGGTCATTCCGCCCAGCAAGACGCTGCCGCCGCCGGAGCGCTCCGACGCGCTGATCGCCAATAACCCGGCCTGGCCGAAAGACCCGGACGTGCTGCGCGCCAGGCAGGACGAGCGCGAGCGCAATGCGTTCACCAGCGCCGACGATGCGATCCGCAATCAGGAGCGCCGCTTGAGTCCGGCCGAGATGACGCCCGGCGCCAACGCGCGCAATACAAAACGCGCGGCGCGCACGACCCAGCAGGCTGGCTCGTCGAGCGAGGCCATGGAAAACCCGCGGATGACGCCGTCGCAGCTTGGCAATACCGGAGGCCTGTTCGGCAGGATGTTCAGCGGCGCCGACGACGAAACCGCGCGGTTCACCGGCGAGCCGCCGCGCACGGCGCTGACGGCACCGCCGCCCGGCTATCAGACGCCGTCGCCGGATCAGCCTTACGGCATGACCGATCGTTCGAAAGCGCCGAAGGCCGAGAATTCCTATTTGGAACGCGGCACCCGCACGGATAAATGATCGCCTGGCGCGGCAGCGGACGATTGCGTGGCGGCTTTTCGCGTGTCACGAACATATAAGGCAAGCGGGGCGCGCGGCGGTATGGATGCAGGGCTCCTCAAGTGAATTTCAAACATCACGTCTTTCGTAAGCGCGCGGCGGTTCTCGTCTGCGCGCTTTCTCTGTCGCTCTTGTCCCAGCCAGGCATCGCCGCCGAACAGGCCGGCGCAAAGGCCGGAACCAAGGTCGCTGATTTCCGCCTGCCGAATGGCTTGCAACTGGTGGTCATTCCCGATCACCGCGCGCCGGTCGTCACGCACATGATCTGGTACAAGGTCGGCGCCGCCGACGAGACGCCGGGCAAATCGGGTCTGGCGCATTTTCTCGAACATCTGATGTTCAAGGGCACCGCCAAGAATCCGCAGGGCCGCTTCTCTACCGTGGTGGCGCGTATCGGCGGCCAGGAAAACGCCTTCACTTCGAGCGACTATACCGGCTATTACCAGCGCGTCCCGACCGAGCAGCTCAAGACGGTGATGGAATTTGAATCCGACCGCATGACCGGCCTCGTCTTGACCGACGCGGTGGTGCTGCCGGAGCGCGACGTCATTCTCGAAGAGCGCAATCAGCGCATGGAGAACAATCCGCGCGCCCGCCTTGGCGAGCAGATGGATGCCGCTCTGTTTCTCAATCATCCCTACGGCAAGCCGATCATTGGCTGGCGCCACGAGATGGAAACGCTGAGCCGCGAAGACGCTCTCGATTTCTACAAGCGCTTCTATGGCCCCAACGACGCCGTCGTCGTCATTGCCGGCGATATCGAGCCTGACACGGCGCTCAAGCTGGCGCAGGAGACGTACGGCCAGATCAAGCCGCAGGCCGCCATCCAGCAGCGCAAGCGGCCGCAGGAGCCGCCGCAAGTGTCGCCGCGCTCCTTGACGTTGGCCGATCCGCGCGTCGAGCAGCCCGCGGTCCAGCGCACGTATCTGGTGCCGTCCTTCGCCACCGCAAAAGTCAATAATTTGCCGGGGCAGTCCGAAGCGCTGGAAGTGCTCGGCCATGTGCTCGGCACCGGCTCAAACAGCCGGATGTACCGCGACCTCGTCGTCGACAAGCGTGTCGCCGTCAGCGCCGGCGCCTATTACGACTCCTCCGCGCTCGATATGGCCAAGTTCGGTTTCTATGCATCGCCCGCCGACGGCGTGACCTTGACGCAACTGGAAGCCGCCGCCGATGCGGTGATCGCCAATGTCATCGACAAGGGCGTGACTTCTGAGGAAATGGAACGCGCCAAGTCGCGCATGATCGCCGACGCGATCTATGCCCAGGACAACCAGGCCAGCATGGCGCGCTGGTACGGCACCGCTTTGATGACCGGCGCCACCGTCGAAGACGTGCAGCAATGGCCGGCGCGCATTCGCGCCGTGACGACGCAGCAGGTGCAGGACGCCGCCCGCGAATGGCTCGACAAGAAGCGCTCGGTCACCGGCTATCTCGTTAAGGATACAAGCGCGCCGGCCGGGCAGCCCGCCAGCATCCAGCCGGTCAAGGCGGAGAAGCGAACATGATGCGCCTCGTCGCTGCACTATCCGCCGCCGCCTTTGCGTTCCTCGCCGCTGCGCCTGCGGCGTCGGCGATGAATATCGAAAAAATCGTCAGCCCGTCCGGCATCGAAGCCTGGCTGGTGCGCGAGCAGGCGGTGCCGCTGGTGGCTTTGAATTATGCGTTCCGTGGCGGTTCAAGCCAGGATCCGGCCGAGAAGGCGGGCGCGGCTACTCTCGCCGCCAGCCTGCTCGACGAAGGCGCCGGCGATCTCGACGCCAAGGCCTTTCAGGAGCGCATGGAAAGCCGCGCCATCGAACTGAGCTTTCAGGTCGGCCGCGACGAATTTCACGGCTCGTTGCGCGCGCTCAATGAAAATCGCGAAGAGGCCTTCGACCTGCTGCGGCTGGCGCTGACCGCGCCGCGGTTCGATGCCGAGGCGGTCGAGCGCATGCGCCGGCAAACCATCGCCGGTCTGCAGCGCGAAACCAGCAACCCGAACAACATCGCCAGCCGCCGCTGGTGGCAGACCGCGTTTCCCAATCATCCTTACGGCCGCGAGAGCAAAGGCACGCTGGAAAGCGTGCCGACCATCGCCGTCGCCGACCTGCGCGACTACGTGCGCCGCGTCTTCGCCCGCAACGAACTCACGATCTCGATTGTCGGCGATGTCGATGCCAAGACGGCCGGCGAGTTGATCGACCGCGCTTTCGCCAAATTGCCGGCCAAGAACGATCTTAAACCTGTCGCCGACGCCAAGCCGGCGGGCTTAGGCCGCCGCATCGTCGTCAATCTCGACGTGCCGCAGGCAGTGCTCACTTTCGGCGGGCAGGGGATCGCCCGCAACGATCCGGATTTCATGGCCGGATATATCATCAATCACATCCTCGGCGGCGGCTCGTTCTCGTCGCGGCTGTACAAGGAAGTGCGCGAGAAGCGCGGCCTGGCCTACGGCGTCTCCAATAACCTGGTCTGGTTCAAGAACGCCGCGATCGTCATGGGCGGCACGGCGACCCGCGCCGACCGCACCGGCGAGACGCTGTCGATCATCGAGGCCGAGACCAGGCGCATGGCCGAAGAAGGCCCGACCGCAGACGAACTCGCCGCCGCGAAGTCCTATCTTAAAGGCGCCTATGCGCTGTCGCTCGACACCTCGTCCAAGATCGCCTCGCAACTCACGCAGATCCAGATCGACCGGCTTGGCATCGACTACATGCAGCGCCGCTCGGCGATGATCGACGCGGTCACGCTCGACGACGCAAAACGTGTCGCCAAGCGCCTGTTCGGCGGCGGCATGCTGGTGACGGTCGTCGGCCGCCCCAAGGGGCTGGAATCGACTCCTGAGTAAACGCTTGTGAGTGAACGGTTGCGCGTCTGGGGCGTTGAGACACATCTATTGCCGTTTTTTTGATTTGAAGACGAGACGTCATGCCCCTGATCCAATCCATCGACAGTGCGCTTGAGAAGACGATCGGCCAGCACGGCGTCTCCGCTGATGCACTGAACGCGGCGCTGGCGCGCGCCGAGCAAGCGCTCGATTGGTTGCGCGCGCGTCATGCCGATGGCGGCCTGCCGCTACTCAATCTCCCCGAAGTGCGCGACGAAATCCCGGCTTTGCGTGACGCCGCGGTGCGGTTCGCCGACCGCGCCACCGACATCGTGGTGCTCGGCACCGGCGGCTCGAGCCTCGGCGGCCAGACTTTGGCGCAACTGGCCGGCCATGCCGTGCCCGGCGTCGGCGCGCTGCGCAGCGGCCCGCGCCTGCACTTCATGGACAACCTCGATCCGGAATCCTTTGCCACGCTGCTGGAGCGGCTGCCGCTGCACACGTCGCGCTTTGTCGCGATTTCCAAGTCCGGCGGCACCGGCGAAACCTTGATGCAGAGCATTGCCGTGCTGTCGGCCTTGCAGGCGGCCAGCCTCGGCCCGCGCATTCCCGATATTTTTCTCGGCCTCAGCGAGCCGCCTAAATCCGGCAAGGCCAACGGCCTGCGGGACCTGCTCGGCAAATTCAAGGTGCCGATGCTCGAGCACCACACCGGCGTTGGCGGCCGCTTCTCGGTGCTGACCAATGTCGGCCTGCTGCCGGGGGCGATGCTCGGCCTCGATGTTGTTGCGATCCGTGCCGGTGCGGGCTTGGCGCTTGCGCCGGTGCTGGCGAAAAAGGAAGCCGCCGATGTGCCGGCCGCGCTTGGTGCGGCTCTGTCGGTGGCGCTGGCCGAGAGCAAGGGCAAAGGCATCAGCGTCGTCATGGCCTATGCGGACCGGCTTGAGCGCTTCACGCGCTGGTATGTCCAGCTTTGGGCGGAAAGCCTCGGCAAGGACGGCAAGGGCACGACGCCGATCGCGGCGCTCGGGCCGGTCGATCAGCATAGCCAGTTGCAACTGTTCATCGCCGGACCGCGCGACAAACTGTTCACCGTCATCACCACCGACCGCGCCGGTCAGGGTCCCCGTATCGACAAGGATCTCGCCAAGGCCGCCGGTGAGCCGGGGCTGGGCGGCAAGACGATTGGCGATCTGGTGGCGGCGCAGGGCCGCGCCACGGCGGAAACTTTGGCAAAAAACGGCTGTCCTGTGCGCACCATTCATATTCCTCGCATCGACGAGGAAAGCATGGGCGAACTGCTGATGCATTTCATGCTGGAGACGATCGTCGCCGCGCAGTTGCTCGGCGTCGATGCCTTCGACCAGCCGGCGGTGGAAGAGGGCAAGGTGCTGGCGAAGAGTTATTTGACGGCGTAGCCCGACCGTTCGTCCCCGCGCATAGCCGTTCGAAGAACGGCGTTATTTCAGAACGCCTACGGCGGGGACCCAATTTTTCGTCATGCCCGGCTTTATGCCGGGCATCCACGTCTTGGCCTGTTGCAAAGACATGGATGGCCGGGACAAGCCCGGCCATGACGATGTAGGTTTGCCTCATCATGCACCGCGTCACAGACACCATTTCCATCGACGACAGCGAACTGGAGGAGAGCTTTGTCCGCTCCTCCGGGCCGGGCGGGCAGAACGTCAACAAGGTGTCGTCCGCCGTGCAGTTGCGCTTCGACGCGCGCCGCTCGCCGGGCCTGCCGAACGACGTCGCGGTGCGCCTGATGAAGCTCGCCGGCTCGCGCCTGACCAAGGACGGCATCATCGTCCTCGTCGCGCAGGAGCACCGTGACCAGTCACGGAACCGGGTTGAGGCCCGCGAGCGGCTGTTCGACCTGATCCGCCAGGCAGCGGTCAAGCCGACCGTGCGCCGCGCCACAAAGGTGCCGAAATCGGCCAAAAAGAAACGCCTCGAAGGCAAAAAGCACCGCTCGGCGATCAAGAACATGCGCGGCGGCAAAGCGGACATGGAATAGCGGGGGTAGGCGGCCTGTCTGCCTCGCAGGGGCCCGCCTCGCCGGGCTAAATTGCTGACGAACCGAATCGCGCCCTTATTCCCTCTCCCTGCGTGCGGGAGAGGTGAAGGAAATTTTATGCCCGTCCGTCAGCTTCCCGAATCGACCGTCAACCGCATTGCTGCCGGCGAGGTGGTCGAGCGGCCGGCCAGCGTGGTCAAGGAACTGGTCGAGAACGCGCTCGACGCGGGCGCGCGGCGCATCGACGTTCTGACCGACGGCGGCGGGCGCCGCCTGATCCGCGTCACCGACGACGGCGCCGGCATGACGCGCGCCGACCTCGATCTCTGCGTCGAGCGCCACGCCACCTCGAAACTGGACGGCGACGATCTGCTCGCCATCGACACGCTCGGCTTTCGCGGCGAGGCCTTGCCCTCCATCGGCTCAATCGCCCGGCTGATCGTCACGACGCGGCACGCCAGCGAACCGCATGCCTGGACGCTGGAAGTCGATGGCGGCGAAAAGTCCGCGATCAAGCCGGCGGCCCTGTCGCAGGGCACCACCATCGAAGTGCGCGATCTTTTTTACGCGACGCCGGCGCGGCTGAAGTTTCTCAAGACCGATCGCAGCGAGGCGGAAGCCGTGCGCGAAGTGGTGCGGCGTCTCGCCATGAGCCGGCCTGACGTGACGTTCACGCTTGCAGGTGAAGAACGCGCCCCGGTGACCTGGGCCGCGGCGGCAAACAATGAGCCGCTGGTGCGGCTCGGCGATGTGCTTGGCGCCGAATTCCGCGCCAACGCCATTGCCATCGACGCCGAGCGCGACGGCGTGCGCGTCACCGGCTTTGCCGGACTGCCGACCTTGTCGCGGGCCAACACGCTCGGACAATATCTCTTCGTCAACGGCCGGCCGGTGCGCGACAAGCTTCTGATCGGCGCGGTGCGCGGCGCTTACGCCGATTACCTGCCGCGCGACCGCCATCCGCTGCTGGCTCTGTTCGTCACGCTCGACGCTCGCGAAGTCGACGTCAACGTGCATCCGGCCAAGACCGAGGTGCGTTTTCGCGACGGCGGGCTGGTGCGCGGCTTGATCGTGCGCGCGCTGAAGGAGGCGCTGGTGCGCGAGGGCCAGCGCGCCGCCTCGACCGGCGGCGGCGCCACCGTTGCCGCATTTCGGCCGGTGACCCTGCCGCGGCGCGCGCCTTACGACTGGCGCAATTCGCCGTCGCGGCCGATGCCGTGGTCGCCGACGCAGGGCAATGTCGCGCTCGGTTTCGCCGAACCGGAGCAGTCGGCGTTCGATGTCGGCGCGCCGTCGGCCGATGCGCGCGTCGAAAGTTTCGAGCCCGCCGCCGAACTGGTCGAGCGTCCGTTGGGCGCGGCGCGGGCGCAGATCCATGAGACCTATATCGTGTCGCAGACGCGTGACGGCCTCGTTATCGTCGACCAGCATGCCGCGCATGAGCGCATCGTCTATGAGCGCATGAAAGCGGCGGTCGAGAAAGCCGGCGTCGCCCGGCAGATATTGCTGATTCCGGAAATCGTCGAACTCGACGAGGCCGACGCCGCGCGATTGACCGCGCGCGCCGATGACCTGGCGCAGTTCGGGCTGGCCATCGAAGCCTTCGGCCCCGGCGCCGTGGCGGTGCGTGAAACACCGTCAATGCTGGGCGAGATCGATGTGCGCGGGCTCATCACCGACCTCGCGGAACACATGGCCGAATGGGACGACGAATTGCCGCTGGAGCGGCGTCTGCTCCATGTCTCGGCGACGATGGCCTGCCACGGCTCGGTGCGCGCCGGCCGCCGGCTCAAGCCTGAGGAAATGAATGCGCTGCTGCGCGAGATGGAAGACGTGCCGAATTCCGGCCAGTGCAATCACGGCCGGCCGACCTATGTCGAATTGAAGCTGTCGGATGTCGAGAAATTATTCGGTCGGCGCTAGTCGAGAAATGGCCGGCGCGGTAAGAAGCGAATGGCCCGGCAGTCGGGCTCTGGAAATAGGGGGTGTTTCGTGATCAGGTTTTTTGCGTTGGCAGTCCTGGCGGTGATCGGCTTTTCGACGCCGGCTCTCGCCCAAGCGACCAATACCAGTGTACTGGGAAACTATGTGGTGACCGGCACAGAAACCGACGGCTCTAAATATGACGGCTCCGGCACGCTGGCCGTGACCATGGATAAATCGGGCGCGCTCGAACTGAAATGGGATGGCGGCAAGTATGTCGGCATCGGCCACGTCGACGGCAGCAAACTGTTCGTCGGATCGGCCGCCGACGGCAAGGTCGTCCTGATGGTCATGGACATCAAAGCCGATGGCTCGCTGGAAGGAAAGTGGTGGCGCCGGACCGACCCCGGCACGCAGGGCACCGAGGTCTGGAAGAAAAAGTAGCTACTGCAAAAAAATCGTGCACCCGGCGGCGCCTCATCGTGTCGCCGGGCCGCGGCTTGGGGAATTGAACACGCTTACGGCGCCATGCGCCGCATGAAGATCAGTTCGCTGTCGTCGTAATCGCGGCGCTCGAGTTGCTCGTAGCCTTCCGGCGCGGCGAATTTGGCGTCGGTCGCTTCCTCGACGACGACCAGCGCATCCTTGGTGAGCCAGCCGCCCTCACGCGCAGCGATGAGCGCCTTCTCGGCGAGGCCCTTGCGATAGGGCGGATCGAGAAAGGCAAGCGTGAACGGCTCGAGCGGATGCGCCGGTCCAAGCTTGGTGGCATCTCTCCGAAAAATGCGGCTGGTGCCGCCGAGGCCCAGCGCCTCGGTGTTGTTGCGCAACAGCGAGCGCGCCTCGACGCCTTCATCGACGAACAGCACATAGGAAGCGCCGCGCGACAGTGCTTCAATGCCGAGCGCACCGGTGCCGGCAAACAGATCGAGCACACGCGCATCGACGACCGGATTGCCGTAACCATGCGCGAGAATGTTGAACAGCGATTCGCGCAGGCGGTCGGCGGTGGGGCGGAGACCGTCGCCTTTCGGACCGGCGATCGGCCGCGACCTTAATTTGCCGCCGACAACTCTCACTCTTTCGCTCTTGGATACTTTGGCCGTGGCCCGCTCTTGCTGCGGTCGCGGCGCGTTTTCTTCTTCTTCGGCGGCGCGTTGCGCCCGGCCGCGATCATTTCATTGTCGTTGCGCTGGCGCGCATCGGCGCGCGCGCCGGAATCGAGCGACGGCCTTGCGTCGCGGCGCGGCGGCAAGCGTCCGTCGCGTCCGGGCCGGCGCTCTTCGCGCAGGCGCTTGGCGTTCGGCTTGCGCTTTCGCGCAGGATTGCGCTCGTCATCGCTGAGCAGCGGTGCGTCGAAATCGGCGCCGGATTCGGCGACGATCTTCTCGCCGAGCTCGGCGCGCAAAGCCGCGGTCTCGACTTCCTTGGCCGCGCCTTCGTCGAGATCGCCGAGCATGAACGGCCCGAACGCCACCCGTATCAAGCGGTTGACGCGCAGGCCGATCGACTCCAGCACCTTCTTGATTTCGCGGTTCTTGCCTTCGCGGATGGCGAACATCAGCCAGGCATTGGCGCCTTGCTCGCGTTCCAGCGTTGCCTCGATCGGGCCGTAGTGCACGCCTTCGACGGTGACGCCGTCTTTCAGCGTGTTGAGCAAAGCCTGGTCGACGCGGCCATTGGCGCGCACGCGGTAGCGGCGCAGCCAAGCGGTCGCCGGCAGTTCCAGCACCCGCGCCAGCCCGCCGTCATTGGTCAGAAGCAGCAAGCCCTCGGTGTTGATGTCGAGCCGGCCGACGCTGACGACGCGCGGCAGGGTCTTCGGCAGCGACGCGAAGATGGTCGGCCGGCCTTCCGGGTCGGAGTGGGTGGTCACTAGCCCGCGCGGCTTGTGGTACAGGAAGAGCCGCGTGCGCTCCCGCGTCGGCATCGGCGTGCCGTCGACGACGATGCGGTCGGAGGGTTTCACATTGAGCGCCGGCGACGAAATCACCGCGCCATTGACCGAAACGCGGCCTTGCTCGATCCAGGCCTCGGCCTCGCGGCGCGAGGCCAGGCCGGCGCGGGCCATGACCTTGGCGATGCGTTCGCCGGGAATCTGCTTTTGGCTCTTGTCGGGCATGATCGCCGCCTGATAGCAGACCTGATGCCGTCTGTCCCGCCCAGCCAAAGCTTCATGAGACTTGCCCTCGATGAGGCCCGCGCCGCAGCCTCCCGCGGCGAGGTGCCGGTCGGCTGCGTCATCGTGCGCCAAAGCGAGGTGGTGGCGCAGGCCGGCAACCGGACCCGGGCCGACAAGGACCCGACCGGGCACGCCGAGATGATCGCCATTCGCGCCGCCGCGCAGGCGCTCGGCTCGGAGCGGCTGATCGACTGCGATCTCTATGTGACCCTCGAGCCTTGCGCGATGTGCGCGGCGGCGATCTCGTTTGCCCGGGTGCGGCGGCTTTATTTCGGCGCCAGCGATCCGAAAGGCGGCGCGGTGGAAAACGGCGTGCGCTTCTTCGGCAGCCCGTCCTGTCATCATAGGCCGGAGGTCTATGGCGGCATTGGTGAGAGCGAATGCGCGGCGCTGCTGAAGGATTTCTTCCAGGCGCGGCGCTAGCGCCGCTCAGATCGTGCGGTTGACGCGCAAGCCCATGCCGGGCGGCGGCGCACTTTGTGGTGCTGTTTCTTCTTCTACAGCATCATCGCGATCGGGGGCAGCGCTGGCGTCGTTTTTCAACGGACGCTGCCGTTCCTGTTTCCCGTTCGGAAACTGGATGCCTGCGCCGCCTGCGGGCAATGGTGAGACCTGTCTCATGATACCGCCGAAGGTACATGCGTGGACTCAAGAAAAAATGACGCGCAATACTCAGGTTACCACGAAATCGATAAGGAAACGTTGACCGTAACGGTCAGCGCGCGCCGGCAGCCTTTTAGTATTTCTGGGCGAAATCCCATGCCGTGTCGGCGAGCGGGCGGATCATCTCGGCCTTTTTCGGCGCGAAATCGGAGGTCGCGGTGCCGTCGCGCACCCGGCCGATGATGCCTTGCAGAATGGCGGCGATGCGGAAGAAATTATAGGCGAGGTAGGCGGGCAGGTGCGGGCGCGGATCGAGCCCGGTGCGCGCGACGTAACGCTCGACGTACTCGTCCATTGCCGGAATGCCGAGCGCCTTGAGATCGTGGCCGAGAAGCGTCGCCGTGCCGGCCGTGCTTTCCGTCGGCGGCATGTGCCAGGCCATCAGGTGATAGGTGAAATCGGCTAGCGGATCGCCGAGCGTCGATAGCTCCCAGTCGAGCACGGCGAGCACCTGCGGCGCGTCCTTGGCGACGATCAGGTTGTCGATGCGATAATCGCCATGCACCAGCCGCGGCGGGCCGGCCGGCGGAATATTTTTCGGCAACCAATCAATCAATCGCTCCATGGCGTCGATCTTTTCGGTCTCGGAGGCGCGGTACTGTTTCGACCAGCGCTCGACCTGGCGCGCGACATAGTTCTCGCCGCGGCCGAAATCGGCAAGGCCGATGTTGGCGGGATCGAAACTATGCAGCCGCGCGATGGTGTCGTTCATCGCGTCATAGATGGCGGTGCGCTCCATCGGATCGGAGCCCGGCATTTGCGGCTCCCAGAACACGCGGCCGTCGGCAAAGCTCATGACGTAGAACGCCGTGCCGGCGACGCTTTCATCGGCGCAGTAGCAGAGCGGTTCGGCGACTGGAAAGCCCTGCTTATGCAAAGCGCCAATGACGCGATATTCGCGGTCGATCGCATGCGCCGACGGCAGCAATTTACCCGGCGGCTTGCGCCGCAGCACATATTTGCGCGCCGGCGTCGTCAGCAAATAAGTCGGGTTCGACTGGCCGCCTTTGAACTGCTGCACGCTCAGCGGCCCGGCAAAGCCCGGCACATGGTCGTTGAGGTAAGCTTGCAGCCGCGTCGTATCGAGGCGCAACGCCGGTGCTGCTTCCTTGGTGCCGGAAAACGCCTGCGTGCGGTCAATGGCACTCATTACCGCTTCCCCGTGAATTCGATCGGCGCGTCGGCGTAGATCTTGTAGCTCTGCGACTTCGGCTTGGCCTTGTCTTCTTCATTGACGTACTGGATCGAACTCTTCCCCGTCAGTTCGCGCGGCAGAATCATGACCCGGATGAAGCGGGTCGGCTTGTCGGCCGAGCCTTGCGCGAACACCGCGTCGGGACCGCTTTCATACCAGGCGCCGCCGACGCCATAGGATGTCGAGCGGCCATGCGTATCGATGCGGATGCCGCCTTCGATCAGGCAGCGAATGCCGGGGCCCTGATGGCTGTGCAGAAAAGCGCAGCCGCCGGGCGGAAAGGCGACGCTGTCGCCGCGCATCAGCAGATCGCCCTTCGGCAATGTCTCCAGATAGGCCGAGTGCTTCTCACGGGTGATCATGCCCGGCGCGCAGGCAAAGGATGAGCCCTGGTCGCCGCGCGCCAGTTCCCAGCGCCAGCAGGTGACGCCTTGCGGGCCGGGCTTGACCTTGGTGGCATTGCTGCCTTGCCAGGCGTCGCCTTCGTTCAGCGTCTTGCCTTCGATGATGGCGGAGCCATGCACGACGAAGATGAAGCGCGGCAGCGCCGCCAGCCGGAACTCGACATTCTCGGCGCTGGACAGGACATCTTCGTAAAGCCGAAGCACGGGATGCATGAAAGGCGTCTCCTGATTGTTGTCGTGTCTGCCGGTGTGCCCCGGAATGACGTCGAACGATGCTCAGGAGTAGGAGTACCTCAGGGGCGGGAGAAAACAAAGCCCGGCGCGTCTGGCCGGGCTTTGCTTCACCTGCGGAAAGCGGAGCCTAGTTGCCGCCGCCCGCGTTGGCCGGATCGCCTTCGCGCAGCAGGCTCTGCCGAATGAACACATCGGGATCGCGGCCGAGTACCTTGCCGTCGGCGACCACGGTGTCGGCGTCCGGTCGGGCATAGGCATAGGCGCCTTCGGCGTATGGCGCGTTCGCATTCGTGTTGCGCAGGTGGTGGCTGGTCGCCGCCAGCGCCGGCGAGGCAATGGCAACGGCGAAGGCAGCGGTGAGGAAAAACTTTTTCATGGAGGGTCTCCGTATGATGTCGCCCGTGCGACCGACATAGGCAGCCCGCCGTATTGCAACAGCGCCCCAGGCGCATACGAGCCATACGAAAAGTTTTTTTGTTTATCGTGCTGTTACAACAATAAGCACGGCGAATATAAAGGCCGCGCCAGCATTACAGCGTTTTCATTTACCGTCTTGCGCGCCTTCTCGCGCGATCGCCTGCCAGCCGATATCGCGGCGGCAGAAACCTTCCGGCCATTTGATCTTGTCGACCGCGGCGTAAGCGCGCTGCTGCGCCTCGGCCACACTTTTGCCGCGCGCGCAGACATTCAAGACCCGGCCACCATTCGCAACAATGCGATCGCCGTCTTTTTTGGTGCCGGCATGGAATATTTCAACGCCTTCGGTGTGCGCCGCTTCACTGAGACCTTCGATGACCGTGCCTTTCGCATAAGCGCCGGGATAACCCTTGGCCGCCATCACCACGGTGAGCGCGGCGTCGGGATAGAGACGCAGATTGAAATTCTTGAGCTGGCCGTCGCGCGCGGCGATCAGGGCCGGCAGCAGGTCCGACATCAGCCGCAGCATGATGACCTGCGTTTCCGGATCGCCGAAGCGGACATTGTATTCGATTAGTTGCGGGCCGTCCCTGGTGATCATCAGGCCGGCGAACAGCACGCCCTTGAACGGCGCGCCGGCTTTCTTCAGCGCGTTGACGGTCGGAAAAATGATCTCGTCCATCACCCGCTTGTTCATTTCCGGCGTCATGACCGGCGCCGGCGTATAGGCGCCCATGCCGCCGGTGTTCGGCCCGGTATCGCCGTCGCCGACGCGCTTGTGATCCTGTGCCGAGGCCAACTCGATCGCGGTGTCGCCATCGCACAGCGCGAAGAAGGAAGCTTCCTCGCCGACCATGCAATCCTCGATGACGATCTCCCAGGCCTTCTCTCCGAGGCCACCGCCGAACATCATGTCGATAGCGGCTTCGGCTTCCTCGATGGTCGATGCAACGACCACGCCCTTGCCGGCGGCGAGACCATCGGCCTTGACCACGATCGGTGCGCCGTGCGTGCGCACATACTGCTTGGCGGCGTCCGCGCCTTTGAAGCGCTCGTAAGCCGCCGTCGGAATATTGTTGGCCTTGCACAGATCCTTGGTGAAACCCTTGGAGCCTTCCAGCCTGGCCGCCCATTTAGTCGGGCCGAAGGTCTTGATACCGGCCGCTTCCAGGTCATCGACGATGCCGGCGCATAGCGGGCCTTCCGGGCCGACGACGACAAAGTCGATCTTGCTCGCCTTGCAGAAGGCGATCACCGCCGCATGGTCGGCGATGTCGAGCGCGACGCATTCGGCTTCCTGCGCAATCCCGGCATTGCCGGGCGCGCAATAGAGCCTGGTGGTCAGCGGGCTGGCGGCGATTTTCCAGGCCAGCGCGTGCTCGCGTCCGCCGGAACCGAGAATGAGAATGTTCATGGAAAAGCCGCGCTTTATGGGATGATCGACGTGTGGTGTAACATGCCTTCCGACCCCTGCAAGAGATTCGGAACCGATGCCGGAAGCTGCCCCCAGCAACATTGTAGAATGGACCGTTTCCGAGCTGTCCTCGGCGCTCAAGCGCACGGTTGAGGACGCCTACGGTTTCGTGCGGGTGCGCGGCGAGATTTCCGGCTTCAAGGGCGCCTCGCCCTCCGGCCATTGCTATTTCCGCCTCAAGGACGACAAGGCCGTCCTCGAAGGCGTGATCTGGAAGGGCAATTTCGCCCGCATGCGGGTCAAGCCGGAAGAAGGCCTCGACGTTATCGTCACCGGCAAGCTGACGACGTTCCCCGGCTCGTCGAAATACCAGATCGTCATCGACAGCCTGGAGCCGGCCGGCGTCGGCGCGCTGATGAAGCTTCTCGAGGAGCGCAAGAAGAAGCTCGCCGCCGAGGGCCTGTTCGACGAGGCGCGCAAGCAGCTCATTCCGTTTCTGCCCGAAGTGATCGGCGTGGTGACGTCGCCGACCGGCGCCGTCATCCGCGATATTCTGCACCGGCTCGCCGACCGCTTTCCGCGCCATGTGCTGGTCTGGCCGGTGCGCGTGCAGGGCGAAGCCTCCGCCGGCGAGGTGGCCAATGCCATCGCCGGCTTCAATGCGCTCGCCGAACGCGGGCCGATCCCGCGTCCCGATCTCATCATCGTCGCGCGTGGCGGCGGCTCGCTGGAAGACCTGTGGTCGTTCAACGAAGAGATCGTCGTGCGTGCCGCAGCCGCCAGCATGATCCCTTTGATCTCGGCGGTCGGCCACGAGACCGACATTACGCTGATCGACTTTGCCTCCGATCGGCGTGCACCGACGCCGACGGCGGCCGCTGAAATGGCGGTGCCGGTGCGCTCCGAACTGCTGGCGACGCTCAACGCGCTGGGCAACCGTAAATATGCCTGCTGGCAGCGCGGCATGGAGCGTCACCGCCGCGAACTGACAATGCTTACGCGCGCGCTTCCGAAGGACATTCTCGCCGAGCCGCGTCAGTCGCTCGATAGTCTCGCCGAGCGCCTGCCGCGCGCGCTGCGCGCCAATGCCCAGGTTCATCACACGCAGTATTCGCGCATCGCCTCGCGGCTGGCGCCGCAACTTTTATCGAACACGGTCGAGCGGCGGCGCGAGCGCTACAGCAGCCTGAACCAAAGGCTGAAGGCCAGTCTCGTCGCCAATGCGCAGGCGCATGTGGCGCGCATCGAGCGGGCGCGCGAACGTGTGGCTGCCTTCGGCGAACGCTCGCAGCGCGCGACCTTGGCGCTTCTGAAGCAGCATCAGGTGCGCATCGAGCGCGCCGAGCGGCTGCTCAATGCCTTCTCCTACCGCGAAGTGCTCAAGCGCGGCTTTGCGCTGGTGCGTGATGGCGACGGCCATCCATTGCGCGCTGCGGCGGGCGTATCGGCCGGCATGCGGCTCGACATCGAATTTGCCGACGGCCGCGTCGCGGCGACGGCCGATGGCGGCGCTTCCGGCGACGTCATTATCCGCCAGACTGTGGTCACCAAAACCGTTGTCGTCGAAGCGCCGGCCAAACCAAAGCCGCGCGCCAAAAGCGGCGGCGAGGGTTCCGGCGGGCAGGGCAGTTTGTTCGGCTAAGCCCTGACGGAATTCCCTGTTTTGAGGGTTTCGCCGGCAGCACCGAACGACTACATTCGCCCACATCCCCGCGCCGGACCGTAACGGAGGCTGCCTTGCTTAATCGCTTCGATCATTCAATGCCGCCGAATGGCGAGGCAGAGGTGAAATATCTCGACGGCGATTTCCGTGTGGTGCGTCCCGGCAGCTTCGTGCGCTGCGCCGTTACCGGCGCGCCGATTGCGCTCGAAGAGCTGAAATACTGGAGCGTCGATCGCCAGGAGGCCTATATCTCGCCTGAAGCGGTGTTGCAGCGGCATAAAGAGAAATTGGGCTAACGCTTCACCCGGCCCATGACCAGCGCGCGCAGCGCGTCGCGCTCATCGACCTCAAGCGTCACCGGCAATACTTTCGCCTCAACCGCAAGTGCGGCCAGGGCCGGGTCGCCGCTCATGCGGGCGTGGTCCTTTTCCGTCGTCAGCAAGGTCAGCGCCTTGTGTTCCGCCGCCATCACCAGTTCGGCGGCTTCCTCGGCGCTATAGCGATGATGGTCGGCAAAGGCCCGGCGCGCGCCGATCTCGATGCCGGCCTGTTCGACCGTGGCAAAGAATTTGTCCGGATCGCCGATGCCGGCGAAAGCCAGCACCTTGCTCGCCCGCAAGGCGGTGACAGCGGCGGCGTCCGGCACCAGCCGGCCATGAAACACCGGCAGCGCGCCGGCTTGCACGACCACATCGCGCGCCCGCACATCGTCGCCAATGACCAGCAGCGCATCGCAGCGCTTGAGTTGCGCGGCAAGCGGCGCGCGCAAAGGCCCCGCCGGAAACACGCACCCATTGCCGATGCCGCGCCGCCCGTCGATAACGGCGATGGCTAAGGCCTTGGCCAGCGAGGCGTTCTGCAAGCCGTCATCCATGACGACGACGCTGGCGCCTTTGGCCTTGGCGAAGGCGGCGCCGACGACGCGGTTGCGCGCCACCACGGTCGGCGCGATCCGCGCCAGCAGCAGTGCCTCGTCACCGACAATACTCGCCGCGTCGGTTTCGGCATTGACCAGCCGCGGCCTTGTGACCGTGCCGCCATAGCCGCGCGTCAGGAAATACGGCGTCTCGCCGGCCTCGCGCAACAATTGCGCCAGCATCATCGCGGTCGGCGTTTTGCCGGCGCCGCCGAGCGTGAAATTGCCGACGCACAAAACCGGCAGGGCGGCGCTGGTGCCGAGCCTGCTCATGCGGCTTTCGGCGACCGCGCCATAGGCCTTGCCGAACGGCGACAGCAGGCTCGAAACGAGTCCCGCCGGACGCCACCAGAAGGCCGGGTCACGCATGGTTGCTTCCCAGAAGATGGCGTGCGCCGCCTTGTCGCGGCAGCAACAGGTGCATCAGGTAAGGATCGAGCGATTGCAGCGTGCGGTCAAGGGCGCCGCCGAGCGCATCGACGGTGTTGCGCGCCGCTTCGGCGCTGCGTGCACAGGCTTTCGGATCGTTGAGCATGGCGCCAAAGGCGGCGGTCAGCCGTTCGGCGTCAAGCACGGCTTCGGCGCCGCGCGCCCGATCGAGCGCGTCGTAAATCTCGGCGAAATTCCAGACATGCGGCCCATGCAGAATGGCGGCGCCGAGTTTGGCCGGCTCGATCGGGTTTTGCCCGCCATGCTGCACCAGCGAGCCGCCGACAAAGACGACCGGCGCCAGGCGGTAGATCAGGCCGAGTTCGCCCATCGTGTCGGCGATATAGATGTCGGTCTTGCGGCTCGGCAATTCGCCGCGCGAGCGCAAGGCGGCGTTGAGCCCGGCGCCCCGCGCGATCTCGGCAATGTCTACGCCGCGGTCGGCGTGGCGTGGCGCGATCAAGGTCAGCAGGCCGGGAAAATTGGTGCGCAGCCGCGCATGCGCCTCGATCATCGGCGCGTCCTCGCCGGCATGTGTCGAGGTCGCGGCGATCACCGGGCGGCCGGCGATGGCGTCGCTCAAGGCGCGCAGGCTGTTGGCGTCGGCCGGCGGCGGCGGCACGTCGAGCTTGAGATTGCCGCTGATGAGAACGCGCGGCGCGCCCAGCTCGGTGAGGCGCATGGCATCAGCGGCGGTGCCGGCCAGACACAGATCGAAGCGCCGCAGCAGATTGCCGATGGTCCTAGGCAGACGCTGCCAGCGCTTGAACGAATTGTCTGACAGCCGCCCGTTGATCAGGATCATCGGCACGCCGCGTCGCGAGGTCTCGATCATCATGTTCGGCCACAGATCGGACTCCACGAACAGCGCCAGATCGGGCTGCCAGCGGTCGAGAAAACGGCGCATGAAGCGCGGCGCATCGAGCGGCAGGAACTGATGGATGACGCCGGCCGGCAGGCGCTCATCGGCCAATTCGCTTGACGTCACCGTGCCGGTGGTCACCAGCACATTGACGTCGCGCGCGGCAATGCGGCCGATCAGCGGCAGGGCGCTGGCCAGTTCGCCGACGCTGGCCGCATGCAGCCAGACCAGCGCGCCGTTCGGCCGAAGATTGCCGCCGCCGCCGCGCCGCTCGTCGAGACGCGCGCCGTTTTCCTTGCCGCGCTTGAGCCGCCGCGCCAGCAACAGCGGTGCCAATGGCGCCGCCGCCGCCGCCAGCAGGCGGTACGCGCGCAGCACCAAGGTGAGCCTGCCGTTCACGGCGCGCCGCCCCGGTCGACGATCTCATAAGCCCGCGCCGTCACGCGATTGAGTTCCTGCTCGACCTTCAGCCGTGTTGCTTGCAGCGTCGCGTCATCGGCGTCGCGCGCGACGTAGATCGGATCGCCCGCGACAAAGGCGATGCGTCCGAACGGCAGGTTGATCGCGGTGCGGTCCCAGTTCTTCAGATCGATGCGGTTGCTCGACGCAATCGCCATCGGATAGATCGGCCGGCCGGAATACTGCGCCAGCTTGACGACGCCCATGCCGGCGACGCGCGATACTTTCGGCACGTCGGCGGTCAGCGCCATGTTGTAGCCTTCCGCCAGCGCATCGACCATCGCGCCGAAAGCGGCGGCGCCGCCTTTGCGATGGAACTCGCCGGTATGTGACCCCGAGCCGCGAATGGTGCCGATGCCGAGCTTCTCGGCGGCGCGCGCATTGAGTTCGCCGTCGCGGTGACGGGAGATCAGCACCTTGGCGATGTGGTGCCTGGCTCCCTTCTTCTTGATGAAGGGCGAGAGGAAATGCTGGCCGTGCCACATGGCGATGATCGCCGGCATATCGACGGTGTCATAGATCGTCGCCGGCTCGATGGTGCGGCGGCTGGAGTGCCACACCAGCCGCAAATACCAGGCCGCCACCGAACCGGCGGCGGACAGGAACACGGGCGAGGCAACAATTCGCTTCAAGAGGGACATCGGCTCCTGCCTGGCAACGGCTTTCGTCTGGAGAGTTTCAATGGCAGGGCCTGGCATTTTTCCAAACGCATTGTCCGGACGTGAACCCCGAAATCAGCGCCGCTTTTTCGGCGGCGCTAGTCCTTGCGTGCGCCCGCGCTGTCCGGGTCGAGCAGGCGGTGCAGATGGACGATGAAATAGCGCATATGGGCGTTATCGACGGTCTGCTGCGCCTTCGATTTCCACGCCACGTAAGCGGTGGCGTAGTTCGGATAGACGCCGACCATTTCGACCTTGTCGAGGTCCTTGAATTCGGTGCCGGAAAGGTTGGTCAGTTCGCCGCCGATCACGAGGTGGAGCAGTTGCTTGGCAGGCTGGTCGGGCATTGCAGGATCCTTCGTGGAAGTCCCGGCGGCGGACTCGAGGACGAGGTTTAGCACGGGCGACTGCTGAGTCTAGGCGAACTCGGGCAGGCGGCCGCGCATCAGGCCGATCAGCGTATTATGCCGGGCGTTCCCCGCGGCAATCAGCGCTTTGTGCGCAGTCAGAGGCTGGTTATAGCGCAGCGCCTGCCCGGCCAGGTCGGTCATCGTCCCGCCGGCTTCGTGTACCAGAAGGTCGGCCGCCGCAAGGTCCCAGTCATGGCTGCCGGGCGAGGCAAAGGCGAGGTCGAGCGCGCCATGCGCGACACGGGTCAGCCGCAGCGCCAGCGAATGCACCTTCGGCTGCGGCACGGTATCGGGCGACAGGTCGGCCAGCCGGTCGAGATAGCGCTTCGGCCCGGCTGCTCTTGCGCCGGCCAGTTCCGCACCGGCGCTCGCCGCTATCGGTACGCCGTTAAGTGTCGTGCCCTGGCCGGCGATGGCGAGAAACATCTCGCCGGTCACCGGCGCATAAAGCGCGGCGAGCCTCGGCCGGGCGTCTTCGACCAAAGCCACCGAAATGGTCCAGTCCGGAAATCCGGCAATGTAGGCGCGCGTGCCGTCGATCGGATCGACCACCCAGGCGCATTGCACCGTGCGGCCGGCGAGATCGTCCTCGGTCTCCTCCGACAGCCAGCCGGCCTGCGGCACCAGCGCGCGCAGCTTTTCGTGCAGCAGATTGTTGACGGCGATGTCGCCCTCGCTCACCGGCGAATGATCGGCACCCTTGGTCCAGCGCTTGAACGCGCCGCGCGACGTGTGCAGCGCCAGCTCACCGGCCTCGCGCATGACCGACTCGAGCGCGTCGCGCAGCGTGAGCGGATTACTGCCCGGCAACGGTCAGGCCTTCCAGCCGCACGGTCGGTGCATTGATGCCGTGCTTGAACGTCAGGTCGTTGGCCGGCGTCATGCTGCGGAAGATGTCGGCGAGATGCCCGGCGATGGTGACTTCGCTCACCGCGTAGGTGCGCTCTCCGTTCTCGATCCAGAAACCGGATGCGCCGCGGCTGTAATCGCCGGTCACCATGTTGACGCCGGAGCCGATCAGGTCGGTGACGTAGAAGCCGTCCTTGATGTCGGCGATCAGTTCGGCCGGCGTCATCGTGCCGGCTTCGAGATGCAGGTTCGACGCGCTCGGCGACGGCGACGACGATACGCCGCGCGAGGCATGGCCCGTCGTCGTCAGGCCGAGTTCGCGCGCGGTGGCGCAATCCAATATCCACGACGTCAGCACGCCGTCCTCGACCAGCGCCATGCGCTTGCCGGCGACACCTTCGCCGTCGAACGGATGCGAGCGCAGGCCGCGCAGGCGGTGCGGATCGTCGACGATGCGGATGCCGTCGGCGAACAACTTGGCGCCCATCTTGTCGCGCAGGAAGCTGGTCTTGCGCGCGATCGAGGCGCCGTTCACCGCGCTGGCCAGATGCGACACCAGCGAACTGGCGACGCGCGGATCGAACACCACCGGTACCTTGCGGGTGGTCACCTTGCGCGGGTTGAGCCGCTCGATGGCGCGTTCGCCGGCGGTGCGGCCGATTTTTTCTGGGCTTTCCAGGTCGGCCGCATGGCGAACGGAGGAATAATCATAATCGCGTTCCATGCCGGTGCCTTCCCCGGCAATCGCCGTCATCGACACGCCGTGGCTGGAACCGAGATAGGCGCCGCGGAAGCCGTGGCTGGTCACCAGCACCATGCCGCCAATGCCGGCGGATGCCGATGCGCCGCCGGATTTGGTGATGCCCTTGACGGCGAGGCCGGCTTCTTCGGCGGCGCGCGCCATCTGTTCCAGTTGCTGCACGCTCGGCAGCGCGCGGTCGATCAGGTCGAGATCGGGAAACGAGCGCGCCAGTTGGCTCTCATCGGCGAGCCCGGCATATTTATCTTCGGAAGCCACGCGCGCCATCGCCACCGCGCGCTCGGCCAGGGTCTTGTAGCCGTCGGTGGACATGTCGTTGGTCGAGACCACCGCCTGGCGGCGGCCAATGAGGACGCGCAGGCCGAGATCGTCGCCCTCCGAACTCTCGCTTTCTTCGACCGCGCCGTCCCGCACCTCGATCGATTGCGACAGGCCGCGCACCGCGACCGCGTCGGCGGTATCGGCGCCGGCGGCGAGCGCCGCCTTAACCAGCCGCTCGGCGCGGTCGGTGAGGGCGGACTGGTCGAACAGCGAGGCAACAGGTGCGAGCATGGTTTTCAAAAACTTTCATTCGAGACGAGCCGAAGCGCATCCTATCGAAGACGCGCGTTATTGCTAGCAAATGGCGTCCCGGAGCGGCCGGCGCAACCGCCATTTCCGACATTTTGCGCCGTCTTATCAACACCTCGTCAATCATGGATTTCAACGCCGCGTCAATCATGGCGCACGAAGCGTGCTTTGCTAACGCCGATTAACCGCGAACTTTAAGCGGTTTTCGACAGGCCTCGCGCATCATCTCCCGTATCGACTGGGCACATAAGCCTGGCGAGGGAGAGTTTGAGGCGTCAAATGCGAAGTGGCGGATGTCCCGCCGGGTCGAGCTGCGCGGTGCGGCTCGACCCGTTCGCCCTACCTTTGGCATTCGCGGCACGAGACGCCGCCGCCGATGGACAGGTGCGGCAGATAGAGCTTTTCCGGGAACGGCTGGTCATCCGGCGTTCGGTGGGCGGCATGCACATGGCGCTCAACATGCCGCTGTCGGCTTTCGCCGGCGTGGCGATCCGCCTGAGCGCTGGCGAGAACGGTGAGGCGGCGACCGTCGCGGTCGTGCTCGAACATAAAGATCCGGGTCTGGCGCTGCCGCTGTTCGTCTCGACCGAGGCAGACGAGGCCTTGGCCGAATGGCGCAGCTGGAGCGCCGTGCTTGGCGTGCCGCAGCTTGTGTCCGACGACAAAGGCGGCTGGCGCGAACCGTTCGCGCGCATGGGTGGCGTTCGTATCGAGACAGTGCGTCCACGCCGCCGCCGTCACAGTGTCTTGCAGCGCAGGCGTCCGTCGATCCTGTCGCGCCGCAAGGGCGGAAAACTGAACGCCGGTGCCTCGGTGCACAGCGGCGAACACGAGATCATCGCGCGCAACTAATGCGGCTCGGCTACTTGCACTTCCGCAAGCGCACCGTGCCGCCTTTTTCCAGCATCATCTCGACCGTATCGCCATCGACCACGCGCAAGGTGTAGTTCATCTTGGCGTTGCCGATCTGGCCGGTCGTGAACTCATCGACGACGCGGTACTGCCCGCTGCCCGCGGCTTGGACCGTGCGGTTGCGATAGGCCGGCACGCCGCCTTTGCTGTCTGTGCGCTGATCGCCGTTGAAAGCGATGACGCGCAGCGTGCTGCAATCGATCGGCTTCTTATCGGTCGAGGCGCTTTGCCCCCATTTCCCGGAAACCGGATAGTTGCCGGCGAACGCCGGCGCGGCGAGGGCGGCGAGGATGAGCGTGGCGGCAAGCGGACGTTTCATCATGCTTCGATTGTACCACGGCGGGGACGAGGCGGCGCGCGGTCGATGCGGAGCGTTAATGCGGCGAATTCACAGGCGCACGGGATTGATTAAACAGCGGCGCGAAGTTCCGAGCTTCGTCAGCCCGTTACGGCACGCCGTCCCTAATTTTTCCACCGGCTATCCACAGGCTTACGCACAGAAGCTCACGCCTTCCCATATCCTCCCGCCGTCGGCGTCTGGATGATGATCGCCTCGCCGGCGTCGATGACGGTGGAGTCACAGCCCCCCAGTCTCTCCATGCGTCCGTCCTTGCGGCGGGCCCAGTTCTCGCCGACCTGGCCGTGTTCACCACCGCTAAGTCCAAAGGGCGGCACGCGGCGATGCCCGGACAGCAAAGTGCACTCCATCTTCTCGCGAAAGCGGATGGTGCGGCGGATGCCGTCGCCGGCGTGCCATTTACCCTTGCCGCCGGAACCCTTGCGGATGTGGAAGTCCTCGAGCACGACCGGATAGCGGAATTCCAGCACCTCCGGATCGGTCAGCCGCGTATTGGTCATGTGCGTATGGACGGCGTCTGTCCCGTTGAAACCGGGACCCGCCGGCGAACCGGAACAGATGGTCTCGTAGTACTGATACCTGGCGTTGCCGAAGTTGAGGTTGTTCATCGTGCCTTGGGCGCCGGCCAGCGCGCCGAGCGCGCCGAACAACGTGTCGGTGATCGCCTGCGACACCTCGACATTGCCGGCGACCACGGCCGCCGGATATTCCGGCGTCAGCATCGATTTCGGCGGCACCACGATGTTGATCGGCCGCAGACACCCGGCATTCATCGGAATGTCGTCGGCGACCATCATGCGGAACACGTACAGCACGGCGGCGCGCGTCACCGGCTCCGGCGCATTGAAGTTGGTCGGCTGTTGCGGTGAGGTTCCAGTGAAATCGACGGTCGCCTCGCGCTTCTTTTTATCGACGGTAATCTTTACCTTGATGACGGTACCCTGGTCCATCTCATAGCTGAATTCAGAGTCATGCAGCTTGTCGATGACGCGGCGCACGCTCTCCGCCGCATTGTCCTGGACATGTCCCATATAGGCCTTGACCACAGGCAGCGTGAACTGCGCCACCATCTTGCGCAGTTCGGACACGCCTTTCTCGTTGGCGGCGATCTGCGCTTTCAGGTCATTGATGTTCTGAATTGGATTGCGCGCCGGATATTTCGCGCCAGTCAGGACTTCCAGCAATTCCTTCTCGCGGAAGCGGCCGCGATCGACCAGCTTGAAGTTGTCCATATAGACGCCTTCCTGCTCGATGGTGGTCGCGTTGGGCGACATCGAGCCGGGCGAGATGCCGCCGACATCGGCGTGATGGCCGCGCGACGCGACCCAGAACAGAATATTCTTCTTTTTAGCGTCGAACACCGGCGTGCAGACAGTGATATCCGGCAGATGCGTGCCGCCATTATAGGGCGCGTTGATCGCATAGACATCGCCCGGCGCGATTCTGCCCTTGTTGTCGCGGATGATGGTCTCGACCGAACGGTCCATCGAGCCGAGATGCACCGGCATATGCGGCGCATTGGCGACGAGCGTCGAGTCGTGGGCAAACACGGCGCAGGAGAAGTCGAGCCGCTCCTTGATGTTGACGGAGTAGGCGGTGTTCTGCAGCGACACGCCCATCTGCTCGGCGATCGACATGAACAGATTGTTGAACACTTCCAGCATCACCGGATCGGCATGGGTGCCGATGGCGTAAGTGCGCTTGAGCTTTTTCAGCCGCGACAGCACAAGATGATTCTTCGCCGTCAGTTCGGCCTGCCAGCCCGGCTCGACAACGATGGTCTGGTGCGGCTCGATGATGATCGCCGCGCCCTTCACCTTGGCGCCGATCTTCAACTGGTCGCGGGTATAGACGTTGGCCTTGTGCCAGGCGCCGCCGGAATAGAACTGCGTGCGTTTGGCAGGCGCGGGCAGCTTGCCGCCCGAGCGCCGCGCCGTCTTCTCGGAAAACTTCGCGCCGCCGCCGATGGCTTCGACCGACACCGCCTCGACGACCAGTTGCTTGTTGCGGTCGATGAAGCCGAAGCGGGCTTTGTGCGCCTTTTCGAAGGCGCGCTGCATCGCGGGGAGCGGCCCGGCCTCGACCACCAAAGCGGTATCGGTGCCGGCGTAACGGATATGCGCGCGCTGGATCACCTTGATCTTCGCCGCCGGCACGCCCTGTCCGGCGACTTCGTTCTTCACATCCTTGCCGAGCGCCGCGCCAGTCTTCTTCAGCGCGGCGAGCGCCTTGGCGCCCCACGGCAATTCAATGGCCTGTTCGCGCGTGGCGCGGATATCGGCGAGGCCCATGCCATAGGCCGACAGCAGCGACGAGAACGGATGGATCAACACTTTGGTCATGCCGAGCGCATCGGCGACGAGGCAGGCATGTTGCCCGCCGGCGCCGCCGAAGCAGTTGAGCGCATAGCGCGTCACGTCATAGCCGCGCTGCACCGAAATTTTCTTGATCGCATTGGCCATGTTCTCGACCGCGATCTTGATGAAGCCGTCGGCGATCTCTTCCGGCTTCTTGTCGCCGACTTTTTGCGCCAGATCGTTGAAAGCATGGCGCACGGCGTCGGCGTCGAGCGGTTCGCTCTGCGCGGTGCCGAAAATCTTCGGGAAGAAATCCGGGATCAGCTTGCCGGCCATGACATTGGCGTCGGTGACGGCGAGCGGCCCGCCGCGCCGGTAGCATTTCGGTCCCGGATTGGCGCCGGCACTGTCGGGCCCGACGCGAAAGCGCGCGCCGTCATAATGCAGGATCGAGCCACCGCCGGCGGCCACCGTATGAATGAGCATCATCGGCGCGCGCATGCGCACACCGGCCACCTCGGTCTCGAAGGCGCGTTCGTATTCGCCATCGAAATGGGAGACGTCGGTTGACGTGCCGCCCATGTCGAAGCCGATCAGGCGGTCGAAGCCGGCCTGTTTGCCGGTTTCCGCCATGCCGACGACGCCGCCTGCGGGACCGGACAAGATGGCGTCCTTGCCCTGAAACAGATCGGCCGCCGTTAGCCCGCCCGATGACATCATGAACATCAGGCGGATTTTCTCGTCGGCGGACAACGTCGCACCGCCATCCATCTCGCCGGTCACCCGGCTGACATAGCGCTTCAGGATGGGCGACAGATAGGCATCGACCACGGTGGTGTCGCCGCGCCCGACCAGCTTGATCAGCGGCGACACTTCGTGGCTGACCGACACCTGCGCGAAGCCCAGTTCACGCGCCAGAGCGGCGACACGCTTCTCGTGTTCGGGAAAACGGTAAGCATGCATGAAGACGATGGCGACGGCGTCGATGCCGTCGGCCTTGGCGGCTTCGAGATCGGCGCGGGCCTGGCGGAGATCCGGCTCGCTCTCGATCGTGCCGTCGGCCAGCACGCGCTCATTCACCTCAGTGACGCGCTCGTACAAAAGTTCGGGCTTGATGATCTCCAGCGCGAAAATCTTCGGCCGCGCCTGATAGCCGATCTTGAGCGCGTCGCGGAAGCCCTTGGTGATCATCAGCAGCGTGCGGTCGCCCTTGCGCTCCAAGAGCGCATTGGTCGCAACCGTGGTGCCCATCTTCACCGCGCCGACATTTGCCGGCGGGATCGGCTGGCCTTTTTCCAGGCCGAGCAGATCGCGGATGCCCTGCACGGCGGCGTCGGCATAGGCTTCCGGATTTTCCGACAGCAATTTGTGCGCGGTCAGTTTGCCGTCCGGCGCGCGGCCGACCACGTCGGTGAAGGTGCCGCCGCGGTCGATCCAGAAATCCCACGACTTTTCCTGGGGCCGTTTCCGTGACCGTTGCTTTGCCGCCGCCATGTTATCCTCCGCCGCCGTAGCACTAAACCAGAGCAGAAAAAAATCGTCAATAAATCGTTGACAATTTATCAGCCCTGACTACGCTTCGAGGCGAGGGACCGGCGAGGGGCTGATATGGCTGCAAAGCCGCGCTTGGAAAATGCGCTCGGGCCGATCGTTTCGTCGGCGCATCTGGCGTCGGGGGCGATGCCGGCTTTGTCCGAACTTGAATTCGGCATGATCCTGCTCGACCACGCCTTCGAGCGCTGGATGGTGCGCTGCATGGCGGCGGCCGGCGTGCCGGACCTGTCGCCGCTCGATGTCCTGGTACTGCATACCATCGCCCATCGCGGCCGCGCCAAACGGGTCGCCGACATCTGCCTCGTCCTCAACATCGAGGACACGCATCTCGTCACTTATTCGCTGAAAAAACTCGACGGCCACAAGCTACTGACCTCGGGCCGGCGCGGCAGCGAAAAAACCGTCAGCCTCACGGCCAAAGGCGGCGAGGTCGTGCAACGATACCGCAAGGTGCGCGAAGCCCTGCTGGTCAAGTCGGTGAAAAGCGCCGGCCTCGACGAGACAAGACTATCCGAGATCGCCGCACTGATGCGGGCGCTGTCGGGCCATTACGACCAGGCCGCACGCGCGGCGGCGAGTTTGTAAAATGCACAGACTTTCCGAGCGAGTGCCGAAAATTGAGCCAGCGCATGGCGCAGATCAGCGTCTATACCGGGCCGGGATGATCTCGAGAGCGGAACCATGATGCGGATTTTTCTCGATCGCTTGTATCTGTTCGCCGGCTACGCGGCCGGCGCATTTCTGCTCGCGATTTTCGGCCTCATGATGTTCATGTCGGTCGGCCGGCAATTCAGCCTGAACATTCCGGCCGGCGACGATTTCGCCGCCTGGTGCATGGCGGCGATGTCGTTCCTCGGCCTCGCGCACACGTTCAAGCGCGGCGAAATCATCCGCGTCGGCATGCTGATCGAACGGGCGACGGGCCGCCGCCGCTGGGCGCTTGAACTGGTGGCGCTCGGCATCTCGTCGGCCTTCATCCTGTATTTCACCTGGCACGCCGTGACCATGACCTACGATTCATGGCGGTTCAACGATATGGCGCAGGGCGTGCTGTCGATCCCGCTGTGGATTCCGCAACTCGGTTACAGCGGCGGGCTGCTCATTCTCGCCATTGCCCTGATCGACGAACTGGTCCACGTCATCAAAGGTAACAAGCCGAGTTACGAGAAAGAGCCGCCCACCACGCCCGATGAATTCGTCGAGCGCGTCGCTTCCGGCGGAGGCGTCTGATGCCGGATATCAGCCTGCTCGCTTTGTCTTTTGTGCTGCTCGGTTGCCTCGTCGTCATTCTCGCCACTGGCGTCTGGATCGCCGTCGGCCTCGGCATTGTCGGCCTCATTGCGATGCTGCTGACGACAAATGTGCCGGTCGGCGCCGTGCTGGCGACGACGGTGTGGAGCGCCAGCGCCTCATGGACGCTCGCCGCGTTGCCGCTGTTCATCTGGATGGGCGAAATCCTGTTTCGCTCGCGGCTGTCGGAAGAAATGTTTCGCGGTCTGGCGCCGTGGCTGCAATGGCTGCCGGGCCGGCTGGTGCATGTGAACGTGGTCGGCTGCGGCATCTTCGCCGCGGTGTCGGGATCATCGGCCGCGACCTGCGCGACCATCGGCAAGATCGCGCTGCCCGAACTGGAAAAGCGCGGCTACGACCGCGACATCAGCCTCGGTTCGCTGGCCGGTTCGGGCACGCTCGGCCTTCTCATCCCGCCGTCGATTCCGATGGTGGTTTATGCGGTCACCGCCAACGTCTCGGTGCTTCAGGTCTTTCTCGGCGGCTTTTTGCCCGGCCTGATGGTGATGGGGCTGTACTCCGGCTACATCATGATCTGGTCGCTGTTCAACCCTGGCAAGATTCCGCCGCGCGATCCGCCGATGTCGTTCCGCGCCAAGCTGGCGGCATCGACCAAACTCATTCCGTGTTTGCTGTTGATCCTCAGCGTGTTCTTCGCGCTGGTTCTCGGTTTTGCCACCGCGACCGAGTGCGCCGCCTGGGGCGTGACCGGCGCGCTGCTGCTGGCGTGGTGGAGCGGCACGCTGAACCGCAAGAGTTTCATCGACAGCCTGATGAGCGCGACGCGGCTGAGCTGCATGATCATGCTGATCCTGGCGGGCGCGGCCTACACCACCGCGGCGATGGCCTATACCGGCATTCCGGCCGGCCTTGCCGAATGGGTGAAAGGCCAGAACCTGACGCCGAGCATGCTCGCGCTCTATCTGAGCGTCATGTACATTCTGCTCGGCTGCCTGATCGACGGCATCTCGATGATCGTGCTGACCATGGTGGTCGTGCTGCCGATGATCGAACAGGCCGGCATCAACCTGATCTGGTTCGGCATCTATCTCATCATTCATGTCGAAATGGCGCAGATCACGCCGCCGGTCGGCTTCAATCTGTTCGTGCTGCAAAATCTGAGCGGACGCACGACCTATGAGGTTTCGCGCGCAGCGTTTCCGTTCTTTCTGCTGCTGATATTCGCGGTGTTCATCATCACGGAATTTCCGCAGATCGTCCTGGTGCTGCCGCAAATGGCGTTCCCGCCGAGTTGAGGCGATCCAGTTTCCTGCTAGGCTGAAGACCAAGAGCGTTCCGTCCCTGTCTTTTTGTAAACCGAACCGAGAGGCGACACATGACCCATCTCCGCTCCCTTCTGCTGGCCATGGCGGCTACCGCCACGCTGGCCGTGCAACCCGCGCTGGCGCAGACCAAATGGAACCTGCCGGCCGCTTATGCGGCCAGCAACCCGCACACCGAGAACCTGACTTTGTTCGCCAAGGACGTTGCCGCCGCCACCGGCGACAAGCTGCAGATCACCGTTCACCCGGCCGCATCATTGTTCAAGGCGCCGGAAATCAAGCGCGCGGTGCAGACCGGACAGGCGCAGATCGGCGAAGTGCTGATCTCGCTGCATGAAAACGAAGACCCGATGTTCGGTCTCGACGTGGTGCCCTTCGTCGCCACCTCCTATCCCGAGGCGCTCAATCTCTGGAAGGCGTCAAAGCCGGCGATCGAAAAGAAGCTGGACGCGCAGGGACTCAAGCTCCTGTTCGGCGTGCCGTGGGGCCCGCAGGGCATCTATGCCAAGAAGGACATCAATACGCTCGAGGACATGAAAGGCCTCAAGTGGCGCGCTTATAACGTCGGCACCGCGCGCATCGCCGATATCGTCGGCGCCCAGCCGGTGACCATCCAGGCCGCCGAACTGGCGCAGGCGCTGGCGACCGGCGTGGTCAATGCCTTCATGACGTCGGGTTCGACCGGCTATGATTCGAAGGCGTGGGAGACGATGACGCACTTCTACGACACCCAGGCCTGGATTCCGAAGAACCTCACCTTCGTCAACAAGGCGGCGTTCGCGGCGCTCGACAAGCCGACGCAAGATGCGATCATGAAGGCCGCGGCGACGGCCGAAACGCGCGGCTGGAAGATGGCCGAGGAGAAGGCCGGCTGGTACCTCGAACAGCTCAAGGCCAACAAGATGAAGGTCTTGCCGCCGAGCGCCGAGTTGAAGGCCGGCTTGTTGAAGGTCGGCGATCAGCTAACCGCCGACTGGATCAAGAAGGCCGGCCCGGACGGTGAAGCCGTGATCGCCGCTTACAAGAAGATGTAAGACCTGCCGCTACCGAATACGAAAACAGATCGGGCCCTTCGCGGGGCCCGATTTTTTTTTACTTCTTGTGCGATACCCGCATGTATTGGCCGGCGATGACGGTGGCGACCACCAGCACGGCATAGAAGATCGTCGACAGATGGATCGGCTCGCCATTCACCGGCGCCGCCAGCGCCACGACAATGAACGGCTGCAACATGATGAACTGGCCGATGCGCGCGACGCCGCCGAGTGCCATCGCCGCGTTGAAGACGAAGAAGGCGCCGTACTGGCTGATGAGGCCGATGTAAGCGAGCCCGCCCCAGGCCGACCACGGCACATCGGCAAGGCCGGACGGCCAGGTCAGTACCACCGCCAGCGCCGACAACGGCAGGAATGCCGCCACTTGCCATGAGATGACTTCCCAGCCGGGCATCAGGCCGCTGAGTTTGCCCGACATCGCATAGCCAAAACCGCCGGCGATCACGGTACCGAACAGATACAGGTCGCCGGCCGATATACCGTGCGCGGCGCCTTGCGCGTCGCCATTGCTGAGCACGAAATAGACCACGATCGAAGCGCCGGCGACGCTGGCCAGCCAGAAGCCGAGGCTCGGCCGCTCATTGGTGACAAGGGTGGCGGCGGCGACGGTGGCGATCGGCATGATGCCGAGCACGACGCCGCCATGCGCCGCCGGCACCGTCACGGCAGCCAGCGATATGAACAGCGGAAAGCCGACGATGGTGCACGTTCCGGTCAACAAAAGCGGCAGCCACAAAGCGCGCGGTGGCAGCGGCCGCCGCAAAACGAGCAGCAGCGCCACACTGGTGATGCCCGCGATCGACGCGCGCATTGCCGTCACGAACAGCGGGTCCATCGCCGGGATCGCCAGCTTGGTCGCCGGCAGCGTGGCGCCGAACAGGCAAACGCCGGCAAAGCCGAGCGCGTAGCCGAGTTGCTGGTTGGAGAGGCGCAGTTGAATTCTTCCGGCGGCAAAGATGCTCAAGGTGTTGCGCAATTTTGCGCGCAAGCTACTGCGCCGCGCCCGCGAATACCAGACCGGGTAACGCAATGCGCCGGCCTAATGCAAACGCACAAGGCCGGCGCACTGTCGTAACGTCAAATTCGGATCAGAGCTTGCCGAGCAGCAAGAGGATCAGCAGGATCACCACGACAAGGCCGAGACCGCCGCCGCCGTAATAGCCGGTGCCGTAGAACGGCCCGCCGCCGATGCCGCTGAAACCGCCGAGCAGGGCGATAACCAGAATAATCAGGATAATGGTGCCAATGGACATGGATGCAATCTCCCTAAGGTGAAACGTTTGGCGTTCGCCGCCGCGCCGGAACAACGGAGAGAGCTGCCTAAAGTTCCCTACACCGGAACAGCTCTAGAAATAATTGCGCCATGTCATTGCATCGCGAAAAAGCCCCCGGCTTGCACCGGGGGCTTTTCCTCGTTCATGTTGCAGCGCGTTAAACTATTGCTGCGCGACCTGGTCGATCAACGGCGTGATGCGCCGCACCGCAACCCGGCGGTTGACGCGCGACGGCCCGTCGACCTGCTCCTTCGGATATTCCTCACCGTAGCCTTGCGTCACCAGGTTTTCGCTCGGCACCTGGAATCGCTCGGTGAGAGCCACGGCTACCGATTCGGCGCGGCGGTCGGACAGCGACAGGTTGTCTTCATCCGTGCCGACAGTATCGGTATGGCCTTCGATCAGAAAGACCTCGCGCGGGTTCTTGGCGATGGCGCGGTTCAGGCCGTCGGCGACGGCAGCCAGCTGGTTGACTTGCCCTGGCGACAGCTGCCACGAGCCGCTGTCGAAATTGACGTCGAGATCGACCCGCCGCATGTATTCGCGCAGCGGCTGGTTGTAGCGGACTTGGTCGAGCGTATAGCGCCGCTCGATGCGTTCGATCGGCGGCGCGATGAACACGTCATAGAGTTCGGCGCGGTCGGCGCGATAGCCATCGACGATGTAACGCTCGCGCGGCATCCGCACGACGGGCGGCTGCAGGTTGCTGATGAACAGCCCGGCAATCGCGCCGGCGAACAGATTGTCGATCAGCACCGTCTCGCGGCCGCCACGGTCGCGGCGCACGCGCCGCGTCATGCGGCCGTCGCGGTCGCCGTAGGTATAGATGCGCACGCCGCCGGGACGCTCGACGACCGTGACGCGCTGGTCGCCGCGGTTCTCGGTGCGGACGCTACGCGCGCCGATGGCAAAGCGTGACGACTCGTTGTGCTGGATGATGGTGCGGTTTTCGCCGCGCACAATCGTACGGTCGCCTTCACGGATAATGGTGCGATCACCGTCGCGGCTTTCCTGCCGCTGCCGACGCACGTCGTCCATGCCACGGCCCGGACGGCCGCCGCGTTCACCGCGGATAAACTCACTGGAGTTGCGCACGGTCGTGGGCGGTGGTGGCGCTGCGGCGGCCGGCGCGGTGCGGGCGGCTGCCGGCGGTGCAGCGCTTTGCGCCGGGGCGGCCGGCGGCGTTGACGGTGAAGCGGATGGCGCAGGCATGGCCGGCGCCGTTGCCGGTGCAGCGGTTGGCGCAGGCGCGGCAGGGGGCGTTGCCGGTGCCGCGGTCGGAGCCGGCGGCGTGCCGGGAGCCGTCGTCGCGGCAGGCGGCGGCGTGCCGGGGCGCCCCGGACCACCGGGACCGCGTTGCCCATCGGGCCGCTGTCCACGTTGTCCATCGGGACGCGAGCCATCGGGGCGCTGTCCATCAAACCGCTGTCCAGGGCCGGGGCGGCCCGGGCTTCCGTCGCGAGAAGCCGGCGGGGTGGCGGTCGCGGGTGCGGCAGCGGGCGCGACGGGTTTCGCAGCGTCAGCCGGTGGCGCAGCAGCGGGCGCGGCTGGTTTCGCGGCATCAGGCGCTGGCGCAGCTGGTCGTTGCTGAGCAACCGGTGGTGGCGGCGGCGTTGCCGGCTTCGCAGCGGCGGGCGGCGGCGGTGTCGCCGGACGCGGGGCTTGCGGGGGCGCTGCCGCAGCAGGCGGTGTGGGTGGCTTTGCAGCCGGCGGCGGCGGCGCGGCGGGACGCGGCGGGGCCGGAGCGGCAGCCGGTGGTGGCGGCGGCGCAGCCGGACGAGCGGCGGGCGGCGGCGGTGCGGCCGGTTTCGCTCCCGCCGGCGGTGCGGCTTTTTTCTTTTCTTCTTCGATCTGTTCCGGCGTCTTCGCAGGCGCCTGGGCAATTAATTGCGTCGTATCTTTTGCTGCTTTTTGACCGGCGGCGAGCGGCGCATCCGGTGTCGCCGCGAGCGACGGCGTGACGGCCAGTGCGGCAGCCATGGCTGTGCAGGCAAGCAGAAGCGATTTGGCAGAATTCATGTTGGAAATCTCCGGCAAGGGACAGTCTGTGATAAACGGCGCCTTCGCGCCGGACATCCGGGCGTTCAGGCCATAACGTGCGGTCTATGATAACGGTTCCGCATCTGAACTGCGACTGAATGGCTTGCGGCGAAACTGTGTCAATCGTTTTTGCAATTGCGCGGCGGCAATCATACCCTCGGATCTGGGGGCTTTCCCAGACGATACGTTGGAGCGTGTCTTGTCGACGACTGAGACGGACGAGCGGCTTAATCGCGCTTTTGCCGCCTATTTGCGCCAGCAGGTGCAGGCGCCGGCCACCGCCGTCACCGAATTTCTCGACACCATCATCGCCGACGCCCGCAGATTCCAACTTTCCGCGGTCATGGCCGATCTCGACCGCATGCAGGCCGCCGCTATCCGCCTCAATGCCTTTGTAGCCAGCCTGATCGAAAACACCTCGGGTGACCGCAAGCAGGACGAAGGCTTCGACGAATTCCATCGCCGCCTGCGCCACGATCTGCGCACGCCGCTCAATGCCATCATCGGCTACAGCGAAATGCTGATCGAGGACATGGACGGCGACAGCGACGCGCCGTTGCGCGCCGATCTCGTCAAGCTCAAACAGTCCGGCGATTTCCTGCTCGGCCAGATCGACGCCATGGTCGCCTTGATGCACAGCGAGGAGAAGCCGGTCGACGACCGCGGCCTGGCCCGGAACATCAGCCTCGTCGCCGACGTGCTGCGCACGGTGCAGCCGCTCAAGCCCCATGCCATCGCCGCGCGCGAACGGCAAAGCCGCATTCTCGTCGTCGATGACAATGCCTCGAACCGCGACGTGCTCGAGCGCCGCCTGGCGCGCGAAGGTCATGTCGTGGTGACCGCCGAGAACGGCGCCGTTGCGCTGGCGCTGTGCGAGGAGCACGATTTCGACCTCATCCTGCTCGACCTGATCATGCCGGAGATCGGCGGCTATGAAGTGCTGCAACGGCTGAAAGCATCCGACCGCACGCGGCATATTCCGGTCATCGTCATTTCCGCGCTCGACGAACTCGACAGCGTCATCCGCTGCATCGAGGCCGGCGCCGACGATTATTTGCCGAAGCCGTTCGATCCGGTGCTGCTGCGCGCCCGCATCGATTCGTCGCTGGAAAAGAAGTGGCTGCGCGACCGCGAGAAGCAGTTGTTCGCCGACCTGGAGCGGGAAAAGCGCAAGTCGGAAGCGTTGCTGCTGAACATCCTGCCGCAAAGCATCGCCTGGCGCATGCGCGACGGCGAACTGGCCATCGCCGACAAGGTCAACGAAGCGACCATCCTGTTCTGCGATCTGGTCGGCTTCACCGTGCTGAGCGGCCGCCTGTCGGCCGAGCAGACGGTCGATTTCCTCGGCCGCATCTTCACCACCTTCGACCGGCTCGCCGCCGAGGCCGGTGTCGAAAAAATCAAGACCATTGGCGATGCCTATATGGCGGCGGCCGGCATACCGGAGCCGCAGGCCGATCACGCCTTCCGCATCGCGCAGCTTGCGCCGCGCATGTTGCAGGCGGTGCGCGATATTTCGCAGGCAACCGGCCTTTCACTGGCGGCGCGCATCGGCATCCATACCGGGCCGCTGGTTGCCGGTGTCATCGGCACGCATAAATTCGTCTACGACGTCTGGGGCGACAGCGTGAACACGGCCAGCCGCATGGAATCGCATTCGCTGACCGGCCGCATTCACGTCTCCGACGCGACGCGCCGCGCCCTCGGCGGCCGCTTTCGCTTCGAGCCGCGCGGCCCGATCGAGGTCAAAGGCAAGGGTTTGATGGAGACGTTTTTCTTGCTAGAGGATTGACCGGCCTTGATGCCAGGAAGCCCGGCGTGAGCGACACCAAAAACCAGAGCTTGAGCGCCGCGCAAGAACATGCGCTGCTGCGCGCGACGCTGGAGAACATGGCGCAGGGCGTGGCGATGTACGACGCCAATCACCGGCTGGTCACCTGGAACGAGCGCTTTCGCGTTTATCTCGAAATGCCGGACGAGTTCCTCGGCACCGACCGCACCTTTTCCGATTACATCCGCTATCTCGGCGAGCGCGGCGAATTCGGCGACGCCGATATCGAGACCGAACTGAAAAAACGTCTCGCCGTGTTGGAAACCTCGCATTCGTTCGAGCGTGTGCGGCCCGACGGCATGGTGCTGGAAGTGCGGCGCGATCCGGTGCCGGGCGGCGGCTTCATCGCCATCTACACCGACATCACCGAACGCAAGCAGGCCGAACTCGCGATCCGCAAGGCCAAGGAAGACGCCGAATCGGCAAGCAAGGTGAAGTCTGCCTTCCTCGCCAATATGAGTCACGAGTTGCGCACGCCGCTCAACGCCATCATCGGCTACAGCGAACTCTTGGCCGAGGACGCCGGCGACCGCGGCGACGCGGCTTCTCTTGCCGATCTGGAAAAGATCGGCGCCGCCGGCCGTCATCTGCTCGGGCTGATCAATGAAATTCTCGATCTGTCCAAGATCGAGGCCGGCAAGATGGAATTATACATCGAGAAGGTCGCGCTCGCCGCCGCCGTCGATGAGGTCAGGCCGCTGGTGTCGCCGCTGATCGAGAAGAACGGCAACACGCTCGTCATCGATTGCCCGGCCGATATCGGCGCGCTGCGCACCGATCTCACCAAGCTGAAACAGTGCCTGATCAATCTCCTGAGCAACGCGGCGAAATTCACCAAAGGCGGCGCGGTCACCTTGCGCCTGTCGCGTCACGTTGATGACGACGGCGCGCCGCATGTTGTTTTCGAGGTGCGCGACAGCGGCATCGGTATGTCCGAGGAGCAGATCGGCCGCCTGTTCCAGGCCTTCACCCAGGCCGATTCCTCGACGACGCGCAATTTCGGCGGCACCGGGTTGGGGCTGACCATCACCCGGCATTTTGTCACGATGCTCGGCGGCACCATCACTGTCACCAGCTCGCCGGGGCAGGGCTCGGTTTTCACCGTCGATCTGCCGGACCGCGCCGGCATCGCGCCGCACGAGGACAATGTCATCGATGTCGATGACGGCATGCGCGCCGCCTCGGCCGTCACCGTGCTGATTGTCGATGACGACGATGCCGTGCACGATGTGCTCTCCGCGACGCTCGGCCGCGAAGGTTACCTATTGCTGCACGCCCGCGACGGCGCCGAGGCGCTCGCTGTCATGCGGCGCACGCCGCCCGACGTGGTGACGCTCGACGTGCAGATGCCCAAGGTCGACGGCTGGTCGGTGCTCGGCGTCATGAAGTCCGATCCGGAGTTGCAGAATATTCCGGTCGTCATGCTGACCATCGTCGACGACCGCAATCTGGGCTTCTCGCTCGGCGCGTCCGAGTTCATGACCAAGCCGATCGACCGCAACCGGCTCACCGCGCTGCTGCGCAAGCTGACGTCGAGCACGAAGAATGCAACGGTGCTGATCGTCGACGACGAGCCGGATGTGCGCGGCGTTATCAAGGGCACGGTCGAATCCGCCGGCATGAAAGCGGCTGAGGCCGGCAATGGCCGCGCCGCCTTGCAGTGGCTTGAAACAAATGCGCCGCCGGCTCTGATCCTGCTCGATCTGATGATGCCCGAGATGGACGGCTTCGAATTCCTGGATAAAATTCGCAAGGTCGAGCGCTGGAGCGATATCCCGACCGTGGTCTTGACTGCCAAGGATCTCAGCGAGCGCGAGCGCAGCTTTCTCGCCGAGCGTACTTTATTGGTCTTGAGCAAGAGCGGTCAGCCGATCGGCTCGCTCGGCGCGGCGTTGTCGGCGCTGGCGCGGCGCGGACAAGCGGTCAGGCCGCAAGCGAAGGAGTAAGTTAAGTTGCCGGTGAAGATATTGTTGGTCGAAGACAACGAAATGAATCGGGACATGCTGTCGCGCCGCTTGCTGCGCAACGGCTTCGAGGTGGTGATGGCGGTCGATGGCGGCCAGGCGGTCGCCATGGCGGCGTCCGAAAGTCCGGCGATCATCCTGATGGACATGAGCCTTCCAGTGATCGATGGCTGGGAAGCGACGCGCCAGGTCAAGGCCAACCCGGCGACCTCAAGCATTCCGGTGATCGCGCTCACCGCGCACGCCATGGCGGAAGACGAAGCCAAGGCGCGCGCCGCCGGCTGCGACGACTTCGACACCAAGCCGGTCGACATTCAGCGGCTGGTCGGAAAAATAAACGCATTGTTGAACGGCAAGGCATAAGCCAAAATTGGCGGGGGCCCGGTGGTTTCCCATCGAGCCCCCTTACGATTATCAGCCGGCCTGTAAGCCGGGTTTTGTATGGCCTGCTTCCGTAAGCAGACGTGACGGCCATTCCTCTAGTCCGCCGGTTACCCGGCGTCTCAAGCAACCTACCCGAATGACTGGCCCGGACGGACCTAGGGGCATTTGCGCCCCCTGCGTCATTCCTATTCGGTTTTGCTCCCGGTGGGGTTTGCCGTGCCGCTGTCATTGCTGACGAGCGCGGTGCGCTCTTACCGCACCGTTTCACCCTTACCTTAAGCCAATACACAACGCAGCCAAGGCGGTCTGTTTTCTGTGGCACTTTCCCTGAAACGGCCCCGAAGGGCCGCCCCGCCGGACGTTATCCGGCACCGTTCGTCCATGGAGCCCGGACTTTCCTCCCCGGCACCCTTTCGGGCCTAGCCGCGGCGGCCGTCCGGCCGACTGACGCGGATAGGTGTGGGGGTGGGCGCGGGCGGCGTCAAGTTTCGGATAAAAAAACGCCCGGACGGTCGGGAGGGTGACCGGTCCGGGCGTGCCTTTTCGGCAAGTAAGGCGCGGCTTGGGAGGAGGTAAGCCGCGCCAGAGTTCAAGTCAGGAAGTCCGGTCGTTAAGCGACGGCGCCGCGGCGCGGCGTCTGCGCGCGGATCGGGCGAAAGCCGGCGATAAATTGCTTCAGCATCGCGTACATCTCGAGGACGCTGGCCCGCATCTCGGCCGCGCGCGCGGCGCGCGCTTCGCGAATGATGGTGTCGAGGGTCACACGCTCGGTCTTGGTCTGGGTCGTCATTTTCATCTCCAAACATGGGGGCCTGGGCACTGGCCATCGTATCCCCATGCGCTGATTGCATACTATTATCTTTCATCAAAATGATAATCCCCTATAATGGCGATACATATATGACAAAATGGAACGAATATGGAGGCTACATCCGATCTGCGGGTCTTCGTCCGCGTCATGGATCGCGGTAATTTCTCGTTGGCTGCCAAGGACTTGGGGATAACCCCCTCGGCCGTCTCGAAGCTCATTTCGCGGCTGGAGGACCGGCTCGGCGCAAGGCTCCTTGAGCGCAGCACGCGTCGCCTGGCGTTGACGCCGGAGGGCGAGACCTTCCTGGCCCGGGCCCGGCGAATCGTCGCCGATATCGAGGAGGCCGAGGCCGAGGTGGCGCGGGTGCGCGGCGCGCCGCGCGGCAAACTGCGCATCAATTCCGGCACCGCCTTCGGCCTGCACCAGCTTGCCCCGTCGCTGGCCGATTTCCTCGCCCGCTATCCGGAAATCGACATCGAACTGTCGATCACCGACCGCCTGGTCGATCTGATCGAGGAGCAGTCGGATATCGCCGTGCGCTCCGGCCACATCCCGGAAGGGCCGTTCATCCAGCGCAAGCTCGCCGATCTCCAGCGCGTCATCTGCGCAGCGCCGGCCTATCTCAGCCGTCACGGCACGCCGTGCAGCGCCGCCGATCTGAAAAACCATGACTGCATCGTCGTCGCCGGTCCCGGTCTCAATCGCTGGCCGTTCAAGCTGCGCGGCGGCATCGACGTCGTCGAGGTGCGGCCGCGCGTCACCACCGATGACGCCGAGGCGGCGCTGCGGCTGGCCGTCGAAGCCGCCGCTGCGCGACGGCAAGCTGGTGGCGCTGTTGACCGACGTGCATCATGTCGAGCCGTTTCCGCTGGCGGCGATCTATCCGGCCGGGCGGCAACGCCTGCCGCGCATCGCGGTGTTTCTCGAATTCCTGCAGGAGCGCTTCGGCCATGCGCCGTGGCGCAATCCGGAGGTGCCGCCGCCAGCTATGCCGCCGCCGAATTAAACCAGCGGCGCCGGCCGCGTTTCGATCAGCGCGCGCAGCGTCAGCAGCGTCGATGGGTCGGCGACGCCGTCTATGCGGGCCGGGCGGAAATGCCGCTGAAACGCGGTGACGACATCGCGCGTCGCGTCGTCATACTTGCCGCTGTCGGCGATGCCGTAGCCGTAGTTGCGCAAGGTGCGTTGCAGCCGTGTCACCGCCTCGCCGTGATCGCCGGGATGGATGGTGACGCCGTCGAGATTGAGCGGGGCCGCGCGCACCCAGTGGCCGACGCCGGATTCGCTCAGCAGTTCCCACGGAAATTTCTCGCCCGGATCCTGTTTGCGCGACGGCGCCACGTCGGAATGGCCAAGCACGCGGTCGGCGCTGATCGGCCCGCGCCGTGTGAAGATCGACTTGCATAGCGAAATCACCGCCGCGGTCTGCCGCAGCGGAAAGTCCTGATAGCCGAATTCATGACCGGGATTGACGATCTCGATGCCGATCGACCGCGAATTGATGTCGGTTTCGCCGGCCCAATGCGACACGCCGGCGTGCCAGGCGCGCTTGGCCTCCGGCACGCATTGCACGATGCGACCGCTCTCGAACACGACATAGTGCGCCGACACCTTGGACTCGCGCGTGCACAGGCGCTGCAAGGCGGCCTCGCCGGTCTGCATGCCGGTGTAGTGGAGCAGGATCATGTCGGGCGCGCGGCCCTCGGCGCGGTCGTCCACATTGGGCGACGGCACGACGTCGGAGACGATAAAGGAATCCGGCTGAAAGACGGCCATGGCCGGGACAAAACCGTTACTGGAGGGACGCTACAACGATGCGTGGCGCATCATTCGGCCTTGCCGCGCCGGAAATCAACCCGGGAGCCCGGTGGAACTCGTCTCCGGCAACAATTCCTTAAGTTTAAGAGGGGCTTAATGACCCAAAGCGAAGCACTGGCGTCCCCTTTGGACGGCGGCGGCTTGGCTGTCGCAGGATCTTGTGTCTGACGCCCGTAGAGCCATGATATCGCATAGTTTTTCACGCTCGGCCGACGGCGGCGCGGACCGGCACGTCCCGGTGCTGGGCGGGCCGGCGCTCGAGTTTCTCCAGGTGCGCGATGGGGGCATCTATATCGACGGCACCTACGGCGCCGGCGGCTACAGCGCCGCGATCCTCGCCGCCGCCGACTGCCAGGTGATCGGCATCGACCGCGACCAGACCGCGATTACAGCCGGCTTCGCCATGGTCGAGGCGGCCAAGGGCCGGCTCACTCTGGTCGAGGACCGTTTTTCCAATCTCGCCGCCGTCGCCCGCGATTGCGGCTTCGAACAGGTCGATGGTGTCGTGCTCGATGTCGGCGTGTCGTCGATGCAACTCGACCAGGCCGAGCGCGGTTTCTCGTTCCGGCTCGACGGCCCGCTCGATATGCGCATGGGCGGCGACGGCCCGAGCGCCGCCGATGTCGTCGCCAAAGCCGACGAGCGCGATCTCGCCAACATCATCTATCTGCTCGGCGAAGAGCGCCACTCGCGCGGCGTCGCCCGCGCCATCGTCAAGGCCCGCACTGAGGCGCCAATCGAAACGACGGCCGCGCTCGCCCGCGTTGTCGGCTCGGTGGTGCGCGCCAAGCCGAACGAAATCCACCCGGCGACGCGCACGTTCCAGGCGCTGCGTATTTTCGTCAACGACGAACTCGGCGAGCTTGTTGCCGCGCTTGTTGGCGCCGAGCGCATTCTCAAAGCTGGCGGCCGTCTCGTCGTGGTGTCGTTTCATTCGCTGGAAGACCGCATCGTCAAATCGTTTCTCGTTGCGCGCGGTGAGGCGCGCGGCGGCTCGCGCCATTTGCCGCAGGTCGAGCAGGCGGCGGCGAGCTTCACCACCTTGACCAAGCGCCCGGTCGTCGCCGACGCGGAAGAGAATACGCGCAACCCGCGCGCCCGCTCCGCCAAATTGCGCGCCGCTGAGCGCACCGATGCGCCGGCGCATGACGACGATCTGTCCGACCTGCTGCCGAACCTGCCGTCGCTCGACGACGTGATGCGGGGGCGATAGCACATGCGTCTTCTCAACATATTGGTGATCGCGGTGCTGATCCTGTCGGCGTCCTACGTCTACAAGATCAAGTTCGATTCCACCTTGCAGGCCGAGCGCGTCGCCAAATTGCGCGGCGAGTTGCGCCGTGAGCGCGACGCCACCGCGCGGCTGCGCGCCGAATGGGCGAAGCTCGACACGCCGAGCCGCATTCAGGGACTGGCCGAACGCCATCTCAAGCTGAAGGCCATTCAGGCGAACCAGTTCGACACTTTCGATGCGCTGCCGGAACGGCCCGTCCCGCCGCCGCCGAACGCCGATCCGATCGCCAACATGATCGGCAATGACACGACCGGCAGCATCCCGGCCACAAAGGCGCAGCGATGAGCAACGCTCCGGCCACCGCCACAACGAAGCCCGGCGAGTCGCGCTTCCAGCGCGCGCTGCGCTCGCTGCTCTACGGTCATGACGTCGACCGCAATGTGAAGGCCAAGGCGCGGCTCGGCCTCGCCATTGTCGCCTTCGCCGCCATCTACGGTATCATCGCGCTGCGGCTGGTGATGTTCGCCTCCGTCAGTGACAATCACGGCGGCACCCGCCGCGTCGCCCAGGATGCCACCGCGACCTCGCGCCCGGATATTGTCGATCGCAACGGCGCCATCATCGCCACCGACGTCAAGACGCCGTCGCTGTTTGCCGAACCGCGCAAGCTGATCGATGTCGATGAAGCCGTTGAGCTGCTGACCGCGGTGATGCCCGACCTTGACGCCACGGAAGTGCGCGAACGGCTGTCGTCGAAGCGTGGCTTCGTCTGGCTCAAGCGCGAAATCACGCCGAAGCAGCAGCAGGAAATTCATCGCCTCGGTCTTCCCGGCGTCGGCTTTCTCAGCGAAAACAAGCGCGTCTATCCGAACGGGACGACGGTCTCGCACGAGATTGGCCACGTCAACGTCGATAACCAGGGCATTGCCGGCATCGAGAAATGGCTCGACGGGCAGGGGCTCGCCGCGCTGCATATGGCCGGCCTTGCCACCGACCGTTTGCAAAAGCCGGTCGAACTGGCGCTTGATCTGCGCGTGCAATTCGCGCTGCGCGACGAACTGGCCAAGGCGCGCGACAAGTTCAGCGCCAAGGCGGCGGCCGGCGTCATCCTCGACGTCAACTCCGGCGAAATCGTCGCCATGGCGTCGTCGCCCGATTACGACCCGAACAATCCGAAGGAAGCCAACGACCCGACGCGCATCAACCGGCTGACCACCGGCGTCTTTGAAATGGGCTCGACCTTCAAGGCGCTGACTCTGGCGATGGGCCTCGACTCGGGCCGCATCAATCTCAACACGACGTTCGATGCGCGCATGCCGCTGCGCTACGGCAAGTTCACCATCAACGACTACCACGCGCAGAAGCGCGTGCTGAACGTGTCGGAGATTTTCACCTATTCGTCGAACATCGGCACCGCGCGTCTCGCGCTGTCGCTCGGCGTCGATTACCACAAGGCCTGGCTGCGCAAGATGGGCCAGCTCGACCGCCTGCGCACCGAATTGCCGGAAAGCGCCGAGCCGATCGTGCCGAAGAACTGGGGCGAGTTGAATACCGTCACTATTGCTTTCGGCCACGGCCTGTCGGTTGCGCCGTTGCAGGCGGTGATGGGTGTCGCCGCCACGCTGAACGGCGGGCTGCTCATTCCCCCGACCTTCCTCAAGCGCAGCCCGGAAGAAGTAAAGGCGGTCGCCAAGCAGGTGCTCAAGCCGGAAACCAGCATCAAGATGCGCTACCTGATGCGGCTCAACACCGAAATCGGTAGCGGCAAGTCGTCGAGCGTCGAGGGCTACTACATCGGCGGCAAGACCGGCACTGCCGAAAAGGTCGTCAACGGCCGCTATTCGAAGACCAAACTATTGACCGATTTTATGGCTGTGCTGCCGGCCGACAAACCGCGCTATTTGATTCTGGTTATGCTGGACGAACCGCAGCCGAGCAAGGAAACCCATGGCTACGCCACCGCCGGCTGGAACGCGGGGCCGACCACGGCGCGCGTCATCGAGCGCGTCGCGCCGTTGCTGGACATTCAGCCGCGTTTCGATCTACCCAAAGCTGAACAGCTGCTGCTGGTCGGCAACAAGGTGACACGGTGAAACTGCGCGACCTTCTGCCGGATGCCGCCATCGATGCGCGATTTGCCGCCATCGACGTCGCCGGCGTGACGGCGGACAGCCGCAAGGTTGCGCCCGGTTTCGTGTTCGTCGCCATCCCCGGCACCAAGGCCGATGGCGCGCAGTTCGCCGTTAACGCCGCGCAAGCGGGTGCTGCCGCGATTGTCGCCGAACATCGCCCCGACGGATTGTCGGACACGGTCGCTTTCATCGCGGTGAAAAACGCGCGGCGCGCTTTGTCGCTCGCCGCGGCGAAGTTTTACGCACGCCAGCCGGCCACGACCGTCGCCGTCACCGGCACCAGCGGCAAGACCTCGGTCGCGGCTTTCACGCGCGAGATCTGGGCGCAGCTCGGGCTGCCCGCCGCCAGCATCGGCACCGTCGGCGTGGTGTCGCCGAAGGGCGAAGAGTACGGCTCGCTGACCACGCCCGATCCGGTCGAACTGCATCGCACGCTCGACCGGCTGGCGGGCGAGGGCGTCACCCATCTGGCATTGGAAGCCTCGTCGCACGGCCTCGACCAGCATCGCCTCGACGGCGTGCGCATCGCCGCTGGCGCCTACACGAATTTATCGCGCGATCATCTCGATTATCATCCGACCATCGAGGCCTATCTCCAGGCCAAGCTGCGGCTGTTCTCCGACCTGATCGCGCCGGGCGGCACGGCGGTCATCAATGTTGACGATTGCTATTCGGATCAGGTGATCGACGCTGCGAAGAAGCGCCGCCTTAAGATCATGACCGTCGGCGAAAAGGGCGACGATATCAAACTCGTCGGCGGCGCCATCGACGGTTTTGCGCAACGTGTCGAGATCGCGCATGGCGGCCACACATATAATGTGAAGCTGCCTTTGGTCGGCGGCTTCCAGGTGCAGAATGCGGCGGTCGCCGCTGGGCTTGTCATTGCCACCGGCGCCGCGCCCGCGCGCGTTTTCGCCGCGCTGGAAAGACTCACCGGCGCCAAGGGCCGCCTCGAATTGTCCGGCACGCACAACGGCGCGCCGATTTTCATCGATTATGCGCACAAGCCCGACGCGCTGGCCAAGGCGCTTGGCGCCTTGCGGCCCTATGCCAGCGGCAAGCTCATTGTCGTGTTCGGTTGCGGCGGCGACCGCGACACCGGAAAACGTCCGATCATGGGCCGCATCGCCCATGACAATGCCGACCGCGTCATCGTCACCGATGACAATCCGCGCAGCGAAAACCCCGCTGCCATTCGCGCAGCGATATTGGCGGAAGCGCCGGGCGCGACCGAAATCGGCGACCGCGCCTCAGCTATCCGCGCCGGCATTGCGCAATTGAAAAAAGGTGACGTGCTGCTGATCGCCGGTAAGGGCCACGAGACCGGCCAGATCGTTGGTGGCAAGGTGCTGCCGTTTTCCGATCACGAGGCGGTGGCAAAGGCGTTGCGGGAGGTCGCATGACAGAAGCTTTTGGCGACGTGTGGTCGAACGGCGCATTCAGCCGGACTCCCTCTCCCCTTGTGGGAGAGGGTTGGGGTGAGGGGGCAAGTGCCTCAATCGAGTCCATAACCCCTCACCCGGATCACTTCGTGATCCGACCTCTCCCTACGGGAGAGGTGAAGAAGAGCACTTTGTCTGGAATCTCTCGATGACCCCCCTCTGGACCGTCTCCGCCATGGCCGCCGCGATGCGCGCCGAGAAATCAGGCGCCTTGCCCGAATCCGTCAGTGGCATATCCATCGATAGCCGCACCGTTGGCAATGGCGATGCCTTTTTCGCTTTGACCGACGCGCGCGACGGCCATGACTTCGTCGAGGCCGCGCTGCAATCGGGTGCCGGGCTCGCCGTGATTGCCCGCGCCAAGCGCGCGATGTTTGCCGACGATGCGCCGCTGCTCATCGTCGATGACGTGCTGGATGCGTTGCGCGATCTGGCCCGCGCTTCGCGCGCCCGCACCGAGGCTAAAATCATCGCCGTCACCGGCTCGGTCGGCAAGACCGGCACCAAGGAGGCGCTGCGCCTCGCATTGTCCGCCGATGGCGAGACGCATGCCTCGGCGGCGTCCTACAATAATCACTGGGGCGTGCCGCTGTCGCTGGCGCGCTGCCCGGCGGACGTGAGATACGCCGTGTTCGAGATCGGCATGAACCACGCCGGCGAGATCACGCCGCTGGTGGCGCTGGTGCGTCCGCATGTCGCCATCGTCACGACGGTCGAGCCGGTGCATCTGGAATATTTCGGCAGCGTCGAGAAAATCGCCGACGCCAAGGCGGAGATTTTCACTGGCCTCGAGCCCGGCGGCGCGGCGGTCATCAACCGCGACAACAATCAGTATCAGCGGCTCGCCGCTGCGGCCAAGGCGGCCGGCGTCACCAACATTGTCACTTTCGGCGAACACGCCGAGGCCAAGGCGCGGCTGGTGCGCCAGGCGCTGAAATCCGACTCGTCCTGCGTCCATGCCGATATTCTCGGCGACGACGTCACCTACAAGCTGGGCGCGCCCGGCCGTCATCTGGTCATGAATTCGCTGGCCGTGCTGGCGGCGGCATCCCTTGCCGGCGCCGATCTGGCGCATGCCGCCCTGGCGCTGAGCAAGCTGCGCGCGCCGGTCGGCCGCGGCGCACGCCTGACGTTGACGGTGTCCGGCGGCAGGGCCTTGCTGATCGACGAAAGCTACAACGCCAATCCTGCGTCGATGGCTGCCGCCATCGCGCTGCTTGGCCAGGCCGACATCGGGCCGCAGGGCCGCCGCATCGCTGTGCTCGGCGACATGCTGGAATTGGGGGCCGAAGGCGAGCGGTTGCATGCCGCCATCGCCGAGGCGGTTGCGGCGAACAAGGTCGATCTGGTGTATTGTTCTGGACCGTTGATGCATTCGCTGTGGCAGGCTCTTCCCTCCGGCCGCCGGGGCGGCTATGCCGAGACCGCGGCGCAACTGGAGCCGGCCGTGCTGGCGGCCATTCGCGCCGGCGACGCGGTGATGGTCAAAGGTTCGTTCGGCTCGAAAATGGGCCCCATCGTCAAGGCGCTGGAACGGCAGTTTGCAGGTAAACCGGCGATCGAGCCGGCACAATCATAACGGCGCAAGGTTTGATCCGATGTTTTATTGGCTGACCGAGCTCTCCGACAAAGTCTCGTTCTTCAACGTCTTCCGCTACATCACCTTTCGCACAGGCGGCGCCATCGTCACCGCGCTGGTGTTCGTGTTCCTGTTTGGCGGTCCGATCATCGACATGCTGCGCCTGCGCCAGGGCAAGGGACAGCCGATCCGCACCGACGGGCCGCAGTCGCATCTCATTTCCAAGAAGGGCACGCCCACCATGGGCGGGCTGATGATCCTGTCCGGCATGCTGGTCTCGACCTTGCTGTGGGCGAACCCGTCGAACCCTTATGTCTGGATCGTGCTCGGCGTCACTCTGTCGTTCGGCCTGATCGGCTTTTACGATGACTACCTGAAAGTCACCAAGCAGAGCGCCAATAACGGCTTCTCCGGCCGCACCCGGCTGGCCGCGGAAACGCTCATCGCCGTGATCGCCTGCGTGGCGATCGCCTATCTCGGCAAGGGGCCGATCGCGACCTCGCTGGTGTTCCCGTTCTTCAAGGACGCGGTGTTCAATCTCGGCATCTTCTTCGTGCTGTTCGGCGCCTTCGTCATCGTCGGCGCCGGCAACGCGGTCAATCTCACCGACGGGCTCGACGGCCTCGCCATCGTGCCGGTGATGATCGCGGCGGCCAGCTTCGGCATGATTTCGTACCTCGCCGGCAATCTGGTGTTCGCCGATTATCTGCAAATCCGCTATGTCGCCGGCACCGGCGAACTCGCCGTGCTGTGCGGCGCCCTGATCGGCGCCTCGCTCGGCTTTCTCTGGTTCAATGCGCCGCCGGCCTCGATCTTCATGGGCGACACCGGTTCGCTGGCGCTTGGCGGCATGCTGGGCGCGATCGCGGTCGCCACCAAGCACGAGATCGTGCTCGGCATCATCGGCGGGCTGTTCGTGCTGGAAGCCGTGTCGGTCATCGTCCAGGTGGTGTCGTTCAAGCTCACGGGAAAACGCGTGTTCAAGATGGCGCCGATCCATCATCACTACGAACAAATGGGCTGGACCGAGCCGCAGATCGTCATCCGTTTCTGGATCGTCGCCGTCGTGCTGGCGCTCGCCGGCCTGGCGAGCTTGAAGTTGAGATGATTAAGACGTGTCGCTGCTTCCTTTCTTCTCCCTCCCCCCTTGAGGGGGAGGGTTGGGGAGGGGGGTGCGAGGCACAGCGCGCACTGCCCAACACCCCCCTCCCTGTCCCTCCCCCGCAAGGGGGGAGGGAACGGATACGGCAACGTTCATGATTCCGATTACGGTATTCTCAGGCAAAACGGTGGCGCTGTTCGGCCTCGGCGGCTCCGGCATGGTGACGGCGCGCGCGCTGATCGCCGGCGGCGCCGATGTCATCGCTTTCGACGACGCGCCGCTCAAGGTCGAGCAGGCCAACGCCGCCGGCATCAGGACGGCGAACCTCAGCGACATCGACTGGTCGAACGTTTCCGCTTTGCTGCTGGCGCCCGGCGTGCCGCTGACGCATCCGACGCCGCACTGGACGGTGGCGCGCGCGCATCGCGAAGGCGTCGAGGTCATCGGCGACATCGAGCTGTTCTGCCGCGAGCGCGCCGCCTCCGGCTTCAACTGTCCGCTGGTCGCCATCACCGGCACCAATGGCAAATCGACCACCACGGCGCTGACCGCGCATCTCATCAATGCCGCCGGCGGCGACGCGCAAATGGGCGGAAATATCGGCACCGCGGCGCTGGCGCTAGAGCCGTTCGCCGACGGCCGCACCTATGTGCTGGAAGTCTCGAGCTACCAGATCGATCTGGCGCCGTCGCTGCGCGCGACCGTCGGCATTCTGCTCAACGTCTCGGCCGATCATCTCGACCGTCATGGCACCATCGAGAATTACGCCGCGCTCAAGACCTTGCTGGTCGCGCAAGTGGAGGAGGGAGGCACGGCGGTCATCGGTGTCGACGACAGCTACACCCGCGCCGCCGCCGAACGGCTCGAACGCGCCGGCCGCAATGTGGTGCGCGTCTCGGTCGAAGGGCCGTTGCGCGACGGCTTCTATGCCGAGGGCAGCCGCATCGTGCAGAGCAAGGCCGGCAAGGCCTATCCGGTGGCGCAGCTTGCCGGTATTGGCGCACTCCGCGGCGCGCATAATGCCCAGAATGCCGCCTGCGCCATCGCCGCCTGCGTCGCGCTAGGCCTCGACTTCCCCGACATCCAGAAAGGCCTGGTGACGTTCCCGGGCCTGGCGCACCGCATGCAGCCGATCGGAACCAGGAAAACCGCCGCGGGCAGCGTGCTCTTCGTCAACGATTCAAAAGCCACCAATGCCGACTCGACCGAAAAGGCGCTGGCGAGCTTCCCGGACATTTTCTGGATCGCCGGCGGCAAGCCGAAAGCCGGCGGCATCGACAGCCTGTCGGACTACTGGCCGCGCATCCGCAAGGCTTACCTGATCGGCGAGGCGGCCGACGCCTTCGCCAAAACGCTCGACGGCAAGGTCGAGTACGAAATCACGGGGCTGCTGTCGCGGGCGGTCGATGCCGCCGCGCGCGACGCCGAAGCCTCCGGTCTCAAGGAACCGGTGGTGCTGTTGTCGCCGGCCTGCGCCTCATTTGACCAGTATCCGAACTTCGAAGTGCGCGGCCGCGCATTCCACGACCTGGTTCTGGCATTACCCGGCGTGACAAAAATTTAGCGCGCGCCGCGCCTATGTGCGCCGGCGTACAGGAACCATCGGCACCGGTGTGTGTTGGGACGGCGTAATCACCATCCCGAACAGGAGCCCGCCAATGGCCAAGCAACCCAAGATGCTCGAAGACCTCTTCCACGATACGTTAAAAGACATCTATTTCGCCGAGAAGAAAATTCTCGCCACGCTGCCCAAGATGCAGAAGGCCGCGCAGGCCGAGGAACTTCAAGCGGCCTTCGAGAAGCATCACGGCGAGACCGAAGTGCAGATCGAACGGCTGGAAAAGATTTTCGCCATCATCGACAAGAAGCCGGTCGGCAAAACCTGCGATGCCATCGTCGGCATCACCGACGAGGGCGCCGAGATCATGAAAGAGTACAAGGGCTCGCCCGCGCTCGACGCCGGCCTGCTCGCCGCCGCGCAGGCGGTCGAGCACTACGAGATCTCGCGCTACGGCACGATGCGCACCTGGGCCAACGAACTGGGCCTCAAGGACGCCGTCAAGCTGCTCGACGAAACTTTGGCCGAGGAAAAGGCCACCGACAAAACGCTGACGCAGATCGCGGAAAGCGTCGTCAACCAGGAAGCCGAAGCGGCCTGATCGCATCCCCCCGCGATCGAGCCGCCAAAGCCCTCCGCGTACCCCGCGGAGGGCTTTTTCGTCTTCGTTAAGCCTTCGTAAACCGTAAAGCGTCAGCTTGGGCCCCGAAGGTTTGGGACATGATTTCGCGCGCACAACGCACACCGCTCGGCGAATGGTGGTGGACGGTCGACCGGTTGACCTTGGCCGCCATCGGCGCGCTGATGCTGGCCGGCGTCGTGCTGTCGCTCGCCGCCTCGCCGCCGGTTGCCGGGCGCCTCGGCCTCGATCCATTTTACTTCGTCAACCGGCATATCGTTTTCCTGTTTCCCACGATCGCTATCCTGTTGTCGGTATCGTTCCTGACACCGCATCAGATCCGCCGGCTGTCGCTGGCCGTCTTTATTGTCGCCATCGCCATGGTGGCGGCGACGCCGATGTTCGGCCAGGAGATCAAGGGCGCCAAGCGCTGGCTGGTGATCTTCGGCATCAACATCCAGCCGTCCGAGTTCCTGAAACCGGCCTTCGTCATTCTGGTCGCCTGGCTGTTCGGCGAATCGGCCAGGCGTCCGGAAATGCCGGCCAACGCCATGGCGCTGGTGCTGCTGCTGGCGGTCGTCGCGTTGCTGGTCATCCAGCCGGATTTCGGCCAGAGCATGCTGATCGTCATGGTGTGGAGCGCGCTGTTCTTCATGGCCGGCATGCGCGTCATCTGGATGTTCGGCCTGGCCGGTGTCGCCGGCGTCGGCCTCTTGGTCGCCTATTCGACGGTGCCGCATGTCGCTTCGCGCATTCACCGCTTTCTCAATCCGGGTTCCGGCGACACCTTCAATATCGACATCGCCACCGAGAGCTTCATGCGCGGCGGCTGGTTCGGCCGCGGGCCGGGCGAGGGCACGGTCAAGCGCCTGCTGCCGGAGAGCCACACCGATTTCGTTTTCTCCGTCGCGGCGGAGGAATTCGGCGTTGCGCTGTGCCTCGCACTGGTCGCGTTGTTTTCCTTCATCGTCATTCGCGCGCTCATCCGCGCCATGCGCAACGAGGACCCGTTCACGCGCTTCGCCGCCGCCGGCCTCACCATGCTGTTTGCCGCGCAGTCGGCGATCAATATGGCGGTCAATCTGCATTTGATTCCGGCCAAGGGCATGACGCTGCCGTTCATTTCCTATGGAGGCTCGTCGATGCTGTCCTTGGCCTATGGCATGGGCATGCTGCTGGCGTTGACGCGCGAGCGCCCGCGCGGCGCCGTCTTGACCGCGCCGGGCCTGTCGCCGAGCGCGGCGTGATGCCGCTCATCCTCCTCTGCGCCGGCGGCACTGGCGGCCATCTGTTTCCGGCCGAAGCGCTTGCCGTCGCGCTGCAGAAGCGCGGCGCCATTGTCGATCTCGCCACCGATGTCCGCGCCGCGCATTTCAAATTTCCCGCCCGCGACGTCCATCTCATTCCGAGCGCGACCGTGCGCGGCCGCGATCCATTGTCATTGGCGCGCACCGCGCTGATGCTGGCGCGCGGCACGCTGAAAGCCTGGTCGGTGATCGGCCGCATCAAGCCCTCGGCCGTGGTCGGCTTTGGCGGCTATCCGACCGTGCCGCCGCTGTGGGCGGCGAGCTTGCGCGGCGTGCCGACCATCCTGCACGAACAGAACAGCGTCATGGGCCGCGCCAACCGGCTGCTGGCGTCGCGCGTCACGGCGATCGCCACCGGCTTTCGCGTGCTCTCTCATGTCGATGCAAGCGTGCAATCGAAGATGACCTTCACCGGCAATCCGGTGCGGCCATTGGTGCTGCAAGCCGAGCATGTGCCTTACACCGCGCCGGAGGGCGATAGCACCATCCGCCTTCTTGTGTTCGGCGGCAGCCAGGGCGCCCGTGTCATGTCGGACATCGTGCCGCCGGCGGTGGCGCTGCTCGGCGAAGACATCCGCGCGCGGCTGCATATCGTGCAACAGGCGAGGCCTGAGGATATCGACGCGGTGTCGGCGCAGTACGAAAAACTCGGCGTCGCCGCCAGTTGCGCGGCGTTCTTTTCCGATCTGCCGGTGCGCATGGCGGCGGCGCATCTAATCGTGTCGCGCTCCGGCGCCTCGACCATCGCGGAACTCTCGGCCATCGGTCGCCCTGCTATTCTGGTGCCGTTGCCGGGCGCGCTCGATCAGGACCAGTTCGCCAATGCCGGCGTCTTGCAGGAGGCCGGCGGCGCCATCCGCATCGTGCAAAGTGATTTCACGCCCGAGCGCCTCGCCGCCGAGATCGCCGCATTGGCCGCCGATCCGAAGCGCCTGGCTCACATGGCGCAAGCCGCCAAGTCGGCTGGTACCCTCGACGCCGCTGAACGGCTGGCGGATCTGGTGTTGCGGACCGCTCGCCCGTAACCGGCCCCATCCATCAACCTGTTGAACCAATTTCGTTTTCGCGCATTGACGGACACTGCCTAGGATCGCGCCAATAAAAAGCGACAGGCCGGGGGATTACGGGACGATGGAATCAACGGGCCGCTTGGCTGCATCCCTGAGCGAAGACGGACGCTATCGCCTTCTTATCGAGGCGGTCACCGACTACGCGATCTACATGCTCGATCCGGCCGGAATCGTCAGCAGCTGGAATCCGGGCGCGCAGCGCTTCAAGGGCTATGAAGCCGTCGAGATCATCGGCCAGCATTTCTCGCGGTTCTACACCGACGAGGATCGCGCCACCGGATTGCCGGCGCGGGCGCTTGCCATGGCGGAGCAGGAAGGCAAGTTCGAGGCCGAAGGCTGGCGTCTGCGCAAGGACGGCACCCGCTTCTGGGCCTATGTCGTCATCGACCCGATCCGCGCGCCGTCAGGCGAACTTCTTGGCTTCGCCAAGATCACGCGCGACCTGACCGAGCGCAAGGCCGCTGAGGAAACCTTGCGGCAAAGCCAGGAGCAATTCCAGCTTTTAGTGCAGGGCGTCACCGATTACGCGATCTACCTGCTCGATCCGTCGGGCAATGTCAGCAACTGGAATCTCGGCGCCCAGCGCATCAAGGGTTATCTGCCGGAAGAAATCATCGGCAAGCATTTCTCGCAGTTCTACACCGATGAAGACCGCGCCACCGGCCTGCCAAAACTGGCGCTCGACACCGTGTTGCGCGAAGGCCGCTTCGAGCGCGAGGGCTGGCGTGTCCGCAAGGACGGCAGCAGGTTCTGGGCGCATGTCGTGATCGATGCGATCCGGCGCGACAATGGCGAGCTCATCGGTTTTGCCAAGATTACCCGCGACATCACCGAACGGCGCGACGCGCAGCAGCAGTTGGAGCGTACGCGCGAGGCCTTCCTGCAGTCGCAGAAGATGGACGCCATCGGCCAGCTCACCGGCGGCGTCGCGCACGACTTCAACAATCTGCTGATGGCGGTGCTCGGCAGCCTCGAATTGATGCGCAAGCGTCTGCCGGACGATCCCAAATTGTTGTCGCTTCTAGACAACGCCACCAAGGCTGCGGAACGCGGCGCCGCGCTGACCAAGCGCATGCTCGCTTTCGCCCGCCGCCAGGAGTTGAAACAGGAAGCCGTCGACATTCCCGATCTGGTTCGCGGCATGACCGAATTGCTGCAAGGCTCGCTCGGCCCGGCGGTGTCGCTCGAGCTGCGCTTTCCGCTGGCGCTGCCGCCGGTGCTTGGCGACGCCAATCAGCTTGAACTGGCCTTGCTCAATCTCGCCGTCAATGCGCGCGACGCCATGCCGGGCGGCGGCGAGATCGTCATTTCGGCGCGCGAACAGGCGGTGCCCGCCGGCGAGTCTGGCTTGAGGCCCGGCCGCTATGTGCATTTGCGGATGACCGACAGCGGCATGGGCATGGATGAGACCACCTTGCGCCGCGCCACCGAGCCGTTCTTCACCACCAAGGGGCCGGGCAAGGGCACCGGGCTCGGGCTGTCGATGGTGCATGGACTGGCCCAACAATTCGGCGGCCGCTTCAGCCTGCAAAGCAAAAAGGGCGAGGGCACCGTCGCCGAACTCTGGCTGCCGGTTGCCGAAGCGGGTGTGAAATTCTCGACTGCGCCGCAACCTGCTGCGCTGCCCCCCGATCATCCGCAGCCGCTTCTGATATTGGCGGTCGATGACGATCCGCTGGTTCTGACCAACACGGTCGCTATGCTCGAAGACCTCGGCCACACCTGCTACGCCGCGTCGTCGGCCCAGGAGGCGCTGGAGATATTCGCCGCCGATGACAAGATCGACTTGGTGATTACCGACCAGGTGATGCCGAAAATGACCGGGCTGCAACTGGCCGGCCTCATTCGGCGCGACCGGCCGGATTTTCCGGTCATTCTCGCGACCGGCTATGCCGAAATCGGCGACGACACGGTGGTCAAGGTGCCAAAGCTGTCTAAGCCGTTCACGCAGGCCGATTTGGCCGCGCAGATTAGCCGCTTGGGCCTGCGCTCGCGCCATGGCGGGCAGATCATCAAATTCCGCGGCAATGGGTCGGAATAGACTTTTCCTGAACGGCCTGTCATCACGCCGCCGGGCTGCGACGCCTGTTTTCATGTGTCGTCGATTTGTTGACATATGTCCTCTGATTGACTACATTTCCGGCGTGATCAGGACCTTCAAGCATAAAGCCTTGGCCGAGCTTTGGAGCGAAGGTAGAGCGCGTCGGATTGATCGACGCCTGGAAAGCCGCATCCTGCGTTTGCTGGATCGTCTCGACCAGGCTGGGAGTGCGCAGGACATGGACTATGCTGGAACGCAATTCCATGCGCTGAGGGGTTTTAAACCGACCCGCTATACGGTCCATGTGAATGGACCTTGGTGTATCACATTCGAGTTTGCTGACGGCCATGCTTACGAAATTGACCTGGAACAGTATCATTAAAGGAGACTGGCATGGCTTATGCTGCCAAGCGTAATCCGAACCGTTGCCCCACGCACCCGGGTGCCTTGCTTCGTGAAGACATCATCCCCGCCGTCGGCCGTTCGGTGCGTGAAATCGCCGGCTTGCTCGGCATTTCTCGCCAGCATCTTCATGCGGTCATGGCAGAGAAGAAGCCTGTGACGCCGGAGGTCGCCGTGTTGCTGGGCCGATTGTTCGGCGACGATCCGGGGATTTGGGTGAGGATGCAGGCCGCTTATGACACCTGGCAGGCGCAACGCAAGGTGGATGTGCGCCACATCAAGCCGTTGAAAAAGGTTGCCTGACGAGATTTTGTTTTTTGTCTTGGCCGGCCTTGTTTCCGCCGCCCACCTCTTGCAGTAAGCACCCCAGAAGACACCGAAGGGCGACTTTCATGAAACTGCCACGCGACATTGGACCGGTGCATTTCGTCGGCATCGGCGGCATCGGCATGAGCGGCATCGCCGAGGTGCTGGTGACGCTCGGCTACAATGTCCAGGGCTCGGACGTCGCCGACAATGCCAACGTCAAGCGCCTGCGCGACATGGGCGTCTCCGTCGCCATCGGCCACAAGGCCGACAATGTCGATGGCGCCGACGTCGTCGTCGTCTCCTCCGCCATCAAGGCCGACAATCCTGAACTGATCGCCGCGCGCGCCCGCCGCCTGCCGGTGGTGCGGCGCGCCGAGATGCTGGCCGAACTGATGCGGCTGAAGTCCTGCGTCGCCATTGCCGGCACCCATGGCAAGACGACCACCACCTCGATGGTGGCGACCTTGCTCGATTCCGGCGGCTTCGATCCGACCGTCATCAATGGCGGCATCATTAACGCCTATGGCACCAATGCGCGTCTCGGCGCCGGCGACTGGATGGTGGTCGAGGCCGACGAATCCGACGGCACTTTCTTGAAGCTGCCGGCCGATGTCGCCATCGTCACCAATGTCGATGCCGAGCATCTCGATCACTTCGGCACCTTCGCCGCCGTGCAGGATGCTTTCATTCATTTTGTCGAGAACGTGCCGTTCTATGGTTTCGCCGTGATGTGCACCGATCATCCGATCGTGCAGCGCCTGGTCGGCCGCATCGCCGACCGCCGCATCGTCACTTACGGCGAAAATCCGCAGGCCGACGTGCGGCTGGTCGATCTCAAGAACGACGACGGCACGCAGCGCTTCGGCGTTCTGTTCCGCGACAGCGCCGGCAAGGAGATCCACGCCATCCGCGATCTGGCCTTGCCGATGCCGGGCCGCCACAACGCGCTCAATGCCACCTCGGCGATCGCGGTGGCGCATACGCTCGGCATACCCGACGACAAGATCCGCGCCGCGCTCGGCAAATTCGGCGGCGTCAAGCGCCGCTTCACCAAGGTCGGCGAATGGAACGGTGCGACGATCATCGACGACTACGGCCACCATCCGGTCGAGATCGCCGCGGTGCTGAAAGCCGCGCGCGAGTCGACCAAGAACCAGGTCATCGCCGTGGTGCAGCCGCATCGCTACACGCGGTTGAAGTCGTTGTTCGAGGCATTTTCGACCTGCTTCAACGATGCCGACGCGGTGATCGTCGCCAATGTCTATACCGCCGGCGAGGCGCCGATCGAAGGCGCCAACCGCGATCATCTGGTGCAGGCGTTGCGCGCGCGCGGCCATCGTCAGGTGATGGCGCTCGACGGTCCCGAGCATCTCGCCGGTCTCGTCAAGGGATTGGCCAGGCCCGGCGACTATGTCGTGCTGCTGGGCGCCGGCTCGATCACGCAATGGGCCTATGCGCTGCCGGGCGAGTTGAAGGCGCTCGGATGAAGAGTTTGTCATGGCCGGGCTTGACCCGGCCATCCCGATCAGGGACGCATTGCCATCCTAAGCGGGATCACCGGGACAAGCCCGGTGATGACAACTCATGACCTTCCCCGACATCGCGCCCGAACTGAAGTCCCGCATGCCAGACCTGCGCGGGCGCATGACCGCGAACCAGCCGATCGGACCGTTCACTTGGTTCCGCGTCGGCGGGCCGGCGCAGGTGTATTTCGCGCCCGAAGACGAAGCCGACCTCGCGTATTTTCTGCAACATTTGCCCGCCGACATTGCCGTGACGGTGATCGGCGTCGGCTCCAATCTCATCGTGCGCGACGGCGGCATCGAGGGCGTCGTCATCCGGCTTGGCCGCGGCTTCAACGACATCGCCACCGACGAAGACACGGTCAAGGCCGGCACCGCCGCGCTCGACAAGCGCGTCGCCGAAGCCGCCGCCGCCGCCGGCATTGGCGGCCTCGAATTCTACTTCGGCATTCCCGGCACCATCGGCGGCGCCATCCGCATGAATGCCGGCGCCAATGGCGGCGAGACCAAGGACGTTCTGGTCGAAGCCACCGGCGTGACCCGCGCCGGCGCCATTGTCACACTCAATAGCGCGGCAATGGCGTTCCGCTATCGCGGCAACGGCGCCGACCCATCGATCATTTTCACCTCGGCGCTTTATCGCGGCGCCATCACCGATGCCGAATCCATTCGCGCCCGCATGGCCGAGGTGCGGCAGCATCGCGAAACGGCGCAGCCGATCCGCGAAAAAACCGGCGGCTCGACCTTCAAGAATCCGCCCGGCCATAGCGCGTGGAAACTGGTGGACGCCGCCGGCATGCGCGGCCACAAACTCGGCAGCGCGCAGGTGTCGGAGATGCATTGCAATTTCCTCATCAATACCGGTAATGCGACCGCCGCCGATATCGAGGCGCTCGGCGAACTGGTTCGCACGCGCGTCAAAGAGCATTCCGGCATCGAACTGGAGTGGGAGATCAAGCGCATCGGCGTCGCCGCCCGGGCCGGACCCGGTCAATGAAACGGCGATGGATTTTTTCGTGAGGGAAGCAGCGACATGACGGCACCCATCCTGATCATCGGCGGCGGCCTCGGCGGATTGACCGCGGCGCTCGCGCTCGGCCGCCAGGGCCGGGCCGTGCGCGTCCTGGAGGCGACGCCGGAGCTCGGCGCCATCGGCTACGGCATTCAACTCGGTCCCAATGTGTTTCCGATGTTCGCGCGGCTCGGCCTCACCGATGCGCTGCTGGCGCAATCGATATTGCCGCGCGCCTGCGTGATGTTCGATGCGCTGACCGGCGCCGAGGTCACGCATATTCCGAACGAGCCGGCATTGCGCGCGCGCTTCGGCGCGCCTTACGTCGTCATCCACCGCGTCGATCTGCACAAGATCTTGCTCGACGCCTGCCGCGCCACCGACACGATCGCGCTGGAGCCGTCGACCTCCGTTACCGGCTATACGCAACACGGCGATGGCGTCACCGTCACCGCCGCCGACGGCCGCGCGATCTCCGGCTGCGCCCTGATCGGCGCCGACGGCCTGCGCTCGCTGGTGCGCGCGCGCATCGCCAATGACGGCGAGCCGAAGCCCTGCGGCTACGTCGCGCATCGCACCATCGTGCCGATCAGCGAAGTGCCGGACGGGGTGCAGCGCGACGTTTCGGCGCTGTGGATCGGGCCGCGCTATCACATGGTGCATTACCCGCTGCGCAACAACACTTTGTTCAACATCGTCGCCGTCTTCCGCACCGATACGTTCGGCGACAAGGGCGATAGCGCGTTCAACGCATCGGAAGTCGCGCACACTTACGCCACCGCGCATCCGGTGATGAAATCGCTATTGGAGAGGATGGATCTTACCCGCCGCTGGGTGATCGCCGACCGCGATCCGGTGCGCAAATGGAGCGAGGGCAATGTCACCATGCTGGGTGACGCCGCGCATCCGGCGCTGCAGACCTTTGCGCAAGGCGCCTGCATGGCGATCGAGGACGGCGTCACGCTCGCCGCCATGGTCGACCAAACCGATGGCGACTTCGCCCTGGCGTTCAAGCGCTACGAAGCATTGCGCGCCGTGCGCACGGCGCGCGTCGTGCTCGAGGGCCGCCGTCTGTGGGAGGGTTATCACGCCGAAGGGCTGGACCGCGACGCCTGGCTGCAATCCTTCTCCGAACGCCGCGAAGAAGACACCTTGGCCTGTTTGTCCTGGCTCTATAACGGGATTAAATTGCCGATCCAGAATAAGGTAAGCACATGAAACACGTCGCGGTCCTGATGGGCGGCTGGTCGGCCGAGCGCGAAGTCTCGCTCAATTCCGGCAACGCATGCGCCGATGCGGCCGAACAAGCCGGCTACCGCGTCACCCGCGTCGATGTCACCCGCGACATCGCCCGCGTTCTGGCCGATCTCAAGCCCGACGTCGCGCTCAATGTGCTGCACGGCCCGCCCGGCGAGGACGGCGCCTTGCAGGGCCTGCTCGAAGTCATGGGCATTCCCTACACTCATTCCGGCATCATGGCCTCGGCGGTGGCGATGCAGAAGGAAATCGCTAAGACCGTGCTCAAGGCCGCCGGCGTGCCGGTGCCGGGCGGCCTGGTGGCGAACCGCATGGACGTCGCCAAGGCGCACATGCTGCCGCCGCCTTATGTCATCAAGCCTTTGTCGGAAGGCTCCAGCATCGGCGTCTATATCGTGCGCGCCGATCAGGCCCATCCGCCGCAGGAGCTGATGCGGCCTGACTGGAAATACGGCGACCGCGTCATGGTCGAGCCGTTCATTCCCGGTAAGGAATTGACCTGCGCGGTGATCGCCGACAAGCCGACCGATGTCATCGAGATCATCGCCCACACCGCGTTCTACGATTACGAAGCCAAGTATGCGCCCGGCGGCTCGACGCATATTCTTCCGGCGAAGGTCCCCGCCGATGTTTATGCGGAATGCCAGCGCCTCGCTGTGCTGGCGCACAACGCGCTCGGCTGCCGCGGCGTCACCCGCGCCGATTTCCGCTGGGACGACACCAAGGGCGTCGCCGGCATTTCGTGCCTCGAGGTCAACACGCAGCCCGGCATGACCGGCACATCGCTGGTGCCCGAACTGGCCGCTTACGTCGGCATGTCGTTTCCCGAACTGGCGCGCTGGATGATCGAGGATGCGTCGCTGGGGCGGTAGGCAAGAGTGGAATGAACCCGTCTGATCGGACATGTCAGGAATTACGGAACCTGATGCAAAGGCCGACGTTCTCTTGAGCAACATGAGGGGCTCACGATGGCGGCGGTACCGGTGAATTGGCTGGCTCTTGGATTGGCATTCGTCCGCCTTCGCCCCAAAACCAGCGCTGCTATCGCGTTCGAACTGGGCCTGCTCGCCGCTCAGGCGCTGCGAGCGTCGCGCCAGCGAAAAATTCCCGAAAAGCTTATCGAGCTTGCGCCGTCGATCGGCGATTTGGGCGGGTTTCTCGACCGCAGACGGCGGGCCAAGACGAGCCCGCCAAAGCGGACGAGAAAGCCTACGGCGAAGCGGGCGCCCCGCGTGAAGAAAGCGTCTCCGGCGGCGCCTCCGCGTCCTGCGCAAAATCCGTGAAGCAAAGCGGCGGCATCAGGCGACCGCGAGCACTTCCAGCTCGGAATCGTTGAGCGGCACAATGTCGCCGACGCGCTTGCCGAGCAGCGCCTTGGCGATGGGAGAAATGTGCGAAATCATCCCTTGCGCAGCGTCGGCTTCGTCCTCGCCGACAATGCGGAACGTCTGTGTTCTGCCGTCTTCGCGCCGGAAGGTCACCTGCCTGCCGAAAAGCACGGTGTCAGCCTCGCCGGTCGGTTGAAACAGCTGGGCGCTGGCCCGTCGCGCCGTGAAATATCGAACATCGCGGGACGCCCGCGCCATCGCCGTACGATCGATTTTCAGGTCTGCGTTCGCTTGCGCCATGGCGACGGCTTCTTTTGCCTGCGTCAGAGCAGCCTCCAGCAAGGCCAAACCGTTCTCGGTCACCAGATTTGCATGCGGTGAGACGGGCCGTTCCGGCAGGAACGCCGCCGCGGCTTCATTGTCTTCCTCTTTGGTGAAGGCGACGCTCATCGGTATATTTCTGCTGCGCGGGAGAAACGGGGCTCGCCAGACTCAAATGGCATCGGCGGCACGGCGGCACAAGCGCGCGCGACGCGGCGGCCGTGGCCCGCTGGGGGAATAGGCCGGAACCCGTGCCCTGCCGGCCACGCCGGGCATAAGTTACCGAACTCCCACCTCAATCTTTAAAACTTTACCAATCGTTTACCAAATAGCCCGAAGGATAGGCATTGGCGGCGTTTGCGCGCACCGCGTCAGGAATCCGTGCGCAAAGCTCCGCTTCAACGGCCTTCGGACGTACCCCGGGGCCGCCTTCATCAGGGCATCGGGCCAAATTCCGTTGCCAGACTTTGCTGCCCATCCAGGGCTAACGTTTGAAGAACCGGTTGCGATGGATCGCCGAGCCTATCTCGATCAATCGTACGATCACTCGGTCCGGCCCGTCTCGGCGGGTTCGCGCTCGTATCCGCTGGCGCGCTTCGGCTTTGTCCGCAGCCTGCGCCGCGCCTTCAACAATCTCATCGAACTCGACATTCCGCGCGGGCTGGGCTCGTCCTCGGTGGCGCTGCTGCTGCTGTCCAGCGTCTGCTACGGCGTCGTCAAGGGCGGCCACGGCGCCGACATCGCCGCCAACCTGCAAAGCCTGTGCGATGACGCCGCCAATGCCGCCGGTTTCGGCATTGCCGAAGTGGCGCTCGCCGGCGAGCAGGAACTCGGCCGCGACGACATTCTCAAAACCGCCGGCATCACCGAACACACCTCGCTCTTGTTCCTCGACGCCGCGCAAACCCGCGCCCGGCTGCTGACCAATCCGTGGATCGCGGAAGCTGCCGTGCTCAAGCTCTATCCGAGCCGTCTGCGCATCGAGATCAAGGAGCGCAAGGCCTTCGCGCTCTGGCAGAAGGACGCCCGCAATTCGTTGATCGCCACCGATGGCACCGTGCTGTCGCCCACGATCGCTCCAAGATTTGCCGAGTTGCCGCGCGTCGTCGGCGCCGGCGCCGAAACCCAGGCAAGCGATTATCTGGCGCTGCTCGCCCGCTATCCCGCCATCGCCACCCAGACCGAAGCCTCGGTGCTGGTCGCCGAACGGCGCTGGAATCTCCGCCTCAAGAACGGCGTCGAGGTGCAGTTGCCGGAAGCCGAGCCGGAGCGCGCGCTCCAGACATTGGCCAATCTCGACCGCGACAAGAAACTGCTATCGCGCGACATCGTCCTGGTCGATCTGCGCCAGGCCGATCGCGTCAGCGTGCGCCTGTCCGACGCCGCCTTCGCCGCGCGCGACGAGGCGCTCAAGGCCGCCGCCAAGAAGGCGAAGCAGAAGAAAGGCACGGAAGCATGACCGTGCTGCGCTTCGGCCTGACCCCCAAGATGAAGCCGGTATCGCCGCGCCGCGCCGCCGTGGTCGCGGCGCTCGATATCGGCACCAGCAAGGTCGTCTGCATGATCGCCCGGCTCGAGCCGCAGGCGCCGCAGGACGTCTTGCGCCGCCGCAGCCATGGCGTCCGCATTCTCGGTTTCGCCCATACCGCGGCGAGCGGGATGAAGGCCGGCTCAGTGGTCGATCTGGTCGAGGCCGAGGAGGCCGTGCGCCAGGCCATCGACACCGCCGAGAGCATGGCCGGCGTCCAGCTTGAGTCCGTCGTGGTGTCGCTGTCCGGCGGCCGCCTCGGCTCGGAACGCTTCATCGCCGACATCGAATTGAACGGCGGCACCGTCGCCGACAGCGACATTGCCCGCGTTCTTGCCGCCGCCTCCCGCCATTCGGTGCGCGACGGCCGCGCCGTGCTGCATTCGCTGCCGATCGGCTACTCGCTCGATGCCGCCACCGGCATCCGCGAGCCCCGCGGCATGCTCGGCCACCGTTTCGGCGTCGATATGCACATGGTCACCGCCGACGTGGCCACCGTGCGCAACCTGATGCTGACCGTCGAGCGCAGCCACCTCTCGGTCGAAGCCATGGTGGCGTCGCCTTATGTCGCAGGTTTAGCCTGTCTGGCCGACGATGAGGCCGATCTGGGAGCCGCCTGCATCGATCTCGGCTCCGGCACCACCTCGCTGGCCGTCTTCTCCAGCGGCCGTTTCGTCCATGCCGACGGCTTCGCGCTGGGCGGCCACCACGTCACCATGGATATCGCCCGCGGCCTGAACACCCGGATCTCCGGCGCAGAGCGAATCAAAGCGATTTATGGCAGTGTCTTGACCGGTGGTTCGGACGAACGGGACATGATCACGGTGCCATCGGTGGGGGATGACGAGCGGGAGCCGCCGCAGTTCATTTCGCGCGCCACCTTGGTGCGGATCGTCAAGCCGCGCGTCGAGGAAATCCTGGAATTGGCCCGAGACCGTCTCGCCACATCGCCCTTCGCCGCCGAGCCGCGTGCCCGCGTCGTGCTGACCGGCGGCGGCAGTCAGTTGCCGGGCATCGCCGATCTGGCCGCGCGCATCCTGCGCCGGCCGGTGCGCATCGGCCGTCCGCTTGGTGTCGCAGGTCTGCCCGAAGCGGCCAAGGGGCCGGCCTTCGCGGTGGCGGCGGGCCTGCTGGTCTATCCGCAGGCGGCGCATCTTGAACATTTCGAACCGCGCAGAACGCGCCGGCTGATGACGGGAACCGGCGGGTACATGAACCGCGTCGGACAATGGCTACGCGAAAGTTTCTAGCAAACCAGATGAGCGGCGAACGCGCCGGTGCAATCGAGAGGCAAACATGACGATCAACCTGAAGATTCCGGATATCCGCGAAATGAAGCCGCGCATTACCGTGTTTGGCGTCGGCGGCGCCGGCGGCAACGCGGTCAACAACATGATTTCGGCCGGCCTCCAGGGCGTCGATTTCGTCGTTGCCAACACCGACGCCCAGGCGCTCACGCTCTCCAAGGCCGAGCGCATCGTGCAAATGGGCACGCAGGTCACCGAGGGCTTAGGCGCCGGTTCGCAGCCTGAGGTCGGCCGCGCCGCGGCGGAGGAAGTGATCGACGAGTTGCGCGATCATCTTTCCGGCGCGCACATGGTGTTCGTCACCGCCGGCATGGGCGGCGGCACCGGCACCGGCGCTGCCCCCGTCATCGCCAAGGCGGCCCGCGAAATGGGCATCCTCACGGTCGGCGTCGTCACCAAGCCGTTCCACTTCGAAGGCCAGCGCCGCATGCGCTTCGCCGAAGCCGGCATCGCCGAATTGCAGAAGGTGGTCGACACCCTTCTCATCATTCCGAACCAGAACTTGTTCCGGGTCGCCAACGAGAAAACCACCTTCGCCGACGCCTTTGCGATGGCCGATCAGGTGCTCTACTCGGGCGTCGCCTGCATCACCGACCTGATGGTCAAGGAAGGCCTGATCAATCTCGACTTCGCCGACGTTCGCGCGGTGATGAAGGAGATGGGCAAGGCGATGATGGGCACCGGCGAAGCCACCGGCGAGAAACGGGCGCTGACCGCCGCCGAAGCGGCCATCGCCAATCCGCTGATTGACGACGCCTCGATGAAGGGTGCGCGCGGCCTGCTGATTTCGATCACCGGCGGCAAGGATCTCACGCTGTACGAAGTCGACGAAGCGGCGACCCGCATCCGCGAGGAAGTCGATCAGGACGCCAACATCATCGTCGGCGCCACCTTCGACGAAACGCTGGAAGGCATCATCCGCGTCTCGGTGGTCGCCACCGGCATCGACAATACCGGCATCATGCAGCAGCCGGC
>LNDS01000035.1 GCA_001464835.1 Rhizobiales bacterium Ga0077525 | reverse complement strand
AACGGCTTCGCGCTCGAATTCCCGGTGTCGCGCATTCTCTGCGACGCCCGCATTCTCAACATTTTCGAGGGCGCGGCCGAAATCCAGGCGCAGGTCATCGCCCGCCGCCTGCTCGACGGAACTAACTGACGGATATGCCCGGAGGGGCAAGCTCCCACGACGGGAACGCATATGTCTACCGCTGACGTTGGTGTTTAAGATTCTAAGAATATTTCGCAGCGCTGATCCCCGCCTTTGCTTGTGCGGTTTTACGCGGCGGATCGGATGCAAAATCATGACTTAGTCATGAAGCGTTCCTTGTGTCCAAGACTAAACCGTCGATAGCAACCGCTTCTCGCTGACATAGGCGATCAAGGCTTCCCGGAAAATCGTTCTTATGCGCTTCCTTCTCTTTGTTTCCGCCGACGGCGGCAACAAACTCGATCGGGCAATGGCAAGTGGTGCCGACGCAGTGATTGTCGATCTGGAGGACTCCATCGCGCCTATTCCCCAAGGCTCAATCACGACTGGAAGCCGACTTGGAAACGACGACGACCAATAGATTGTACGGGGGCTTCGCTGCCGGGGTGTCGGCCGCAAAGGCCGGGTCGACCGTTTTCCGGCGCCCGGGAGCCCTGAGTGTAAACTGCGTGCAAACGCCGGGAAGACCCCGGTCAAACTGGAGCGGGCGAAGGGATTCGAACCCTCGACCCCGACCTTGGCAAGGTCGTGCTCTACCCCTGAGCTACACCCGCATCCTAGTCAGATAGTTGGCCGATAGAGGCTACCGGCCGCCAAGGGGGCCCGTATGCCAAATGCGGCCGGGCTTTGCAACAGCGCAGAATCCGGGGTTATGAAGGCCGGAACGCAAAAGAGCCCCCAAGTACACAAAATGAACACGACCCCCGACCAGCTTTTCGCCTATTTGGACGGTTTGGGCATCGCCCACCCCACCATTAGCCATCCGCCACTGTTTACCGTCGAGCAGAGCCAGGCGCTGCGCGGCCAGATCGCCGGCGGCCACACCAAAAATCTGTTCCTCCGCGACAAGAAACAGACGGTTTTCCTGGTCGTGGCCGAGGAAGACGCCGAAATCGACCTGAAAGGCCTGCACCGCGTGCTTGGCGCCAGCGGCCGCTTTTCCTTCGGCTCGGCCGACCTGTTGCGCGAACTTCTTGGCGTCACGCCCGGTTCGGTGACCGCCTTTGGCGCTATCAATGACACCTACGGCCGCGTTACGGTCGTCTTGGACGCCGCCCTGATGGAACACGCCATCATCAACGCCCACCCGCTGGTCAACACCATGACCACGTCCGTGGCGCGTGACGATCTGGTCAAATTCCTCGAGGCCACCGGCCATCCGCCGCGCATCGAGCGGGTATCGAACCTCCCGACAGAAGCCGGCTGAATCGGTTGCATTCGAGGGCGGGATGCCCATTTAATCCGGCAAGGAACATTGCAGAGGCGAGGAATTATGCTGGGTTTGGGCGGGGAAACGGCGGCGGGCGCAGCGGACGGCGCGGTCAAGGATGCGACCACGCAGAGCTTCATGAAGGACGTCATCGAGGCGTCCAAGACGCAGCCGGTGCTGGTCGACTTCTGGGCGCCATGGTGCGGACCCTGCAAGCAGCTGACGCCGATCCTTGAGAAGGTGGTCAAGGCCGCCAAGGGCAAGGTGAAGCTGGTCAAGATGGACATCGACAAGCACCCGGAAATTCCGGGGCAGATGGGCATCCAGTCGATCCCCGCGGTGATCGCTTTTTCCAACGGCCAGCCGGTCGACGGCTTCATGGGCGCGTTGCCGGAATCGCAAGTCGTCGCGTTTCTCGAGCGGCTGACCAAAGGCAAGATCGCCGACGAAGGCGCCGACCTGATGAAGGCCGCCGAGAACGCGCTCACCGCCGGCCAGCCGGCGGAGGCCGCCGACATCTTTGCGCAGATCCTCGCCGAGGACTCCGGCAACATCCCGGCGCTCGCCGGTCTGGCGCGCTGCTACATCGCCACCGGCAATCTCGAGCAAGCCTCCAAGACTCTGGCGATGATTCCGGAAGCCAAGCAGGGCGACGCCGCGGTCGCCGCCGCGCGCGCGGCGCTCGACATCGCCGAGCAAGCCAAGTCGCTCGGGCCTATCGACGACTTGCAGCAGAGGGTCGCCGCCGATCCGCTCGATCATCAGGCGCGGTTCGATCTCGCCGCCGCGCTGAACGTGAAGGGCGACCGCACCGCCGCCGCCGATCATCTGCTGGCGATCGTCAAGCGCGACCGCAAATGGAACGAGGACGGCGCCCGCAAGCAGCTGGTGACGTTTTTCGAGGCGTGGGGTCCGACCGACCCGGCGACTTTGGAAGGGCGAAAGAAATTGTCGTCGATTTTGTTTTCGTAGTTGAGGCGTCATCGTCCGCGAAGGCGGACGATCCAGTAAGCACAGCGCTAGATATGGCGCGCGACGTGTTAACGTCATGCGTCCGCGATTACTGGATGCCCGCCTTCGCGGGCATGACAGCGCAGAGTTCGGAGAGCGCCAATGCCCATGAACGCCGAGTATCGCGGACCGATCGACCTGCCGGAAGTCATTCCGGTGTTCCCGCTGCCGGGCGCGCTGCTGTTGCCGCGCGGGCAGATGCCGCTCAACATATTCGAGCCGCGCTATCTGGCGATGATCGACGACGCCTTCCGCGACGGCCACCGCCTGATCGGCATGATCCAGCCGGACGGCGTGCACGAAGCGCCGCGCGGCAAGCCGGCTTTGTACAAGATCGGCTGCGTCGGCCGCATCACCCAGCTCGCCGAAAGCGGCGATGGCCGCTACATCATCGAACTGACCGGTGTGTCGCGCTTCCGCATCGAGGAAGAACTCAAGGTCAAGACCGACTATCGCCAGTGCAAGGTCACTTACGCGCCTTTCGCCGATGATTTCACCCCGCGCAAGGGCGAGGAAGATGTCGACCGCGAAGGCCTGCTGCGCGCGCTCACCGACTTCATGCAGGCCAACGACATGAAGGCCGACTGGGACGACATCGAGCAGGCGCCGACCGAGGCGCTGGTCAACGGCCTGTCGATGATGTCGCCCTACGGCCCGCCGGAAAAGCAGGCGCTGCTGGAAGCGCCCGACCTGAAAACCCGGGCCGATCTGCTGATCGCCATCACCGAGATCGAACTCGCCAAGAAGAACATCGAGGGCGAACCGCAGTTGCAGTAGTTGGCCATTGTCGTCCCCGCGAAGGCGGGGACGACAAAATGAGCTATAACTTTGCTACACCCCGCCGGAGCTTCCCATGCCCACCGACCTCACTTCCCCGCCCGACCGCCCCGCCGGCAGCGTCGATCCGAAACTGCTGGACATCCTGGTCTGCCCGCTGACCAAGACCACTTTGGAATACGACGCCGCCACCCAGGAGCTGATCTCGCGCAAAGCGAAGCTCGCTTATCCGATCCGTGACGGCATTCCGATCATGCTGCCGGAAGAAGCGCGAAGATTGGATTAGCCTTCTCCGTCCTCCTGAGGTGCGAGGCGCGGAACGCGCCGAGCCTCGAAGGATCGACGGCCTCTTTCGCAAGACCTCGGCTATCATCCTTCGAGGCTCGCAAAAGCGCGTAAACGCGCTTATTGCTCGCACCTCAGGATGACGATTACAAACAACGCAAAGCAATAAGGGAAGGAAACTGCAATGATCAAAATCTGGGGTCGCAACACGTCCTCCAATGTCCAGAAGGCCATGTGGGCCGTCGGCGAATTGGGGCTCGAACACACCCGCATCGATGTCGGCGGCGCCTTCGGCAAGAACAAGGAAGCGCCTTACCTCGCGATGAATCCGAACGGTCTGGTGCCGACTTTGGAGCAGGCCGACGGTTTCACGTTGTGGGAATCAAATGCCATCATCCGCTATCTCGCCAGCCAGCACGACAAGGCCGGCGTCATCGAGCCCAAGGACCTGAAGCAGCGCGGCCTCGCGCATCAGTGGATGGATTGGCAGCTCTCGGTCGTCGGGCCGGCGATCCTCGCCGCGTTCTGGGGCTTGATCCGCACGCCCGAAGACAAGCGCGATCACGCCGCGATCAAGACCTCGCAGGAGAAAACCAGCGACTGCATGGTGATCCTCGACAAGCAGCTCGGCAAAACCGAATACGTCACCGGATCGACATTCTCCTACGGCGACATTCCGGTCGGCGTCATGTGCTACCGCTATGTTCAGTTGGTGCCGAACCGGCCGTCAACGCCGAACCTCGATCGCTGGTACGCGGCGATTTCGAAGCGCAAGGCGTTCCACGATCATGTCGGCAGCGTGCCGCTGACTTGAGATTGTTGAGCAACAGTCTCTGTCATTGCCGGACTTGACGACGAGGGGGAGGCCACCGCCGTGTTTACACCCCTTCCCCCCGCATCAGCTTCGGCACGTCACCGGTAAAGCCCGCCGCCTCGCGGATGAAGACATTCTTCAAGGCCGGCAGGCGTTCGACCACGCCCAGGCCGACATCGCGCGCCAGCCGCAGCACGTCTGAATTATTCGAAAACAATTTATTCAGGCCGTCGGTGGCGACGCCCATCGTCATGGTGTCGAAGCGTCGCCAGCGCTGATAGCGCTCCAGGACGTCCGCCGCGCCGATATCGAGACCGAGCCGCGCCGCATCGGCAATCGCCTCGGCCAGCGCCGCGATGTCGCGCAGGCCCATGTTGAGGCCCTGCCCGGCAATCGGGTGAATGACATGCGCGGCATCTCCGACCAGGGCCAGGCGCTCGGCGATAAACTCGCGCGCGGTGAACAGGCCGAGCGGAAAAGCCTTGCGCGGGCCAACGACTTTCAGATCGCCGAGATGCAGGCCGAAACGCTTTTCCAACTCGGCATGAAATTCCTCGTCCGGCAGCGCGATCATGCGCTCGGCATCGCGGTTGCTTTCAGTCCACACGATGGAAACGCGATTGCCCGTCAGCGGCAGAATCGCAAACGGCCCGGCGGGCAGGAAATGCTCCTCGGCGCGGCCGTGATGCTCGCGCTCATGCGCGACGGTGGTGACGATCGCCGACTGATCGTAATTCCAGCCATGCGTGACGATGCCGGCCTGCTCGCGGATTTTCGAGCGCGCGCCATCGGCACCGACCAGAAGCCGCGCTGTCATCGCCTCGCCGTTCGCCAAGGTGACGCCGATGGCATAAGGCGCATTGTCGAAACCGCTGACCGCCGTAGCGCGCAGATCGACGCCGAATTCTTTCGCCTTCGCCACCAGCGCGTCGATCAGAAACCGGTTCTCGATCATGTGCGCGAACGGCTCGTGTTCACCGAAATTGACGCCGCCGCTATTAGCGCGGCGGCTATGCTCGACCTCGCCGCCGAAGCTGAGAAACGTCGGCCGCACCGCGTCGTCGAGCTTGGAGTCGGTCACCACCATGTCGAGGATCGGCTGTGCGCCGTCGGCGACCGCCTGCCAGACACCGATCGCCTCAAACAGCCGCCGCGCCGCTGCCGCGATCGCCGTGGCGCGCGGGTCCCTCGACGGCACCATCGCCAAAGCCGGATCGGCGACCGTCACCGTGAAGCTGTCGCCGAGCCCCTGGCGCAGCGCGATGGCCAGCGCCAGCCCGGCAAAGCCGGCGCCGCCGATCACCACATCGGCGCGCATAGGGCTGGTTGAGGAGGCGTCCTTTTTCATCCCGGTTCCTTGTAAAATCCGGCCCACCATAGCAGGTTGAGGCACCGTTTTGACCACGCTTTGACCACCCTTGGGAATGCAGATGAGCACCGCCGTCGAAGACCTGCTTGGCATTCTCGACCTCGAAACGCTCGACGTGAACCTGTATCGCGGCCGCTCGCCGCAGGCCGGCTGGCAGCGCGTGTTCGGCGGCCAGGTGATCGGCCAGGCACTGGTCGCCGCCATCCGCACCGTCGAAGCCGGGCGGCCACCGCATTCCATGCACGCCTATTTCCTGCTGCCGGGCGACCCGAAAGTGCCGATCATCTACGACGTCGATCGCATGCGCGACGGCAAGAGCTTCACGACGCGGCGCGTGACCGCGCGCCAGCATGGCCATCCGATTTTCTCGATGCTGGTGTCGTTCCACGCCGACGAGGCAGGCCAGCTCACCCATCAGGCCAAGATGCCGGACGTGCCGATGCCGGAGACGCTGCCGGGGGAAGCCGAGATGCGCAAGAATATCCTGCCGCAAATGCCCGATCCGGTCCGCAAGTACTACGAGCGGGAACGACCGATCGAGCTGCGCCCGGTCGAATTCGAGCGCTATCTCGGCAAGAAGATTCCGGACGGCCGCTTCAATGTCTGGATCAAGACCACCGGGCCGCTGCCGGACGATCCGGCCATCCATCGCTGCATTTTGGCCTACACCTCCGACATGGGCCTGTTGGATACCGCTCTGGTGCCGCATGGCCGCACTTTGTTCGAGAAAGAATTCATGGCCGCCAGCCTGGACCATGCGCTGTGGCTGCACCGGCCGTTCCGGGCCGACGAATGGCTGCTCTATTCGCAGGATTCGCCCAATCTCGAAGGCGCGCGCGGCCTCGGCCGCGGCCTGATCTTCACCCGCGACGGCACTCTGGTCGCCTCGGTGGCGCAGGAAGGCCTGGTCCGGCTCAGGCGCGACAGCGGCGGCGGCCAATAGGTCAGCACGCCTGCCCTGAAGTGCCCAAGGCAGCGCCCCGAAAATGGCGGCTGCCTGTGGGCGCAGTAAAAATGCCGCTTAATCTTTGGACCGTGTGCCGCTAGCGTAAGCGGCCTACTGCGCTTTGCGCCGCGCCCGCGCGCGAACCGCTGACATTCCGGAAAGAACGCCATGAAGCTGGTCATCGCCGTTATCAAGCCCTTCAAGCTCGACGAGGTGCGCGACGCCCTCACCCGCATCGGCATCCACGGCATGACCGTCACAGAGGTCAAAGGCTACGGCCGCCAGAAGGGCCACATGGAGATTTACCGAGGCGCCGAATACGCCGTGAATTTCCTGCCCAAGGTGCGCATCGAACTGGGCGTCGCCACCGAGCAGGTCGAGCAGGTCGTCGATGTGCTGAGCGCCGCCGCCCGCACCGGCCAGATCGGCGACGGCAAGATTTTCGTCACGCCAATGGAACAGGCGGTGCGCATCCGCACCGGCGAAACCGACGTCGACGCGCTCTAATTAATTCTCAGAAAACACGTTCATAAATTCCGGGGGGAATGAATATGACACAGGCACGTTCGCGCCTTGTTGCAACGTTGGCCGCGCTGTCCGCGACCGCCATCAGTACATCGGCCTTCGCGCAAGCCGCGGCACCGGCCAGCACCATCGACAAAGCCGACACCGCCTGGATGATCGCCGCCACCGGCCTGGTGCTGATGATGACCATCCCCGGCCTCGCGCTTTTTTATGCCGGCATGGTGCGCAAGAAGAACGTGCTCGCCACGATGGCACAGTCGCTGTCGGCGACATTTCTCGTTTCGATATTGTGGGCGGTCGCCGGCTATAGCCTGACCTTCACCGGCGACGGCGCCTATATCGGCACACTCGATCGCCTGTTCCTCAACGGCATCACGCTGGAGTCGGTGTCGTCGCTGGCCAAGAACATCCCGGAAAGCCTGTTCATGCTGTACCAGATGACCTTCGCGGTCATCACGGTGGCGCTGGTCGCCGGGTCGGTGGCGGACCGCATTCGCTTCTCGGCGTTTCTGTGGTTCAGCGTTCTGTGGCTGTTTCTCGTTTACGTGCCGATCGCGCATTGGGTCTGGGGCGGCGGCTTTCTCGGCGCTTACGGGACCATCGATTTCGCCGGCGGCCTTGTCGTGCATCTCAATGCCGGCGTTGCCGGTCTGGTTGCCGCCATCGTCGTCGGCAAGCGCCGCGGTTACGGCAGCGAGAATTTGTCGCCTTACGATCTGTCGCTGGCGGTGATCGGCACCGGCCTGTTGTGGGTCGGCTGGATGGGTTTCAACGGCGGCTCGGCGCTCGGCGCCAATTCGCGCGCGGTGATGGCGATCGTGGCGACGCATCTGGCCGCCAGCGCCGGCGCCTTCACCTGGATGGCGCTGGAGTGGTGGACGCGCGGCAAGCCGTCGGTGCTCGGCATCATCTCCGGCGCGATCGCCGGGCTTGGCACCATCACGCCGGCATCCGGCTTCGTCACGCCGATGCAGGGCGTGCTGATCGGCCTGGTCGCCGGCGGCGTCTGCTTCTGGGCCTGCACCTGGCTCAAGCACAAACTCAACTACGACGACTCGCTCGACGTCTTCGGCGTGCACGGCGTCGGCGGCCTGATCGGTACGATCGCCGCCGGGGTGTTCGCGGTCGGAGCCTTGTCGGCGACGACCGAAATGCCGGGCGGCATTTCCGGACTGCTCGAAGGCAATTCGCAGCAACTGCTGGCGCAGCTCTACGGCGTCGGCGTCACGCTGATCTGGTCGGGCGGCATGACCTTCGTCATCCTCAAGATTGTTGGCTTGATGGTGCCGCTGCGCGTGCGCCATGAGGACGAGATCATGGGCCTCGATGTCAGCCAGCACGGCGAAGCGCTGCAATAAAGCGCCTTCGTCGGCCGGTTCCATAGAGGAACTGCGGCCTCATAAAGGGCTGTCTATTTTTTGTGCAACACGATTATGGCTTGGCGCGCGATTAGGCGCCGATCCTGACCGGCCTTTGAGCCGGCATCGGCCTTTCCGACTTTAGTCCATCGAATCAGCAGCATAGCGCCCGGCCAGGCATCTGGCACGGCGTTTGATTCTATCTTTGCGGTCATGCCTGCGAAGCGTGCTTCGAGGGCCCGGCTCAGTGACACCGCCCGCACTGCGTAAAGTTAAAACGGGCTCAAGCGGGGATCGAAATCCATGAAAATCGTCATGGCCATCATTAAACCTTTCAAACTCGACGAGGTCCGAGACGCTTTGACTTCAATCGGCGTCCAGGGCCTGACCGTCACTGAGGTCAAGGGTTACGGACGGCAAAAGGGCCACACGGAAATCTACCGTGGTGCCGAATACGCGGTGAGCTTCCTTCCCAAAGTGAAGGTGGAGGTCGCTGTGGCTGCCAATCAGGTCGACAAAGTCATCGGCGCCATCACCGGCGCCGCCAAGACCGGACAGATCGGCGACGGAAAGATTTTCGTCTTCGGGCTGGACAGCGCCGTGCGCATCCGCACCGGCGAGACCGACGCGGCCGCGCTGTAGTAACCCGCACAAACATACGGACAGGAGTTAGACCATGACGTTGAACAAGATTTCCAGTGCGGGGCTGATTGCGCTCGCCGCACTGACCGTCGGCTTGATTGCAGCCGACGGTGCGCTTGCGCAGACGGCCGCGCCAGCGGCTGCCGACGCAGCGCCCGCCGCCGCCGCGGCTGCGCCGAAACTCGACACAGGCGACACCGCCTGGATGATGACCTCGACCGCTATCGTATTGCTGATGGGCATTCCTGGCCTTGCCCTGTTCTACGGCGGCATGGTGCGCAAGAAAAACGTTCTGTCGGTCGTGACGCAGTGCTTCGCCATCACCTGCTTGGTCACCGTTCTCTGGATGGTGTACGGCTACTCGCTCGCCTTCACCGAAGGCGGCATGAACGCTTATATCGGCGGCTTCTCCAAGGCGATGTTCGCCGGCGTCACCGGCGAGACCACCAACGCGCTCGCGGCGACGATCCCGGAGTGGGTCTTCATCACCTTCCAGATGACCTTCGCCATCATCACGCCGGCCCTCATCATCGGCTCTTTCGCCGAGCGCATGAAGTTCTCGGCGGTGATGTGGTTCATCGGCCTCTGGTTCACCTTCGTCTACCTGCCGGTCGCGCACTGGGTCTGGGGCGGCGGCTTCCTCGGCGCCGGTGGCGTGCTCGACTTCGCCGGCGGCACCGTGGTGCACATCAATGCCGGCATCGCCGGTCTGGTGGCCTGCATCATCGTCGGCAAGCGCAAGGGCTACGGCACCACCTCGATGGCGCCGCATAACCTGGTGCTGTCGATGATCGGCGCTTCCTTGCTCTGGGTCGGTTGGTTCGGCTTCAACGCGGGCTCGGCGGTCGCCGCGAACGCGCTGGCCGGTGCGGCCATGATCAATACCCAGGTTGCCGCCGCCGGTGCGGCTCTCGCCTGGATGTTCGCCGAATGGATCATCGCCAAGAAGCCGAGCCTGCTCGGCGTCATCTCCGGCGCGATTGCCGGCCTGGTTGCGGTCACACCCGCCGCCGGTTTCGTCAACCCGACCGGCGCGCTGATCATCGGCGTCATCGCGGGTGTCGGTTGCTACATCGCCTCCGTTCACGTCAAGAAGGCGTTCGGCTACGATGACTCGCTCGACGTGTTCGGCGTTCACGGCGTCGGCGGCATCATCGGCGCGATCCTGACCGGCGTCTTCGCCGACGCGGCGATCAACTCGCTCGGCAAGGACGCCAGCGTGATGACACAGGTCTACGGCGTCGCCGTGACGGTCATTTACACGGCGATCGCGACAGCCATCATCCTCTACGTCATCAAGGCGATCATCGGCTTGCGGCCGTCGGAAGCCGCCGAAGAGGAAGGCCTCGACATCACGCTGCACGGCGAAACCGTTCAGTAGGATTTCAAAACGCGCATGGCCTTCGGGCCAACCCTTTGGGCTATCTTTGGGGGCCATGCGCAGCTGAGCTAGCGGTAGGGATGGAAACCCGGCACTGTCCCTTCCGTTGAGGCCCTCGGTTCGCAAGAGCCGGGGGCCTCTCTTATTTTGGGGGCAATCGTCATTCCGGGACGGTCCGAAGGACCGGGCCCGGAATCCATGGGAAAGCCGCTGAATTTCTTATCTGGATTCCAGTTTCGCGCTGCATCGCGCATCGAAGACGCACGTAAACGCGGCTGGTGCGCGCCCCCCGGAATGACCGATCCGCCGTTCGATGGTTAATCGGGTCTTAACCTCGCCCCTCCTATTGTGCTTCACCCTTGCGCTGCGGGCATTGTCGCTCGCCCGTGGACCCTATGCCCAATGCAAAGTATGACCGCACAGCGCGAGCCCCTCTCCCCCGCCCAAGCCGCGGCCGAAAACAACCGCTCGCCTTTCGTGCGGCTGAGCGACCTCATCGCCGGTATTGAGCCTGGCAAGCCGGTCATCAACCTGTCGGTCGGCGAACCGCAGCACGCCATCCCCGATTTCGTCGGCCCGGTGCTGGCGCAGCATCTCGCCGAATTCGGCCGCTATCCGGCCAACAAGGGCACCGATCAGTTCCGCAAGACCGCCGCCGCCTGGCTCGGCCGCCGTTACCAACTGGCCAAGCCGGTCGATCCGGAAAGCGAAGTGCTTGTCCTCAATGGCACGCGCGAAGGCCTGTTTCTCGGCGCGCTGGCGGCGAAGCGCTATGTTGGCCGCACGAGTAAGCCCGCGGTGCTGATCCCCAACCCGTTCTACGCCGCTTACTCGGCCGGCGCGCTGGCCGCCGATTGCGAGCCGGTCTATCTGCCGGCGACGCGCGCCAGCGGCTTCCTGCCCGATCTCGACGCGCTCGACGACGCGCTGCTCCAGCGCACCGTTGCGTTCTATCTCGCCTCGCCGTCGAACCCGCAGGGCGCGGTGGCGTCGCGCGCCTATCTCGACAAACTTCACGCGCTGTCGCGCCGCTTCGGCTTCCTCGTTTTCGCCGACGAATGCTATGGCGAGATCTACAGCAAGGATAAACCGGCCGGCATGCTCGAGGTGTCAGGCGCGGGCTTCACCAACACCGTTGTGTTTCATTCGCTGTCGAAGCGCTCGAACCTGCCCGGCCTGCGCGTCGGCTTTGCCGCCGGCGACGCCAAATTCCTCGCCGCCTTCCTCGAATTGCGCAACGTCGCAGCACCTCAGGTGCCGGGGCCGATGCAGCATGTCGCGGTCGCCGCCTATAACGACGAAGCGCATGTCGAGAAGAACCGCGAACTGTACAACGCCAAGTTCGATCTCGCCGACCAGATCATCGGCGACCGCTACGGCTACAAGCGTCCGGCCGGCGGGTTTTTCTTGTGGCTGGACGTGTCGAGGTTCGGCGGCAGCGAAGTCGTGACCAAGCGCCTGTGGGCGGAAGCCGGCGTGCGCGTCGTGCCGGGGCGTTACCTCGCGCGCGAACAAGCCGACGGCACCAATCCCGGCGCCGATTATATCCGCGTCGCCATGGTGCAGGACGCCGCGATGACCGGCGAAGCCTTGCACCGCATCGTTGCAGTCTTAGGGTAGCGGAAGCTTATGGCATCATCCGACCGCAATCTCGACGTTGTCGCCTTTGTCACGGATCACTTCCGCGACATCGTCCGCCGCCGTCTGAGCGAACTGGCGGGGCTGGCGCTGATCACTTGCGCGCTGCTCGGCGTCATCGCACTGGCCACCTGGTCGGTGCAGGACCCCTCTCTCAGCCACGCAACGCAAACGCCGATCAAGAATCTGCTCGGCTTCCCCGGCGCCATCTTCTCCGATCTGGCCATGCAGTTGCTCGGCCTTGCCGCCGTGCTGCTGCTGCTGCCGGAAGCCCTGATGGGCTGGCGGCTGTTGTCGCACCGGCCCCTCGGCGAAAAATGGCGCGGACTGGTCTGGGTCGCGGCGACGATCTGCGCCTCAGCATTCGCCTCGACATTGCCGCGCATCGGCTCGTGGCCGCTGCCGACCGGGCTTGGCGGCGCCACGGGTGACGCCGTTTTGATGGTGCCGGCGCTTTTATTCGGCGCATCTTTGTCCGGCCTGCCGCTCGTTGTGCTGTCGCTGGTTCTGGGCCTGGCCACCGTCGTCTCGCTGGCGATCGCTTCAGGCCTACGCTGGCCGCAGCGTCAAGAAAAGCCCGCCGTTGCAGCGCTCGACGACATTGGCGACGACGAGAGCGACGAAGAAGACGAAAGCCCGGACCGCGCCTCGCCCTGGCTCGGCATGGTCGTGCATGCGCTGCTGAGCTGGAAGGCGCGCCTCGACCGCTGGATTCGCGGCGCGGTGCGAAAGCCGCTGCCGGACGGCGCGCAAGCCGCGAAAGGCCCGCGTCAAGAACCGCGTTTCGACAGTCTCGGCCGTGTCGCCGCGCCGAGCATGGCGCCGTCGCCGGAAGCCTATGGCGAGGAAGATGAATACGAGGACGAAGAGGAAGACGCCGAGCCGGCGCCGCGCAAGCGCGCCGCCGCCGCGCCGAAGCCGCGCAAGTCCGGCTCCGGCTTCGTGCTGCCGTCGCTCAATCTTTTGACCGCGCAGAAAGTCTCCGAGCGCACGACTCTGTCGAAAGACGTGCTCGACGCCAACTCCACCACGCTGGAAAGCGTGCTCGGCGATTTCGGCGTGCGCGGCGAAATCATCAATGCGCGGCCCGGTCCCGTGGTCACTTTGTACGAACTCGAACCGGCGCCCGGCATCAAGTCGTCGCGCGTCATTGGACTGGCCGACGATATCGCCCGCTCGATGAGCGCGGTGTCGGCGCGTGTCGCCGTCGTCTCCGGCCGCAACGCCATCGGCATCGAACTGCCCAACCCGATCCGCGAGAAAGTCTATTTCCGCGAATTGCTGTCGGCCAAGGACTACAACGAAAACACCGCCAAGCTGCCGCTCTGCCTCGGCAAGACCATCGGCGGCGAAGGCGTCATCGTCGATCTGGCGCGCATGCCGCATCTGCTGATCGCCGGCACCACCGGCTCCGGCAAGTCGGTCGCCATCAACACCATGATCCTGTCGCTTTTGTACAAGCTGACGCCGGAGCAATGCCGCCTGATCATGGTCGATCCGAAGATGCTCGAATTGTCCGTCTATGACGGCATCCCGCATCTGCTCACCCCCGTGGTGACCGATCCAAAGAAAGCCGTCGTCGCGCTCAAATGGGCCGTGCGCGAGATGGAAGGCCGCTACAAGATGATGTCGAAGCTCGGCGTCCGCAACATCGACGGCTACAATACGCGCCTCGCCGAAGCCAAGGCCAAGGGCGAAACGCTGACCCGCACCGTGCACACCGGCTACGACAAGGAATCCGGCCAGGCGATTTACGAGAAAGAAGAACTCGTCCTCGAGCCGCTGCCTTTCATCGTCATCATCGTCGACGAAATGGCCGACTTGATGATGGTCGCCGGCAAGGACATCGAAGGCGCGATCCAGCGTCTGGCGCAAATGGCGCGCGCCGCCGGCATCCACGTCGTGCTGGCCACGCAGCGGCCCTCGGTCGATGTCATCACCGGCACTATCAAGGCGAACTTCCCGACCCGCATCTCCTTCCAGGTCACGTCGAAGATCGACAGCCGCACCATTCTCGGCGAGCAAGGCGCCGAGCAGCTACTCGGCCAGGGCGACATGCTCTATATGGCCGGCGGCGGCCGCATCAGCCGGGTGCACGGGCCGTTCGTCTCCGACGACGAAGTCGAGAAAATCGTGCGCCATCTGAAGTCGCAAGGTCAGCCGGAATATCTGGAAGAAGTCACGGCCGAGGAGCCGGAACTCACCGAGGACGGCGGCGCCGTGTTCGACAATACCGGCATGGGCGCCGGCGAAGGCGGCGATCTTTACGCCCAGGCCGTCGCCATCGTGAAGCGCGACCGCAAGGCTTCGACCTCCTATATCCAGCGCCGGTTGCAGATCGGCTACAACCGTGCCGCCACCTTGATGGAACGCCTCGAGCTGGAGGGCATTATCGGCCAGCCCAACCACGCCGGAAAACGCGAAATCCTGATCCCGGAAAGCCCGCAGGACGACCGTTATTGATGGCGTTGTCGGTGTCTTGTACCGGCGAATCACCCCATGATCGGCAAGGTCGGACGTCCCGAAATAGCCACAGGCGGCCCCTAGATAAATGATCGCGCCCGAGAGCGGCGCAGACGAGGCAGAAACGCGATGGCGGCATTGCAGCAGACTTTCAAGACCGCGCTGGCCGCGGCCGCGCTTGCGACCCTGATCGCCGCGCCGGCACTTGCTCAGGCTCCGCTTCAGCTCAATACCAAACCCGCGGCCGGCGCACCGGCGCCACGGCCCCCGGCGGCGGTCCAGCAGACGCAGGCCCCCGCGCCGGTCACCAATCCTTTCGCCGCATTGCTCGGCAAAGGCGGCGCCACCGGCGGTGCGCTCAACAACGAACAGCGCACCATCATCGGCAAGATCAACAGCTACCTGACCAACGTGCAGCAACTGAGCGGCAAGTTCGTTCAGGTCGGCCCCGACGGCAGCCGCAGCCAGGGCGACTTCTATATTTCCAAGCCCGGTCGCGTGCGTTTCGAATATGACGATCCGTCGACGATTGAACTGATCGCGGACGGTTCTTCGGTCGTGGTGCGCGACCGCAAACTAGCGACTCAGGATGTCTTCCCGCTGTCGCAGACGCCGCTGCGTTTCCTGTTGTCCGACAAGGTCGACCTGATGAAGGATTCGAGCCTGGTCTCTGTCTATGCAGACGAGGTTTTCGTCACCGCGGTGCTTGAAGAAAAGAACGGCCTCGTCGGCACCAGCCGGCTGATGATCATGTTCAACGCCAAGGACATGCAGCTCAAGCAGTGGACCGTGACCGACCCGCAGGGCTACGACACCACCGTTGCGGTGTATAATCTCGACAGCAGCCGGACGCCCGACCCGTCGATGTTCAAGATCGACTTCACCCGCTACAGATAATCAGTCATCACTGAACTATCGGTGGATACTCGATGCCACGCCTTCGCGGGGCATGACACTCCGAGTATGTTGCCCCCATGCCCCTGAAAATCGCCACCTGGAATATCAACTCGGTCCGCCTGCGCATCGACCTGGTCGCCAAGTTCATCAAGAGCGTCCGCCCGGACGTGCTCTGCCTGCAAGAAACCAAGTGTCCCGACGACGCCTTCCCGATGAAGCGCTTCCAGAAGCTCGGCTACACGCACGCGGCCCTGAGCGGGCAGAAGGGCTATCACGGCGTCGCCGTGCTGGCGCGCGTGCCGTTCGAAAGCTTCAACATCCAGAATTTCTGCGGCAAGACCGATTGCCGCCACGTCTCCGTCGTGCTCGGCGAGAAGGCGGGCCTGCGCGACCCGCTGACCATCCATAATTTCTATGTGCCGGCCGGCGGCGACGAACCGGACCCAATCGTCAACGAGAAGTTCAAGCACAAACTCGACTTCCTCGACGAGATGACGGCGCATCCGGCCTTGCGCCCGGCGCCGGGCCAGCGCGCCATTCTGGTCGGCGATCTCAACGTCGCGCCGCTCGAGCACGACGTCTGGAGCCACAAGCAGATGTTGAAGGTCGTGTCGCACACGCCGGTCGAATGCGACAAGCTGAACGCCGCGCGCAACGCCGGCAACTGGATCGACACGATGCGCGTGCTAACGCCGGAGCCGGAAAAGCTCTATACGTGGTGGAGTTACCGCGCGATGGAAAACTGGCGCACCTCCGACCGCGGCCGCAGGCTCGATCATGTCTGGACCTCGGACGCGCTCGCCGGCCAGGTGTCGAAGATCAAGATCGCCAAGGACTTTCGCGGCGCCGAGCGCCCGTCCGATCATGTGCCGGTAACGGCGACGGTGGAGATATAAAGTCTGTCGTCCCCGCGAAGGCGGGGACCCAGTATTCCCGGTACCAAAAATTGTTTGATGATTGCGTTTACTGGATGCCCGCCGGAGCCTGTCATCGGGCCGCGCTTCGCGCGGACCCGTTGTCGGGCATGACAGCAAGGCGAGGGGCGCAGGAAGTACCTACTTCCCGCCCTTTTCCATCGCCGTCTTCACGCCGGCGAGTTCGCGCTGCCAGCCTTCCAGCCGCTTGCTCATGATGTCGCGCAACGTCACCGCCGCGGCCGGATAGCCTTCCAGCATCTTGCGAAACAGATTGCGCGAAACGCGGATTACCGTCGTTGGCCCCTTGGCGATCGCCGTTGCCTGGCAAACCATATCGGTCAGCAGCGCCAGTTCGCCGACCAAAGTGCCGGGCCCGGCAATCACTTCATGGCCGTCTGTGAAGGTGCCGGGATCGAGCCGCAGCGAGCCTTCCTGCACGATATAGCCGCCGTCGGCCAGTTCGCCGGCATAAAACAGAACCGCGCCGCTTTGCAGTTGCTTGGTTTCCGCGCCGATGGCGAGAATGCGCAAAGCCTCCCTGTCGAGCGCCGCGAGGATCGGCACTTGTTCGAAGAAGGCAATGTCGTCGTCGAGGCCCATGATTATCTCGTCATTCCACAACGAGAGAAAATCGAACTGCCCCGGACTGAAAATATATTTCTCACGGCACCAGCTTGTAGCCGCCGGCTTCCGTCACCAGGATCGACGGCGTCGCGGCGTCTTTTTCCACCTTCTGACGCAGACGGTAGATGTGGGTTTCCAGCGTGTGCGTGGTGACGCCGGAATTGTAGCCCCAGACTTCCTGCAACAAGGTTTCGCGCGACACCGCCTTCTGCCCAGCGCGATAGAGATAGCGCAGGATCGCGGTTTCCTTTTCGGTCAGCCGCACCTTGCTGCCTTTCGGATTGAGCAGCAGCTTCGAACTCGGCTGGAACGTATAAGGGCCGATGGCGAACACCGCGTCTTCGCTCGCCTCATGCTGGCGCAACTGTGCGCGGATGCGCGCCAGCAATACGGCAAAGCGGAACGGCTTGGTGACGTAATCGTTGGCGCCGGATTCCAGGCCGAGAATGGTATCGCTGTCGGTGTCGTGGCCGGTCAGCATGATGATCGGCGCCTTAAAGCCGTTCTTGCGCAATATGCGCACCGCCTCGCGGCCATCGACATCCGGCAGGCCGACATCCATCAGTACCAGGTCGATCTGCCCGCCCTTGGCCGCCTGCACGCCTTTGGTGCCGGTCTCGGCGGTGATGATGTGGAACTCCTCGTGCAGCGCCAGTTGCTCGACCAGCGCCTCGCGCAGTTCGGTATCGTCGTCGACGATCAGAATGGTCCGCTTGTTGGGCATCGCTCGTTGAGTCCCCCTGCCGGGCGCCAAAACCGCCCGAATCCGCCGCCTACGGCTTTAGTATCTTACCGGGGCGGCGCCTTTTGGGAAAACTGTTCCCGCTGGAAAAGGCAGGTTTTCACCGCGCCGCGCATCGCGAAGTAGTGCATTCGAGGCTAAAAGAGAAGCCGGTACTGCTGTTTTACGAGTTTCAGACGGATTTGGATCATGCCGCAAACCAAGGCGAGCCAATTTGCGAAATAATACGTTGTCCCGCGTCACGGTGCGCCGTCGGCCGGGAAATCCGAGCCAAGGGTGGCTGGTGGCCGGGCCACTCGCTTTGCCGGTGGCGCTGGGACGCGGGGGCATCAAGGCCAACAAGCGCGAAGGCGATGGCGGCACGCCCCGCGGCAATTTCCGGTTGCGGCGGTTGTGGTGGCGCGGCGACCGGCACCCGGTGCCCTTAACCGGCCTGCCTGTTTACCGCATCAAGCCCGACGACGGCTGGTGCGAAGATCCGGCCGACCGCCATTACAACCGCCCCGTTAAAGTTCCGCCCGGTTCCAATGCGGACCGGTTGGCGCGCGCCGATCGTCTCTACGATTTCATTATCGAACTCGACCACAACACCAGGCCGCGCATCGCCGGCCGCGGCAGCGCCGTGTTCATTCATGTCGCACGGCCGCATTTTGCGCCGACCGCCGGCTGCGTCGCCTTGCGCATCGATACGTTGCGCCGCCTGCTGGCGCGCCTTGGGCCGCGGACAAAAATTATAGTTGAGTAGAAGCTTAAATCCGCCTGCGCTGCCATTACTGGCTCTTAAGCATGTCGCGCGGAGTGCCGCCGATCATAATCTCAATTAACAATCCACAGATGGACAACTGCTAGTTTCACCTGTGGCGCGACGCTATCGCGGAGTTCCGGCGCCGGGCGGTTTAAGGGTTTCAACTGTGTTGGACAGTTCCGTTTCCGCTCAGCCGAATTCTATCGGCCGCGTCATTGCCGTCAACGGCTCGCAATCGACCGTCGAGGTCGGCCCGCGCGCGATGGGTGGCGAAGCGCCGACCGTCGGCCGCTTCATGGCTCTGACCACAGCCAAGGCCCTCATCATCGCGCTCATCACCGATGTCAGCGAACAGCCGGCGATGCCCGCCAATAGCGGCTCGCCGTTTCGCAAGGTTCTGCATCTCGATCTGATCGGTGAACTTCTCAACAGTCACGGCGGCGCGCCGCGATTCCAGCGCGGCGTTACCGAATATCCGAATATCGGCGATGCGGCGGCGATGCTCGGCGAGCGTGAACTGCGCCTGGTGTACGGCGCGGCCGATTGCGATCACGCCCATGTCGGCGATTTGCAGCAGAACAACAATATCGGCGTGCATATCGACATCGACAATCTGATCAGCCGCCACTTCGCCATTCTCGGCGCCACCGGCGTCGGCAAGTCGAGCGGCGTCGCCATCATCCTGCAAAAGATTCTCGACACGCGGCCGAACCTGCGCGTGTTCCTGGTCGATCCGCATAACGAATACGGCCGCTGTTTCGGCGACAAGGCCAATGTGCTCAACCCGCGCAATCTGCGGCTGCCGTTCTGGCTGTTCAATTTCGAGGAAACCATCGACGCCTTCTTCGGCGGCCGTCCCGGCATCGAGGAAGAAGTCGAAATCCTTTCCGAGGTCATTCCACTCGCCAAGGGCGCCTATCTGCAATATCGCAACAGCGCCGGTGGTGGCGGCGGCGTTCTCTCAAAGAAGAAAGAACCGAAAGACGCCGGCTTCACCGCCGATACGCCGGTGCCCTACCGCATCGAGGATCTGATCAATCTTCTCGACGAGCGCATGGGCAAGCTGGAAAACCGCTCGCGCGCCGCGCTCTATCACAAGCTGATCGGCCGCATTCAGACGTTCCGCAATCATCCGCGTTACGCCTTCATGTTCGAGAACGCCAATATCGGCGGCGACACGATGGCGGAAATCCTCAGCGCGCTGTTCCGCCTGCCGCCCGACGGCAAGCCGATGACCATCATGCAGCTCGCCGGCTTCCCGGCCGAGGTGGTCGATTCGGTGGTGTCGGTTCTGTGCCGCATGGCCTTCGATTTCGGCCTGTGGAGCGACGGCGTCGCGCCGCTGCTGTTCGTCTGCGAGGAAGCGCACCGCTACGCGCCCGCCGACAAGAAAATCGGCTTCGGTCCGACCAAGCGGGCTTTGTCGCCAAGGAAGGCCGCAAATACGGCGTGTTCCTCGGCCTGGTGACGCAACGTCCGGCCGAAATCGACACCACCATCATTTCGCAATGCTCGACATTGTTCGTCATGCGGCTGTCGAGCGAAGGCGACCAGAAGCTGATCCGCTCGGCCGTCTCCGACGCCGCCGCCAATCTTCTGTCGTTCATTCCGACGCTCGGCACCCGCGAGGTCTTCGCCTTCGGCTCCGGCGTCGCTTTGCCGACGCGCATGCGCTTTGCCGAACTTGCCGCCGACAAGCGGCCGAACAGCGAAGCCTCCGGCAACACCCGCTCGGATGCCGGCACCCACATGAATCGCGATCTGCTCACCACGGTGATCGAGCGCTGGCGCTCAGCCTCGATGAGCCATCGCATGAGCGACGACATTTACGACGACACACCGTCGCCGTTCGACCAAGTCCCGCTGCAACCGGCGCAGCCGGCTTATTTGCCGCCGCAGCAGCCGGCCTCTCGCTACGCGCCGCCACAGCCGCAGGCCGCACAAACTTATGCAAGCCCGGCCTAGGCCCCGCCGCCGCCAGCGCCGCCACCCGCGCCGCAGCGTCCCGAAGGATTCCGCTCAAGCCTGTTGAAAAAGCCGCTCGACCGAAGCCGATCCTGCCGTCGCGCTTTAGATAGCTAACGGCCGCCGAAGATCGCCGAGCCGACGCGCACATGCGTCGCGCCGAGCAGGATGGCGTCGGCGAAGTCGGCGCTCATGCCCATCGACAGAAGCTTCAACCCGTTGCGCTTCGCGATTTTCGCCGTCAGCGCGAAATGCGGGCCCGGCGCCTCGTCGGCCGGCGGAATGCACATCAGACCGGAAATCGTCAGGCCGTGCACATCGGCGCATTTCTTCAGGAACGCATCGGCGTCTTGCGGCAGCACGCCGGCCTTCTGCGGCTCGGCGCCAGTATTGACCTGCACGAACAAAAGAGGCGCGCGCTTCTGCCCCGCGATCTCCTTGGCCAAAGCTTCGCACAAACTGTCGCGATCGACGGAGTGAATGGCGTCGAACAACGCCACCGCTTCCTTCGCCTTGTTGGATTGCAGCGGCCCGATCAGGTGCAATTGAATGCCAACATGCTTCGCCATCAGCGCCGGCCATTTCGCCTTGGCTTCCTGCACGCGGTTTTCGCCGAACGCACGCTGCCCGGCGCCAATCACGGTCTCGATCGCCTTGGCTGGAAATGTCTTGGATACCGCTATCAGGGTCACGTCCGCCGGATCGCGATCCGCGTCCTTGCAGGCGCGCGCGATGGCAATGCGGACGGTGTCGAGAGCGGCTGTTGGGGTCGTCATGCCAGCCAAATAACAGGTTGTCGTCGTCCGCGAAAGCGGACGATCCAGCCCTTATTGCTGGATCATCCGCCTTCGCGGGTGATGACGGCAGAGATCAAATAAAAGGCCTTGGATTCTTCTTCGTCACATCCTCGCCGGCGATCGCCGCCAGCGCGAGGCGGTCGTGCACCGCGAAGGCGCGGCCTTTCCAGGTCACCGCCTTGGTCGCCAGCAATCGCTTGAGCGTTTTGTTGGTGTGCACCAGCGACATGCCGAGCGCATCGGCCAGATGCTGCTGGGTGAACGGAAACTGCACGGTGCCGTCCCGGCCCAATCCCAGCTCCTGCGCCCGGACATACAGGTTCAGCAACAAGTAAGCCGTGCGCTCGAGCGCGGTGCGGCGTCCGAGGCTGACGAGATGTTCGTCGATGAGCTGCTCCTCGCGCGCCGCCAGCCAGGTGATGTCGAACGCCAAGGTCGGAAACTGGCTGTACAGGTCGTACAATTTCGAGCGCGGAAACACGCACAAGGTCAGCGGCGTCAGCGCCTCGACCGAATGCTCCATCTCGTGCATCAACGTGCCTTGCAGGCCGACCATGTCGGCGGGCAGCGCGAAATTGAGGATCTGGCGGCGGCCGTCGTCGAGCATCTTGTAACGAAAGCCCCAGCCGCTCAGCACGGTGTACAGATGCTCGGAGCGCTCGCCTTCGCGCAGGAAACTGGCGCCGGCATCGACATGCAATTCGTCAATTTTGAATTGCCGGACAAAGGCCAGCTCCTCGGGCGTGAACTCGCGCAGGCACGGCAGCGCGCGCAGCGGGCACTGTTCGCACGGCGTAAAGCCGTTAGGCCGTCCATTACCGACAATCATCCCGCCCAATCCTCAGCTCACGCGGAAAACTTAACGGCCGCCGCGCGAAAATCCCCGGAAAAAAATTTCGTTCGATGTGTCTTATTTAAATGCCGCACTTTTCAATTCGTATGAAAAGAAAAAGTTCCATTCTGGAACTGGAGGCGTCCGCCGTGTCGACAACGAAGGCTTTGCCCGCCGGCTGGCGCTGCCTCGTTCTAGAGGATGAGTTCCTGATCGCCCTCGATCTCCAGGAAATACTGGCAGCCGCCGGGGCCGAAGTAGCCTGCTTCGCGGATGCCACAACGGCGCTTGCCGCGCTCGGCGCCGGTGCCCAATTCGATCTTGCCTTGTTGGACATCCATCTCGGCGGCGCCAGCAACACCAGTTCGTCGGTGGCGGCGGCCCTAGCCGCGCGGCAAATCCCGTTCATTTTACTCACCGGCATGCATCGCCAAAGCGCCCGCGATCTGGCCTATCCCGACGCCCCCATGCTGGAAAAACCGTACCAGCAACCCGAATTGCTGAACGCCATTCGCGTCACTCTCGCCCAATCATAAAAAAACGCCGAGCCGCACCAGCGGCCCGGCGATTTTTGCTTCAACACAGACAGCGCGCTACGCCGCGGCCTGCCAGTCCTTCATCACGTCCTTGGACGACTTGTTGAGATGGACGTGCGTATCGACATGGTCGATCCAGCCGACCGGGATGAAATGGTGCTTGCCGCCCGCCTTCGGGTCGTTCTTGGTCAGCTTGATCTTGTCCGACCCTTCGAGGTGATCGACAACGCCGACATGCTCACCATCAGCGGCGATGACTTCCATATGTTCCCGGATGTTCTCGGTTTTGGCCATTTTCGGTCCTCCTTGTTTCAAGGAGTTAACCCGCCAGCCGGGAGGCCGTTCCTCCGGATAGGGCCGGAAATCAGGCCCCCGTTGACCGGCGCGGCTCTTTCATGTCACCTCCCGGCTCCTTAAAAAGAGCCGTAAATGACCGCCGATTCAAGCAAAACCGAGCGCTACGCCGCCCGCGCCGCCGAGACCCGCTGGCAGAAGCTGTGGGACGAGCAGGGCATCTACGCCACCAAAAACGACGATCCGCGGCCGAAATACTACGTCCTCGAGATGTTCCCCTACCCGTCGGGGCGCATCCATATGGGGCACGTCCGCAACTACACGATGGGCGACGTGGTCGCCCGCTTCAAGCGCGCCATGGGCCACGCCGTCCTGCACCCGATGGGCTGGGACGCTTTCGGCATGCCGGCGGAAAACGCGGCCATAGACCGCAAGGTCCACCCCAAGGAATGGACCTACGCCAACATCGCGGCGATGAAGAAGCAGCTCCAGTCGATGGGCCTGTCGCTCGACTGGGCCCGCGAGGTCGCGACCTGCGATCCGAGCTATTACCGCCACCAGCAGAAGATGTTTCTCGATTTCCTGAAAGCCGGGCTGGTCGAGCGCAAACAGTCGAAGGTCAACTGGGACCCGGTCGACAACACCGTGCTGGCCAACGAGCAGGTCATCGACGGCCGCGGCTGGCGCTCCGGTGCTTTGGTCGAGCAGCGCGAACTGGTCCAGTGGTTCTTCAAGATCAGCGACTACTCCGAAGAACTTTTGAAAGCGCTCGACGGTCTCGACCGCTGGCCCGACAAAGTGCGGCTGATGCAGAAGAATTGGATCGGCAAGTCGGAAGGCCTGCTGGTGCGCTTCATGCTCGATGCCGCGACGGTGCCGTCCGGCGAAACAGAACTGGAAATCTTCACGACGCGGCCGGACACTCTGTTCGGCGCCAAGTTCATGGCGGTCGCGCCCGACCATCCTTTGGCTACGGCGGCGGCGGCGAAAAATCCGAAGCTCAGCGAGTTCATCGAAGAGTGCAAGCGCATCGGCACCTCGCAGGAAGCGATCGACACCGCCGAAAAGATGGGTTTCGACACCGGCATCCGCGCCGTGCATCCGCTCGACCCGAACTGGACGCTGCCGGTCTATGTCGCCAATTTCATTTTAATGGAATACGGCACCGGCGCCATTTTCGGCTGTCCGGCGCACGACCAGCGCGATTTGGATTTCGTCAACAAATACGGCCTCGGCAACACCCCGGTCGTGTGCCCGCCGGGCCAGGACCCGGCCACCTTCGTCATCACCGACACCGCCTATGACGGCGACGGCAAGATGATCAATTCGCGCTTCCTCGACGGCATGAGCATTGACGAAGCGAAAGAAACCGTCGCGTCGCGGCTTGAGAAATCGACCGCCGGCAACCGCGCGGTCGCGCAGCGCCAGGTCAATTATCGCCTGCGCGACTGGGGTATTTCGCGCCAGCGTTACTGGGGTTGCCCGATCCCGATCATTCACTGCGACAAGTGCGGCGTGGTGCCGGTACCGTCGAGCGACTTGCCGGTGGTGCTTCCGGAAGACATCAATTTCGATAAGCCCGGCAATCCGCTTGACCGCCATCCGACCTGGAAGAAGGTCAAGTGTCCGCAATGCGCCGGCGACGCGCGGCGCGAGACCGACACGATGGACACCTTTGTCGATTCGTCGTGGTACTTCGCGCGCTTCACCGATCCGTGGAACGAGACGTCGCCGACGACGCCAAGGGTGGCCAACGAATGGCTGCCGGTCGATCAATATATCGGCGGCATCGAGCACGCGATCTTGCATCTTTTGTATTCGCGCTTCTTCACGCGCGCCATGCACAAGACCGGCCACATCGGCATCGACGAACCCTTCGCCGGCCTGTTCACGCAGGGCATGGTGGTGCATGAAACCTACAAATCGAAGAGCGGCGACTGGGTCGAGCCGGCCAATGTCACCATCGAAGGCATGGGCGAGACGCGCCGCGCCAGACTGACATCGACCGGCGAATCGCTCGACATCGGCTCGATCGAAAAGATGTCGAAGTCGAAGAAGAACGTGGTCGACCCAGACGACATCATCGCCGCATACGGCGCCGACACGGCGCGCTGGTTCATGCTCTCCGACAGTCCGCCCGAGCGCGACGTGATCTGGACCGAGGAAGGCGTGCAAGGCGCCTGGCGTTTCGTGCAGCGGCTGTGGCGGCTCAATGGCGAAATCGCCCGCATCGAAGCCCCGGCCGTCCGCCCGGCCGAATTCAGCGAGCAGGCTCTGGTGGTCCGCAAGGCCGCCCACCGCGCGCTCAATAATGTCTCCGAGGACATCGGCCGGCTGCGCTTCAACCGCTGCGTCGCTCATATTTATGAGTTTGCCAATGCGCTGTCGGACGCCATCGGCTCGGCCGAGACCGCGCCGTCGCCCGACTTTGCCTGGGCCTTGCGCGAGGCCGGCGACATCCTGGTGCGGCTTTTCCACCCGATGATGCCGCATCTGGCCGAGGAGTGCTGGGCGGCTTTGGGCCACAAGACCCTGGTCGCCACCGAGGCATGGCCGCAGGTCGAGGCTGAGCTTTTGATCGAAAACACCGTCACTTTGCCGGTCCAGGTCAACGGCAAGAAGCGCGCCGACGTCACCGTGCCCCGCGAGGCTGGGGAAGCCGAGATAAAGGCTGCCGTTTTGGCCCTCGATGCGGTAATAAAGGCGCTGGACGGCAAGAGCCCGAAAAAGGTCATTGTCGTCCCGCAAAGGATCGTGAATGTCGTTGCCTAGCTCGCCCCGTATCCTGCGTTTGCTGCTGACGCTGTCGCTCGCCGGCCTCACCGCCGGCTGCTTTCAGCCGCTCTATGGCGAGCGCACGCTTGGCGCCGGCGACAGCCCGATCTCCGCCAAAATGAGCGCCGTCGAAGTGGCGCCGGTCAAGGAATCGGCGGGCAGCCGGCTCGGGCGTGTCGGCGTCGAAATGCGCGACCAATTGATTTTTGGCTTGACCGGCGGCGGCCCGACCCCCGCGTCCGACTACCGCCTCGAAATTACGCTGAGCGCGGTCCAATTGCAGGTCATCGTCGATATCACCAGCGCGCGCCCTGAAATTCAGAATTACGGCATCAACGCTACCTATGTCCTGTTCGACAACGCCACCGGCAAGCCGGTCGTCAGGGACACCACTTTTGCCCGCGTGTCGTACAACATCCCCGGCCAGTTGCAGCGTTTCGCCGGCGACCGCGGCCTGCGCGACGCCGAGAACCGCGCCGCCAAGGTGATCGCCGACAATATCCGCTCGCGGCTGGCGTCGCATTTCGTCGCCGGGACGTAGTATTCTTCTGTCGTCCCCGCGAAAGCGGGGACCCAGTAAACACTGACTGTCATTGTTCATTCGAAGCATCTGCGATTACTGGATGCCCGCCTGCGCGGGCATGACATGTGAATGACCGCCATCAAAGCCTCCGACGTCGATCGATTCATCGCCAAGCCGGACCCGCGCACGCCGATCGTGCTGGTCTATGGGCCCGACGCCGGACTGGTGCGCGAGCGCGTCGATGCCTTGGTCAAGGCCTCGGTCGACGATCCGAACGATCCGTTCGCCTTCGTGCGCATCGAGGGCGAGGACCTGTCAGCCAATCCATCGCGCCTGGTCGATGAAGCGCACACGGTGCCTTTGTTTGGCGGCCGCCGCGCCGTGCTGGTCAAGGCCGGTTCGCGCAACATCGCGTCGTCAGTAGAGCCGGTGCTCAACGCGCCGTCCGACGAATGCCGCATCATCATCGAGGCCGGCGACCTAAAGAAGACGTCACCGCTGCGCACCTTGATCGAGAAGGCCAAGACCGCCGCGGCGCTGCCCTGCTATGTCGACAACAGCGCTGCGCTCGGCCAGTTGATCGAATCGGAAATGCGCGACGCGCAGCTCACCATCGCGCCGGACGCGCGCGCCATGCTGGTGTCGCTGCTCGGCGGCGACCGGATGGCGTCGCGCAACGAAATCCGCAAGCTGGCGCTTTATGCGCGCGGCAATGGCCGCGTCGAACTTGCCGACGTCATGGCGGTAGTGGCGGACGCCTCGGCGCTGGCGCTCGACGGCCTCATCGACGCCGCCTTCGCCGGCAAAACAGCGGACGTCGAAACGGAATTCAACAAGGCGCGAGCCGGTGGCTCGTCGCCGGCGGCGATCATTTCGGCAGCGATCCGCCAGGTTTCCAGCCTGCACAAGATGAAGCTCGCCATTGACGATGGCGACTCGGTCGAATGGGCGATGAAGCGCGGCGCGCCGCCGGTGCATTTCACCCGCGAGAAGAAAGTCGGCGACGCGCTGCGCATCTGGTCGCCGCAACGCCTGGTGCGGACGATGGAGCAACTGGCCGAAGCCTCGCTCGATGCCCGCCGCAACGGGCCGCTGGCCGAAGCAATCGCGCAGCGCACCTTGCTGTCGATCGCGGTCAGCGCGCGACGAAGAGAAGCATAGTCTTTCCTTATAAATTCAATTGATAGCTATGCGGCACCCAGCGATAGCCTGACGCCGTCTTGTCGATCCAGCCAAGGCCCGGAAACGGCATGTGGAAGCTGGCCACAAATATCCGCTCGGCAGCCAGCATGTCGAGCATGCGCTTGCGCGTCGCCACGGCCTTCTCCTTGTCGTCATCCATGTCGAAATACCAATCCGGCCGCTGCACCGCCATCACATATTGCGTGAAGGTATCGGCGGTAATCATCAGCCTTTTGCCTTCGCTCTCGATGTGAAACGCCATCAACCCCGGCGCGTGGCCGAAAGCATCGACCGCGGTAATGCCCGACGCCACCGTATCGCCCGGCTTGATGAAGCTCGAACGCGGCGCCAGCGGCTCGCAGATTTTCATAAACAGTTTCTGGTTGAACACGCGCGCCTCGCGCACGCCCTCGTTCTTTTTCCAGAAATCGTATTCGGCCGCGCCGAACACGTAACGCGCATTGGGATAGATCGGTCTGTCGCCGTCCATCAGCCCGCCGATGTGATCGGGATGGCCGTGCGTCAACACCACGACATCGACGTCCTCGGGCTTGTGACCAAGCTGCGCCAGCCGCGCCGCCAGATTGCCCATCGGCATGCGCGTCTTCAGCGCCTCGTAGTCGCGCGGCAGAAACCCATTGCCGGTGTCGAACAGGATCAGCTCCTTGCCGGTATTCACCAAGGTCGGAATGTTCGGATGCTCAAGCCGGTTCGGATCTATGTTGTTTTCGCGCGCCAAAGCCTGCACCTCGGCGGCCGGCGCATTGGCGCCATACAACGGATGCAGGCCGTCGCGGATGCCCTTGCTGTCGAGAATGGTCGAGACTTCGAAGTTGCCGAACTTGAAGCGGTAGACGGTCGGCTGCGTCTCGCCTTGCATGGTCGCGGGCACTTGCTTCCTCCAGAACTGTTTTTTGACCTTCGGCCTTTGTACCGTCGGAGCCAAACCGTATCCAGCCCTGCCGCGCGGCAAACTTAAGTATCATGCCGCACAACCGCCGGCGCGTTGCGTTGGACGTCCCGGGTCCTTAGATGTTGAAGGCGTAGTGTGGCAAATGGACTGCCGGAACGTTGCAGCGGCAGCCGCGTTGTTGCTTCGCCGGCCAATGTGAGGGATGCCCCTTGTTCAACATGATGAATGCTTGGTTCGAGGCGGCGCGGTTTGCATCCGACAGCAACAGTGTCATCGCCCTTCGCATGATGCGCATCGCCAATGGCGGGCCGCAGGCGACGACCGAAGCCACCAAGATGGTTTCCGAGAAAATGGCGGCCTTCGCCGAAGCCCAAGGCGCCATGTTCGCGGCGCTGGCCACCGGCGGCAACTTGCAGAAAGCGGCAACCAAAGCCTACGCGCCGTACCGCCGTGCGGTACGGGCCAATCGGCGCCGGCTCGGCTCCTGAGTTCTTTGCTGGGTGATTATTTCTTGTCCGCCGAATGGGCTGAATGGGCGATGACGTCGGCCATACGCGACTGAACGCCGCGATCGAAGAACGGATCGTCAAGGTCGTGCGGCAGCTTGGCTTCCGGATCGTGCACGATCACCTCAGGCACGGCCTTCTTCGGCTGAGACCCTGACACGCTAGCCCATAGACTCTGCACAAGCTCGGACATTTTCCAGGTCGCGGGCATAATAGGCCCTTTCATGTATCGTGAACCGGACCAACGGCCCCCGCACACGAAAGTTCCAGCGGCCGGCGGGCGTCAGCGTCCGGATGAGGCCGCCGAGCCAGGTTTGAAGCCGGTGCCGCCGCAGCGCTGGCACTTCACCTTCTTGTCGCCGACCTTGAGCAAGCCCTTGCCCTCGCAGTTCTTGCACTTTTGCTTTTTCTTCGGCGCCGACTGCATGGTCACTCCTTAAGCGTGGTTGCCCGACAGCCTTACGCCGCGCCGCTGGGGAAAGCCATGCGCCGGGCCGCTTTCCCCTCTCCCGCGCCGGTGGCCGATTTGATATCGATTTGGGCCCGGCAAAACGCCCCATCGAAAAAAGCAGCGCCATGCTTCTGGTCAAAACCTATCTCGATCGCAGCCCGATTCACGGCCTCGGCGTTTTCGCCGCCGAGAACATCCGCAAAGGCACCAAGATCTGGCGTTTCGTCGAAGGCTTCGACCGCTGCTTCACGCCCAAGCAATTCGCCAAACTGCCAAAGCCGGCGCGCGACTACCTCAAGGACTACGCCTACCGCGTCGACGGCGAAATCCTGTTCACGGTCGATAACGACCACTACATCAATCACTCGGACAGACCGAACACCTACCTGAAGGGCGGCTATACCATCGCTGCGCGCAACATCGCCAAGGGCGTCGAGATCACCAACGACTATCGCGAGTTCGACCCCGGCCTGTGCGCGGCCTTTCTGAAGCCGGCGCCAAAAGCGAAATCGCGGCGGACATAGACCTTAGCGATTGGCGACGCGCTCGAGCGGCACGCGCAGCGTGACGCTGGTGCCGATGCCGGCCGGCTGCGCCACGAATTCGGCGTCGAGCTGTTTCGCCAAAGCCATCACCAGCCGGGTGCCGAGCCCCTTGCTCTTAGCCGGATCGAAGCCGGCCGGCATGCCGATGCCTTCGTCACGCACCGTGATCAGAATGCCGCGATCCGTCGCTGGCTCGACCTTGGCCCAGATCGCGCCGCCGGTTTTGCCGTCATAGGCATACTTCGAGGCGTTGGACGCCAGTTCATTGATGATCAGCGCCACCAGGATGGCGCGGTCGGCGGAAAACGAAATCTCGCCAATCGCCTCGAATATAAGTTCGGACGGCGCCACCGCGGCCATGATGTCCTTGCTGACCTCGCGCAGATAGCCGTTCAACTCCATCATTTCATAATCGGCCTTGTAGGCGAGCCGATCATAGGCGCGGCCGACTGTTGTAATGCGCATCGACGCTTCGGCCAGGCGCGCGCTCAACTCCGGATCGCCGACCGCTTTCGCCTGCAAGCTCAGCATGCTGGACACGACCTGGAGGCTGTTCTTGACGCGATGGTTGACCTCCTTGAGCAAAATCTCGTGGCGCTCGAGCGCTTCCGTCAGCTTGCGCTGCGCCTGCTGCTGCTCGATCGCCATGCCCAGAATATTCGCCGCGCCTTGCAGGAAGGCGATGTCGCGCTCGGCGAATTCGCCTTCCGAGCGGCTGTCGACTTCCAGCACGCCGAACGGCTTGCCGTCGCCTTGCAGAATGACATTCATGGCGCGCCTTATGCCGTGCTGGACCAGCAATTCCGATGTGCGAAACCGCTTCTCGTTTTCGAGGTGATTGGAGATGACCGGCTTGCCGGTGTGCAGCGCATACCCTGCCGGCGACTCCAGATCGGCGCCGACCGTGGCCTTGCCGACCACGCCGTCGTCCCAGCCGACGCCGGCGCGCACCAGCAGACGGTTATCGTGCGGCTGGTATTCCAGGACCTTGCAGAAATCGGCGCCAAGGCCTTCCGCCGTCAGCCGCGCGGTTTGATCGAGAAGCTCGGTGAAAGTCGCGCCTTGCAGCGCTAGAACCCCCAGCTCCGCCAGGATTTCCTGCTGGCGGATGCGCTGGTGCAGGGACTGCGCGAAAGGGTCCGTCGGCGACGAATTGTCCGGCTTCTGCTCGACCACCGGCTTGCTTTGTTCGCTTTCCATCATTGTGGGTAGCACGTTTCCGGCAGGATCCGGTAAATGCCTTCCTGCTGACACAATTTGACATGCGACAAGCGTTTTGTCCGGTACTTTCCTTGATCCAGCGCAAGGCGCGCAGAACCGCGACGCTGTGCAATGGCGTCCACCTTGACCTGGATGGAGGGCACCATGCCCAATCGCGAACAGCAGCCAGCTCATTTTCCGGTTCTGGAAGTGGTACTTAATTCTTTCGCCGACTGGGTGAACAATTACCGCAGTTCGCTCGGCCACGGTTCCGGCCTGTCGCGCTGCGACCGCGACGAGGTGATGCAGATCGCTAAGGACCTCGGCGTCTCGCCGGACGAATTGCGCGATCTGTCAAAAAAGGGCCCCGACTCGGCCGACCTGGTGCAGAAGATGCTGCTGGCGTTGGGCATCGATGCAAAGGCGCTTTCGGAGACCGATCCGCTGGTGATGCGCGATCTGCAAAGGCTGTGCACCATGTGCGGCGACAAGGGCCGCTGCGCGCATGAACTGGCCGACGGCACAGCGACGGCGCATTTTCACGAATTCTGCCCGAACGCCTTTACGCTTGATGCGTTGTTCGCCGACAAGAACAAGACCATCTCGCACTAGATCGACCTTGCTCTGCCCGATGTCCGCCGCCGCCGTCGCTTTTGACGGCGCGGTTCTCTGCGTTCGCGGAAATACCATTCCGGAACCATGCAGTCCCCGCGCGGGTTAAGCCCCGGGGTCACCTTCCAGATATCAGCATTCAACGGCGTCTTTGAGAGTTCCGTCATGGAAAGATTCTTGCGTATTCTGCCCCCGCGGCCGGGCTCATATGCACTGCGCTATTTTTTGACGACGATCATCGTTGTGCTGTGCGCGGTGCTGGTGAGCCAACTGCACCGCGACGCCAACACCTACGGCTATTTTATCTTCTATTTCGCCGTATTTCTGACCTCGATTCTGTTCGACCACATGAGCGGCTTTGTCGCCACCGCGCTGAGCGCGGGCTTCATGTATTACTGGCTGAAGACGCCCGGCGCGGTTTGGCCGGACGAAGGCGCGCCCTTGCTCGGCGTGTTCGTGGCCATCGCCATTGGCGTCGCCTTTGTCAGCGAGGGCTTGCGCAAGGCCTGGGAGCGCGCCGTCGAGGCCGAGCGCATGAAGGACCTGCTGCTGGAGGAATTGCGCCACCGCACCAAGAACGATCTGGCCATGGTCACTTCGGTGCTGGCCTTGCAAGCGCGCGGCAAGGTCAGCGAGGAAACCAGAACCGCCTTGCAGGACGCCATGTCGCGCATTCGCGCGATTTCCGGCGCGCACGATCAGCTGGGCAAACTCGACGCACAAGGCCGCATCGACATCAAGGACTATCTCGGCGCGCTGTGCGCGCACTTCAACGACAGCGTTCAGGGCATCAGGCCCCTCACGGTCGTTGTCGATGTTGATAGCGTTTCGCTGCCGGCGAGCGAAGCGCAATCGATCGGCCTCATCGTCAACGAGCTGGTGACTAACGCCGTGAAACACGCTTTTCCCGAAGAGCGCATCGGCACCGTGAAAGTGACGTTCCGCAATCAGACGCCGCGCCTGTTGACCGTCGAGGACAACGGCATCGGCGTCGAATCGATCGAGAAAGGCGGCATCGGCTCGCGGCTGACCGGGCTGCTGGTGCAGCAACTCGGCGGCACGATCGTCTGGGAGCGGGCCGAACCCGGCTGCCGCGTGCGCGTGATCTTGGGCTCTAGCGCAGCAACCTGACAAGCTGAGAGATTGACAGAATCACGATCAAGAGGCCGACGCCGCGCATGAGAAGTTGCGGCGAAATCCGCTTGACCGCCCAGCCGCCGAACGGCGCCGCCAGCACCCCGCCCAAAACCAGCGGCAGGAGATGGGACAGCGGCGACAGGCCGAGTTCAATAAAGAACGTCGTGGCCGCCGCCACCGTGACGAAGAACTCACTGGTATTGACCGAGCCGACCGTTTGCCGTGGCGCATGGCCGGCGCCGAGCAGCGTCGACGTCGTCATCGGTCCCCAGCCACCGCCGCCACTGGCATCGAGAAACCCCGCGATAAATCCGAGCGGCGCCGTCCATCTGGCCGCCGCCACGCGCGGCGGCGCGATCCGCACCGATTTGTACAGGATGTAAAGCCCCATGACGAGGAGATAGAGGTAGACGTAGCGACGCGCCGCGGTCACATCGACATTCGACAAAATCCAGGCGCCGAGAATTGCGCCGAGAACGCCGGCAATGCCGAGCTTGGCCACCATTCGCCAGTCGACGTTGCGATGATAAATGTGCGACGCCGCGGACGCGCCGGTGGTGAAAACCTCGGCGGTATGAACCACTGCGCTCGCCATCGCCGGCGGAAAGCCGAGTGTCAGCATCGCCGCCGTCGATAACACGCCGAATGCCATGCCGAGTGCGCCATCTACAAGTTGCGCGAAAAAACCGACAAGCAGCAAAAGCAGGAAATCCGACACCGGCACTCCATAAGACAGCGTGCGACACGTCTGCCTGTTGGTGAAGGCAGGTCGAGCCACAGTATCTTACGGTGCCGGCGATGCGACAAGGCGGCGAAGAGCCCACGCTCTTCCTTTTTGAAAAAGGGAAACAATAATCTCCAATGCGGGTCAAAACTCCGGAGCATACTTCGAACTTCGTTCAAGCCGGACGAAATTCTACTTTTACAATTCTGACTTTTCCATCGTCGGCGCCGGCGGCGTCGGATCCGTGAGCGGAATGTCTGTCCCTGGCTCCGGCGGCAAAGGCTGCGGTGGCGGTGGCGGGTCTTTATTCTTTCGGAATCGTGTGTGGTTCTTTTGGCATGGACAGGAAACACGGCGGGTGGTGTTTCTGTTCCGTCTGCTTCTTACCCTCTCCCTTGTGGGAGAGGGTGGATCGCGGCGAACGCAGTGAGACGCGAGCCGGGTGAGGGGTCGGATTCAATTTCGTACGCTGACCCCTCACCCGCCTCGCTACGCTTGGCACCCTCTCCCACATAGCTCGCCGAACGGCGAGCGTTCGCTCGTCTTTGGGGAGAGGGTAAGAGACGCAATTACTCCCCCAGCTTCCTGATCACCAAATCGAGCTGATCGAGGTCGCCGTATTTGATCGTCACCGTGCCGCCCTCGCCCTTGTGGTCGATATCCACCGCAAGGCCGAGCGCATCTGACAGCCGCTTTTCCACTGCGCGCGTGTCGGCATCCTTCGCCGCCGCGCGGTCATTGGCGCGGCTCTTCTTGGTCAGCTTGTCGAACGTCGCGTCGCCCGGCTTGGCGTTGTCCTCGCGCACCCACTCCTCGAGCTGGCGAACGCTGTAGCCTTCGTCGATCGCCATCTCGGCCAGGATCTGCGCATTGACATGGCCGACGAGCAGCCGCGCGTGACCGGCCGACAATTTTTCGTCGCGGACCAGCTTCTTCACTGCGTCAGGCAGCTTCAACAGCCGCACCAGGTTAGCGATATAGGGCCGGCTCTTGCCGACGATCTGCGCCACCTGTTCCTGGGTGTGATTGCACTGCTCCATCAGCGCGGCGTAACCGGCCGCTTCCTCGATCGGGTTGAGGTCGGCGCGCTGCACGTTCTCGATGATGGCGAATTCGAGCGATTGCACATCGGTGGCATCGACAATGGCGATCGGCACCTCGTGCAGGCCGGCGCGCTGCGCCGCGCGCCAGCGCCGTTCGCCGGCGATGATCTCGAACGTCTTGTTGTCCGGCAATTGCCGCACGACGATCGGCTGAATGATGCCGCGTTCCTTGATTGAGTCGGCCAACTCGATGAGCTGTGCCTCGGTAAAGGTGCGGCGCGGATTTCGCGGATTGGCGACGAGATGTTCGATCGACGCCTTGCGCGGTTTGCGCGCGGTGTCAGTCGTCGGCGCCTCTTCGGCGACCTCACCCATGAGCGAAGCAAGCCCCCGTCCCAATCGCGAATGATCCGCCATCGCCGCCGCTCCTGAAGTCGCCATTACTCTACCTCGTGACGTTTCTTTTTGTCGCTGCCAATGGTTCTGGTGTCATGCCCGCGAAGGCGGGCATCCCGTAACCCCGGTATTTGTCAGGCGCTCCGCGCATCATTGCGCTTGGTGTTTACTGGGTCCCCGCCTGCGCGGGGACGACGCAGCAGCTACCCCGCCTTCAATTCCTTCTCGCGCTGGATGATCTCCGTCGCCAACCGCAAATAGGCTTCGCTGCCGACGCACTTCAAATCGTACACCAGCACCGGCTTGCCGTAGGACGGCGCTTCCGAAATGCGCACGTTGCGCGGGATCACCGTGTCGTAAACCTTGCGGCCCATGAACTGGCGCACGTCGGCGACAACCTGGTTGGAGAGGTTGTTGCGCGAGTCGTACATGGTCAGAACGATGCCGTGGATCGACAAAGTCGGGTTCAGCGTCTTCTTCACTTCCTCGACGGTCTTCAATAATTGCGACAGGCCTTCGAGCGCGAAGAACTCGCACTGCAACGGCACCAGGATCGAATCGGCGGCGGCCATGGCATTGACGGTGATGAGGTTGAGCGACGGCGGGCAATCGACCAGCACATAAGTGAAGTCGAAGGCCGGCGTACCCTTGTTGATGTCGCCGAGCGCGGTGCGCAGGCGATAGGCGCGATCCTTGTCCTGGCCGATCTCCAGCTCCAAGCCGGACAGATCCATGGTCGATGGCGCGATGTGAAGCTGCGGAACGCCGGTCGGGATCACCGCGTCGCGCATCGGCGCCTGGCCGGTCAGCACGTCGTAGGTCGAAGTACGGCGCGCCTTGCGCTCGATGCCGAGCCCGGTCGAGGCGTTGCCCTGCGGGTCGAGATCGACAATCAGAACGTGCTCGCCGATGGCGGCCAAAGCGGTGCCGAGATTGATCGCCGTCGTGGTCTTGCCGACGCCGCCCTTCTGGTTGGCGATGGCCAGCACGCGCGGCCGGCCGCCGTCGGCGCGTACCGCCGGCTTGGCGAACGGGATGACCTGCGGCTCGGCCGTAGACTCACCGGCGGCGGGCGGGAACGAAATGGGCGTGTCGGTCATTGGCTGAGTATCCGATATTTGTTAATGATCGCAAAGGCTTACTTGGGCTTAAGAGCCTTGACGATCACAATGCAGCCTTCCGGGCTGATCTTGCTGGCCACGGTCGTGGCTTCGATATTCCAATATTTAGCGGCTTCGGTCAATTCCGCCGCTACATCTAGTCCTTTGGGGAATAGGCCAATGGCCCCCCGCTCGATCAGAGGAAACGCCTGATCGCACAGCACTTTCAATGGGGCGAGCGCGCGTGCGGACACGACGTCCACGCTGTTCACAGGCGTCTGGGTATATTTCTCGACCCGCTCCGAATGCACTTGCGCCGGCGCTCCAGTGACGCGGATGGATTCGCGCAGGAAGGCGGCTTTTTTGCCGTTGCTTTCGACCAGGTGGACTTGCACGCCGGGTTTGTCGGCCAGCGCGCAAGCAATCGGGATGGCCGGAAATCCGCCGCCCGAGCCGAAATCGACCCAGGTGCGGACGTCCTGGACGAGATCGAGCAGCTGCAACGAGTCGGCGACGTGACGCGTCCAAACGTTTGGAATGGTCGACGGTGCGATCAGATTGGTTTTCTGCTGCCATTTCAACAGCAGGTCGACGTATGTTTCGAGACGTCCCAGTGTTTCACGTGAAACAGGCGTCAGCTTGAGCGCCTTGGCCTTGTCGGCGCTGAGGTCGGGCGCGCTCACGCGCGTTTAGCCGCGGACCGTTTGCCGCGCTTTACATGCGCCACCAGCAAGGTCAGCGCCGCCGGCGTGACGCCATTGATTTTGGCCGCATGTCCGATCGTGCGCGGCCGGCCGGCGATCAGCTTCTGCTTGGCCTCGTTGGACAGGCCCGGCAGCGAGGCATAATCGAAGTCATCTGGCAGCGTGAAGCTCTCGTCGCGCCGATACGACGCAATGTCGGACGCTTGGCGCGCCAGATAGACGTGATATTTGGCGTCGGTCTCGATCTGCTCGGCGATCTTCGGCGGGAGCTCGGCCAGGCACGGCCAGAACCGCGTGAGATCAGTCATCGCAATATGCGGATAGGACAGCAGCTCAAACGCCGTACGGCGCTGACCGTCTTTGTTGATGGAAAGGCCCTGCGCTTCCGCTTCGCTTGGCGTCAGCGATACCGAATTGGCGAAGTCCCGGGCGTCCTTGAGGGCGCGCGATTTGGTCCCGTAGATACGGGCCCTTTCAGCCCCGACACAGCCGATAGCGATGCCTTTGTCCGTCAAACGCTGATCGGCATTGTCGGCACGCAGATGCAGGCGATATTCGGCGCGCGATGTGAACATGCGATACGGCTCGAGGACGCCACGAGTCGTCAGGTCATCGACCATGACACCGAGATAGGATTCGGCGCGGTCGAAGACGATCGCATCGCCGCCCGACGCCACCGCCGCGGCATTCAGACCAGCAAGAAGCCCTTGTGCCCCAGCCTCTTCGTAGCCCGTGGTGCCGTTGATCTGGCCGGCCAGGAAAAGCCCCGGCAGCCGTTTCGTCTGCAAGGTAGGCTCGAGCTCACGCGGATCGACGTAATCGTACTCGATGGCATAGCCGGGCCGCACAAAACGGGCCTTTTCCAGCCCCGGAATGGTGGCGACAATGGCGTGCTGGACCTCTTCCGGCAAAGACGTCGAGATGCCGTTCGGATAGACGGTCGTATCGTCCAAGCCTTCCGGCTCCAGGAAAATCTGATGGCCGTCGCGTTCGCCGAACTTGACGATCTTGTCCTCGATCGACGGGCAATAACGCGGCCCGGTCGAAGCGATCTGGCCTGAATACATCGGCGAACGATGCACATTGGCGCGGATGATCTCATGCGTCGCCGCAACGGTACGGGTGATGCCGCATTCGATCTGTGGCGTGGTGATGCGGTCGGTCAGCATCGAGAACGGCTCCGGCACATCGTCGCCAGGCTGCATTTCGAGGCTTTTCCAGTCGATCGTGGTACCGTCGAGACGCGGCGGCGTGCCGGTTTTCAGACGGCCGAGTGTGAAGCCGTAGCGCTCCAGCGTGGTCGAAAGGCCCATCGCCGGAGCCTCGCCGACGCGGCCGGCCGGAATTTGGGTCTCGCCGATATGGATGAGGCCGCGCAGGAAGGTACCGGTGGTCAGAACCACCGCCGCGCAGCCGATCGCGCGGCCATCGGCCAATTTGAGGCCGGCAATTCGCCCCTGAGCGATGATAAGATCGTCGGCCTCGGCCTCAATAACGATGAGGTTGGGCTGGGCGCTGATTTCGGCCTGCATCGCCGCCGCATAAAGCTTGCGATCGGCCTGGGCGCGCGGCCCGCGCACGGCAGGTCCCTTACGGCGGTTCAGAACGCGAAACTGGATACCGCCTTTGTCCGCGACCCGGCCCATCAGACCGTCGAGAGCATCGATCTCACGAACCAGATGGCCCTTGCCGAGGCCGCCAATGGCGGGATTGCACGACATTGCGCCGACGGTGGCAAACTTGTGCGTCACCAAAGCCGTCCGCGCGCCCATGCGCGCCGCCGCGCTAGCCGCTTCACAGCCGGCATGGCCGCCGCCGATCACAACAACATCGAACTGAATATTTGGCATCGCGGGCCTTTTAGCCGAGCCGTTGGGACGGGTCAAAACATCCAGGACGCCATGTTTCACGTGAAACAATACGTCCTGGTCATTTGCCGATACAGAAGTCCCGGAAAATGACATCCAGGACGTCTTCGACATCGACGCGGCCCGTCAGCCGGCCAAGATCATAGGCAGCGGCGCGAAGCTCCTCGGCGAGCAGGTCCTCGGAACCGGCAAGGGTTTCGGCACGGCCGAGTGCGGCCAGGGTCGATTCAAGCGCCTCGCGGTGGCGGGCGCGAGTGATCAATGATTGTTCGCCGCCGGCGAGGTAGAAGCCGGCATGGCGTTCCAAAGCCGCGAGCAGGGTATCAAACCCGGAGCCGGACACCCCTGAAATACTGAACACAGCTTCATATTTTATCTTAGCATTGGTTTGATGGTTGAGTTCATTTTTATCTCTTAACCTCATATTAACCATGTTTTTCAATGAGTTATTACTACGTAATTCGTGTTCAGTCTTATCAGTACTTTCGAAAATTGATTCATTTTTTACAAGCCCTTGATCCAAAAGGTCTATTTTATTGATGACGAGCCAGGCCGCCGGGGGCGCCGCTTCGGTACCGCGCCCGTTGGGAAGCCCGGCGCCGCCGAACTCTTGGGACCAAACCGCTGCGCCACTCCCCGCACCTACCTGCCCCGCAGCCTCACTGGCATCGACCACCCACAGCACCAGATCGGCGCTCGCCGCCCGCTCGCGCGCGCGCCGCACGCCTTCCATCTCGACCGGATCGGAGGTCTCGCGAATGCCCGCCGTGTCGAGCAAGGTCACCGGCAGGCCGCCGAGATCAAGATGCACCTCGATGATATCGCGCGTCGTGCCGGCATAAGGCGACACGATCGCCACCTCGCGCCGGGCCAGCCGGTTCAGCAGCGTCGATTTGCCGGCGTTGGGCGGCCCGGCGATCGCCACCACCAGACCTTCGCGCAGGCGCTCGCCGCGACGGCCATCGGCCAGCGCCGCTGCAATCTCATCCTTCAGCTCGCGCGCGATTTTCAAAGCCGGCGCGACCAGCTCTTCGGGCACATCGGCCTCGTCGGAAAAATCGATGCGCGCTTCGACCAGAGCCAGCGCCTGGATCAGCCGCTTGCGCCAAGTCTCGGCTCGGTTGCCGAGCAGGCCCTTCATCTGCCGGAACGCCTGCCGGCGCTGGCCTTCGGTTTCGGCGCCGACCAGATCGGCCAGGCCTTCGACCGCGGTGAGATCGAGCTTGCCGTTCTCGAAGCCGCGCCGGGTGAACTCACCGGCCTCGGCCATGCGCAGGCCGTCGATCCGCGCCAGCGCATCGAGAATCGCCGCGATCACCGCGCGGCCGCCATGCGCCTGCAATTCGGCAACGTCCTCGCCGGTCTCGCTGTGTGGCGCCGGAAACCACAGCACCAAAGCCTCGTCGATAATCCCGCCGGAGCGCGGATCGCGGATGCGGGCGAGACCGGCTTTTCGCGGTTCGGGGATTTTCACACCGAGCGCGGTCAGCGCGGCGCCCGCGCGCGGCCCGGAAATGCGGATGACGGCAATCGCCACCGGTGGCCGGCCGGAGGAGAGGGCGAAGATGGTGTCCGCGTTTGGCATGCTCAGGTTGAAGCCAATTGCGGCTTGCGGGTAAAGCCAAAACGGCGATAGGTTACAGGTAACCGGAGGTCAATGGCATGGGATCGAAGCCGACGCAGCCAAGCGACAAGACCCGCAAGGCAAAACCTGCGACATCGCGGGACAAGGTGCGCGCACATCGCGCCCGCCTGCGCGCCAACGGCATGCGCCCGGTGACTTTATGGGTGCCCGATATGCGTTCGCCGAAATTCGCCACCGAGGCGCGCCGTCAATCGACACTTGCCAATAAGAGCCGCCACGCCGCGCAAGATCAGGCCTGGGTCGACGCGATGTCCGTCGGAACGCTCGATTGACGCGCGGTGAAATCTGGACGAGCGCAAGCGGCGCCGACTACGGCGGCAAGCCGCGTCCCGTCGTTGTCATTCAACATCGGCATTTTGAAGTGCTCAACTCGGTGACAATTTGCGGTTTCACCCGCGACCCGACCGATCTGCCGCTGTTTCGCGTCGCAATCGAACCAAGCCCGCTCAATGGCCTGCAATTTATGTCGCGCATCATGGTCGATAAAATTCTGACCGTGCCGAAAGCCAAGCTCGGCTATCGCATCGGACAACTGAGCGATCCCGACCTTGCGCGGCTCAATCAGGCGCTAGCGATGTTTGTCGGGCTGGCGGGGTAAGGGGCCTGTGCTATCGATCTTAGGGTCGTACCCCAACGACCGAGCTCAATCCGGTTTCGTTTTACCGGACGAGAAGCCACGCATGTCGTCCGACCTGACTCGGCCTCATGGTGAGGAGCGCTGCGCAAGCAGCGCGTCTCTAACCATTGGGCCGCCTTCATCCTTCGAGACGCCCCGCCTTCACTAACGCTCGGCGGGCTTCCTCGGGTCAAGCCCGAGGACAGGCCCTCAGGATCAGGCGTAGTAAGCTTCGCCCTCACCCGGCGCACTGCGTGCGCCACCCTCTCCCGCATGCGGGGAGCGGGAAACAAAAGCCGCGAACCGGAAGCAGACGCCGGAACGATTCTGCAGTCCCGGCTGTTAAAACCTGCGGGCCGCGTGGGGCGAACGGACGACCGCGTCAAATGCGCGGAGGCAGCATGCGTCACAATCTCACGGTTTTTCTGGCAGCCCTTTCGCTGCTCACGCTTGCCGGCTGCGGCGACAGTTCAAAACTGCCCGAGCAGGCCTCGCACGGCCCCAACCCGACCATCCCGGCGCCAACGAAAACGATTTTCCCGACGGTGAACATTGCCGAAGGTGCGAAATGGCCGGAGGGCGCTAAGCCGACAGCCGCCAACGGGCTCGCCGTCAACGCCTTTGCCAAGGGCCTCGACCATCCGCGCTGGGTTTATGTCCTGCCGAACGGCGACGTGCTGGTGGCGGAAAGCAACAAGCCGAAAAAGGAGGACACCGGCTTCAGCATCAAAGGCTGGATCATGGGCCTCGTGCAGAGCAAGGCCGGCGCCGGCGTCGAGAGCGCCAACCGCATCACGCTTTTGCGCGACCGCGATGGCGACGGCGTTGCCGAGACGAAAACCGTGTTTCTCAAGGACCTCTATTCGCCGTTCGGCATGGCGCTGATCGGCAGCGATTTCTACGTCGCCAACGCCGACGCCATCGTGCGTTTCAAATATCTGGAAGGCTCGACCGAAATTACCACGCCGGGCGAAAAGCTCACCGACCTGCCGGGCGGGCCGATCAACCATCACTGGACCAAGAACATTCTTCCCAGCAAGGACGGTACAAAACTTTATGCGACCGTCGGCTCGAACAGCAATGTCGGAGAGAACGGGCTTGAGGCGGAGACGATGCGCGCCGCTATTCTCGAAGTCGATCTTGCCACCGGCAACAAGCGCGTCTTCGCCAGCGGCTTGCGCAATCCGAACGGCTTAGACTTCGAGCCGACGACCGGCGAACTGTGGACCGTTGTCAACGAGCGCGATGAACTCGGCAGCGATCTGGTGCCCGACTACCTGACTTCGGTGAAGGACGGCGGCTTCTACGGCTGGCCTTTCAGCTATTGGGGCCAGCATGTCGATGAGCGCGCAAAGCCGCCAAATCCTGAACTGGTGGCGAAAGCAATCAAGCCCGACTACGCGCTCGGCAATCACGTCGCGCCGCTCGGCATGACTTTCGCGCAAACCAGCGAGGGCAACAAAGCCCGCCTGCCGCAGGCTTTCATGAGCGGCGCCTTTGTCGGCGAACACGGCTCCTGGAACCGCAAGCCGCGCTCCGGCTACAAGGTGGTGTTTGTGCCCTTCGCCAATGGCAAGCCGTCCGCCGATATGCCGCTCGACGTGCTGACCGGCTTTATCAGCGCCGACGACAAGGCGCTCGGCCGGCCAGTCGGCGTCACCATCGCCAGGGACGGCGCGTTGCTGGTGGCCGACGATGTCGGCAACACGATCTGGCGCGTGACCGCAGCGCAGCAAACCAGCACGCGCTAGCGACTCCTAAGTGCCGCTTTGCTAGACTGCGGGCAATAAAAACCGGGAGGACACCATGAAGGCCAGAATCGTAACACTCATCGCCGCGACGCTCAGCTGCGCTTCCTTTGCCTCGACGGCGCAGGCCGCCGACCCTTATGGCAACTGGACGCGGCCTTCGACCGGCACGCAGGTCAACTTCTATAACTGCGGCGGCAGACTGTGCGGCAAGATCATCGGCGTCAAGGATCAGGCGCGCAAGAACACCATCGGCACGGTGATCATGAAAGGCGCGGCGAAATCCGGCGACAATGTCTGGAAAGGCGACCTGCTCGACGTCGAATCCGGCAAGACCTATTCCGGCGTCGTCACTTTGAAGAGCGCCAATGCCCTGAGCCTGGAAGGTTGCGTCGCCATGGTGTTATGCAAACGTGAGACCTGGGTGAAGTAATTTCTGTCGTCCCCGCGCAAGCGGGGACCCAGTAATCGCTGCACCGTTTGTGTTTACTGGATGCCCGCCTTCGCGGGCATGACACTCAATGACGGACGCGCCGCTGCGCGCTATAAACACTCATGTCTTCTCCCACCACCACCCACCTCAACCGTCTGGCGCAGGCGACCTCGCCCTACCTGCTGCAGCACAAACACAACCCGGTGGACTGGTGGCAGTGGGGGCCCGAGGCTTTGGCCGAGGCGAAGCGTTCGAACCGGCCGATCATGCTGTCGATCGGCTACGCCGCCTGTCACTGGTGCCATGTGATGGCGCATGAGTCGTTCGAGGACGAGGCGACGGCGCAGGTGATGAACGAGCTGTTCGTCAACATCAAAGTGGATCGCGAAGAGCGGCCGGATATCGACCAGATCTACATGAACGCGCTGCATCTCTTGGGCGAGCAGGGCGGCTGGCCGCTGACCATGTTTCTGACGCCTTCGGCCGAGCCGGTGTGGGGCGGCACATATTTTCCGAAGGAATCGAAATTCGGCCGCCCGGCCTTTACCGATATTTTGCGCGAAGTGTCGCGGCTGTTTCGCGACGAACCGCAGAAGATCGAGCAGAACCGCGCCGCCTTGCTGGCGCGGCTCGCCGACCGCGCGCGGCCGCAGGGCAAGGTGGTGTTCGGCTTGAAGGAGTTGGACGGCGCCGCCAAGCAACTCGGCAATGCCTTCGATACAACGCATGGCGGCCTGCGCGGCGCGCCGAAATTTCCGCAGCCGTCGATTCTGGAAATGCTGTGGCGCGCGGGTTTGAGAACCGGGGACGTCCGTTTCTTCGAAACCGTCGAGCATACGCTGGAACGCATGAGCGAGGGAGGCATCTACGACCATCTCGGCGGTGGCTATTCGCGCTATTCGGTCGACGACAAGTGGCTGGTGCCGCATTTCGAGAAGATGCTGTACGACAACGCGCAATTGCTGGAGTTGCTGGCGCTGGCCTATCAGCGATCGGGCAATGCGCTGTTCGCGACGCGGGCGCGCGAAACCGTCGAATGGCTCAAGCGCGAAATGACGACGCCGCAAGGCGGCTTCTCCGCCTCGCTCGATGCCGACTCGGAAGGCGAGGAGGGCAAGTTCTATGTCTGGTCGAAGAACGAGATCATCGAGCTGATCGGCCCTGAGGCCGGCGGCTTCTTCATGCGGCATTACGACGTCAGCGATGAGGGCAATTTCGAAGGCCACAATATTCTCAACCGCTCCAATGCGCCGGCGCGCACGGAGGCCGACGAAGAACGGCTGACAGCGCTGCGCGCCATTCTGCTCGACGCGCGCGCGGCGCGCGTGCGGCCCGGCCTCGACGACAAGGTGCTGGCCGACTGGAACGGGCTGATGATCGCCGCTTTGGTCAATGCCGGGACCATTCTCGATGAGCCGTCATGGCTCGCCATGGCGCGGCGTGCCTTCGATTTCATCGCCACGTCGATGACGAAGGGGGATCGCCTCGGTCACTCGTGGCGCGACGGACAATTGCTGTTTCCGGGGTTGGCCTCCGACTTCGCCGCGATGATCCGCGCCGCTCTGGCGTTGTTTGAAGCGACCGGCCAGCCGCGCTTTCTCGATCAGGCCCTGGCGTGGCAGCGCGCGCTCGATGCGCATTACGCCGATCCCGAGACCGGCGGCTATTTCTGGTCGGCGGACGACGCCAGCGACCTGTTGCTGCGCCCGCATTCGACCGCCGATGACGCGACGCCGAATGCCAACGCCGTGGCGGCGCAAAATCTGGTGCGGCTCGCGGTACTTTCCGGCGACGACACATGGCGCGGGCAGGCCGACCGGCTGCTCGAAGACATTCTGGCCATGGCCGGGCAAAACCTGTTCGGCCACGTCGCGCTGTTGAATGCGCTCGACCTGCGGCTGCGCGGCGCCGAGATCGTCTGCACCGGACCAGACGCCGAGCGCTTCGCGCAGGCGGCGCTGAAGCTGCCCTTCGTCGGCCGCATCGTGCTGCGCGCGGAAAAAGCCGCCGATCTGCCGCCGTCGCACCCGGCGCAGGACAAGCTGAAGGCAGTGACGGGAAGCGCCGCGTTTGTTTGCGTGGGGGAGCGCTGTTCGCTGCCGGTGACAGAACCAGAGGCGATTGCCGCCGCTGTCGCAGCCATGAACGCGGTTTGAACACCGCCTTTTGATAAAAACCGCAGCCCCCGGTAGGGCTTATTTAAGCCGATTGCTCTAGTTCCGGCGGGATGGAACGTCCGCACGCCGCCGCGCGATCCACCTGTGCCCGGGCCATCTGGCTGCTGATCGCCGTGATGGCGGCCTTTACCGTGGCCGGCTGCGCCCTGACGGGCTTGCGCGTCGCACCGGCCAGCCTCACCGTCCTGATCGTGCCCTTCGCCGTGCTCGGCGTAACCTGGTGGCTCTACAGCACCGTGCGGCCCGATGCGCGCGTGCGCGGCATGGCCGAGGGCTTCGTGCAGATCCTGCTGGTGCTGATCTTCGGCACGATGATGAGCTATGCCGCCATGGCAATGAGCTTTCCGCTGGTCGACGACGAACTGCTCGCCATCGACCAGGCGCTCGGCATCGACCGGCGCCTCTATCTCGATTTCTTTGCCGGGCATCGCCTGCTGCACAACGCGCTGGTGCTGGCCTACTTCACGCTGATGCCGCAATTCGTCGTCGTGCCGGTAGTGCTGTTCTTCGCCAACCAGATGCAGCGGCTGCAACAGTTCACCTTTGCCGCGGGGCTTTCGCTGTTCGCCACCGTGTTGATCTCGATTGTCATGCCGGCCTTGTCGACAACCTACCTCGATCTCGGCCTGCCGGTCGGTGCGCCGCTGCCGGAAGGCTTCGGCGTGCATATTCCGATCGTCGAGCAGTTGCGCTCCGGCGCGCCGTTCCTGATGCGGCTCGACACGCTGGAAGGCCTGCTGACCTTTCCGAGCTTCCACACCATCGGCGCGCTGCTGTTCATCTGGGCGACGTGGCGCGTCCCGGCCGTACGCTGGCTGTCGCTTACGCTCAACGCCGGTTTGATCCTGGCGACGCCGATTGTCGGCACGCATTATTTCATCGATGTCGCCGCCGGCATTGTTGTTGCCTTCCTCGCCGTCTATGCGGCGATCAGGCTGAGCGCGCCAGCCGCGACGCTGCCGCGCCCTGCTGCAGCCACTGGCTCCACGGCGCCGGCGCAATCAGGCCCTTGCTGATCTGCACCTTACGGATTGTGTTGTGCGCTTCTTATCGGGCGCTATTCTTTGACGCCGCGGCTCGCTTGATCCTGCTCCAGTCCATGACCGCGATTTCGTTCTTGATCCAGCGCCGGAAACCTTCCGCCGCGCGGCTCGGCCGGCGGCCCTTCGGCCACACGAGGTGAAAGGCACGGCCGGCGCGTAACGGAAGGTCGATCGGAATGATCAAGCGCCCCGTGCGCAAATCGTCATAGGCCATGAGATCGTGCGCCAGTAAAACCCCGGCCCCTTCGCCAGCGGCATCGAGCGCGTGATCGGCGCTGTTGAAATGCAGCCCGCGCCGCAGATCGACGCCGCTGACGGCCGCAGCGGCGAACCATTCGCTCCAGTTCGGCGCCTGCACGCGGGGACTGATCGACTCGTCGTGGATCAACGGGAAGCGGGCCAGGTCGCCCACATTCTTCACCGCACCGTATTTTTCAATTAGGCGCGGACTGCAAACGGCGATCAAGGCAATGTCGGCGAGCTTCTCGATTTCAAGCGCGGGGTCCGGAGCCGGATCGGCGCGCATGTGGCGCACGGCAATATCGACGCCATCGGTTTCGAAATTGGCATTGGTGAACGACGACGAAATACGCACGTCGACATCGGCAAATTCATCGCTGAATCGATAGAGCCTTGGCGCCAGCCATTTCGACGTCAGACCGGGCGATGTGCTGACCACCAGAATGTTCGATGCATGCGCGGCATCGAGGCTGGCGACCGCGTCGCGGATATGGCCGAAGCCGGTCTGCAATCCCGGATAAAGCTGACGGCCTGCTGCGGTCAACGCAATAGCCCGCACCTTGCGCTCGAACAGTTTGACGCCGAGCAGTTCCTCGAGCCCGCGAATCTGGTGGCTAAGCGCGCCCGGTGTGACGTGCAATTCCTCGGCCGCCCGCGTCAGGCTGAGATGACGCGCGGCCGCCTCGAAGGCGCGCAGGGCGGACAGCGGGGGTGCCGGTGTATGCATGAGATAATCTCAACTGTCGGCTGAGAGCTTATCCTTTGTCAACGTGCCGTTTTTAGCAGATTTTTTGCTCAATGCCTGAGGCCTGCTCAATAGCAGACCGCCAACAAGGAGAACGGCCATGTCCCATGTTGCCCGCCCATCGGCTTTTCACGGCCAGGCCTATCTGCCCGCCGCAACAGCCGCGCCGCAGCGCCGCAGCTTTTTCCGCCGGCTTTATGACGCGGCGCTCCGGTCGCGCGAACGGCAAACCCAGATCGACATCGACCGGGTGGTCGGCTGGCGCGACGGCGGCTTCAACGATCGTTTCGAGCAGGAAATCGCCGAGAAGTTTTACTCGGACGGCTGGAATTTTCGCCGCTAGAGCGCACCGCCGGACATAAAAAAGACCGCCCGCACGAAGCGGGCGATCTCATTTCGTTCGACAACTGAGTGTAGCGCTTTAGGTGTTCATCGACTCGAAGAATTCGGCGTTGCTCTTGGTGTTGCGCAATTTGTCGAGCAGGAAGTCGATGGCGTCCATCGTGCCCATCGGATTGAGGATGCGGCGCAGGACGTACATCTTCTTGAGCACGGCCGGCTCGGTGAGCAGTTCTTCCTTGCGGGTGCCGGAGCGCGTGATGTCCATGGCCGGGAAGGTGCGCTTGTCGGCCACCTTGCGGTCGAGGATCAGTTCCGAGTTACCGGTGCCCTTGAACTCTTCGAAAATCACTTCGTCCATGCGCGAGCCGGTATCGATCAGCGCGGTGGCGATGATGGTCAGCGAGCCGCCTTCTTCGATGTTGCGCGCGGCGCCGAAGAAACGCTTCGGCCGCTGCAACGCATTGGCATCGACGCCGCCGGTCAGCACCTTGCCGGACGACGGCACCACGGTGTTGTAGGCGCGGCCGAGGCGCGTAATCGAGTCCAGCAGAATGACGACATCGCGGCCGTGTTCGACCAGGCGCTTGGCCTTTTCGATGACCATTTCGGCCACGGCAACGTGGCGTGTCGCCGGTTCGTCGAAGGTCGAGGAGACGACCTCGCCCTTCACCGAACGCTGCATGTCGGTGACTTCTTCCGGGCGCTCGTCGATCAAAAGCACGATCAGATAGCATTCCGGATGGTTGGCGGTGATGGCGTGCGCGATGTTCTGCAGCAGCACGGTCTTGCCGGTGCGCGGCGGCGCGACGACAAGCGCACGCTGGCCTTTGCCGATCGGCGCGACGATGTCGATGACGCGGGCCGACAGATCCTTCTTGGTCGGGTCGTCATGCTCCATGCGCAGCCGCGTATCGGGATAGAGCGGCGTCAGGTTATCGAAGTTGATCTTGTGGCGCGCCTTCTCCGGGTCTTCGAAATTGATGGTATTGACCTTGAGCAGCGCGAAGTAGCGTTCGCCGTCCTTCGGCGAGCGTATCTGGCCTTCGACGGTATCGCCGGTGCGCAAGCCGAAGCGGCGGATCTGCGAAGGCGAGACGTAGATGTCGTCAGGCCCGGACAGGTAGTTCGATTCCGGCGATCGCAAAAAACCGAAGCCGTCGGAAAGAACTTCGACGACGCCTTCGCCGATAATGTCGATTTCCTGCGTCGCGAGCTGCTTCAGGATCGCGAACATCAGCTCCTGCTTGCGCAAGGTGGAGGCGTTCTCGACCTGGTGCTCTTCGGCGAACGACAACAGTTCGGCAGGGGTTTTGGACTTGAGGTCCTGGAGCTTCATTTCCCGCATGCGGGTTAGGTCCTATGGGAGTCCAGCGCGGCCATTTAAAAATACAGGACCAAGGCTGGCTAAAGAGAGAGGTAGGGATCGCAGGCTGGATTAAAGGAGGGCGCTTTGGGAGAGGTCCCGGCGCCTGATGCTTTCGACCGGTCCGAACTGTTCGGTTCCGGTACGCGACTGCATCCGCCTGCGTTCGGTGGGATTTCTCTAACATATGAGATTGAGCGCTTTCGCGCAAGGGGCGCCAAAGAAAGCGGCCAGGGGCAGCGTTAACGTGGTTTGCGGGCCGCCAAAAGCTAAAACGGCTTCACCACCGCCAGGATCACGATGAGGATCATCAGGATCGTCGGTACTTCATTGATTATACGAAAGAATTTCTGGGTATGCGTATTCCGATTTATACGAAAATCGGCCGCCCAACGGCTCAGGAACGCATGCATGCCGACCATGATAAGCACCAAAAGGAGCTTGGCATGCAGCCAGCCGGCGGTCAGCCACTGCCCTTGCAGCATCAAAATAAAGCCAAGGATGAGGGTCAGGCCCATCGCCGGCGTCATGATGTAATTGAGCAGGCGACGCTCCATCACCTCGAATGTCTTCGCCTGCGTCGAGCCCGGCTCGGCGGTGGAGTGATAGACGAACAACCGCGGCAGATAGAGCATGCCGGCCATCCACGAGAGGACGGCGATGATGTGGAAGGCTTTGAGCCAAAGGTACATGGGCTAGTTCCCACGCACCCGCTTCAGCATGCGCTCTACATGTTCGATCGGCGTGGCCGGCAGAATGCCGTGGCCAAGATTGAAGATCAGCGGGCCGTCGGCGAGCGTCATCACATCATCAACTTCACGGTCAAGCGCGGCGCCGCCGGCAAGCAAGGCCAGCGGATCGACATTACCCTGCACCGCAACATGCGGCTGCAGAATATCGCGCGCGAGACTGCGCGGAAACATCCAGTCCAGCCCCAGGCCATCGACGCCGGTGAGTTCGGCATAAGGCAGCGCCATGGCGCCAGCGCCGCGCGGAAAACCGATAATCTTGGCACCCGGCACCTGGGCGCGAACACCTTGCACGATTTTCTGCGTTGGCTGAATGCACCAGCGATCAAACTGCTCCGGCGGCAGAACGCCAGCCCAAGTATCGAAAATCTGCACGACTTCGGCACCGGCCTTAAGCTGGCCGACCAGATAGTCGATCGAGCCGCGCACCAGACATTCGATCAGCCGGGAAAAACCCTCTGGATCGCGGTAGGCAAAATGGCGCGCTGGCGCCTGATCGCCCGTCGCTTCACCGGCAACCATATAAGTCGCCACCGTCCATGGCGCGCCGCAAAAGCCGATCAAAGCCGTCTTGTGATCGAGCTGGGCTTTGACTCGCCGCACCGTCTCATAGATCGGCGCGAAAACATCACCATCGGCCTGATCGCGCATGCCCTTGAGCGCGTCGGCATCCCCCATCGGCTCGAGCTTGGGGCCTTCGCCGGCGAGGAACTCAACCTTGCGACCGAGCGCCAACGGCATAATCAGAATATCGGAGAATAAAATAGCCGCGTCGAAGCCGAACCTTCGCACCGGTTGCAGCGTTACTTCGGCAGCCAATTCCGGATTGAAGCAGAGATTGAGAAACCCCCCTGCCTTTTCGCGGACCTGACGATATTCAGGCAAATACCGTCCTGCCTGACGCATCATCCAGATCGGCGGAATCTCTTCGCGCTGGCCCTGGAGCACACGAATGAGCGGCTTTATCCCCATGCCGTTGGCTTGAGCGGCTTCTTTCATAAAGACTCTATAAGTTCTTTTTGTAGTGTTTATTAGGCTGTCGATTGGACTCATGACTGAGCGTCAACAATCTGTCCACCGCTTGCCGCAGTCTTATTCCTAATCCCAGTTTTTTCCGACCGTCTCGTCCACAGTAGGAAGCTTCTTTTTACAGGGCTTTGCGCCCTTTATCCCCTGCTGTCCCCAAGTCCGTGTCCACAATTTCGCGTGACGTGCAAATGGCCGCCGCCAGCACGGCCACAGGCTGAGTGATGGGGACAAAAATTGACCCAACCCGTCCCGCCCGCTTACATGGTCGTCGTTCGGCCCGGTTTTTCCCGTCCTGTCCACATGCCATCCGGCGGCTATACAGATGCCAGACACCGGCTACTTTCATCTCCATCTGGTCTCCGACGCGACCGGCGAAACGCTGATTACGGTGGCGCGCGCCGCCGCGGCGCAATACGCCAATGTGTCGCCGGTCGAACATCTGTACCCGATGGTGCGCTCGAAAAAGCAGCTCGACCATGTGCTGGCTGAAATCACCGAAGCGCCGGGCCTCGTCCTTTATACGCTCTTGGAAGAAGACCTGATCGCGTCGCTTGAGAATACCTGCCGCGATCTCGGTCTGCCCTGCATGTCGGTTCTGGGACCGATTTTGCGGCTGTTCCAGTCCTATCTCGGCGCCGAGACCATTTTACGCGCCGGCGCGCAGCACGTTCTCAACGCCGAGTATTTTCATCGCATCGACGCGCTCAACTACACGATGTTCCATGACGACGGGCAGCATGTCGAAGGTCTTGAAGAAGCCGATGTCGTGCTGATCGGCGTGTCGCGGACGTCGAAAACGCCGACTTCAATCTATCTTGCCAACCGCGGCGTCAAAACCGGTAACGTGCCTTTGGTGCCGGGCGTGGCGCTGGCGCCGGAGGTGGAAAAGCTGACGCGGCCTCTGGTGATTGGACTTTTCGCCAGTCCGGAACGGATCGTGCAGATTCGCGAGAATCGGCTTTTGGGTCTTAACGCGCATCGCGACGACGATCAATATATCGACAAGACTGCGGTCGCCGAGGAGGTCGCTTATTCACGCAGGCTCTGCAACAAACATGGCTGGCCGCTAATTGACGTGACCCGCCGCTCGATCGAGGAAACCGCTGCCGCGGTGATGAAGCTCTTGGTCGAACGCCGCCGGCGACCGATCACGGGTTAAGCGCTCGCGTCGTAAAGGATACCCATGCCGCTTTGGATTGCCCCGCAACCTCTGGTGCTCGCCTCGAAGAGCGATATCCGCGGCAAGATTCTGGCGGCGGCCGGGCTGCGCTTCGGCATCCGTCCGGCGCAGATCGATGAGCGCGCTGTTGAGGCGAAAGCCGGCGTGATGGATGCGGCCGCCGCCGCGGCGTTACTGGCGCGGGCCAAGGCCGATTCTGTTGCGGCAACGCAAAGCGGGCACCTGGTGCTCGGCTGCGATCAGACTTTGGCGCTCGGCAGCGCGCGTTTCAGCAAACCCGTCGATCGCGCCGATGCGGCGCAACAATTGCGCGCGCTGCGCGGACAGACCCACGCGCTGCATTCGGCGCTGGCTCTGGTGCGCGACGGCGAGGTTCTGTTCGAACTCACCGATACCGCGCGGCTGACCATGCGCAATTTTTCCGACCGCTTCCTTGACGATTATCTCGACATGGCCGGCGACACCGCGCTGTCGAGCGTCGGTAGCTATCAGCTCGAGGGCATCGGCATTCATTTGTTCGAGCGCGTCGAAGGTGACTACTTCACCATTCTCGGCTTGCCGCTATTGCCGCTGCTGGCGTATTTACGTACCAATGGTTTTGTGGACGGCTGAATGTTCATCCTCGGTCTGACCGGCTCGATCGGCATGGGAAAGTCGGCGACGGCAAAAATGTTCGCCGACGAAGGCGTGCCGGTGCACGACGCCGACGCCGCGGTGCATCGGCTTTATGAAGGCGAAGCAACGCCATTGATCGAGAGGGCGTTTCCAGGCACGACCAGCGGCGGTATCGTTGATCGCGCCAAACTCGGCCAGAAGGTTCTCGGCGACGAAGCGGCGATCGGCAGGCTCGAACAGATCGTGCATCCTTTGGTGCTGCAGGTGCGCGAGCGGTTCCTGGCTGACGCCGAGGCGAGCGGCGCCAAGGTTGCGGTGCTTGATATTCCCTTGCTGTATGAGACCGGCGGCGATGCGCGCTGTGACGCCGTCGTGGTTGTGTCGGCGCCTGCCGATGTGCAGAAGACGCGCGCCTTCGAGCGGCCCGGCATGACGCAGTCAAAATTTGCTGCCATTCTCGCCAAGCAGATGCCGGATGTGGAGAAGCGCGCCCGCGCCGATTTCGTCGTGGATACGTCGCAGGGATTTGACGCCGCCCGCGCCCAGGTACGTGAAATTCTGGCGCAGGTGAGTAAGATGCCGAATCGGCAGTAACGGGCGAACCCAACATGCGCGAAATCGTTCTTGATACCGAAACCACCGGCCTCGATCCTAACAAGGGCGATCGGCTGGTCGAGATCGGCTGTGTCGAACTGCTGAACCGGATTCCGACCGGTGCGACTTTTCACGCCTATCTCAATCCCGACCGCGACATGCCGGCGGAAGCCTTCGCGATTCACGGCCTGTCGATCGAGTTCCTGCGCACGCACAAGCGCTTCGCCGACGTGGTCGATGACTTCCTCGCCTTCATCGGCGACGACGCGCCTCTGGTCATTCACAATGCCAGTTTCGATCACGGCTTTCTCTGTGCCGAACTCAAGCGGCACAATCGCGCGCTGATTTCGCGCGACCGGCTGGTTGATACGTTGGCTTTGGCGCGGCGCAAGCATTCGGCCGGGCCGTATAATCTCGATGCGCTGTGCGGCAAATACGGCATCGACAATTCGCGCCGTACCAAGCATGGCGCGCTGCTCGACGCTGAAATTCTCGCCGAGGTCTATCTGGAATTGCTCGGTGGCCGGCAGGCCTCGTTCGGCCTGGCCGAAAGCGTCGGTGTGCGCAGCGTCGGCATTGACGGGGCCGCTGTCGTCCGTGTCCGTCCGGCGCCTTTGGCGCCCCGCCTGACCGAGGCCGATCGCATCGCGCACGCGCAATTCGTCGCCACGCTCGGCGAGAATGCGATCTGGCGGAATTACTCGACGACGTGACGATGTGGAAGGATTGCGGCTTATGCCGGAATCTTCTGGATTTCTTCGGTCAAGGTTTGAACCTGATCGCGAATCCGCCGGGTCTGGTCGGCGACGCCTGTCGCCGCATCGGTTAGTTTGCTGGCTGAACGTGACGCCTGGTCCGCCACGTCTTCAATCTGAACGATGGCGCCGCCGACCTGTTGCACGCTAACGGCGGCGGCATTGACGTTGGCGGCAATTTCGCGGGCCGCTTCGGCCTGCTGTTCGACGGCTTCGGCAATACGGGCCGAGAACTGATCGAGTTCTCGGATCGTGCCGGAGATCGATTGAATCGCTTCGACGGAACGGCCGGTTGCGACTTGCATCGCGGCGATCCGCTCGCCGATCTCCGCGGTGGCCTTTGCGGTTTCACCGGCCAGCGCCTTCACCTCCTGCGCGACAACGGCAAAACCGCGGCCCGCCTCGCCGGCACGCGCGGCCTCGATGGTTGCGTTAAGCGCGAGCAGGTTCGTCTGCGCGGCGATGGCGCTGATCAGTCCCGTTACCTTGCCGATTTCGCCGGCGACCATGACAAGTTCATCGATGGTGGCGCTCGTCTTTGCCGCTTCGCTGACAGCTGCCGCCGCAAGATGCGAGGATCGCGCGGCATTGGAGCCGACGTCGGCGATGGTGACTGCCAGTTCTTCGTTAGCTGCGGCGGCGGATCGCATTTTCTCGGCGGTCTGCTCCGATGCCGTGCCGGCCGTCGCCGATTGTGCATTGGCATTTGTTGCGGCGGTGTTGAGGCTGTCGGCATCGGACTGCAAAGCCTGCGCCGCCAAATGGAGAATCTCGGTCGATTCCGCCATTTCCCGCTTGAAGCGGTCGAGCATGTCGCTCATGCGATCGGCCCGGATTGTCGTCGCCGTCAGGTCCTGCTCGCGCCGCTGGCCGATGCGTGCGAGTTCGGCAGCGGCGAGCTCGGCTTCACGATGCGCTTTTTCGGCCTGGGCGAAGGCCGATCGTATCGCATAGCCGATGCCGACGAGCATCGCGGTTTCGACGATCACGGCGAGGGCGTGCACGAGGACGCGCACAATATCGCTGCCGCCCGGAAAAATGGCGGCCGGCAACAGTGTGTTCAGGCCAAGATGGTAGATCGCAATCAGGCCGGCAGCGGCAACCACAACGCGCCAGTCGCAGAATCCGGATACCAACGCCAGCACGACGAAATAATAGAAATGCATTTCGACCTGCCACGGATGGCCGGTAAAAGTGAAAACAAGCAGAGACGTCTGGCCGACCAGCGCCACGACAAGTGCGAACGCCACGACGATCAGCGGCCGGCCCAACAGCATGGCAATGACCGGCGCCGCCGCCAGCACGGCGGCGATGATGCCGGCCGATGCAGCCGACCGGTTGATCGCCAACGCGGCCAGCGACTGGACAGGAATTCCTGCGACGGCGAGGGCGATCAGCGCTTTCGCCATGGTTCGTTGCAGGGCGTCGAGACTGGTCATAAAATTTCCCGGACGTTCGGTTTTGCGGTGAAGCAACCGCCAGGCGTTTGTGAATCGACCACGAGCCAGGCACCTTCGCTGAACATTCTGTCCGGATAGGAGGCGTCATCCGGTACCACGATGGCGACGAAGGGCAGGCCTCCGAAGCGGACGAAGCGGCCGCCTGCTGCGACGGCCTGCGAGACGACCGCACTGGCCGGAGTCCACGGCGCGAACACGACCGCCACGCCCCCGGAAGGATCTTGCGGCGTCAGTCCGGTCCGAGCGCCAGCATACAGTGCGCCCATCGACAGGCCGATCAGAAGTCCGGCATCCAGTATCTTGCGATGGAACTTGTAGGCTTGCTTCAAGGTCATTCCAAACGGGGGTGAACCACAGTTTGAAGTAGTATGATGCGGTTAACGGACCGTTGAGTCCGCCAGCGCGCGAACGCATAACGCCTCCGCGTCGCGACGCGAAGGCGTTCTCTGTCGATTATGTCGCAGTCGTTGGAGCGCTTACTGCGCCGGGGCGTCGGCTACCGGCATCTGCGCCATCTTCTGGCGATAGAGCGCGACGAAATCCACCGGGTCGAGCAGCAGGGGCGGGAAGCCGCCATTGCGCACGGTGGTGGCGATGATCTCGCGGGCGAACGGGAACAAGAGGCGCGGGCATTCGATGAGCACGACCGCGTTCAAGCTTTCCTGCGGCACGTTGCGGATGCGGAAGACGCCGCCGAAGGCCAGCTCGAAATTGAACATCAGCAAGCCGCCGGTTTCCGCCTTGCCGGCGATCATCAGCACCACCTCGATGTCGGTGTCCGACATCGGCGCGGCGTTGACGTTGATCTGGATGTTGATCTGCGGCGCTTCCGGACTGCCGGCCAGCGACTTCGGCGCGTTCGGGTTTTCGAACGAGAAGTCCTTGATGTACTGGCCTACCACACTGAGCTGCGGCAGCTGTTCCGGGCTCGGTTCCTGACCCTGGCCGCCATTCGTGGTTGTCATGACTTCTCCTTGAGCGCCGCTAGCGCAACTTTATGCGGCGGTTGGCTAACATAGGCCCCAAGGGCGAACAAGGACGGTCGCTAACGGCCGGTATCGTCCGGACGCCGATCCGGCAAGACCGGGTCGTCAACCCGCCGCCATTGCTCCGGGCCGAGATCGACAACGCCGTCAGCGCGCTGTGGCGGGACGCCCCGCCCGAGGCGCCCATTGAGAGCCCGCCAGAGCGGCACCAGCAGCACCAGAAGCCCGAGGGCGTCGGTGATAAACCCCGGAATAACCAGCAGAATCCCGGCAAAAAGGATGAAGCCGCCGGTGCTATCCGCCTGCAAGGCGGTAAAGCCATTGCGGTTGAGACCCTCGCTCATGGCCCTGCGCACCCGGGCAATGTGATTGCCGCCGGCGTGTCGCAGCACCATGACCCCCGCCACCGTGCCGAGGATCAAGAGGCCGAGCGCCTGGAAAAATCCGATGGCCACGGCGACCGCGGCAAAGGCCGCCAATTCGGCCAGCGGAAATGCCAGCACCGTCAGTAACAGCCATTTTGCCACAATCGTCGGTCTTTCTGTGAGAGAAACGGGTTCTGTTGCGTCTTCGCCGTGATCGTTTAAGGTTTGCCGGTGAGGCAATTTGCGCGGAAAAATCAGCGCCAGGCCACTGGATCGGTGCGTCCACCAGCTTAGATAGTTAGATAGTAGAAGTGGGCGCGGCCGCTATGCCACCGGGGCGGGCAGCCTGAACGCCAATCTTCCGGAACTGTAGCCGAAAGAATGCAAGACGTGTTCGACATTTACACCATCATCTTCCTGGCGCTCGCGGTGTTCATTTTCCTGCGGCTGCGCAGTGTGCTTGGGCAGCGCACCGGCCGCGAACGCCCGCCGTATGATCCTTACGCCGCGCGGGAGCCGGTGCGTCCGACACCTGAAAATGTCGTGTCCCTGCCCAACCGCGGCGAAGCCACGATCAAGAAGCCGGACGATGCGGCAGAACCGGCCACCTCGGCCGAACGCTGGAAGGGCATTGCCGAGCCCGGCTCGCCGATCGCGGCCGGCCTCGACGCCATTGCCGCCGCCGACCGCGAATTCGACGCCGCGCATTTCCTCACCGGCGCGCGCGCCGCCTACGAGATGATCGTCAACGCCTTTGCCGAAGGCGACCGCCGTACGCTGAAAAATCTTTTGTCGCGCGAAGTCTATGACGGCTTCGAAGGCGCGATCATCGAGCGCGAGAAGCGCGGCGATACCGTGGAGAGCCGTTTCGTGTCGCTCGATAACGCGACGATCACCGCCGCCGAAGCGCGCGGCCGCACCGCGCAGATCACCGTGCGCTTCCAGTCCAAGCTGGTTTCGGTCACCCGCAACAAGGCCGGCGAAGTTATCGACGGCAATGCCGAGGCGGTGACCGACGTGACGGACGTCTGGACCTTCGCGCGCGATCTCGGATCGCGCGATCCGAACTGGAAGCTGATCGCAACCGAAGCCGGGCAATGAGCCGATGGCCATGCCCGCTTCGCAATTTCTGGTGCGGGCTGGTTTGGGTCTCTGCGTTTTAGCGGGCGCGAGCGGCGCCGCGTCGGCGAGCACGCTGAAGCTGCGTAACGCGCAGGCTGAGGCTCTGACATTCGCGGCGCTCGCCGGCTGGGGCGATGACGACCACGCCGCCGCCTACGCGGCCTTCCAGAAAAGCTGCGGCGCCATAAAGCATGGCACTTTGAAAATGCGCGCGGCGCGTCCCGTCTATGGCGCGCTGTTCAAGGTCTGCGAGCGCGCCATTGCCGCGGGCAATCTCGACCGCGAGCAGGCGCGCGCTTTCTTTGAGGATAATTTCAAGCCGGTGCGGCTGGCGGCGAACGGCCAGGAACAGGGCTTCTATACCGGCTATTACGAGCCCGTGATCGAAGGCTCGCGCGTCAAGACTGATGAATACAATGTGCCGCTATACACCGCGCCGGCGCATGCGGTGAAGAAGAAGCAGAGCAAGGTCTTCGGCAATTTCGACCGCACCAAGATCGAAGACGGCGCGCTCAACGGTAAGGGCCTCGAGATTTGCTACGTCAAAAATCCGGTCGATGCCTTTTTCGCGCAGATCCAGGGTTCGACGCGGGTCAAGCTCGACGGCGGCAAGCTGCTGCGGCTGAATTACATTGCCAGCAACGGCCATCCCTATACGCCGGTCGGCAAGTTTTTGGTTGATCGCGGCATCGTCTCGAAAGAGGAGATGTCGATGGACAAGATCCGCGACTTCATGGAAGCCAATCCGGACGAGGGCAAGGAATTGCGCCGCAAGAACCGCTCCTTCGTTTTCTTTAACGAGGTCGCGCTCGGCGAAAACGACGAATGCATCGGCGCGCAGGGCGTGCAGTTGACGCCGCTGCGCTCGGCCGCGGTCGACAAATCGATTCACGTCTATGGCACGCCGATCTGGGTCGATGCTGAATTGCCGATCGCCAGCGAAAAGCCGGAAACGCCGTTCCGCCGCCTGCTTATCGCGCAGGACACCGGCTCGGCGATTATCGGTCCGGCGCGCGCCGATATCTATTTCGGCCACGGCGACAGTGTTGCCAGCATTGCCGGCCGCATCAAGCAGTTCGGGCAGTTCGTCATGCTGGTGCCGCAGACGGTTTCGATCGGTGGCGCGGTGGAGACGAAGAGCATTCCGATGCCGAAGCCGCGGCCGAAGGACATTATCGCTTCGGCGAACTGACGTGACAGCATGAGCCGTGACGGCAAAAGGCGGCGCGGCCTGACTTACGAAGACCGCGTGCTGTGGACCACGGTCGCCCAGTCGATCAAGCCGCTGCGCGCCGAAACGAAAAACATTGCCGACGCCGGCGGTGACGACGTGCCGGCGCTGACGAAGCCGCCGGCCAAGCATCCACCGAAATTCATCAAGCCGGTGAAGGTGACAAAAACTGTCACGCCGCCTGTCGCGGTAAAACCGGCCGCGCCGCCGCTGGAGCCTTTAACGCGGCGCATGAAGTCGCGCGTCGCCAAAGGCAGGCACGCGATCGACGCGAGAATAGACCTGCACGGCTTCACGCAACATGAAGCGCATTCGGCGCTCTTGAGATTCTTGCGCAGCGCGCAGGAGCGCGATGCGCGTCTGGTGCTGGTGATCACCGGCAAAGGACGCGGCGGTGAAATCGGCGTGCTGCGCCGCCAGGTGCCGCAATGGCTTGGCCTGCCGGAATTCCGCGCTCTGCTGGTCGGCTTCGAGGATGCGGCCATCGCCCATGGCGGCGAGGGCGCCCTTTATGTCCGGCTCAAGCGGGGACTTGGAGATTAGCGGCTGCGGCGCGGCGGCCGTTGCTTTCGCGTCGGCGGGGCGTTCCTCGGCCCGATCTGCACCGTGGCGATCAGGCGTGAAATGCCGAGATAGGTTTCGAAGGCGCAGCTCAGCACCTCCTCGCGCCAAGCCGTGCAGCCGGGCTCGGCGCATGGCGCTGTACTTTCCCCGTTTTTCTTCGTCCGCATGACTGAGCTCCCCCGATACGCAAACGCTCGTTAAAATTGCTGTATCTGTCGATGCAATCTGGAGGATAGGACGAGACCCCCCGCATGTGTCAAGAAAAGATTGCCATTTGCTTTACACAACCAGGAGTATACGTACGGTTGTATTTTACGGGTCTGGGGTAGCGCCGAGATGAAAGATTTCAAGGCTGACGAACGGCTGTCCGGCGCGCAGCCGGAGCGATCTTTTTCCGGCGTTGAACAGGCAAATGTCGATCTCGTCCTTGAAGCCGGGCTCGAGCTGAAAGGCATGGCTGGCAAGGATGCCGTCGCCGGCGAGCTGGGCGGAGATGCCGATGCGGCCGAGATAATCCAGCGGCAATTCCACGCGCTCTCTTGTCCGCGCCGTCACGGTGGCGCCGGGCGCAAGCGTCAATTCCTTGCCAAGCGTGAGATCGATCGCGGCGCTGCGAACGTGGGTCGCGTCGAACGGCGCGATGTAAATAACGCCGTTTTTTACGGCGCGAACGATCTGGTGGTTGACCAGCACGCCGCCGTAAAAAGCTTCACGCGCTTGCGCTTGCGCCTCGCCGGTGCCGGCAAAAAAAGCACTGAGCCAGTAGTCCGAACTGCGCCCCGTCAGGCGGCCAAGTTTACCGGCCATGGCGCGTGAAATCGCCTGGCGGCCGTTGACGATGTTATTGACCGACTGGCGCGACACCCCGGTGGCCTTGCTGACCGCGACCTGATCCAGTCCCAGCCGTTCGATTTCCGCCCGAAGATGCGCCCCGGGAGTAAGCCGCCCGGCATTCTCGTGTGCACCTGCCTTGCTGCGGCTTGCCGCGGACATAGTCGCCTCCCAGAACATAAACTTGTTCCAACCGGCCAATTGTAATGGACGGAAAAAAGATTCAACTATTAATTGTGATTTACGATAAACGCGGGCTTGGGGCGGCCGTTATAGAATAAACCGGCTCAAATCGGCGTTCTTGGCCAGGTCGCCGATGTGCTTGTCGACGTAAGCCGCGTCGATACGTACGGTTTCGCCGCCGCGGTCGGTGGCGGCGAAAGACACTTCGTCGAGCACGCGCTCCATCACAGTTTGCAGGCGGCGCGCGCCGATATTCTCGATGGCAGAATTAACCGAAACCGCAATAGTGGCGATGGCGTCGATGGCGTCCTCGGTGAAGTCGAGCGTGACGCCCTCGGTGCCGAGCAGTGCGACATACTGCTTGATCAGCGACGCTTCCGGCTCGGTTAATATGCGGCGGAAGTCGTCGCGGGTCAGCGCCTGCAATTCGACACGGATCGGCAGGCGGCCTTGCAGTTCGGGCAACAGATCGGACGGCTTGGAAATGTGGAAAGCGCCGGAGGCGATGAACAGGATGTGATCGGTCTTCACCGGGCCATGCTTGGTGTTGACGGTAGTGCCTTCGATCAAAGGCAAGAGATCGCGCTGCACGCCTTCGCGCGACACGTCGGCGCCGGAGCGGCCTTCGCGGCCGGCGATCTTGTCGATCTCGTCGAGGAAGACGATGCCGTTCTGCTCGACGACCTTGATCGATTCGACAATGAGCTGCTCGTTGTCGAGCAGCTTGTCGGATTCTTCATTGATCAGGATGTCGTGCGATTCCAGCACGGTGACGCGCCGCGTCTTGGTGCGGCCGCCGCCCATTTTGCCAAAGATGTCGCCGATATTGATGGCGCCCATTTGCGCGCCCGGCATGCCGGGAATCTCAAACATCGGCATGCCGCCGCCGGAACCGGCCTGCACCTCGATCTCGATTTCCTTGTCGTTCAGTTCGCCGGCGCGCAGCCTTTTGCGGAAGCTTTCGCGCGTCGAGGGACCTGAGCCGGGGCCGACCAAAGCATCGAGCACGCGCTCTTCGGCGGCCGTTTCGGCCCGTGTTTGCACGTCTTTTCGCTTGCGCTCGCGGGTCAGCGTGATCGAGATTTCCACCAGATCGCGGATGATCTGTTCGACGTCGCGGCCGACATAACCAACTTCGGTGAACTTGGTGGCTTCCACTTTCAGGAACGGTGCGCCGGCCAGTTTGGCTAGGCGGCGCGAAATCTCGGTCTTGCCGACACCGGTCGGCCCGATCATCAATATGTTTTTCGGCAATACCTCCTCGCGCAATCTGTCGTCGAGCTGTAGGCGGCGCCAGCGATTGCGCAGCGCAATGGCGACGGCGCGCTTGGCGTCGTTCTGGCCGACGATGTAGCGGTCGAGTTCGGAAACGATTTCGCGCGGGGAGAAGTCGGTCAACGGATGTACTCGGTTACGATTTCAACGACTCGATGGTGACGTTGCGGTTGGTGTAGACGCAGATGTCGGCGGCGATATCGAGCGACTTGCGCACGATCTCCTCGGCGCTCAAGGGGCCATCGAGCAAAGCGCGGGCCGCCGACAGCGCATAATTGCCGCCGGAGCCGATGCCGGACACGCCCATTTCCGGCTCCAGCACGTCGCCGGTGCCGGTGAGAACCAGCGATACATTGACGTCGGCGACGATCATCATGGCTTCCAGCCGGCGCAGATAGCGGTCGGTGCGCCAGTCCTTTGCCAATTCGACCGAGGCGCGCAGCAGTTGGCCGGGGTACTGCTCGAGCTTACTTTCCAGCCGCTCGAACAAGGTGAATGCGTCGGCAGTGGCGCCGGCAAAGCCGCCGATAACATCGCCCTTGCCCAGTTTACGCACCTTTTTGGCATTGGATTTGACGATGGTCTGGCCGATCGAAACCTGGCCGTCGCCGCCGATGACGACCGTGCCGCCCTTGCGGACGGTGAGGATGGTGGTGCCGTGCCAAACCGGGACGTCGTTGCTTACCATTTGGAGCCTTACCCTTGCGACCCGGGTCATCTAGGCACGGCCGGAAGCGTTTGCAAACGCCTGGCCGGGGCCTGTGGCGAATCCTCGCAACCCCTGATAAAAGGCCCGCGAATGAAGGGCTCCGGCATGCGAACCGCCACGATCAAGCGCAAGACCAAGGAAACCGATATCGAGGTCTCGGTCGACCTCGACGGCAAGGGCACGTCGACGATTTCGACGGGCATCGGCTTCCTCGACCATATGCTCGACCTGCTGGCCCGGCATTCGCGCATCGATTTGACCGTCAAGGCGGTCGGCGACCTGCATATCGATTTCCACCACACCGCCGAGGACACCGGCATCGCGCTCGGCCAGGCGGTGAAGCAGGCGCTTGGCGACATGAAGGGCATCACCCGCTATGCCGATGTGCATGTGCCGATGGACGAGGCGCTGACCCGCGTCTGTATCGACATTTCCGGCCGGCCGTTTCTGGTGTTCAAGGCGGAGTTCGTGCGCGACAAGGTCGGCACCTTCGACACCGAACTGGTGCAGGAGTGGTTCCAGGCTTTCGCCATGAACGCCGGCATCACGCTGCATGCCGAATGCCTGTACGGCACCAACGATCACCATATCGCCGAGTCCTGCTTCAAGGGTCTGGCGCGGGCGTTGCGCGCCGCGGTGGCGATCGATCCGAAGGCGAAGGACGAAGTGCCATCGACCAAGGGAACATTGGGGGGCTAGTTGGCGTCGTCCCCGCGCAGGCGAGGACCTAGCGCTTGCATTGCGCAGACAGGGCTGGATGCTCCGCCTGCGCGGAGCATGACGGAAATTGTAACGAGTATTGATGATGCCCACTTTCACCGTGCACGAACCGCCGCCGCGCAAAACCGAGAGCGTCACCGCTCCGGAACGCTTCGTCTTTGTGCGTGACGGATTCCACTTCTGGGCTTTCGTGCTGGCGCCGCTATGGCTTTTGGTGCGCAGGCTGTGGCTGGCGTTTTTCATTTACGTCATCATCACGATCGCCGTCGCCGTCGGCATCAAATTCGCCGGTCTGCCGTCATGGGTGCAGAGCGCGGCGGCGCTGGTTATCGCGCTGCTGGTCGGGCTTGAAGCGGCGACGATCCGGCGCTGGACCTTGACGCGGCGGCGCTGGAAAAATCTCGGCTTCGTCGTTGCCGAAGACCGCGAAATCGCCGAGCGCCGTTTCTTTGGCGCGTGGGCCGAGCGCGCACCGGAAGCAGCCGCGCCAGCCGCGCCCACTTATGCAGCGCCGGTGCGGCGCGGCGCGCCGTCATCCTCCGATGTCATCGGCCTGTTCCCCGAGCCGGGATCACAGCGATGAGTGTTGCGATTGTCGACTACGGTTCGGGCAATCTGCACTCGGCGGCGAAAGCTTTCGAACGCGCGGCGCGCGAGAACGGCCACGACCAGCCGATCCTCGTCACCAGCAAGCCGGAAGACATCGCGTCCGCCGACCGCATCGTGCTGCCCGGCGTTGGCGCTTTCGCCGACTGCCGGCGCGGCCTCGACGGCATTCCCGGCATGGTCGCGGCGCTTGAGCAGCGCGTGCGCAAGGACGGCCGCCCCTTCTTCGGCATCTGCGTCGGCATGCAATTGATGGCGGATGTGGGCCGCGAACATCAGGTGACCCCCGGCCTTGGCTGGATCAAAGGCGAAGTCATCCGCATCGCGCCGAATGACGCGAGCCTCAAGATCCCGCATATGGGCTGGAATACGCTCGACATGCGCAAGGCCCATCCGCTGCTCGACGAGATACCGCTTGGCAGCGATGGTTTGCATGCCTATTTCGTGCACTCCTATGAGCTGAAACCCGCCAGCGCCGGCGATCTGGTGGCGCAGGCCGATTACGGCGGCCCGCTGACCGCCATCGTCGGGCGCGACAACATGGTCGGCACGCAGTTTCATCCGGAGAAGAGCCAGCGGCTCGGTCTGCGGCTGATCGCGAATTTTTTGAAGTGGAAGCCATGAAGAATACTAATCTGTCATTCCGGGGCGCGCGTTTGCGCGAACCTGGAATCCAGCGCTGGATTCCGGATCGTCTTGCTTCGCAAGCCGTCCGGAATGACGAGGGCGTGTCAGCATGATTCTGTTTCCTGCCATCGATCTGAAGGAAGGCCTGGCCGTGCGGCTGGAGCAGGGCGACATGGCGCGCGCCACGGTGTTTCACCGCGATCCGGCGGCGCAGGCGCGCGCCTTTGAAATGCAGGGCTTTGCCTATCTGCATATCGTCGATCTCGACGGCGCCTTCGCCGGCAGGCCGGTGAATGCCGACGCGGTCGATCGTATTCTCGAGACCATCGGCATTCCGGTGCAACTTGGTGGTGGCGTGCGCGACATGGCGACAGTGGAAGCCTGGCTCGGTAAGGGCGTCGATCGTGTCATTATCGGCACCGCGGCGGTGCGCGATCCGCAATTCGTCAAGGAAGCTGCGAAGAAATATCACGGCCGCGTCGCCGTCGGTCTCGATGCGCGCGACGGCAAGGTGGCGGTGCAGGGTTGGGCGGAAACATCCGAACTCAGCGCGCTCGACATCGCCCGCCGCTTCGAGGATGCCGGCGTGTCGGCCATCATCTATACCGACATTGCCCGCGACGGCCTGCTGCAAGGCCTCAACCTCGACGCCACGATTGCGCTGGCCGATGCGATTTCGATTCCCGTCATCGCCTCCGGCGGCCTCGGCTCGATCGAGGACATCAAGGCCATGCTCGAGCCGCGCGCGCGCCGGCTCGAAGGCGCCATTGCCGGCCGCGCGCTCTATGACGGGCGGCTCGATCCAGCGGCGGCCTTGAAGCTGATCAAAGACGCGAAAGCAGCGGCCTGAGCCATGTTCAAAGTCCGCGTCATTCCCTGCCTCGACGTCAAGGACGGCCGCGTCGTCAAGGGCGTCAACTTCGTCAATCTGCGCGACGCTGGCGATCCGGTCGAAGCGGCGATTGCCTATGACGCCGCCGGCGCCGACGAATTGTGCTTTCTCGACATTACGGCGAGCCACGAAAACCGCGATACGATCTACGACGTGGTGACGCGCACGGCCGAAGCCTGTTTCATGCCGCTGACCGTCGGCGGCGGCGTGCGCACGGTCGAGGATATTCGCAAGCTGTTGAACTGCGGCGCCGACAAGGTGTCGATCAACACCGCGGCGGTGAACCGGCGTGCATTCGTGCGTGAAGCGGCGGAGAAATTCGGCGAGCAGTGCATCGTCGTCGCCATCGACGCCAAGAAGGTGTCGCAGCAAGGCGAAAAAGATCGTTGGGAAATCTTCACCATTGGCGGCCGCAAATCGACCGGCATTAATGCCGTTGAGTATGCGCGCGAAGTGGTGTCGCTCGGCGCCGGTGAAATCCTTCTGACCTCAATGGACCGCGACGGCACCAAATCCGGCTTCGACATTGCGCTGACTTGCGCGGTCGCGGATGCGGTGCCGGTTCCGGTGATCGCGTCCGGCGGCGTCGGCACGCTCGATCATATGGTGGCGGGTATCCGTGATGGCCACGCCACGGCCGTACTGGCGGCCTCGATCTTTCATTTCGGCGAGTATTCCGTGCGCGAGGCCAAGACCTATATGGCGAAATCCGGGTTGCCGATGCGGCTGGATCCGTGACTCTTTCCCCTCCCAGCGCTTCGCGGGGGAGGGGAGAAGTGATAGAGAAATTCCATGACGAAATTCACCCTCGCCGATCTCGAAACCCGCATCGCCGCGCGCGCGCAAGCCGATGCCGCGCAGTCCTACACCCGCGCGCTGATCGACAAGGGTGTCGATCACTGCGCCAAGAAGATGGGCGAGGAAGCATTCGAGACCGCGATAGCTGCCGTGCAGCAGGACAAGGGCCGGCTGATTTCTGAAGCGTGCGATCTGATTTATCATCTGCTCGTCGTGCTGAAGATGCGCGGCGTGACATTGGCCGAGGTCGAAGCCGAACTCGACAGACGCACCGCGCAGTCGGGGCACGACGAAAAGGCGTCAAGAAAGTAGTCTTCATGGAACAGCGCACGGAAGAAAACCTGTCGCCGTACCGCACATTCTCACGCGAGGCCTGGGCGGCGTTGCGCGAAGACGCGCCGATGACCTTGACCGTCGATGAAGTGACGCGGCTGCGTTCGCTACATGACCGTCTCGACATTACCGAAGTCGAGGACATTTACCTGACGCTGTCGCGGCTGCTCTATCTTTATGTCGCGGCGACGCAGCGGCTGTTCCGTGCGCAGCAGCGCTTTCTCGGCACCGAAGACTTGAAGATGCCGTACATCATCGGCGTCGCCGGCTCGGTCGCGGTCGGCAAGTCGACCACCGCGCGCGTGTTGCAGGCGCTCTTGGCGCGCTGGCCAAATGTGCCGAAGGTCGATCTCGTCACCACCGACGGCTTCCTGTTTCCAAACGCTGTGCTTGAGCGCGAAGGCCTGATGGAAAAGAAGGGCTTTCCGGAAAGCTACGATCTGCCGGCCCTGCTGCGCTTTCTGTCCGACGTGAAGGCCGGACGCGCGCCGGTGCGGGCGCCGATCTATTCGCATCTGACCTATGACGTGACGCCGAACCAGTGGGTCGAGGTCGACCGGCCGGACATCCTCATCGTCGAAGGGTTAAATGTCTTACAGACCGGACGCCTGCCGAAAGACGGCAAGGCGATCCCGTTCGTCTCCGATTTCTTCGATTTCTCGGTCTATCTCGACGCCGACGACGATGTGCTCAAGGCTTGGTACGTCGATCGTTTTCTCACCTTGCGTTCGACCGCGTTCCGCGATCCGAAATCATATTTCCATCGCTATTCGGAATTGTCGGATGCGGAGGCGACCGCGACCGCGTCGTCGATCTGGGAACGCATCAACCTGGTCAATCTGCATGAGAACATCGTGCCGACGCGCCAGCGCGCCGATCTGATTTTGAAAAAGGGCGCCAGCCACTTGGTCGAGAACGTGTCGCTGCGCAGGCTGTAATACCTGTCGTCCCCGCGCAGGCGGGGACCCAGTAAGCGCCGACGCTGCGATTGAATTACGAACCTGGGCGAATACTGGATGCCCGCTTTCGCGGGCATGACAGGGGGGATTAAGCCGCCCGCCGCCCGTCGCCGAAGTGCTCCATGTAACGCTGCTTGATCGCCGCGACCGGCAGCACGATCAAGACGTCGGTGGTGCCGAATTCATGATCGACCACCGCGCCGTCGCCGATATAGGCGCCCAGCCGCAGATAGCCTTTGATCAAGGGCGGCAGCGCGCGCAGCGCTTCCTTCGGATCGATCGATTCTTTGGAAATGCGGTTCATCTCGACGTAGCGTTCCGGCAGCGCCTGCGCCCGCCATTCTTCCGGCGCGCGTGCGTAGTGATGCAGGAATGACAGCGGCAGCGCGAGTTGCTTCGGCTCGGTGCCGTCGAGGCTGGCGCAGCCGATCATCACATCGCAGCGGTTCTGGGTGATGTAGGTGTGAATGCCTTGCCACAGCAATTCGACAGTCCGCTTGTTGCGATAGGGCGCCAGCACGCAGGAGCGGCCGAGTTCGAGAAACTGCAACTTGCCATGCCGGGCGATCAGCCCGCCGATGTCGAATTCGCTCGAGGTGTAGAAGCCGCCATGGTCTTCGGCGAGTTGCTGGCGCAACAGGCGATAGGTGCCGACGACGACCGGCCGGCTGCCCGACCGGCCTTCGCGCGCGGCGTGATCGAGAACCAGCAAGTGATCGCAGATCGCGTCATAGCTATCGACATCGCGGCGCGCGAACAGCCGGCCGGGATTGGGGACGGCCGAGCCTTCCTGATAGAAAACGCGGTAGCGCAATTTCTGCGCCTGGCGCACTTCGGCGGCGGTCTGCGCCAGCCGCACTTCCAGTGAGCCGATCCGGCCGAGGCTTTGCGAGGGACGGTGCGTGCGCGCGGCCCAGGCCTGCAACCCGCCGTAAGCCTGCAACGACGAAATCAAACCGGGAACGGCGGGACTGGGGCGAAAACGTTCAAGCAAATTGCGCGGTGAGCTCTGGCTGTCGCGGGCCATCTGTTTTCGATCCCTTGCGATCCCATGCGGCGAAACAACATTGCCTATGTGCGGAATGTCGGAGCGCCGAATCATATTTCAAGTGCTGGCCGTACCTACAGCATGGCAGCGATACGAATTTATGACAGATTTGGGAAGGCCTTTCAGGCCGCGATCGAAGCGCCGCGGGCGGCGGTTTCGAGCGCGTCGCGCAACCTTTCGCGGTCGAGCGGCTTGACCAACAGCCCGTCCATGCCGGCGGCCAGGCAAGCCTCGCGGTCTTCGGCATAGGCGTTGGCGGTGAGTGCGACGATGCGGGTCGGCGCAAGTCTGGTCGATTCCTGCGTGGCGTCGAGCGCCTCGAGGGCGCGAATGCGGCCTGTGGCTTCCAGCCCGTCCATGCCCGGCATTTGCACGTCCATCAGGATGAGGTCGTAAGGCGTGCCGGCGGCGCGCGCTTTGCTCCAGGCGTCCACCGCCGCTTCGCCGTGTCCGGCGATGACCGGACGATGGCCGAGGCGTGTCAGCAAAGCACGCGCCAACAGCGCGTTGATGTCGTTGTCTTCCGCGACCAGAATGGACAGGCCCATCCCCTTGCCTTTATCGTTTGCGTGATCGACGACGGCGGCTTCGTTGATGTCCTCGACACTGTCCGCGAGCGCATTTTCGAATGACGTCTCGGCTTGCAGGCGCGCAGCCAGAGAGGCGGCGCGCACCGGCTTGACCAGATAGCCGGTAAAGCCGGCGGCCTTGAGCGTGGGCAATTCATGGCGGTCGCTCGGCTTTATCAGCACGATGCGGCGGGCGACGTCGTTGGCGGCGAGGCGGCCATCGGCGATCATCGCCTGCGCGGCGGGGAAATCGACCAGCAGCGCATCCCAGTGCCGCTCGGGCAACAGAGCGCCCGCGATGTTTTCATCGCTGGCGGTGCAGGTTTTGGCGCCCCAGCGGCCGAGGCGAAGCGCCAGCAGCGACGCTTCAATCTCGGCGCCGGCAACGATCAGGACAGCACGGCCCTTGAGATCGGGCGGCGCGAGTAAGCTGGGATTGTCGTCGGCCGCCGCCGGCAGAGCGACGGTGAAGCTGAAGGTCGAGCCTTTGCCGCTGTCGCTTTCGACGGCGATCGACCCGTCCATGCGCTCGGCGATGCGTTTGGAAATGGCGAGGCCGAGGCCGGTGCCGCCGAACTTGCGCGTCGATGAGCCGTCGGCCTGTTCAAAGTCGAGAAAGATGCGCGCCTGGTCCTGCGGCGCGAGGCCAATGCCGGTATCGCGCACGCGGAAGCGAATGTCGCCGTTGCGCGCGCCCGGTTCGACGAGGACGGCGACGCCGCCCTGTTCGGTGAACTTGACGGCGTTGCCGGCGAGATTAAGCAGCACCTGGCGCAAGCGCGCCGCGTCGCCGATCACGGTCGCGGGCAAACGTTCGTCAATGAAAGAAGCGATTTCGATGCCTTTGGCCTGCGCGCGCGGCGCAAGAAGTTCGACGGTCTCTTCGACCAGCGCGACAAGGGAAAGCGGCCGCGGCTCGAGGTCGAGCCGGCCGGCTTCGATCTTGGAAAAGTCGAGCACTTCCTCGATCAGCGACAGCAGCGTCTCGCCGGATGTTTTGGCGGCCTTGGCGTAAGTCAGTTGCTCCGGCGTCAGCGGTGTGTCGAGCAGCAGGTCGGCCATGCCGAGCAGGCCGTTCAACGGCGTGCGGATTTCGTGGCTGACCATGGCGAGGAAGCGCGACTTGGCGCGGTTGGCGGCTTCCGCCAGATCGCGCGCAGCGGCGAAGGCCCGTTCGGCTTCGACCCGATCGGTGACGTCGCGGCCGACGGCTTGTATCTCGGTTTGGATTTCGCCGCCGGTTTCGCTGCGCACCGCGACTTCGCGCCAGGCGATCCAGCGGGCATTGTCGCCGCAGGCGATTTTCTGGTCATGCGCGCGGGTGCCGTCGGCGAGCACCGCCGTTTCGCCCTGCTCGAGGACAGACAGCGCCGCGTCGTGGCCGATGAGGTCGTCGCGGCTTTTGCCGGCGAGCGCGCAATAGGCGTCGTTGACATAGGTGATGCGGCCTTGCGGGTCGCGCCGCACGATCAGGTCGCCCTGCGCTTCCAGCAGGCTGCGGGCGCGCACTTCGGCCTCGCGCAGTTCCCAGTTGCGGTCGGACAGTTCCTCGATGCGCATTTCGAGGTCGCGGCGCTTTGCCTTGCCGGCGCGGCGGCGCATCAGCAGCAAGGCGATGACGGCGCAGGCGATGGCGAACAGGAAGCCGGCGCCCACGGCATAGGCGTGCGGATCGTAGCTGTCGCCGGACATGACGATGCCGCCGTAGAAACCGATGCCGCCGAAGCCGAGCGCCATGGTGATGTAAGCCGCGCGGCCGAACAGGATCAGCGCCGCCATGTTGCGCGACGGCGTCTTTTTGGCAGTGGTGGGGGACTGCGGTGTGTTCATGCCGCGTCCAGTTTGGCCGCGGGACTCTTGCGAATTTATGCAAGGCTCACAGTCGCAACGCACCGGGCGGTGAGTGTGGTGAAGGCGACGTTAAGAAGCAGGCTGAACGCCGATTTACCTTGTCGCAGTCGCGCGTAGCGCGCCGGTCCTGCTGGCATTTTGCCAGATTACCGCGGCTAAAGCGGCCGCATCCTGCTCGTTGTAATTGTTCGAGTGCAGGTAAATCTTGTAGTCGGCCGCCTCGCGCGACACCGCGACGATCAAGTCCGGCTTCGCCGCCGCCGGATCGATGCGAATGCTTTCGACCACCGACACGCCTTTGCAGGCGATCGAGGCATCGCTGTCGTCGACGAGCACGAAATCGGCGGCCGCCGGATCGTTGACCAGTTGCATGCGCAGGTGCGGCAGCGCCGCCTGATTGTCGATGCGGACGATGTGGCGCGCGTCGCCATGGGCCGACAATTTGTATCCGGCATTGCCGGCGATGAAGCAGGGCTTCTCAACTGCTGTTTTGCTGCCGATTTTGTAATAGGCGCCGGCGGCAACGGCCGGAATGGCGGCTACGGCTACAAGCAACAAACCGATATGCAGACGCCGCATTTGAACCTCCACGGCGCGGTGAAAACCTCGCGCGGTTCCCGGAGGCTAGGCTGGGTTCGTTACCGGCTTGTTAACTATACGCGCCGCACGGCGATTTAAGCGGCGCGGCGCACTTCGTCGGCGAGTGCGCGGTATGACAATGCCTCGGCGAGATGCACGCGGCCGACTTTTACCGCGCCGTCGAGGTCGGCCAGCGTGCGGGCGACGCGCAGCACACGGTGATAGCCGCGAGCCGACAGGCGCATATGATCGGCGGCGTCGCGCAGCAATGTCATGCCGGCGCTGTCGGCTTTGGCGATTTCTTCCAGTATCGGGCCGCTGGCCTGCGCATTGCACCGGATCAGCGGCGCGCCCAGCGCGGCGTAGCGTTCGGACTGGATGTCGCGGGCCCGCGCCACCCGCGCGGCGACTTCGCGGCTGCCTTCCGACGGCGGCGGCAAAATGAGATCGGCGGCGGTGACGGCCGGCACTTCGATGTGCAAGTCGATGCGGTCGAGCAGCGGGCCGGACAGTTTGCCCTGATAGTCGGCGGCGCAGCGCACATTGGCGCCGCGCTTGCAGGCAAAGCCGGGATCGCTGGCGCGGCCGCAGCGGCACGGATTCATCGCCGCCACCAGCATGAAGCGCGCCGGATAAGTGATGCGATGGTTGACGCGTGCGATGGCGACTTCGCCGGTTTCCAGCGGCTGACGCAGCGAGTCGAGCACCTGTCCGGTGAACTCCGGCATCTCGTCGAGAAACAGCACGCCGTTGTGCGCGAGCGAAATCTCGCCCGGCCGCGCCCGTAGGCCGCCCCCGACCAGAGCCGGCATCGACGCCGAATGATGCGGCGCGCGGAACGGTCTTTTGTTAGTCAGCGCGCCGCCTTCGATTTCGCCGGCAACGGAAGCGATCATCGATACTTCGAGAAGTTCGGCCGGCGACAACGGCGGCAGGATCGACGGCAGCCGTGCCGCCAGCATCGATTTGCCGGAACCGGGCGGCCCGACCATCAGGAGGTTATGGCCGCCGGCGGCGGCGACTTCGAGGGCGCGCTTGGCGCTTTCCTGGCCCTTGATGTCGGCCAGGTCGAGCGGCACGTCGTCGATTTCGCGGATTTTCGGCTGCGGCCGCGACAGCACCTGTGTGCCGCGAAAATGATTGGCCAATTGGATGAGCGAGCGCGCGGCGATGATTTCGATTTCCGGGCTGGCCCAGGCCGCTTCGGCGCCGCAGGCTTCCGGGCAGATCAATCCCTGGCCACGGGCGTTGGCGCCGATCGCCGCCGGCAGCACGCCGGCGACGGCGGTGATCGAGCCGTCGAGACTGAGTTCGCCCAAGACGGTGAAGCCGGAAATGGCATCCTGCGGAATGGCGCCGATCGCCGCCATCAGCCCGAGCGCGATCGGCAGGTCGTAGTGACTGCCTTCCTTCGGCAAGTCGGCGGGCGCCAGATTGACGGTGATGCGGCGCGCCGGCAGGCCGAGCCCCGAGGCTACCAGAGCGGCGCGCACGCGTTCCTTGGCCTCGGACACGGCCTTGTCGGGCAGGCCGACGATGTTGATAGTGGGGTCAAATAATCTAAACGGTCCTGGGGCCTTCTGGACGTCCCAGTGGCAAGGCTTGGGTGGCTTCTCCAGCGGTGTCCAAATTATGCCCTAGCAACCATCTGAACGGCCTAAACGGGCTCAAATATTAACTTGGCCTCCAAACGATCCGACGGGATAAGCCGTAGATAACAGGCAGGGAAATCTCGATCATAATATAATAATTGAGGTGTTATCCAATCGGAACACACCCGAGATGCCCCGAAAACTGCGTGTTTCAGTCAATCCAGGCCTGATCAACAAAAACGAAACGGGCAACTCGCTTCTATTCACACAGGGTTGGCTGAATCGAGAACTGACGAAACAAGAGCTCGCCGACGAGATCAACGTCGGACGAGCGTATTGTGCGCAACTTTCCGGCAACAGGCGCTCGGTAAATTTTCTCTGTTCGGACGTTATCTCGGTCGACATCGACGGGACCCGCCGAATCGACGAATTATTAGCCGATGAGTTTGTTCGGGCACATCTAAGCCTGTTTTACACTACGCCAAGTCACACAGAGGCCAAGAATCGATTTCGACTTGTCTTTGCGGTTGCCCGAACGATCACCTCGGCGAAAGATATGGTAGCGGCGTCATTGAGTTTGACACTACGCCTTCGCGGTGATCGGTCTACAACGGACGCCGCTCACATATTTTACGGATCACGAAATTCTCAGCCCCGGATTTTTGACGGTGAGATTAGCGAAGGTCTGCTAGACGAACTTATTCTAGAGGGCTCGCTCGCGAACCAAACCGACACAAAGCGCTCCTTCAACAATCCAAATCCAGCACCCGCCACGACGGTTTCAAAGCTCACCGTTCGTGCTGATTTACAGATCAGGACGGCAAGCGGCGAAGTCAGCGCTTTTGCTGACCTTCCTCTCGGCGCAACGATTCATTGTCCATTTCACTTCGACGAAACTGCAAGCGCCTTCGTTCTGCAATCAAAGGCTGGAGCAAAAGGAATTCGTTGCTCTACCTGCGCGAAGACGTTCTGGCCGCCGAATACGGCTTATACTGCACACGATTTTTTCGACTTTGAGACGCAAGTTAGACGCGTGCACGCATACTTTCTCGATCATAAGGATAATGTCGCATCTGAACAGGGACTATTAAGATCAATTGCGTCAAACGATATGTTCGTCCACGAACAGCTGACTAAGTCCAATATCCATTTGGTTAACGACCGATACTTATCGCTGGATAGCTTGCAGTCGGGAATCACATTCGTAAAAAGCCCGAAGGGCACAGGAAAGACCGAAGTTCTTCATAAGCTTTTAGCGGAAGATGATTCGGTGTTGCTCATCGGGCATCGGGTCTCGTTAATTGGTCACAGTTGCGCTCGGCTAAATCTCGTCAGCTATCTTGACTTCCATCGCGCCGGATATCTCTCCGAAAAGCGCTTGGGGATTTGTCTCGACAGCTTGCACCGACTGGTCTGGAAGCAGTCTGTGTCTTCCTTCAAAAGCGTCGCGAAAGAAAAGTTATATAAAACCATCGTCATAGACGAATCGGAGCAGGTCCTATCTCACTTTTTGTCGGCCACCTTGGAAAAGGAAGAGAGCGGTGAATACCGCAACATGCGTGATCTGGCCTGCACCCGGTTCGGTTGACACCCGCTTAAGCTAATCCGGCCTTCCGCTCGAACTCCACAGGGCTCATATATCCGATCGTCGAGTGCCGACGT
>LNDS01000034.1 GCA_001464835.1 Rhizobiales bacterium Ga0077525 | reverse complement strand
CGGGGAGAGGTAAGCAGGCATGTCCCTCCCGCTCGAAGGTCTCCTGGTCGTTTCGGTCGAACAGGCCGTTGCCGCGCCGCAATGCACCTGCCGGCTGGCCGATGCCGGTGCGCGCGTTATCAAGGTCGAGCGGCCCGAAGGCGATTTCGCCCGGCATTACGATTATATCGTGCACGGCGAGAGCGCGCATCTGGTCTGGCTCAACCGCGGCAAGGAATCCGTCGTCTGCGATCTCACCAAGGATGACGACAAGGCCTTGCTCGAAGCGATGCTCGCCAAAGCCGACGTCTTCGTGCAGAATTTGAAACCCGGGGCGCTCGGCAAGCTCGGCTTTTCCTTCGAGCGGCTGCGCCAGGATTATCCGAAGCTGATCTGCGCCTCGATTTCAGGCTACGGCGAAAGCGGGCCCTTCGCGCAGCGCAAGGCCTACGATCTTCTGATCCAGGCCGAGTCTGGGCTGTCCTCGGTGACCGGCGGGCCGGACGGCCCGGCGCGCGTCGGCGTCTCGGTCGTCGATATCGCCGCGGGCCTCAGCGCCTATGAGGCGATCCTGGAGGCCATCATCCGCCGGTCGCGCACCGGCGAGGGCGCGACGATTTCGATTTCGATGTTCGACGCCATGGCGGAATGGATGACCATCCCGTTGCTCAATCAGGAATGGGGCAATCCGTTCAAGCGCGTCGGCCTGGCGCATCCGACCATCGCGCCCTATGGCGTGTTCAAGACGCGCGATAACGCCGATATTCTGATTTCGATCCAGAACGACCGCGAATGGCGCGTGCTGGCCGACAAGGTGCTCGGCAATGCCGCGCTCGGCAGCGACGAGCGCTTCGCCACCAATCCGCAGCGTCAGGCCAACCGCGCGGCGACCGATGCCGAAGTGGCGCGGGTCTTCGCGACGCAGGACGTCGAGCCGCTGATGAAGGTGCTGGCGCAGGCCGATATTGCCTTCGCCCGCGTCAATGACTCGGCTTTGCTGGCGACGCACCCGCATCTCAGGCGCATTACGGTCGAGACACCGAGCGGCCCGGCGAGCACGCCGGCGCCGGCGTCGCAATTTGTTGGTGAGCGCCGCGATTACGGCGCGGTGCCGGCGCTGGGTGCGCACAGCGCCGCGATCAAGGCCGAGTTCGCGCCAAAATAGGCTGCCCATCCATGCAGGGACGGCCAGCGGCTGCTGGCTAATGACACCACCGTTGCCATCGGGCAAAGTCGCCGCAACAAAAATCACGGGACGGAAACGCGGATGGACATCGGCTTCATCGGACTCGGAAAAATGGGGCAGCCGATGGCGCGGCGCCTGATCGAAGCCGGCCACCGCCTCGTCATCCACGACACCCGCGCGGATGCCGCTACGCCTCTCATGGCGCTCGGCGCGGCATGGGCCGCGTCGCCGGCCGAAGTCGCCGATCAGGTCGAGACGGTGATGGCCAGTCTGCCCGAGCCGCACATCGTCCAGAGCGTCGCGGCGGGCGAAAGCGGTGTCATCCACGGCAAACGCATCAGGCGCTTGGTCGACCTGTCGACCACCGGCGCGACGGTTGCAGCCGGCATTGCCGCCAAGCTCGCCGCAAAGAACATCGTCCAGATCGACTCGCCGGTGTCGGGCGGCGTCGCCGGCGCAGTGAAGGGCACGCTGGCGGTGATGGTGTCCGGCCCGCAAGCGGACATCGACATCGTCAAGGACGCGCTCGGCGTGTTCGGCACGGTGTTCGTCGTCGGCCATGCGCCCGGCATGGCGCAGACCATGAAGCTCGCCAACAATTTCCTCTCCGCCACCGCGATGGCGGCGACCGCCGAGGCCATCGTCATGGGCGTCAAGGCCGGCCTCGATCCGGCAATCATGATCGACGTCATCAATGCCGGCTCCGGCCGAAACACCGCCTCATCGGGCAAGTTTCCCAATGCGGTGTTGCCGCGCACTTTCGATGCCGGCTTTGCCACCGCGCTGATGCTCAAGGATGTGAAGCTGTGCCTCGCCGAGGCGAAAGCCGCCGGCGTGCCGGCCGACATGATGGGCATGGTGGCGTCGCTGTGGCAGCGGCTCGCCGACGAAATCGGCGCCGACAAGGATTTCACCACCATCATTCAGCCGGTCGAGCGGCGCGCCGGCGTCATCGTCGGCAAAACGGGAAAGCAGCAATGAGCGACGATATCCACGAAGTCTTTGCCGTCAAATATGCCGAGCACGCGCGCAAGCGGGCCGACAATTATGTGTTCGGCGATCCGCATGACGAGATGACGTCGATCGCCTATTACGTCTGGGTCATCAAAGGCCCGCATGGCACTTTCGTTGTCGATACCGGCTTCGACGAGGCCGCCGCGAAGGAGCGCGGCCGCACCATCATCAAGCCGGTCGGCGAGGGCCTGATGGCGCTCGGTATCCAGCCCGGCAAGGTCGATCACGTTATCGCCACGCATATGCACTGGGATCACGCCGGCAATTACGACCTGTTTCCGAATGCGCGCTATCACATCCAGGACGAGGAAATGGCCTACGCGACCGGCCGCTGCATGTGCCACAAGATGCTGCGCATCCCGTTCAGCGAAAGCGACGTGCAGGCGATGGTCAAGAAGGTGTTTGCCTATCGCTGCGAATTCCACGACGGGCCCGATGAGCTGGCGCCCGGCATCACCATTCACAAGATCGGCGGCCATTCCAAAGGCCTGCAATGCGTGCGCGTCAAGACCAAGCGCGGCTATGTCGTGATCGCGTCAGACTGCTGCCATCTCTATTCGCACATGGATGAAGGCCGCGTCTTTCCCATCACCTATTCGATCGGCGATACGCTCGAAGGCTACCGGACGTTGCTGAAGCTCGCTACGTCGCGGCATCATTTCGTGCCGGGGCACGATCCCGAGGTGATGAAGCTCTATCCCGCGGCCGCGCCGGGGCTGGAAGGATGGGTCGTGAGATTGGATGTGGCGCCGAAGATTTGATTCTTCCCTCTCCCCGCGTGCGGGGAGAGGTGAAGCAAACTACACCAACCCCAATTCGCCGAACGCATTCTTGTGGTGCTCGGCACTCTCGGCCGAAAAGCAGCAGAAGATCACACGTCCGAGAATGGGCGAACGGCCGCGCGAATGGCTGGCCAGTTCCGACGCCACCGTGCCGACCGCAATGCGCGCGGCAAGGTCCGGCGGAAAGCGGTAGATGCCGGTCGAGATTGCCGGAAAAGCCAGCGACTCCAGCGCATGCTGCACGCCGAGATCGAGCGCGTTTTTGTAGCAGTTCGCCAGCAGCGTATGTTCGTCGGCGATGCCGCCCATCCACACCGGCCCGACCGCGTGGATGACCGCGCGCGCTTTCAGATTATAGCCATGGGTGATTTTGGCCTCGCCGGTGTCGCAGCCGCCGAGCGCGCGGCATTCTTCGAGCAATTGCGGGCCCGCCGCGCGGTGGATCGCGCCGTCGACGCCGCCGCCGCCGAGCAGCGATGAATTCGCCGCGTTGACGATGGCCGCGACATCGAGCGTGGTGATGTCGGCGATTTCGATCTCAAGTCTGGATTGGCCGATTTCGGCGAACAGTTCGGTCATGGGGGTAATATAGGCTGTCATCCCGGCGGAGCGAAGCGACGGCCGGGATCCAGTATCCCCGGTCTTCGTGATGCGGAAAGGCCGGGGTTACTGGGTCCCCGCCTTCGCGGGGACGACAGAAAAACTACCCCCGCTCGGAATAAACCTCGGTCTTGAGATCGACGCTACTCCGCACGCCGATGTCGTCGAAATGCTGGTCGAGGAAACGTCTTGCCGCGCGCTGGCCGAGCTTGCGCAGCAGTTCCAGTGAGCTGAAATCGTTGCGCAGCTTGCTTGACGACGACAGCCGCTCGCCGAGGCCCTCGAGCACGATGCGGTGCACGTTGATGCGACGATATTCGTTCGGGCCCTTGCCGTGCGGCAGGCGGCCCTGTTCGATCAGCCTGTTGACGAACTCGATGGCGCGCAGCTCGCCCATCAGCGCCGAGTTGAACGTGATCTCGTTGACGCGGGCCATGATCTCGCGCGTCGACGTCGGTATTTTTTTGCGCACCAATGGATTGATCTGGACGATGATGACGTCCTCGGTGTCGGTCGAGCGGAAGAACGGATACAGCACCGGGTTGCCGAGATAGCCGCCGTCCCAATAGGGCACGCCGTCGATCTCCACGGCGCGGAACACGGCGGGCAAACAGGCCGACGCCATCACCGCTTCGGCGGAAATCTTCTCGCGCGGAAAAATATGCAGCCGTCCGGTCTGCACATTGGTGGCGGCGATGAAGATCTGCCGCGGATCGGCACGCAGCGCGTCGAAATCGACGAAGCGCTCGATCAGGTCTTTCAGCGGATTGATGTTGAGCGGGTTGATGTCGTAGGGCGACAGATATCGCGACCACGCCGACAGCCAGTTGAAGGTCGGCGAGCCGGCCGCGGGCAGCAGCGAGAACAGCCGGTCGGTCACCGCGCGCTGCACCGCCGGCAGATCGCCACCGAGGCTGGCCGCGCGCCAGAAATCGGCGAGGCGCTTGCGCGCTTCGTCGGGTCCGGTGCGAAGGCCGTCGGCCAGCATCACCGCATTGACCGCGCCGGCCGAGGTGCCGGAAATGCCTTCGACCGTCAGCCGGCCGTCTTCGAGCAGATGATCGAGCACGCCCCAGGTGAAGGCGCCATGCGCGCCGCCGCCTTGCAGCGCCAGATTGATGCGTTTCGGCTTGGGAGGCTTGTCGCCGCCGAGCGCGCGCGTGAGGAAATCGATCATCGGGTTCCGATCACTGCGCCACCCAGCCGCCGTCGATCGAATAGGCCGAGCCGGTGATCGACGCGGCGCCATCGCTGCACAGGAACACCGCCAGCGCGCCTATGTTTTCCGGCTTGGTAAACTGATGCATCGGCTGCTTCTCCGACAGCAGCGCGATCTCGGCTTCGCGGGTCGATTGGCCGGTGGCCTGCGCGCGTGCGTCGATCTGCTTCTGCACCAGCGGCGTCAGCACCCAGCCGGGGCAAATGGCGTTGCAGGTGACGCCGTCATTGGCGGCTTCGATGGCGACAACCTTGGTCATGCCGACGAGGCCGTGCTTGGCGGCGACGTAAGCCACCTTCTGTGCGCTAGCGACAAGGCCATGCGCCGAGGCGATGTTGATGATGCGGCCCCACTTGCGCTTCTTCATGCCGGGGATCGCCGCGCGAATGCCGTGAAATGCCGACGACAGGTTGATCGCGATGACTGCGTCCCATTTGTCGACCGGGAAATCCTCGATTGAGGCGACATGCTGGATGCCGGCATTGTTGACCAGGACGTCGAGGGCGCCGAATTCCTTTTCCGTCGTCGCGATCATCGCCGCGATCTCGGAAGGTTTCGACATATCGGCCGGAGAATACAGCGCCTTGATGCCGAATTCCTTTTCCAGCCCGGCGCGTTCCTTCTCGATCGCGTCCTTGTCGCCGAAGCCGTTGAGCATGACGTTGGCGCCGCCGGCGGCCAGCGCGCGCGCGGTGGCGAGCCCGATGCCGGAGGTGGAACCGGTGACCAAAGCGGTTTTGCCTTTAAGCATGAAAGTCCTCTAATCCGTGCGGCCGCAGGCCGAGTGTCTGGAGGTGGCTGGAACCTGCCTCTATTCTTGTTGCAGTGCAATATATATGTACTGAACGGCGCGATTCAGGCCCCACTAGGGTAGACTTCAGTATCAGGACGGAGCCGACATTGGTCAAAGCCACGCCGAAGAAATCGTACGCCCGCGCGGTGTTCCCGACGCCGGGGCATGACCATGACCGCTGCGCCAGCGACGCCATAGCGCACGCCGAGGCGACCTGCGCCGCGCACAAGGAAAAACTGACGCCGATCCGCCGCCGCGTGCTGGAGGCCTTGCTCGCCAGCCACGCGCCGCTCGGCGCCTATGAACTGATCGACCGGCTGGCGGACCAGGGCGCGCGGCCGGCGCCGATCACCATCTATCGCGCGCTCGATTTCCTGCGCGAGCAGGGCCTCGTTCACAGAATCGAAAGCCGCAACGCCTTCATCGCCTGCGCGCATAATCACGATAGCGGCGACCCGGTGGTGTTTCTCATTTGCGAGAAATGCGGCGCGGTCGGCGAGGCGGCGTCTGTCGCGGTTGCGGAGACGATCAAGAGCGCCTCGCGCGCCGCCGGCTTCACGCCGAAAACGCCGGTGATCGAGATTTCCGGCATCTGCGTGAATTGCAGGGCGGCGTAACGCCCACGGCGTGACCGAAGAACAAGAATGTCCGCGTCGCCCGAAACCCACCACACAACGCGCCCTCTCGATGCTGTTGCGATCGCGCTCATCGTGTTGCTGTGCCTGTCCTGGGGCTTCAACCACGTCGCGGTGAAGCTGGCGATTCACGACATTCCGCCGCTGATTCAGGGCGCGATCCGCTCCGTCGTCGCCGTCGTTCTCGTCGGCGCTTGGTGCGTGCTGCGCGGCATTCCGCTGTTCAAGCGCGACGGCACTTTGGTGCCGGGCCTCATTGCCGGCGCTCTGTTCGGGGCAGAGTTCGCCTGCATCTACCAAGGGCTTGCCTACACCACGGCGACGCGTGCAGTGCTGTTCATGTATCTGGCGCCGTTCTTTGTCGTCATTCTTGCCCGCGTCTTCCTGCCGGCCGATCGTTTCAAGCCCTGGCAATGGGTCGGGCTGTGCCTGTCATTCGCCGGCATGATGGTGGCCTTCGGACTGCCGACGCCGGCGCTCGATCCACGCCAGACGCTCGGCGACATCCTGCTCATCATCGCCGCGATCGGCTGGGCGAGCACCACCATCGTCATCAAGGCGAGCCGGCTCAACGGCACGTCGCCGGAAAAGGTGATGATGTACCAGCTTGTGGTGTCGGCCCCGATCCTCGCGGCCGGCGCCTTCATCGCCGGCGAAACCATGACGCGCTGGCCGGACGCGCAGGCGCTGAGCTGGCTCGCCTACCAGACCATCTGGGTGGTCAGCGTCACCTTCGTCATCTGGTTCGCCCTGATCAAGAACTACTCCGCCAACAGGGTGTCGTCCTTCACCTTCTTGACGCCGCTATTCGGCGTCGCCGCCGGCCATCTGGTGCTCGGCGACCCGCTGACGCCGGCATTTATGGTTGCGGTGGCGCTGGTCGCCGGCGGCCTTATATTGGTGAACAGGACGCGTTGACCCGGCTATATTTGTCTGGCACTCCCGCGCGATCAGGACCGGTAATGAGCACGCTTGCACGTCATAAAACTGTCGCGGTGGATGTCGGCGGCGTTCGCGTCGGCGGCGGTGCGCCGATTGTCGTGCAGTCGATGACCAATACCGACACAGCGGACGCCGAGGGCACGGCGCGGCAAGTCGCCGCGCTGGCGCGGGCCGGTTCCGAACTGGTGCGCATTACCGTCGACCGCCCCGAGGCGGCCGACGCCGTGCCGCGCATCAAGGAGCGCCTCGCGCAGATGAATGTGAAGGTGCCGATCGTCGGCGACTTTCATTACAACGGCCACACGCTGCTCAACGACTATCCGGCCATGGCTGAGGCGCTCGACAAATACCGCATCAATCCCGGCAATGTCGGCTTCAAGAACAAGCGCGATCCGCAATTCACCCAGATCGTCGAGATGGCGATCAGGCACAACAAGCCGGTACGCATCGGCGTCAACTGGGGCTCGCTCGATCAGGAGCTTCTGACCAAGTTGATGGACGAGAATTCGGCTTCCGCCGCGCCGATCGGCGCGCGCGAGGTTACGCACGAAGCGATGGTGCAATCGGCGCTGCTGTCGGCGGCGCGCGCCGAGGAGATCGGCCTGTCTAAAAACCGCATCATTCTCTCGGCCAAGGTTTCCGCGGTGCAGGACCTCATCGCCGTCTATACCGAACTGGCGCGCCGTTCCGACTATGCACTGCATCTCGGCCTCACTGAAGCCGGCATGGGCTCCAAGGGCATCGTTGCCTCGAGCGCCGCGATGGGCGTGCTGCTGCAACAGGGCATCGGCGACACGGTGCGCGTGTCGTTGACGCCGGAGCCGAACGGCGACCGTACGCTCGAAGTCCAGGTCGCGCAGGAATTGCTGCAGACCATGGGCCTGCGCACCTTCGTGCCTCTGGTCGCGGCCTGCCCCGGTTGCGGCCGCACCACCTCGACCACGTTTCAGGAACTCGCTGCCGACATTCAGGGCTTCATCCGCACCTCGATGCCGGAATGGAAGACGCGCTATCCCGGCGTCGAAACGTTGAACGTCGCGGTGATGGGCTGCATCGTCAACGGCCCGGGCGAGTCGAAGCACGCCGACATCGGTATCTCGCTGCCCGGCACCGGCGAGACGCCGACCGCGCCGGTCTTCGTTGATGGCAAGAAGGTCGCCACCTTGCGCGGGCCGAGCCTCACCACTGACTTCAAAAAGATGGTGATCGATTATATCGAGCGCCGTTTCGGCACCGGCAACCGTACCGCGGCCGAGTAAGAATTCAATTTTTGAAAGCGAAATCTTGAAAGCCAAAACGTTTCTGATCGGATTTTTGGGTGTCGTGCTGGCTTTGATCGCCGGCTCGATCTATCTCGCCGCCACCACCGACCGCGCCGACAAGGCGCTTGTCGCTGTTGCTGCGCCGGACGGCAAGTACAAGGCGGTGCGGCTGACCGTGTCGAACGACACGCCGGTGAATTTCTGCGTCGATACGATTGCAATTTTTCTCACCGTCTATCCGGACAGTTTCGTGTCCAGCAACAGTGCCTATCAGGTCTATACCGCGCCGTGCGCGGCGCCGGCCAAGCGTAATGCCTTTCCGAAAATCGAATGGCTGGCGAACAACAAGGTGCAAATCACCTATTCGCCGGAGCCCGGCGTCGGCAAGGCCCCGCGCCTGAAAGAGCGCGACATGTCGTTGTTCGTCGATATTGCGTATGTGAAGGTGGAGTAACGGCGCGTCCCTCGTGTATGTGGTTGCACCGTTTAACCGCCTTTTCCGAGCCGATATTTGAGCGGCTCATTTAATCCAGATCAAAAATCCCCTCGCGTCATAGGTGATAATGCTCTCGATCTCAATCGGGAGGCGTCCATGCCAGTCTATAAGATCACGCTCAAGGACATCGAGATACAGGGCAGTATCGGCCCGGATCTCAAATTCTTTATGTCATCCGATGCCGCCGGATTTTCAGACAGGAAGGTGTGGAAGAAGAAGGACAGCACCTATCTCCTCAAGGGCGAAATACCGATTACGGCTCCGACCACCGTCGACGTCACGGCCAGAGTGGTGGAAAAAGACAAGTACGACGATGAAGGCCAGGAGCCGATTCTGGTCTCCCTGAAGCCGGAAGATACCGAAGTTCCGGCCAGCCTGTCGGTGACCGTCAAGGAGAACTACGGCCCGTCAAGCACGAGGAAACCCCGGCAGGCGACCTTCACCTTCAAGCTGCTCTTTACCCTCAGGACGTTGGATTCGGAGCAGCGCAAGGTGCGTGCGGACAAGTTTGTCCCCGTCCTTAACAGAGCGCTTGATACCTTGCTGCCGGCGGTGAGCGCCGGCTGCACGCTGGACCGGGCGGACACGTTCAGCCTTCTGCTCAACACGGCCAACCATGAGAGCGACGGCTTCAGCCGCGTTGCCGAGTACAACAACGGCAGCGGCGAGGGCCTCGTGCAGATGATTCCGAAGACCTATGACGACATGTGGGACCGCTATCTGGAATTGCCCGACAACAAGAAACTGGCCAAAGCGCTGCGCCAGCTGGCCGGCGTTCAAAGCGGCAAGCCGGACCGCGCGCTGCTCAAGACGGATAGCTGCTATGCCTCCGGCATGGCCTTGTTGCGATATATCGAGCACGGCGCCGGCGCCGATCATCCGGTGCCTCCGGCCGGCGATGTGCAGGCGCAATCCCGCTACTGGGGCAAGCATTACCAGACCGAGGAGGACCCGGGATTGATGGAAAAGTTCGTCGACAGCTGGAAAGCCACGTTCGAGCCGGTCGTTCCGGAAAAGCCCGCGCCGAAGAATTGACCTTAACTTCGCCGGCATCGCAACACGCAAAGCCGGCGGATGTGAGCTACATCCACCCGCCGCCCTCGCTGCCGCGATTGGCGACGCCGGCTTCTTCGAGATCGAGTTCATACTCGATGCGCCGGCGCGCTTCGTCGGTGATCTTGCCGTCGCGCAGCAACTGATGGATGAAGTCGCGCTCGGCGTCGATCAACTCCTTCTTCACCGCCGCGGTGCGGCGCAACAGGTCGATGTCCTCGGTGAGGTTGCGCGGCAGCACCTGCAAGCGGATTTGATTGCGGGTGCGCAGATGCGTTGCGATGACGTCCGGTAGTTCGTGATCGGCGATAGCCTTCTCCAGCCGCTTGGTCACCTGTTCCAGCGCTTCCTGCCGCGCGCGAAGTTCGCGCTCGATCTCCTCGGCATGTTCCTTCTTGCCGATGGTCGACAGGCCGAGCCAATGCACCACCGAAGGCAGCATCAGGCCCTGTCCGATCAGCGTGATGACGATGACACCGAACACGATGAACAAAATCATGTCGCGGTGCGGAAACGGCTGGCCGTTCGCCATCACGTAAGGAATGGCCAAAGCCGCGGCCAGCGACACCACGCCGCGAATGCCGGTGAACGACAGCAGGAATGGGCCTTGCCACGGCGGCGCCGGATCGCGTTTGCGCAACGACGCGCTGACCCAGCGCGGAATGTAGGTCAGCGGAAATATCCAGACGAAGCGCGCGGCGATGGCGATGGCGGTCACCAGCGCGGTGGCGATCAGCAGTTCGCGCAGCGAGAAGGCTTGCGTCTGCTCGATCAAGGTGCGCGCTTGCAGGCCGGTGAGCAGGAACACGAAGCCTTCGATCAGATAGACGATCAGGTCCCAGAAAAAGATGCCTTGCAGGCGCGTCGCCGATGGGATCAGGCGCGGCCCGTTCCAGCTGACGTATAATCCGCAGGCGACGGTGGCGAGCACCCCGGAGCCGTGAAAATACTCCGGCACCCAATAGGCCAGATAGGGCGTCATCAACGACAATGTGATCTCGACGCGCGGCTCGCGCGCCCATTGCCGCAGCCGCAGTGACAGCCAGCCGACGGCGATGCCGTAAATGATTTCGCCGACGACAATGAGGGCGAACGTGCCGGCGGCCTCGCCGAGCGAGAACAGGCCGGTCGAGACGGCGGCGACGGCGAAGCGATAGAGGATCAGCGCGGTCGCGTCATTGGCGAGGCCTTCGCCTTCGAGGATGACGACGAGGCGGCGCGGCAGGCCGAGCCGCCGCGCAATCGCCAGCGGCGCCACGACATCGGGCGGCGCGATGATCGCGCCGAGGAGAAAGCCGGCGGCCCAACTGAAGCCGAGAAAGAAATGCGCGGCCGCCGCCACCGCGCAGGTCGTGAACACGACGCAGCCGAAGGCGAGCAGCGCGATCGGCCGCAGATTGTATTTGAATTCGCGCCAGCTCATGGCGACGCCGGCTGAATAAATCAAAGGCGGCAGGATCACCAGCAGCACCAGTTCGGGCGCCAGGCGAATGCTCGGCAGGCCGGGGATCAGCGCCATGCCGATGCCGGCGACGACCAAAAGGATCGACGGCGCGATGTGCAGGCGCTTGGCCGCGACCGCGACCGCGGCCAGTACCGCCGCCATCAGCAGGATGGTGTGAATGACCGCGGTCATATCAGGTTCGACACCAGGTTGATGGTCAGCGCGAGCACGGTGAGATTGAAGAAGAACGACAGCACGCCGTGGACCGCGACGACGCGCCGGATAGGCTTGCTGGAGACGCAGACATCCGAGACCTGCGACGTCATGCCGATGACCAGCGAGAAATACAGAAAATCCCAGTAGTCGGGATGGCCGCTGCCGGGAAAATCGAGCCCGCCGATCTTGCCGTCAGTGCGCTCGCCGTAGAATTCATGGGCGTAATGCAGCGAGAAGATCATGTGGACGAAGGTCCACGACAAAAAGATCGTGCTGATCGCCAGCGCGACGTGCCCGGCGGCCTGTATGCCGTCTGCCTCTTTCGCGGCGCCGAGTTCGAAAACAATGGCGACGAGGCTAGCGACGGTAGCGACAATCGTTAGCAGCAGAATGGCGAAGGCGCCTTCGTCCTCTTCGGCGGCGCGCTTGCGGATGCCGGCGACGTCGGTATGCACCACCATCGGATAAGTGAGGATAAGGTAAAGCGCGACGCCGGCGTCCCAGCCGATCAAGGCCCGTGTCACTCGCGGCACTTCCAGCGGTTCGAATGCCGCGACGACAATGCCGACGATGGCCGCCACGATGATCTTGCCGTGCAACCGCGCCAGGCGGAGCAGCAGCGCGGTGGGTTTCCGTGGCGATGACTTCCTTGCGGCCATGACTCGTTGTCCGTTGCTCTAGCTCTGCCGTTGCGCGACGAAGCGGGCCGCGGCGCGCAAGGTCTCGGCCTTTTTGCCGAACGGCGTTAGCGCATCGTCGGCTTCCGCGATCAAGCGATCGAGCCGCGTCCGCGCTTCCTGTATGCCGAGAACGGCAACAAGGGTCGCCTTGCCGGCGGCGGCGTCCTTGGCCGTAGCCTTGCCGAGCGTGGCGCTGTCGCCTTCGACATCGAGAAGGTCGTCGGCGATCTGGAACGCCTGGCCGATGGCCGCGCCATAGCGCGCGACAGAGGCAGCGGCTTGCGCATCGGCCTGACCAAGAATCGCGCCGGCGTCGCAGGCAAAGCGGATCAGCGCGCCGGTCTTCATCGCCTGCAAGGTGACGATGTCGTTTTCACTCAAAGCGCGCTTCTGTTCGAAGCGGCCTTCGGCGGCAAGGTCGAGCATCTGCCCGCCGGCCATACCGCCCAGGCCCGCCGCGCGCGCCAGAGCGCGCACCAAAGCGATGCGTACCTTGGCATCGGCGTGAACCTCGTCGCGTGTCATGACGTCGAAGGCCAGGGTCAGCAGTGCGTCGCCGGCGAGGATCGCGGTGGCGTCGTCGAATTTCCTGTGCACGGTCGGGTGGCCGCGCCGCAGGGCGTCATTGTCCATCGCTGGCAGGTCGTCATGCACCAGCGAATAGCAATGTAGCAGTTCCAGCGCGCAGCCGGCGAGCAGCGCGCCGTCACGCGGCGCTTCGAACAGAGCCGCACTCTCGACCGCCAGAAACGGCCGCAGCCTTTTGCCGCCGCCGAGTGCGCCATGCCGCATGGCGCTCAATAGTCGGTTGGGCCGCGCCGTCTCGCCGGGAAGGGTCGCGCCGTCGAGCAGTCGCTCAAGCAGCGCCTCGGTCTCGGCGGCGGTCGCGGTCAACCGATCGGCAAAGTCACTGGCGGTCATGCGACATGTTTGCCCCAGCAACGCGGTTGCCGCAAATGCCGGCGCATGGGCTAAGCTCGCCCTCGTGATTTATCGCCCCGACTTTCAGCCGCCCCGGCGGCTCAGTGTGGCCTACGACATCCTTCGGCTGCCGCGCGTGGCGCGGCCGCTGCGGCTGGCGATCTATGTCGTCCTGACGCTGCTTCTGCTGCCCTATGCGTTGACCCTGCTGTACAGCGTGGTTAACCCGGTTTCGACCTTGATGCTGTGGCGGACAGTGACCGGCCAGCGGGTCGAGCGCACTTACGTCCCGCTCGAGCGGATGTCGCCGGCCCTGCCTTTGGCGGTGCTGATCGCCGAGGATGGCCGCTATTGCACCCATTACGGCGTCGATTTCACCGAAATCAGCAATGCCATCGAGGATGCCGAGGGGCTGGACGATGTGCGCGGCGGCTCCACCATTACCCAGCAGGTCGCCAAGAACCTGTTTCTCTGGGGCGGCCGCAGCTTTGTCCGCAAGGCGCTCGAGTTCCCGCTGGCGCTGTGGATCGACCTGGTGCTGTCCAAGCGGCGGGTGCTGGAAATCTATCTCAACATTGCCGAATGGGGCCCGGATGGCGTCTTTGGGGCCGAGGCGGGCGCCAGGCGGGCCTTTGGCCGTTCCGCCGAGGGTTTGAGCCGCTATCAGGCCGCCTTGCTGGCCGCCAGCCTGCCCAATCCGGTGACCCGCGACGCCCGGCGGCCGGGGCCGGGGCTGCGGCGACTGGCCGGGCTGTATCAGGGCCGTGCCGCCCGCTCGCCGGAGGCGGCCAATTGCGTGAAAAATGCCAGATAAGGGCTGGTTTTCGCCCTAGCCTTGGCCCCGGCCTTCCTCTATAAGCCCGCATTCAAACCGATATCTGCGCCTTTCCAGGAGTTGCTTCCAATGGCTGTGCCGAAAAGAAAAACCTCGCCGTCGCGCCGCGGCATGCGCCGCTCGGCCGACGCGCTCAAGCGGCCGACCTATGTCGAAGACAAGGATTCCGGCGAGCTGCGCCGTCCGCACCACATCGACCTGAAGACCGGCATGTACAAAGGCCGTCAGGTTCTCAAGGTGAAGACCGAAGCGTAAGTCTTCAAATCAGCGAGCAGGCGGGAACTGATGTTCATTCTTGGTTTTCCGCTGCTGCTGGTACCCTTTGCGCTCTACAACATCGTCGCGTTCCTGATGCCCGGCGTCAGCTGGACCGTGACGATCACCAACGTCTCCATGATGTCCGGCGGCGTCTGGACCATGTCGCTCGGCGACATGCTGATCGTGCTCGCCATCATCCTGCTGTTTGCCGAGATGATGAAGTCGACGCGCATCGGCGTGCGCAGCGTCGTCGATCACGGCCTGTCGTTGTTGCTGTTCCTCGTCATGATCGTCGAATTCCTGCTGGTGGCGCAGGCGGCGACCTCGACCTTTTTCCTCCTGCTGGTCATTGCGCTCGTCGATGTGATGGGCGGCTTCGCCGTGACCTTGCGCACGTCGCAGCGCGACCTCACCGTCGATGGCACCGGCGTGCCGCACATCACTTCTTCGCAATAATTCGGAAATCAACATGAGCCGCGACTTTCAGCTGCCCGGCCGCTCGCCGGTCATCGCTTGCGAAGGCATGGCGGCGACGTCGCATCCGCTGGCCACGCTTGCCGCGGTCGATACCTTGCGCGCCGGCGGCACCGCGGCCGACGCCGCGATCGCTGCCGTGGCGACTTTGTGCGTTGTCGAGCCGGCGATGACCGGCATCGGCGGCGATTGTTATTCGCTCGTCTCGAAGCCGGGCAAGCCGGTGTGGGGCTATAACGGCTCCGGCCGCGCCGGCCGCAAGGCCTCGTTCGAAACCTTGCGCGCCAGGGGCATGACCGAAATCGGCGCGTCGATCCATGCCGTCACCGTGCCGGGCGCGCTCGACGCCTGGGAAGCGCTCCTGAAAGACCACGGCCGTTTCGGCCTCGACCGCAATCTGCAAACCGCGATCAAATATGCCGAGAACGGTTTTCCGGTCGCCGCGCGCGTCGCCTGGGACTGGAACCGCAACGTCGCCAAGCTGAAAGCCGATGCCGGCGCGTCGAAGCATTATCTGTTCAACGGCCAGGCGCCGAAGGAAGGCGACGTCGTCCGCTTTCCGGCTTTGGCGCAGACGCTGAAGACGTTGGCCGCCAAGGGCGCGCGCGCCTTCTATGAAGGCGAACTGGCCGACGACATGGCGCAGACCATCGCCGCCAAGGGCTCCTTCATCGACGCCGAGGATTTCGCCAATCATCGCGGCGACATCGTCACGCCGATCTCGACGAATTACAAAGGTCGCGACCTCGTCGAGATTCCGCCGAACGGGCAGGGCCTGGTCGCGCTGGTGATGCTCAACATCCTGCAGCATTTCGACGTCGCCGCCCTCGATCCCTACGGCCCCGAGCGTTTCCATTTGATGCTGGAAGTGGCGCGCATCGCCTATGCCGTGCGCGATACGCACATCGCCGACGCGGCGCATATGCGCACGCCGGTCGCCGATCTGCTCGACAAAAGCTTCGCCAGGAAGCTCGCCGGCCTGATCGACATGAACAAGCGCGCGCAGTTGCCGAAGCAGCCTTCGCCGAACAGCGACACGATTTATCTTTCCGTCGTCGACCGCGACCGCACCGCGGTGTCGTTCATCAATTCGCTTTATTCCGGCTTCGGCCTCGGCGTCTGCACCGAGAAGAGCGGCATCATGCTGACCAATCGCGGCGCCTGCTTCACGCTGGAGCCCGATCATCCGAACACCTTCGGCCCGGACAAACGGCCGCTGCACACCATCATCCCCGGCATGACCATGCGCGACGGCCGCTGCGACATGAGCCTGGGCGTCATGGGCGGCGCCTATCAGCCGATGGGCCACGTGCAGATCGTCAACAACGTGCTCGATTACGGCATGGACGTGCAGCAGGCGATCGATTGCCCGCGCTTCTTCTTTGACGGCGACCAGACCGTGGTCGAGAGCGGCACGCCGCCGGCGACCATCGAAGGTCTCGCCGCGCGCGGCCACACGGTGGTCAAAGCGGAAGCCCCATGGGGCGGTTCGCAGATTGTCAGGATCGACTGGGAGCGCGGTGTCCTGACAGGCGGTTCGGACGCGCGCAAGGACGGCCTGGCGCTCGGCTATTAAGCACAGCCGATATTCACGCTGTGAAATCGGCTGTGCTTGTCTAGTGTACCGATTGCCGTCCATAATCGGCGGCAATGGCGTCAACAAAAATCGATAGATTCGGGGAGGCTACATTGAAACGCACATGGAGCGCGCTTGCCGCGCTGCTGGCCGGATCGCTGATGCTGGGCACGGCGCAGGCCCAGGACTATCCGACCAAACCCATCACCATCGTCGTGCCATTGGCCGCCGGCTCCGGCATGGACTCGCTGGTCCGCATTTATGCCGACAAATTGCAGCAGGTGCTCGGCAAGCCGGTCGTCGTCGAAAACAAGCCCGGCGCCGCTCTGATGCTGGCCGCGCAACAGGTCGCCGCCGCGCCGGCCGACGGTTACACGCTCGTCGTATCGACCAGTTCGGCGATGGCGATCAATCTGGTGCTGTACAAGAAGGTCAATTACGACGCGGTGAAGGATTTCACCCCGGTGTCGTTCTATGTAAAGTCGCCGTTCATCCTGGTCATCAATCCCGACCTCAAGGCCAAAACCGTTCCCGAGTTGATCAAGCTCGCCAAGGATAGCCCGACGCCGCTGAACTATTCCTCGCCCGGCGCTGGCGTCGCCCAGCATCTGTCGATGGAATACATGAAGCAGCGCTTCGGGCTGACCATGGCGCATGTGCCGTACCGCAACACGCCGCAGTCGATCTCCGACATCGTCGCCGGCCACGTCCAGCTCGGCTTTGCCGAAGCCGGCGCGTCGCTGCCTTTGATCCGCGAGGGCAAGCTGCGCGCGCTGGCTGTGTCGTCATCGACCCGCATCCCGACTTTGCCCGATGTGCCGACCTTCGCCGAAGCGGCGAGCGCGCCGGATTTCGAAGCGGTGTCGTGGCACATGCTGTTCGCGCCGGCGGCGACGCCGAAGCCGGTGATCGACAAGTTGCACGCCGCCATGAGCAAGATCATGTCCGACCCGGAGATGAAAGCGAAGGCCTCGGCCATCGGCCTGCTGCCGATCGATCCGCCGTCGATCCCGGATACGATTAAGTATCTGGCGTCGGAACGCGAGAAGTGGGGCTCGCTGGTGCGCAAGCTCGATCTCGCCGGCTCGCAGTAATCGCGAAGGCAGAAACCGCTAGGCCATCGCCATGGCGGCGCGATAGGCGCTGATCGCCTCGCCGGGTTCGGCGCGGCGACGCTCGCGTGTTTGCGGCGCATGTTCGCGGGTGGCGATGAGATGCGCCAGGAACGCCGCTTCGCGATAGACCGGGGCCGTCTGCACGGCGGCGGCAGGTTCGATCACGACCAAAGCGCGGCTTTCCGACGCCGCCACCTCGGCGCGTTCGACTTCGCGCTCGACGGCGCGGCCGAGGCTGCCGGCAAAATCGCTGCTTTGCCCGGGCGCTGCTTGTTTGGCCGCTTCGACTCGCATAGGCACTGCCTGTCTCAGTTCGGGACAAGTGGCTCCAAATGGCGCTTGCCCACCGTGATATTGGCAAGGGCCGTGCCGCCGGCATAAGCGCCGTGCCGCCGGCGGGATCTCTTGGTTAAGACGGCGCAAAGCGCTGCTTTTCCGAATTGTTTAAGGATTACCGGTAGTTTCCCGCCACGGTATCCATATCCGAGGCAACGCCCGCGACGGCGTGGCGTTCCCAAAAAGGGGCGAGCGTGACCCATTTCGAGCAAGCCGCCGGCGCTCCTGACGCCGCGGAAATTTTGCAGTCGATTGGCGACGCCGCTTATGAGTGGCGGCTTGACACCGATGTCCTGACCTGGAGCGGCAACGCCGCCGCCGTCCTCGGCGTCGCCGATATCGGCGATCTGTCGAACGGCGCCAGCTTTGGCCGCCGCACCGATGCTTCCGGCGGCCAGAGCCGCGTCGATGCCATCCAGCAGTCCGGCCAGCGCGATACCGGCGGCGGCGTGCCCTATCAGGTGCAATACGCTTTCAAGCGCGGCATCGAGGAGCGAACCTGGGTCGAGGATACCGGCCGCTGGTTCGCCGGCGCCGATGGCAAGCCGCTCCGCGCGCATGGCACCTTGCGCGTCATCGACGCGCGGCGCGCGCGCGAGCACGTCCTGATGCAATTGGCCAAGTTCGACCAGCTCACCGGCGAACTCAATCGCGCCTCTTTGGTCGATGTCCTGTCATCGACGCTCGACAGCACCATCCGCCTGCGCGGCTCGTGCGGCTTTCTTCTCGTCACGATCGATCATCTCGGCCGGCTCAACGAATCCTATGGCTTCGACGTCACCGAGAATGTCATCGCCGAAGTCGCAAGGCGGTTGCGCGCGCGCTTGCGTGGGAAGGATTTTCTCGGCCGGCTCGCAGGCAACAAATTCGGCATCGTGCTGACCAGTTGCACGCCCGACGAACTCTCGGTCGCCGCCGAGCGCCTGATGACCGGCGTGCGCGACACGCCGATCGTCACCGAGGCCGGCTCGGCCGCGGTCACCGTCACCATCGGCGGCGTCACCGCGCCGCGTTATGCCCGCACCGTGCCGGAAATTCTCAGCCGCGCCCAGGATGCGCTGACCGGCGCGCGCGCCAAGCGGCACGGCTCGTTCGCCGCCTATCATCCGAATGTCGAGCGCGACACGCTGCGCAAGGAATCGCTGCGCGCCACCGACGAAATCGTCGCCGCGCTAAACGACCGTCGCATTGCGCTGGCCTACGAGCCGGTGGTCGATTCCAAGAGTCGCCAGGTGTCGTTCTACGAATGCCTCATGCGCGTCTATCGCGCCGACGGCACCATCGCGCACGCCAATGAGATCATCCCGGTGGCCGAGCGTGTCGGCCTGGTGCGGATGCTGGATTATCGCGTGCTCGAATTGGTGGTGGCCGAACTGGCCGCCGCGCCGGCCTTGCAGGCCAGCGTCAATGTTTCGCCGGCCTCCGCCGTCGATCCGGATTGGTGGACGGGTTTGGGCGGATTGCTACGCGCCAACAGCGGCGCAGCCGAGCGGCTCATCATCGAAATCACCGAGACCGCGGCAATCCAGGATCTCGACGACGCGCGCGGCTTCGTCTCCCGTGTCAAGGATCTCGGCTGCCGCATCGCCATCGACGATTTTGGCGCCGGCAATACGTCGTTCCGCAACCTGCGCAAGCTCGGCGTCGATATCATCAAGATCGATGGCGCCTTCGTGCAGAACATCATGAAGTCGGCCGACGACCGCGCTTTCGTGCAGACGCTCATCGATCTGTCACGCCGTCTCGGCCTTCGCGCGGTGGCGGAATGGGTGCAGGACGAAGCCGCCGCGGAATTGCTGCGCGGGTGGGGTTGCGATTTCCTGCAAGGCGCGCTGACGGGGCTGGCCAGCACCGAGCGGCCGTGGCTCCCCGCCAGCGGCAAAGCGGTGGCGGTGTAGCAGTTCTTGTCATGCCCGCGAACCGGGCATCCAGTAAACGCAAACGCCTGCGAAAAACAGCGATTACTGGGTCCCCGCCTGCGCGGGGACGACAGTAAAATTATTCCTTGCCGCCCAATTTATCCAGCCGCTTCTGCATTTCGTCGAGCTGGCGTTTCAACTCTTCCATCTCGCCGGCCGATTGCGGCTTGTCGGTGGGGGCGGCGCCTTCGCCCGGCTTGCCGCCGCGCGCGAAAGGCGGCGCGAACATGGCGAAGGTCTTCTCGAACATTTCCATGTTGCGGCGGACATGCTCTTCCATCGGGCCGAAGCCGCCGACGCCGCCGAAGGCTTGCGTGATCTGCTCGCGAAACTTGCCTTGCTGGCTGGTCAGCGATGACATCGATTGTTCGAGAAACTTTGGCACCATCATCTGCATGCTGTCGCCGTAGAAACGGATCAACTGCCGCAGGAAGGCGATCGGCAACAGGCTCTGGCCTTCCTTGTTCTCCTGCTCGAAGATGATCTGGGCCAGCACCGAGCGGGTAATGTCCTCGCTGGTCTTGGCGTCATAGACGACAAAGTCCTCGCCGTTCTTGACCATGACCGCGAGGTCTTCGAGCGTTACGTAGGTGCTGGTGCCGGTATTATAGAGCCGCCGATTGGCGTACTTTTTAATGGTGACCGGCTCTTTTTCATCTGCCATGTGATCACTCGTTTCCTCTGCCCAGCCATAAGCATAACCGGATTATGACCGGGCGGGCCACCGTTTTGTGGCGGCGCGGTAAACTTCAACCGCGCTGCGGCATCCCTTGCGGAAACCGGAAAAAAGGGCCAATTCTCTGGCATAAATCGCGAGGTCCCCGTTGTTGACAGGCCCCCTTGGCCTGCCGAGGATGCGGCACTGCCATAATGGCACCCAGAGCCGTATTTTTGCCAGGTATCTTGCCCCGCTTTGAACGCCACAGGAGTTACCCATGAAAGACGACGTCGTCATAGTCAGCGCCGCCCGCACGCCGGTCGGCTCGTTCAACGGGGCATTTGCCAATGTGCCGGCCCATGAGCTGGGCAAAACCGCCATTCTGGCTGCGCTGGAGCGCGCCGGGGTCGAGGGCGCCCGGGTCAGCGAAGTCATCATGGGCCAGATTTTGACCGCCGGTCAGGGCCAGAACCCGGCCCGCCAGGCGTCGATCGCCGCCGGCATCCCGGTCGAAAGCCCGGCCTGGGGCGTCAACCAGCTGTGCGGCTCGGGCTTACGCGCCGTCGCGCTCGGCTATCAGGCGATCCTGAACGGCGACAGCGATATCGTCGTCGCCGGCGGCCAGGAATCGATGAGCATGGCGCCGCACGCCCAGCACCTGCGGGCCGGGGTCAAGATGGGTTCGTTCGAACTGGTCGATACCATGATCAAGGACGGTCTGTGGGATGCCTTCAATGGCTACCACATGGGCACCACCGCCGAGAACGTCGCCAAGCAGTGGCAGATCACCCGCCAGCAGCAGGACGAATTCGCCGTCGCCTCGCAGAACAAGGCCGAGGCCGCGATGAAGGCCGGCAAGTTCAAGGACGAAATCGCGCCCGTCACCATCAAGGGCCGCAAGGGCGACACCATCATCGACACCGACGAATATCCGAAAGCCGGCGTCACTATCGACGGCATCGCCAAGCTGCGTCCGGCCTTCGACAAGGAAGGCACCGTCACCGCCGCGTCCGCCTCGGGCATCAATGACGGCGCCGCCGCCGTGGTGCTGATGCGCGCCTCGGAAGCCGCCAAGCTCGGCAAGACGCCGCTCGCCCGCATCGTCTCGTGGGCGCAGGCCGGCGTCGATCCGTCGATCATGGGTACGGGGCCGATTCCCGCCTCGCGCGCGGCGCTGAAGAAAGCCGGCTGGAAGCACGAAGACCTCGACCTGGTCGAGGCCAACGAAGCTTTCGCCGCGCAGGCCTGCGCGGTCAACAAGGACCTCGGCTGGGATACCTCGAAGGTCAACGTCAATGGCGGCGCCATCGCCATTGGCCATCCGATCGGCGCGTCCGGCGCGCGGGTGCTGACCACGCTGCTGTTCGAAATGCAGAAGCGCAACGCCAAGAAGGGCCTTGCGACGTTGTGCATCGGCGGTGGCATGGGCATCGCCCTGTGCGTTGAAAGGTAACGACGAGGCACAAAAAGGAAGCAAGCGGTGAAGGACCGGCGAGACAGCCTCCTACCGGAGCACGACCGCATCGGATTGCAGTCGTTTTTGACCGAATGGACCGCTGCCTCGCCCGCGAAGAAAGCACTCATTCTCGGGCGAAAACTCTTGTTCCTGGTCTTCTTGCTCGGTGTCATTCTGGCCGCACGAGAGATCATCAAGGGCTGAAACGAGCGATGAGATTGCACCGCACAAAATAATTGAGCAGCATCATGGCCGGCCCGCAGGAGCCGGCCATGATTTTAACCGCGACTAAATGCGACTGTTAAAACCGGCGCGCAAAGGCGATAATCATAAACGGCGTCGAAAGGCGGCTGAAAAACTCGATACTCTGGGAGGAGTAGTTCATGTCTCGCGTAGCATTGGTGACCGGCGGAACCCGCGGCATTGGCGCGGCGATTTCAAAGGCGTTGAAGGACAAGGGCTATAAAGTCGCGGCCAGCTACGCCGGCAACGACGAGGCCGCGCAAAAATTCAAGGCCGAGACCGGTATTCCGGTTTTCAAGTGGGACGTGTCGTCCTTTGAAGCCTGCGGCGCCGGCATCAAGCAGGTCGAGGCGGAAGTCGGGCCGATCGACGTTCTGGTCAACAATGCCGGCATCACCAAGGACGGCATGTTCCACCGCATGACTCCGGACCAATGGAACGCAGTAATAGGCACCAATCTCGGCTCGCTGTTCAACATGACACGCCATGTCTGGGAAGGCATGCGCGCGCGCAAGTTCGGCCGCGTCGTGAACATCTCGTCGATCAACGGCCAGAAGGGCCAAATGGGCCAAGTCAACTATTCCGCTGCCAAGGCCGGCGAACTCGGCTTCACCAAGGCTTTGGCGCAGGAAGGCGCCAAGGCCGGCATCACCGTCAACGCTATTTGCCCGGGCTACATCAACACCGAAATGGTGCAGGCGGTGCCGAAGGACGTCTTGGAAAAATCGATCCTGCCGCTGATCCCGATCGGCCGTCTCGGCGAGCCGGAGGAAATCGCCCGCTGCGTCGTCTTCCTCGCCGCCGACGAGGCCGGCCTGTTGACCGGCGCGACGCTGACCGCCAATGGTGGGCAGTATTTCGCCTGACCGGCTATGTCGTGAACCGCACTAATCTGGTTGATCAACCGCGCTTGCCGGATGAGTTGCGCGGCAATTAAAAGCACCTTTGCGCCCGGTTCTCTGCCCACCCTTAATTGTCAGTTAAAGGTCGGCAGGCATCTTCATGGATGATTTGATTTCAACATGAGGAGACCGGTATGCGCACTTTGATGCTCGGCTTGGTGATTTCGATGATGGCGGGTTCCGCGTTCGCAGGCCCGTCCTGCACCAGCGAACCGAAGACGAAGTGGCTGAGCGAAACTGACATGAAGGCGAAGCTCGCCACGCAAGGCTACAAGTACAAGGTCTTCAAGGTGACGACCGGCAACTGCTACGAAATCTATGGCCAGAACGAGAAAGGCCAGCGGGTCGAGATTTACTTCCATCCGATCACGGGCGCCGTCGTTCAAGAGCACAAGAGCTGATGGTGTAGGGACTTCCGCGACGAGCGGGAGCTTCTCCCTCTCGCGGAAGGGCAATGATGCTGCAACGCTTGGGCCTCCGCCAGCGGATCACCGCCATTCTCGCCGGTGGTGCGGTCGTGACCGCGCTGATCGTCGGCCTGAGCCTTCACGAACTGACGGCCTTGCAGACGCTTGGCAAGGTCGAGCGTGCCGAGGAACAGCGCCGCGAAACGATCAACGAGGTGGTGATCGTTGCATTGGGGGCGGCGACGGCTTTCTCGTCGATCGGTCTCGATCTGACGCCGGCCGAGCAAAAAGCGGCGATCGAGGAAAGCGACACGCTGTTGACGCGGCTTGAGGCGCTGCAAGCGCCGGTCGCTCCGATTTTGCAGGATGTCGTGAGCGCGGAAGAGCGGGAGACCTTCGCCACCTCGGTCAAGGAGATGCGGCATGCCTGGCAGGAAACCAAGGAAGATTTCGGCAAGCGTTCGCACGACGAGCAGATTTTTCATCTGGCCGCGGCTGTCATTCATGCAGGCCGGGTGCGCGCGGTCGTCGTCAAGGCCGAGGACATCGTGCACCGCAGCGCCAGTGCCGCCGCCAGGGCTTTCGATCGCCGCGCGGTCGAGGCCAGGCAGAATATCCTCACGGCGCTGATTGCCGGCATGGCCGTGACTTTGGTGGCGGGCTGGCTGCTGCTGCATTACGGCGTCAAGCGGCCGCTTGGCGAGGCCATCGCCGCCGTGTCCAGAATCGCCGACGGTGATATTAACAGTCCCGTGCCGGCGGCGACCACGTCCGACGAAATCGGCGCGATCCTGTCGGCGTTGCAGGTCTTTCGCGACAATGCGCAGGCGCGCCGCCGGCTCTCGGAAGAGCGCGCCCGCGACATGGTCGAACGCGACAAGCGCCGCGAAAAACTGGAAGCGACCATTGCCGAATTTCGCGCGGCCGTTGTTGCCGCCCTCGGCGAAAATGAGAAGTCGGTCAAGGCCATGAGTCTTGCGGCCAGGGACTTGATCGCTGCCGCCGCCGATACGCAAAGCGCGGCGGGGTTGGCGACTAACGCGTCGAATGAGGTGTCGACCAATGTTGCGAGTGTGGCGGCGGCCACCGAGCAATTGTCCGGGTCGGTCGACAGCATTGCCCATTCGGTGAGGCAAGCAGAAACGGCGATCGGCCAGGCCGCGCAGCGCGCCCGCATGACATCGACATCGATCGATGGCCTGGCGGAGGCGACGCAGACCATCGGCGATGTTGTTTCTTTCATCGAATCCGTCGCCGGTCAGACCAATCTGCTGGCGTTGAACGCGACCATCGAGGCGGCTCGCGCCGGGGCGGCCGGGCGCGGATTCGCGGTGGTAGCGTCCGAAGTGAAATCGCTGGCCACGCAGACCGCGGCGGCCACCGAAAAGATTACGATGCGCATCAACGACATCCGCAGCCGGACTGCGGCCGCGGTTAATGACATCCGCGCCATCGTCAGCAACAGCGGCGACGCCACGACGCACGCATCGGTGATTTCCACCGCGGTGGATTCCCAGAATATGGCGGCGGTGCAAGTCAACCGGAATCTGCAGGATGCCGCCGGCTGGACCGCGGACCTCTCCCGCGTTGTCGAGGATCTCGCCATGGCGGTTGCGCGCACGCAGGCCGCGGCTGAGCATGTCGAGGCCGCGTCCGGCACGTCGGCGGTGGCCGCGCGCAAGTTCGACGCTCTGGTCGAAGAATTTCTCAAGCGCGTGATCGCGGCCTAGAGGGACGGGCCGGCCGGGTGCCCGACACAGTTCGCGGTGGGGCTCGCCGATCCCGATCGCCGTCTCGGCGAGCCGGAAGAAATCGCGCGCTGCGTCGTCTTCCTCGCCGCCGACGAGGCCGGCCTGCTGACCGGCTCGACGCTCGCCGCCAATGGCGGGCAGTATTTCGCCTGACGAGACGTCAATCCGGCTCATCTCTCGCCACGGTGTAATTTCTCCTTTACGCTACCCCCGCGCGTGCGCATGGCGGGAGCGAGGGGGGACTTATCATGGCGGAAAAACCGACATTCGAGATCGGCCTGACAATGGCCGGTGCCGTTTCGGCAGGCGCCTATACGGCAGGTGTTGTCGATTTCCTGTTTGAGGCACTCGATGCGATTGAGGATGTGCGAGCCGGGCGGGATACACGTTATTTGAAAACCGGTCTGAGGGACGAAGCTCCGATTATCGATCCGCCCCACGACGTTCGACTGAAAGCGTTGTCCGGCACATCGGCCGGCAGCATGATCACTGCAATCGTGGCGACGATCCTGGGCACTCGCGTCCCTCCGGTAACGACAAAACGCGCCGTCAATGACACCAAAGCAACGGGAAATCCGCTTTACGACTGTTGGGTGAATGACATTCACTACGACAAGCTGCTGTCGACCAGCGACATCGATAAAAAAGAAGAGCTGCTCTCGCTGCTCAACTCAAAGCCGCTCGATGACATTCTCGAAAATGCGTTGCTGTACGCCAACAAGACCGATTACCCGCGGCCTTATGTTCTCGATGAACTGCCGGTGTTCTTTTGCGTCAGCAATCTGCGCGGCGTGCGGTACGGATTGAAGCTCAATTCCGGAAGCGGCGTGCCGGCCGAACATCAAATGTCGCTGCACGCCGACTGGGTCCAATTTCAGTGGGGCAGGTCGGCCGGCACCGGGGTTGGAGGCCCGGTCAGGTTGCAGGCCGGGAAGAACGCCAGTGATTGGAAGCGGCTTGGCGATGCGGCTCTGGCCAGCGGTGCGTTTCCGGTCGGCCTTTCGGCGCGCGGGCTGTTCCGTGACTTTGGCGACTATGAACAACGGCAATGGTACGACCGGTCTTTGGGCAAGACGAGCCTGCATCCACCCATCGATAAGCGCGACAATTTCAAAGATGGAAAGTATGATTTCGTCAATGCCGACGGCGGCGTTTTTAATAACGAGCCGCTGGAGCTTTGCCGTGTCGCTCTGTCGGAAGGCCCGGACAAGCAGAACAAGCGCGACCCTCTTGAGGCCACGCGCGGCGTTATTCTGATCGATCCATTCCCGAATCTTTTCGAGCTGGAAGAAGATTACGATGTAAAACAACATAGCCATTTGCTCGACGTCATCAAGAATCTTGTCGGCGCGATGGTTTCGCAGGCGCGCTTCAAGCTCGATGAATTGGCGCTCGCCGACGACGACAATGTAGCAAGCCGCTACGCCATCATGCCGGTGCGCTACAAAAAGAATGGCGAGGCTGAGAAATATTCCATCGCGTGTGGCAGTCTTGGCGGGTTTGGCGGATTCCTGTCGAAGGAATTCCGGCACTTCGATTTCATGTTAGGCAGGCGCAACTGTCAGCGCTTTTTGTCGCGGCATTTCGCGCTGCCCGCGGATTGGGTCGCGCAGACCGTCAATCCGCTCTTTGTAAACTGGCAGGGCAAGGAGTTCACCGCGGCTTTCCAGTTCGTCCCGGAGTCCGAACCGGGAGACCGTTTTGCCGGAAAGAAATATCTGCCGATAGTGCCGCTGCTCGGCAAGCTGGCATCCAGCGATTATACGGAGCTGCCACCATGGCCGACGGCGCCCGCCGATCTGAAAGCCGGCGATCTGAAAAAGAAAGTGCTTAAACGCGCCGATGCCATCAAGGATGCGCTCGTCGCGCAATACAAGCCGAGCACGGCGTTTAAGGCCGGCATCGCATCGTATTGGTGGCTGAAAAAGGACGACTGGGTCCAGCGTTTCGCCATCGACAAAGTCCGGGTCGCGCTCGATGAGCGGAAAATTACAATGCCATGATCGGCGCCGGGGTGCTTGAAATGCCCCCAGGGTCGCCTGCCGGATAGGCCTTGATCGCATGGGATACGTGTCATAAGTCATCGCGGGCGGCGTTCGCCGCCTCTTGCGCCATGTGACCGGGAGCCCCCATGACCACGAACCGCATTCACCGCGTCGCCGTCATTCCTGGCGACGGCATTGGCAAGGAAGTCATGCCGGAGGGCGTGCGCGTGCTGGAGGCGGCGGCGAAGAAGTTCGGCTTCAAGCTCGCTTTCGACGATTTCGATTTCGCCTCCTGCGACTATTACGACAAGCACGGCCGCATGATGCCGGAGGACTGGAAGGAGAAAATCGGCAAGCACGACGCCATTTATTTCGGCGCCGTCGGCATGCCGGACCGTGTGCCGGACCACATTTCGCTGTGGGGCTCGCTGATCCTGTTCCGCCGCGAGTTCGATCAATACGTCAACCTGCGACCGGTGCGGCTGATGCCCGGCGTGCCGTCGCCTTTGGCCGGCCGCAAACCGGGCGACATAGATTTCTGGGTAGTGCGCGAGAACACCGAAGGCGAATACTCGTCGATCGGCGGCAAAATGTTTCCAGGCACCGACCGCGAAGTGGTGGTGCAGGAAACGGTGATGAGCCGCATCGGCGTCGATCGTGTCTTGAAATTCGCCTTCGAGCTGGCCAAGACCACGCCGAAGAAGCATCTGACCTCGGCGACCAAGTCGAACGGCATCGCCATCACCATGCCGTACTGGGACGAGCGCGTGAAAGAAATGGCGAAGAACTATCCCGACGTGAATTGGAACCAGTTTCACATCGACATCTTGACCGCGCACTTCGTCATGAACCCGGACAAGTTCAACGTCGTCGTCGCCTCCAATCTGTTCGGCGATATTCTCTCCGACCTCGGTCCCGCCTGCACCGGCACCATCGGCATCGCGCCCTCGGGCAATATCAATCCGGAGCGGCTGTTTCCGTCGGTGTTCGAGCCGGTGCACGGCTCGGCGCCGGATATTTACGGCCAGGGCATCGCCAATCCGATTGGACAAATCTGGTCGGGCGCAATGATGCTTGAGCATCTCGGCGAGCCGGAGGCGGCGAAAGCCATCGTCAAGGCGATTGAAGTTGTGCTGGCGCAGGACAAATTGCGCACGCGCGATCTGAAAGGTCCGGCCGATACCGTGACCTGCGGCAAGGCCGTCGCCGACGCATTATCTTAAAAATTACCAGTTGGTCCGCACGCCGCCGAGCGCGGAAATGCTGCGGCTGCGCGCCGATACTTCGCTGTTGAAATTGGCGAACAAAGCGGTGTTGCGGCTCAGGGTCAAAGTCCCGCCGGCCTCGATGCGCAGCGCGTCGGCGGCGGGCCGTGCGCCGTCGGCGGTGAAGGCGGCGCCGGGAATGCTGATGAACGACGCGGTGACGCTGCGCTCCGGCTTGAACTCATGCACCCATGACAGCCGCGCGAAGGGCGACAATGTCTGCCCGTTAGCCAGCACGCGGCGCGTATCGACCTGCGCGCCGATCAGCAGCGGCAGCGATGTCACCGTGTTTGCGCCGTAGTTCAAGCCGAGCACGCCCGGCGCGCCGCCGAGCGTCGTCGAACTCTCCGCATAGCCGCGCTGCCACAGCACCGCCGGCTCGAGCGCGACAAACGGCGTCAGCGAGTAATTGCTGAAGCCGTATTTGCGGCCGATTTCGAAGCGCCCGCTGAGCTGGTCGCTGGCGAAACGGCCCTTGGCGATTTCCGTCGGTCCGACGCCCGCAATGGTGCGTTCGGTCGAGGTATCGCCGCGCGCATAATTCACGGTGGCGGCGATATAGGCCGCGCCCAGGCGCTGCACCGCGTAAAAGCCGACGTGCCCGGCATCGATGCGGCCCGACGTCGCCACGCCAGACGTCGAGAAATGCGACGAACTGCCGCCAGCGGCAAAGCCGAACAGCAAGTCGGGCGAAAGCTGCCGGTCGATGCCGAAAGCGCCGCCGAAGGTCGTTGACTTCTGATTGGCGGTGCCACCCTGACCATCGACCGTGCGCGCGCCGCCGAAGCCGAGCGTCCAGGCGCGCCACAGGCCTTGCTCGGCTTGCGCGCGCGCCGGCATCGCCGCGAAGGCGTCATGGCCGGGCTTGCCGGCGAACTTGTCTTTCGGCGCGCTGGCATAGCCGAGCGGTGCGCCGAAGGTGAATGTGGTGCCGCCGGGCGTGCCGTTCAGCCAGCCCAGCACCTGCTGCATCATCATGCCGCTGAACTGGCCGCCGGCGGCGAAGGCGCCGTCCTGCGCGGCGGCGGTGCCGGCGCCGGACAACTGGTCGAGCGCGGAGAGCGACGCCGCCGCGAACAGGTTGGCATAGAAAGTCGCGAGATCACCGGTCAGCCCGGTCGAATAGCCGGGCTCCAGCACATTCGCGACGGCGCGCTGGTTGTCCGTCATGCCGGGCAGGGCGGTCATGGCGAGGCGCGTCAGCGTGACATTGACGCTGTTGCCGCTGCTGTAATCGGCGGTCGCGGTGAAGAACGGCGATGAGGTCGTTACGCTGTCGAATGTGCCGCTCAAGGTGGTGCAGCCGCAGCCCCCGATTGGCGAGAAGCCGGTCGTTGCCTGCGAATAGACGGTGGTCGTGTTGTAAAGGTCGGGCTTCACCACCATGTGCAGCCGGCCGCCATTCAGCACGATCGTGTCCGCGGTATAGAAATCGTTCTGCGTCGGCGTCACGCGGATTGCGATAATGCCGCCCGGATCGTTGACCAGCGTGCCGCCGATCTGGCCGCCCGACGGCGTCAAGGTGTCGAGATCGGCGCCAATCATGGTGCCGCGGTTGGTGAGAATATTGTTGGTCCCGACCAGGATGACCGCACCTTGAAGGATGCCGGTGTTGACAATGGTGTTGTCGGAAGTGCCGAAGATCGCAAAGGTCGGTCCCGTTGCCAGCACGCTGCCGGTATTATTGAACGTATTGCCGCTGGTAGAGACGCCCGTAAGGCCATTGAGATAGACGCCCATGCCGCCGCCGCTGACATTGATCGTGCCGGCATTGGTGACGGTGTTGCCGCCGCCGGCCTGGATGCCGGTACCGTTGTCGCCGACGGAAATCGTTCCCGAATTGAGGACGTTATAGTTGTCGACCGCGCCGATGCCGAAGCCGCCGACGGCGTCGATTGTGCCGCTGTTGGTGATTGTCTTTTGCGGCGTGCCACCGTCGCCGGCGGCAAAAATGCCGTAGCCGCCGGATCCGACCGAAATCGTGTTGAAATTCGTGACCGTGCTGTTGTCGGTGACGAAAATGCCGAAAGTGTTGCCGCCGGACCCGGCGGTGATGATGCCGTGGTTCAGGATCGTGTTGTCGCAGCAGGCATTGATGCCGGTCGAGCCGTTGCCGACAATGATATTGCCGGTATTGGTGACCTGGTTGTTGGTGTTGACGCTGATGCCGAACGCAGTGTCGCCGCTGATCACCGTGCCCGCATTCGTCACGACGTTGGTGTTGTTGAGGTCCACGGCTGTCGCATTCGGCGTGGCGGACACATCGACGGTCGCGCCGGACTGAATGGTGACGGTGAGCCCATCGCCCGCGCCGCCGACGGGCGCCGTCTGCGTGCCGCCGGTGGACGTACAGGTGATGGTCGAGCCGCTGAGAGAGCAGTCGGCGCGCGCCGGCGCGCTGACGAAGACGCCTGAAGCCGACAAGGCGACAGCAAGCAGGACCGCGCGCCACGATGCACCGCCGCGGCCCGTCAACCGTTCGGTCAGTTCAGACGCCATGAAAAAATGCACCACAACCCCAGGTAAGAACACTACCTTAACACCGGGCTGTGACAGAAGGGAGTCCGGGCGACTTGTTGTCCTGCGCCTTCTCCTCGCGTATGGCATCCCGGCCCACCGGACCCGCTGAATGTCCCCGCAACGCGCCACTTTCCTCGGTTTCGCCGCGATACTGATGTGGTCGCTGTTGGCCTTGCTGACGGTCGCGTCTGGGCAGGTGCCGCCGTTCCAACTGGCGGCGATGACCTTCGCGGCCGGCGGAACGATTGGCGCGGTCTGGGTGTCTGGTTCGGGCACATGGCACGCGCTGCGTCAGCCGTGGCCGGTCTGGCTGCTCGGCGTCAGCGGCCTGTTCGGCTATCACGCGCTGTATTTCGTGGCGCTGCGGCTGGCGCCGCCGGCCGAAGCCGGGCTGTTGAATTATTTCTGGCCACTGTTGATCGTGCTGTTTTCCGGCCTTTTGCCCGGCGAACATCTGCGTTGGCACTCGATCGTGGGCGCGCTGCTCGGCCTTGCCGGCACGGTCATCCTGTTTCTCGGCAAGGGCATTGCGCCGGCGCTGGATTATGTCGCCGGTTACAGCGCGGCGTTCCTGGCTGCGTTTGTCTGGGCGGGATACTCGGTGCTGTCGCGCCGCTTTGCCGGCGTGCCGACCGCGGCGGTCGCCGGCTTCTGCCTCGCCACGGCGGTGCTGGCGGCTTTGTGTCACCTCGCGTTTGAAACGACAGTGTGGCCGGGCACAACAAGCGAATGGCTCGCGGTCGCCGCGCTCGGCATCGGCCCGGTCGGTGCGGCGTTTTATGTCTGGGACATCGGCGTCAAGCGCGGCGACATCAGGCTGCTCGGTGTGGCATCCTACGCGGCGCCGATCCTGTCGACATTGTTTCTTGTGCTGGCCGGTTTCGCCGAAGCCAGCGTCACGTTGTGGTTCGCGGCGCTGCTGATTGCCGGCGGCGGCTTGCTCGCCGCGAAGGATATGCTGCGCAGGAAAGAGCGCTAGGCACGGCTCGCCGCGTCAGTCCTTCTCGATTTTGAGAACTGCGCCGGTATCGCCGTTGAGATCGATTTCCAGTTTTCGATTCGACGCATCGCGGCCTTCGATTTCCCACTTGCCGTCGTCGAATTCAATTTCGGTGACGGTCGTCATGCCATTGTCAGCGGCAAGCTTCTTGGCTTGCTCGATCGAAATTTTTTGCGCCAAAGCTGGGCCGGCAAAGATCGTGGTTATGGCGGCGGCGGCAATCAGTTTGGTGACAAGCTTCATCCCGGAACTCCTTGCATGCCCGAACCCGGAGGCTAACGGGTCAAGCCCGTATTGGTTCGGCAGGCGAAAGGAGTTGCAGGAGAGAAATTGACGCAGGCAGCTCGCGCGCTAGCGGCCCGGCGTCCAATCCGCCGGCGCCAGTTCAAACCCGTCAAACGTAAACGCCGGTGCCACCGTGCAGCCGACCAAGGTCCAGTCGCCGGTCGATTGCGCCGCCTGCCAGGCGCGCGCCGGCACGGTGACCTGCGGAATTTCATCGGCATGAATGTCGGCGCCGAGCCGCACGATCTGCTCCTTGCTGCCGTCGACGATCTTCAATTCGAGCGGCGCGCCGGCGTGATAATGCCAGATCTCGACCGCATCGACGCGATGCCAGTGCGAGCGTTCGCCGCGCGCCAAAAGAAACAGAATCGCAGTCGACGCCGCGCGGCCATCGACGGTGTGCGTGTCGCGGAACGTCTCGCGATAATGCCCGCCTTCCGGGTGCGGCTTGAGGCCGAGCTTCTTGATGATGTCTTGCGCGCTAGGCATCAGAATTTGTTCTTCCGCTCGCGCAATTCGGCGAACACCTCATTGGCCGGCTTGCCCGCCATGCCAAGCGCCGCGGCCAGCGAGGCCTCCCCCGCGCGCAAAAACGGATTGGTCTTCTTCTCTTCGCCTATCGTGGTCGGAATGGTCGGCTCGCCCGCCGCCAACTGCTTGGCCGCCTGCTGCGCGCGCGCCAGCAAATCCTTGTTGCCCTTGTCCACCGACAGCGCGAACTTGATGTTGGCGGCGGTATATTCGTGGCCGCAGAAAATCTTTGTCTCGTCCGGCAGGTCGCGCATTTTCAGCATTGACGACCACATCTGGTCCATCGTGCCTTCGATGACGCGGCCGCAGCCGACCGAGAACAAAGTGTCGGCGGCGAAAACAATATTGTCGGCGTGAAACCAGTAGACGATATGGCCGAGCGTGTGGCCGGGCGTCTCGATCACATTGCCGGTCAGCGAGCCGACCTTGACCTTGTCGCCCTCGCGCACGGTCTCGTCGACGCCGGGAACGGTCTTGGCTTCCGCCGCCGGCGCGACCACGCGGCATTTGTGCTTGGCCTTGAGCGCCATGATGCCGTCGGTGTGGTCGGCGTGATGATGCGTGACCAGAATGTCGGTCAGCTTCCACCCGGTCGCCTTGAGCGCGACTTCGATCGGCGCCGCTTCCGGCGCGTCGATAGCGGCGGTGGCGCCGGTTTTCGGGTCATGCAGCAGCACGCCGAAATTGTCGGACCGGCACATGAACAGGCGGGTTTGCGCGGACATGAAAATCTCCTCGAACAACGATATTAACCTGATATCGCAAATGTGTCGCATATCAGCGGAGCGCAATACCAGCAACTTGTGCTAGTTTGCCGCCATGTCCATCGATGTCGTCGACCTGCGCAATTTTTACGGCCAGCCGCTGGGCGTGGTGGCGCGCCGCTTCGTCGGGCGCGGCGTGCGTTCCTTGTGGCGCGATGCCGCCGGCCAGCGCGTGCTCGGCATCGGCTATACGACGCCCTATCTCGGCCTGTTCCGCGAGGAGGCCGAGCGCTGTCTCGCCTTCATGCCGGCCGGGCAGGGCGTTTTGAAATGGCCGACCGCGCGCCCGGCTTTGTCGGCTCTGGTCGATGAAAACGAATTGCCGCTGACCGACGGCGCGGTCGATCGCGTGCTTCTGGTGCATGCCCTGGAAATGACCAACGATCCGGCGGCGCTGCTGCGCGAAGTCTGGCGCGTGCTCGCCCCCGGCGGCCGCTTGCTGGCGGTGGTGCCGAATAGGCGCGGCGTCTGGGCGCGCCTGGACACGACGCCGTTCGGCCATGGCCGGCCTTATTCGCGCTCGCAGATCAATCAGCTTCTGCGCGAGACCTGGTTCACGCCGAGCGAATGGAGCGAAGCTCTTTATGTGCCGCCGGTGCCGCGGCGCTGGTTCTTGCGTTCGGCGGTGGCGTGGGAGCGCACCGGCGCGACTTTGTCGGCGCCGTTTGCCGGCGTCCATCTGGTCGACGCCACCAAGCAGGTCTATCGCGCGATTCCGGCGCAGCGCCGCACCAAGCGCATGCTGGTGCCGGCGCTCGAGCCGGCGCTGGCGCCGTCGCCGGGGACTTAAGGTCTATCGAAGGAACGCGGATTCAAATTTTCCGCTCATTCCCGCGCAAGCGGGGCTCCAGCTCTTGCTTTGCTCACTTGCTCTGGATTCCCGCCTGCGCGGGAATGAGCGGAGTGTGGGGCTGACGATAACTACTCCGGCTGCCCCGACGGCTCATCGCCGCCCGAGGCCGGCGCGGCGCCGGCTTCGGCATTGCCGTTGAAGTCCGGACGGTCGGGACGGAAACCGCCGCTGCGATGACGCCGGCGGCGGCGGCCGAAGCGATCCGGGCGATCGCCCTGTTCGTGACCGTTCTGGCCATTGGCGTCGCCTTCGCCGATAACTGGCTGCGGCTGGCCGCCGGTGATGAAGGCCGGCAGGCCGGTGACTTCCGGCGACGCATTATTGTCGACCGGGCGCGGCTGCTGGTTCTGATGCGGCCGCGGCTGGTGCTGCTGATGCTGCGGGTTTCGGTGCTGCGGCTGATCGCGCGGCGGAAACGGCTGCGCGTCGCGCGGCAGATAAGGCTGCGCTTGCGGTTGCGGCGGCTGCGGCGCGTTGCCTTGCTCGCCTTGCGCGGCGAAAGGCTGGCCGTCGTCGTCGCCGTCATCGTAATTGTCGTCGGCGGCGCCGGTTGGCGCGCCCGGCGTCGGCGCCGGATTGTTGTAATAGGGATTCTGCTGGCGGAACTGTTCCTGCGCCGTGGCGATCAGCCGGAAATAATGCTCGGCGTGCTGAAAATAATTTTCCGCCGCTACCGGATCGCTGGACGTTTGCGAGTCGCGCGCGAGTTGCATGTACTTCTCGGCGATGTGCGACGCGGTGCCGCGGATCTTCACGTCCGGGCCGTTCGATTCGTAGACGCGTGTCAGCGGGTTCTGGCTCTTGCGGTGATTGTTGTTGTTATTGCCGCCGCCGCCGCCGCCACCGCTGCGACCACGCATACGCTTCTGACCGTTTCTCATGATTTCCCTGTTCGCCAACTATTGCTTCGCTATTCCGCGGTATCGCCGCCGTTGCTCAACTCGACCGGGAAGACACGTCCCGTGACGTTCTTAAAGCCGCACTCAAACGGGTGTCCTTGCGCGGCGAAACCTTGAAAGGTTGCCCGCGCCGATGCCTTTAACTTATGCGCCCGTTATCAGCGATGATTACAGCAACCCCAATGCCGTTCCTGGCGATTTCGCGCGCCGCCGTCGTTCGACCGGTCCTTGAGCGTTCAACCGGGTCTTGGCCATCGGTGCGTCGTTATCTGCCCTGCAATCGACTTTGCGGCGCTGCCTCGCAGAGCATCGTGCTCCGGGGTTCGTGGCTTGCATCCGTCACGGGTCGATTCCGTTGCTGGCAAGCTAGTCGGTTTGGGGCTCTATTCCAAGTGGTTTTTTGCCTTCCGGTAAGCCCTGTATTTCAGGCGGATGGCCTTGCGTCGGGAACATGACTGGATTTAAGGCCCGAAAGTGGCGCTCAGCACGCGCGGAACACCGGCCAGGTCGGCGCGCGCGGCGCCGACGTCCATGCCGGATTTGGTAAACAGATCGCGCACCGCATTCTCCTGGCCGATGCCCAGCTCGACGATCAGCCGGCCGCCGGGGGCGAGCAGGGACCCCGCGCGCGCCGCGATGGCGCGATAGGCGTCCAACCCGTCTTTGCCGCCATCGAGCGCCAGCGCCGGATCGTGGTCGCGCACCTCGGGCTCGAGCGTCGCAATCTCGTCATGCGCGATATAGGGCGGATTGGACACGATCAGGTCGAACGGCCCCGTGATGCCATCGGCGATGTTGCAGACGACGAAACTGCATCGCGCGGCCAGTCCCAGCCGTTCGGCATTGCCGCGCGCCACATCGATGGCGGCCTTGCTGATGTCGGTGGCGACGCCTGTGGCGTTTTCCAGTTCGGACAGCAGCGCCAGCACGATCGCGCCGGAGCCGGTGCCGATGTCGAGCAGGCGCAGCTTCTCAAGCCGCAGTCCGCCGCGCACCACGAAGTCGAGCGCCGCCTCGACCACTGTTTCGGTATCGGGCCGCGGCACCAGTACATCGCCGCTGACGTCAAGCGCCAGACTCCAGAATTCCTTGCGGCCGAGAATGCGCGACGCCGGCTCGCGCTTGAGCCGCCGCGCGGCCAGCGCCGACACCGCCGACGCTTCGCGGGCGTCGAGTAAACGGTCAGCTTGCGAAAACAATTGCGTGCGGTCGAGCCGCAAGGCGTGGCCGAGCAGCAGTCTGGCGTCGGCTTCCGGCTCTTCGATCCCCGCGAGCTTGAACATCTGCACCATCAATTGCTGCGCTTGAGCGACCGACGATTCAGCCTTCAGGCCGGGGATGATTCTCATTTGAATTTGCGCATGATCTTATCCGAAAACCGGTTCCCCCTTTTCGGGATCATGCGCCTCACGTCGCGCCCTCGGCCGCCAGCAGTTCGGCCTGATGCTCGGTCACCAGCGCGTCGATCAGCTCGTCGACGTCGCCTTCCATCACCTGCGGCAGCTTGTACAAGGTCAAATTGATGCGGTGGTCGGTGACGCGGCCTTGTGGATAATTATAGGTGCGGATGCGCTCGGAGCGGTCGCCGGAGCCGATCTGGCCCTTGCGGTCGGCGGCGCGCTCGGCATCGAGCTTCTGGCGCTGCGTGTCGTACAGCTTGGTACGGAGATAGGCGAGCGCCTTGGCCTTGTTCTTGTGCTGCGAGCGCTCCTCCTGCACGAACACGATCGTCCCTGTCGGAATATGCGTGATGCGGATCGCCGACTCGGTCTTGTTGACGTGCTGGCCGCCGGCGCCTTGCGCGCGCATCGTGTCGATCTTCAGATCGTCGTCGCGGATCTGGATATCGACGTCCTCGACTTCCGGCAGCACCGCGACGGTCGCCGCCGAGGTATGAATGCGGCCTTGCGTTTCGGTGTCGGGCACGCGCTGCACGCGGTGCACGCCGGACTCGAATTTCAGCTTGGCGAAAACGCCTCGGCCGTGCACTTCGGCGATCACTTCCTTGAGCCCGCCTTTGGCGCCTTCGCTCATGGTGATGACTTCGGTCTTCCAGCCCTGCTTGGCGGCGTAGCGCTCATACATGCGGAACAGGTCGCCGGCGAAAAGCGCCGCTTCGTCGCCGCCGGTGCCGGCGCGGATTTCGAGAATGGCGTCGTGGTCGTCCATCGCGTCTTTCGGAATCAGCGCGAGACGGATCTTCTTTTCCAGCGCCTCGTGCTGCGCCACCAGAGACTGCTTCTCCGTCTCCGCCATCTTGCGCATCTCGGCGTCGGTCGACGGATCGGCGATCATGGCGTCGAGATCGGCGATCTCCGCGCCGGTCGCGCGATAGGTCTTGATCGCCTCGATCACCGGCCCGAGGTCGGAGAATTCGCGCGACAGTTTGACGTAAGCCTCGGTGCCGAGCCCGCTGCCGAGTTCGCGTTCGACCATGGCGTGGCGGTTGAGCAGGGCATCGAGCCGGTGTTGCGGAAGCGATATCAAAGTGCAGGTTCCTTCAAAGCGGCAGCCCTTCGGCGGTCGCGAAATCTTCAAGCGTCCGGCGGATCGAGACGCTGCCGATCGGCCGGGCCAAGGCCGGCAGCAGCGCGTCGGCGCCCTTCTGGCAATCCAGTTGCAGCAGCATCGCCTTCACCGGCCCGACCGCCGACGGCGACAGCGACATCGCGCGATAGCCCAAAATCGCCAGCGCCAGCGCGCCCAAAGGCTGCGACGCCAGTTCGCCGCACAGCGCCACAGGCTTGCCGTGCTGGGCGGCCTTGTCGGCAATCTCCTTCAGCGCGCGCAGCACCGGCGCCGACAGCGGATCGAAGCGCTGCGACACCCGCGTATTGCCGCGATCGGCGGCATACAAGAACTGCATCAGATCGTTGGAGCCGACCGACAGGAAATCGACGCGCTCCAGCAATTCGTCGAGTTGGAACAACAGCGACGGCACTTCCAGCATGGTGCCGATATGGACGCGCTCCGGCAGCGCATGGCCGTGCTTGCGCAAATGCGTCAGCTCGGCTTCGACCAGCAGCTTGGCCTGGTCGAATTCCTCGACGGTCGCGATCATCGGAAACATCACGCGGATTTCGCGGCCGCCGCCGGCGCGCAGTAGCGCGCGCACCTGGCTGCGCAACAGGCCGGGCCGGTCCAGTCCAAGACGAATGGCGCGCCAGCCGAGCGCCGGATTTTCCTCTTCGAAGTTGCGCAAATAGGGCAGCACCTTATCGCCGCCGATGTCGAGCGTGCGGAAGGTCACCGGCTTCTTACCGGCGGCGTCGAGCACGGTGCGATAGAGCGCGGACTGCTCGCCGGTGCGCGGCAAAGTCGGCGCCACCATGAACTGCAATTCGGTGCGGAACAGGCCGATGCCGGAGGCGCCGGTCTCCGCCATATGCGGCAGGTCGATGGTGAGACCCGCATTCATCATCAGCGCGATGGTGCAGCCGTCTTTGGTGACGCAGGGCTTGTCGCGCGCCGCGCGATATTGCGCCATGCGCCGCGCCCGCAATTTGACGCGCTCGCCGAAGGCGGCCTCGATGTCCTGCGGCGGCCGCATATGGACGACGCCGGTCGAGCCATCGACGATAATGGCGTCTCCCTGTTCGACCAGGCCGGTGGCATTGGCGATGTCGCCGACGGTCGGAATGCCGAGCGCGCGCGCCACGATCGAGACATGCGAGGTCATGCCGCCTTCTTCGAGCACGAGGCCGCGCAGTTTCTTGCGGTCGTAGTCGAGCAGCGCCGCCGGCCCCATCGAACGGGCGACGACGATGGCGTTGTCCGGCAACTGATCCTTGCGCGGCGCGTGATCCTGGCCCATCAGCACGCGCATCAGGCGGTTGGCGAGATCGTCGAGGTCGTGCAGCCGGTCGCGGATGTAAGGGTCGGAGGCGCGCAGCATGCGGGCGCGGGTGTCGGATTGCACGCGCTCGACGCCGGCCTCGGCGGTCAGGCCCGTCGTCACCGCTTCCCGGATTTTGTGCGCCCAGCCCTGGTCGTAGGAGAACATGCGATAGGCTTCGAGCACGTCGCGGTGTTCGCCGCCGTCGACGACGTCGCGGTGTTCGACCAGCCGGTCGAGATCGGCGCGCAAGGTCGCGATCGCCGCTTCCAGGCGCTTCAATTCCTTGGGCACGTCGTCGGCAATGACATTGGTGATGACGACGCGCGGCTCGTGCAGCACGACGTGGCCGAGCGCGATGCCGTCGGACAGCGAGACGCCTTCGATATGAATGGCGTGGCGCGCGGCGGGCTCGGCGCCGGGCTTGGCGAGCGACGAGAGTTCGCCGGAGGCGATCATCTCGGCCAGCACCATCGCCGTCGTCTGCAGCGCTTCTTCTTCCTCTTCGGTGTAATTGCGCCGCGCGCGGTTCTGCACGACCAGAACGCCAAGCGTATTGCCGGCGCGCAGGATCGGCACGCCGAGGAAGGAGTGATAGATTTCTTCGCCGGTCTCGGGCCGGAACGAATAGGCCGGATGGTTCTGCGCGTCCGACAGGTTGATCTTGGTCGCTTCGCTGGCGACCAGGCCGACCAGGCCTTCGTCGGCCTTCATGACGGTGGCGTGCACGGCTTCGCGCTTGAGGCCTTCGGTGGCGTATAGCTCGAGGGTTCCGTCCACGCGCAACACGTAGACAGAGCAAACCTCCGCCACCATGTTGGCGGCGATCAGGACGACCACCTTGTCGAGACGATCCTGCGCGCTGACCGGCTCCGCCATAACCTCGCGGAGGCGTCGCAACAGCACGCGCGGACCGCCCAGCGCGCCACGCATCTGAGGTCCTTAATACCGAATCGGGGCCGAAAGCCTCGGTTCCGGCCCGATTATGCACGATTGGCGGCCGCGAATCCGGCGTTTCGCAGCCCTCAGCAGCCTATAGCGAAGGAGGGTGGCACGGGGCAAGCGGGCTGGTCCTGGGGCCGCCTCCTTAGCCTCCCCCGGAGGGGGAGGGTCGACTGGTCGAGCCATAAGCGCGTTAACGCGCGTCTTCGACGCGCTACGGCCTGCCCGGGGCCGCAAAAATACGGGATGAATTACGTCCGCTTTTCTCTTCACCTCTCCCATAGGGAGACGTCGGCCCGCCGAAGCGTCAGCGAAGGCGGGGCGGGTGAGGGGTTACGGACTATCTTGAGGCTATAACCCCTCACCCGGCTCGCTATCGCTCGCCACCCTCTCCCTATGGGAGACGGTAAGAAAGACGATCAACCCTTATCCAGCCCATACAAACCATGCAGCGTCCGCACCGCCTGGTCGGTTTGCCCGGCATTGATCAGCACCGAGAATTTAATCTCCGACGTCGTGATCGCCAGAATATTGATCTTCTGCTCGGCCAGAGCCTTGAACGCCTCCGCCGCGACGCCGGCGTGGCTGCGCATGCCGATGCCGATGACCGACACCTTGGCGACGTCGGTCGCGCCGTCGAGCCGCTCATAGCCGATGGCGCTCTTGGCCTTTTCGATGACGACACGGGCGCGCTCGTAATCGGCCGACGGCACCGTGAACGTCAGATCCGTCGTCGCGCCGTCGGCGGTGACGTTCTGCACGATCATGTCGACATTGATGCTGGCGTCCGCCAGCGGGCCGAAGATCGCGGCGGCGACGCCGGGCTTGTCCTGCACGCGCCGGATCGAAATCTGCGCCTCGTCCTTGGAGAAGGCGATGCCGGTGACGGTTTGCTGTTCCATGATCTCACTCTCGTCGCAGATAAGGGTGCCGATGAAGTTGGCCTTCGGATCGATGTCTTCCGGCTTGACGAAACTCGAGCGCACGAAGATGCGCACATTGCGCAGCATGCCGAGTTCGACCGAGCGCACCTGCATGACCTTGGCGCCGAGCGAGGCCAGTTCCAGCATTTCCTCGTAGGCGATCTTGTCGAGCCGGCGTGCATTCGGCACCACGCGCGGGTCGGTGGTGTAGACGCCATCGACGTCGGTATAGATGTCGCAGCGCTCGGCGCCGATCGCGGCGGCGATCGCCACGGCGGACGTATCGGAGCCGCCGCGGCCGAGCGTGGTGATACGCCCGGTCGCCTCATGCTTGCCCTGGAAGCCGGCGATCACCGCGACCTGCTTGTGTTCGTCGAAGCGCTTGATCAGCTCGGCGCCGTTGACCTCCTTGATGCGCGCGGAGGCGTGCGCGCCGTCGGTCAGGATCGGCAACTGCCAGCCCTGCCAGGAGCGCGCATTGATGCCCATGCCTTGCAGTACGATGGCCAAGAGGCCGGAGGTGACCTGCTCGCCGGTCGCGACCACGGCGTCGTATTCGCGCGTGTCGTGCATCGTGGCGGCGTCCTTGCACCAGGCGACAAGCTGGTTGGTGACGCCGGACATGGCGGAGACAACGACGGCGACATCGTAGCCGGCATCGACCTCGCGCTTGACGTGGCGGGCGACATTGCGGATGCGGTCGATATCGGCGACCGACGTTCCGCCGAATTTCATGACGAGGCGAGGCATAAGATTGGACGTTCCCGGAGACGGCAAAAGGGGGCTATACATACCCATGGGGGTGCCCCCCTGCAATGTTCTGTTTTCAAGAGAAAAGCCCGAATGGTGAACGCCAAATCCCGCGCTTCCAGCATCGATAACGCCGAAGTCGAGCGGTTTTCGCGCATGGCCGCCACCTGGTGGGACCCGCGCGGCCCGATGGCGACATTGCACAAGTTCAACCCGGTGCGGGTGGCCTATATCCGCGACCAGGCGGCGGCGCATTTTTCCCGCGACCCGAAGACGCTCGACAGCCTGAAAGGTTTGCGCATCCTCGATATCGGTTGTGGCGCCGGCATTTTGTCCGAGCCTTTGGCGCGGCTGGGGGGCTCAGTGGTCGGGGCCGATCCGGCCGAGGAAAATATCGAAGCGGCCCGCACCCATGCGGAAGCGACAGGCGTTGCCGTCGATTACCGCGCCACCACGGCGGAGGCTCTGGCCGAAGCGGGTGAAAAATTCGACATCGTGCTGGCGATGGAAGTCGTCGAGCATGTCGTCGACGTGCCGGCTTTCGTCGCCACCTGCGCGGCGATGGTCAAGCCCGGCGGCCTGATGTTCGCGGCGACGTTGAACCGCACGCTGAAGAGTTTCGCGCTGGCCATTGTCGGCGCCGAATATGTGCTGCGCTGGGTGCCGCGCGGCACGCATCAGTGGGACAAGTTCGTCAAGCCGGAGGAACTCGAGCGCGCGTTTGAAGATGCCGGCCTCGACGTCACCGGCGAGCGCGGCGTCATCTACAATCCGCTGGCCGACCGTTGGCAATTGTCGTCCGACATGGATGTGAACTACATGTTGGTCGGTAAGCGCAACTGATGCTCTGGATACCCTTCACGATCATCGCCGCCGCCGCGCAGACCGCGCGCAACGCCATGCAGCGCGAATTGACGGCGACGCTCGGCACCGTCGGCGCCACGCATGTGCGCTTCCTGTTCGGCTTTCCGTTTGCGATCATCTTTCTGACCGGCGTGCTGCTGGCGACCGGCTCGGCGCTGCCGCGGCCGACGCTGATCTTCTGGCCGTGGATTTTCCTCGGCTTCATCGCGCAGGTCATCGCCACCGCGCTGATGCTGGCGGCGATGAGCGACCGCTCCTTCGTCGTCACCATCGCCTATATCAAGACCGAGCCGGTGCAGACGGCTTTGTTCGGCCTAATCCTGCTGGGCGACCGGGTGACGCCGCTGCTGGCCGCCGCCATCCTGATCGCTACCGCCGGTGTCGTGGTCATGTCCTACAAGCCGGGCGTCGCGCAGGCCGGCGGTTACAAGCCGACCGTGATGGGTCTCGTCGCCGGCGGCATGTTCGGCCTGTCGGCGATCGGCTATCGCGGTGCCATTCTCAGCCTCGACCTCGGCGACAACTATGTGCTGGCGGCGACCTTTACATTGGCGGTCGGGCTCATCCTGCAAGCGGCGTGGTTGACTGCCTGGCTCGCCTGGCGCGACATGGCGGTGCTGAAGGCGATCTTCCGCGCCTGGAAGCCATCGATCATGGCCGGCTTCATGGGTGCCTTCGCCTCGCAGTTCTGGTTTCTTGCTTTCGCGCTGACAACGGCGGCCAGCGTGCGCACTCTGGCGCTGGTGGAAGTATTATTCGCGCAGGGCATTTCCAAGTTCATCTTCAAGCAGCCGACCACGGCGCGCGAAGGCTTGGGGATTGTGATGATCGTGATCGGCGTCGTGCTGCTGATCTGGGCGCATTGACGCCGGTTGCTGGCCGCGTCCTTGGCACTATAATCATACCTGCGAACGGCTTCGCATTGGGATTAAAAAACAAAAAAGCCGTAAGGGAGAATGGAAATGAAGATGCTCAAGCGGCTGGGGCTCGCCGCCTTGGCCTTGGCCTTTGCCATTGGCGGCTCTGCGCAAGCGGAAACGATCAAAATTGGCGTGATGCTACCGTTCAGCGGTCCCAACTCCGATCTCGGCCATCAAGCCGACAAGGCGTTCGAGCTTTACGTCAAGCTGCACGCGAAAGATATCGCGCCGCACAAGATCGAGATCATCAAGCGCGACGAAGGCCCGCCGAGCGGTGCGAATGCCAAGGCCGTCGGCACCGAATTGCTGGTCAACGACAAAGTGAAGATCCTGACCGGCGTGACGTTTTCGCCGTCGGCGATCGTGTTGGCGCCGGTGGTCACCCAGGCGAAGGTGCCGATGGTGATCGCCAATGCGGGCACCGCCTGGATTACGAACCTGTCGCCCTATATCGTGCGCCTGTCGCATAGCATGTGGCATGCGGCGCATCCGATGGGCGCTTTCGCCGTCAAGCATGGCTGCAAGACCGCCGCGATCGCGTACACGGATTTCCCGCCTGGCAAGGATTCTTCCGAGGCCTTCCAGACCGGATATGAAAAGGCCGGCGGCAAGGTCACGCTTTCGGTGCCGCTCGGCAGCCCGGTTCAGGTGCCCGACTTCACGCCGTATTTCCAGCGTATCAAGGATGCCAAGCCGGACTGCCTGTATGTCTTCGTCCCAGGCGGCGCGCACGCCGCCGGCATGGTGAAGGCCTATGGCGAACTCGGCATGCGCAAGGCCGGCATCAAACTCATCGGTACGGCGGACATCATCCCCGACAACAAGTTGCAGGAAATGGGCGATGCCGCCATCGGCACCGTCGTGATGGGCCACTACTCGGCCGATCTGGTCAACGCCCAGAATACCGCGTTCCTGAAGGCCTGGTTCGAGGCTTATGGCAAAACCGCCGATCCGCCGGATTCACAATCGGCGGCGGCGTGGGACAGCATGCACGCCATCTTCGACACGATCAAAAAGCTCAATGGCGATTTGTCGGACGGCGCTAAGGTGATCGAGGCGATGAAGGGCTGGTCGGGCCTCGGGCCGCGCGGCAGCGTGTCGATCGACCCGGAGACACGCGATGTCATCCAGGACGAAAACGCTTTTGAAGTCATCCGTAAACCGGACGGCAAGCTTGGCGTTAAGGTGCTCGCCACCACCAAGCAGGTCAAGGACGAGTGCAAGGTGCTCAAGATCGGCCGCTGCGGCTCCTGATACTCGTTACCCAAGAAAAACGCTGCCGTGCGTAGCTGCGCGGCGGCGTTTTTCCTCGTGATCGTCGTGCTGCTGATCTGGGCGCATTAAGCGCGACGCTATCGCGCCCGCCGGTAGACGAATTCATCGCATCCCGAGCCGAAAATGCCGACGCCGATCGGGCGGGCAAAAACACGCTCGGCTTTCAATCCGAGTGCGGTGAGCCTGGCATCGACTTCGGGCGCCGACGCGGTCTCGTAAGGGTAACCGCCGAGCCAGTCGTGAATGTCGTGATGGAAATCCATGCCGCGGATCGATCTGTAATTGGCAACGTGATCGCGGAAGTTCTTGCGCTTGGCGATCATCGCCAGCCGAAAGGCGCCGATGTACAAGGATTGAATGAACTTCTGGACTCCCGGACTGGCGTGCGCATAAAGGCGCTTTTCCCATTTCCAGAATGCATCGATATACGTCTTGCGATACAGCGCGATGACAAAAAGCCCGTTCGGCGCGGCCATCGCGGCGGCTTTTTCGACGGCTTCCCACATATTGCCGGTGTGGTGCAGAACGCCCCAGGAATAAACGATATCGAAAGTGCCGAGCCGCGCCGGGTCGAGATCGAAAACGCTGACCTGTTCGGCGCGCCAGGGCGTGCCGGCGACGCGCGAGGACAGCACAGCCTTGCTGGTGGCAACACTATCGGGATCGATATCGACAGCCACGACTTGGCTGGCGCCTAACCTGGTCGCGGCGAGGGTATGAAGACCCGATCCGCAGCCGATATCAAGGAAGGTGCGGCCGCGGAACTCCTCCGCCGGGATCAGCTTTTAACAGGCCGTCCTGGGCACGCTCGATTTGCGGTTCTTCGATCAGAGCGGCGTACGAGGCCCAGTTCTTGCCGAATTCGAAATGCGATTCGACGTTTTTGAGATTATCTTGCTGCATTCAGCAATACTCTGACGGGGCAATGCATGGTTGTCCAGCCGCCTTTGCGGGCCGTCACGTTCGCTAATTGCGGTCGTCCGGTAAAATCGGCACGGGCATGAATTCGATGCCTTCCTCGGCCAGCGATTTGGCGTCGTCGGGCGAGGCGACGCCGTAGATCGGGCGGTGCTCGCTCTCGCCGTAATGCATCTTGCGCGCCTCTTCGGGAAACTTCTGGCCGACATCGTCGGCGTTCTTGACAATGTGCTCGCGAAGCTCCTTGAGCTTGGCGCGGAATTCCTGCTCCTGCGGCGACATCATCGCGACGGGCTGGTTGGCTTGCACTGCAGGCGATGCGGTCGGCGCCTCGGCCTTGCCGCGCTTGCCCGCGAGCCTTGGCGCCATGATCGCCTTCTCGACCTTGGCCGAGCCGCAATGCGGGCAGGTCACAAGCCCGCGCTTGGCCTGCTTGTCGTAGGCGCTCGAATCGGGAAACCAGCTGTCGAAGCCGTGGCCCTTGTGGCAGCTCAGCGCGTAACGGATCATTCGGCGTCCTGCACAAGATGCAAGTGCGTCGATTCCGCCATCGGTTCGGCCATCTCGAAACGGCGGCCGTGTTGCAATGACGGCATGCGCGAACGCGCTTCCGCGACCTGCGCCGGATCGATCTCGGCCATCACCACGCCGGGCTCACTCCCGCCTTCGGCCAAGACGCGGCCCCATGGATCGACGATAATCGAATGGCCGAAGGTTTCGCGGCCGTTCTCATGCTTGCCGCCTTGCGCGGCGGCCAGCACGAAGCAGCCATTCTCGATGGCGCGGGCGCGCATCAGCACGTTCCAGTGCGCTTCGCCGGTCTGCCGTGTGAAAGCCGACGGAATCGCCAGCATGGTCGCGCCGGCTTCCGCCAGCGCGCGATACAAAGCTGGAAACCGCAGGTCGTAGCAAATGGTCACGCCGAGCACGCCCCACGGCAGGTCGGCATTGATGGCGATGTCTCCGGCGCGGTAGTTGCGGGACTCGCGATAGCTCTCGCCGCCAGCGAGATCGACGTCGAACATATGAATCTTGTCGTAGCGCGCGACGATGTCTCCTTTCGGCGTAATGACGAAGCCACGGTTGGCGGCCTTTTCCGGCGCGACCTTGATGGCCAGCGAGCCGACGTGAACGAAGATCTTGTGCTTGCGCGCCAAGTCGCGGAATGCGGCAAGAGAGACGTCGGCATCTTCTTCCTGGATCGTGGCGAAGAAGCGGTCGCGCTGCACATCCATGATGTTGGTCATTTCCGGCGTCTGCACGTAATCGGCGCCGGCGGATTTGGCCTCGGCGATCATGCGGGTCGCGGCGTCGAGATTTGCCGCCGGGTCAAGCCCGGTGCGCATCTGGATCAGCGCGGCCTTGAAGGTCGCCGGCGTTTGACTCATTTATCCATTCCTGCGTTATCGCTTTCACTGGCGAGCAGGGGATCGAGCCGGCCCTCGTGTTCCAGGTCGTGCAGATCGTCGCTGCCGCCGACATGGACCTTTCCGATGAAAATCTGCGGCACGGTCATGCGGCCATTGGCACGCTCGATCATCGCCTGGCGTATCTCGCCCGACGAGACGTCTATTTCCTTGAACGGCACGCCCTTGCGCGTCAGCAACGCTTTGGCCATGCGGCAGTAGGAGCACCACTGGGTGGTGTAGATTTCAACGGGGGGCATTGCTGTCGGGCTCGCGGTTGTCGGGCTACTTTATATGGTGGCGCGCGCTGGCGCGACAACCCGGGCGAAAACCAGTACATCGACATGGGAGGCCCCCGCACGAAGCAGAGCGCGGGCGCAGGTATCGACGGTGGCGCCCGAGGTCAGCACGTCATCGACCAGGACGATGCGGCGGCCGGCAACCGCGGCCTTGTCGCTATCCGGAACCCGGAACGCGCCCTGTACATTGTCGGCGCGTTGCGCCTTGGACAGGCCCACTTGCTGCGGCGTGGCGCGCACGCGCTTGAGCACGTCATAGAGCACCGGCACGCCGCTGATGTCCGAAATCGCGCCGGATAATGCCGCCGCCTGGTTGAAGCGCCGCGCCCATAATCGCCGCCAGTGCAGCGGCACCGGCATCAGGGCATCGGCGTCGGTCAGGAGTTCACGACCGGCGCGCGCCATCCAGCGGCCCATCATCGGCGCGAAATCCAGCCGGTCGGCAAACTTGAAAGCCAGCACTAGCTTGCGCGCCACTTCGTCGTAGCGCACCGCGGCGCGCGCCCGGTCATAGGCCGGCGGATGCGCCATCGCCTCCATCGACAACAGGCCGGGGCCGGGATCGTAAGTGAAGGGAATGCCGAGTCGGGCGCAGTAAGGCGGCTCGATCAGCGACAATTTCGACCAGCACGAGGCGCAAAGCCCTCCGCCGTCGCCCAAAGGCTCGCGGCAGGACGGACAAAGCGGCGGCAGGGCGGCATCGAGCACGGCGCGCCACAGAGCGCGGACGCCGCCGCCCAGCCGCGCGACGCGCGAGAGATCATTCGAAGCTGCTTCATTGCTCCGCATAAATCTGAGGCTATCTCTGAGGCTAAGATGCCACAATACGAACGGCGAACTCCTTCTGCTCCCTCCCCCCTTGTGGGGGAGGGTTGGGGAGGGGGGTGCTTGGCACCGCTTGTATGATACCCCCCTCCCTGTCCCTCCCCCACAAGGGGGGAGGGGACGACAACGGTGATGCTGTGTCTGTTTCGACGATCTTTGATCGGCAACTTTTGAGGCAACGCCAGCGCCGCGCCCGCTTGTTTGCGCCCGCGACCTTTCTGCTCGACCGGGTTGCCGAGGAAATGGGCGAGCGGCTTTCTGTGGTGCTGCGGCAATTCGACCGCGCCGTCGATCTCGGCACGCCGACCGATGCGCTGCGCCGGGTGCTGGCGGCAAGCGGCAAAATAACGACTCTTGTCGCGGCCTCGCCGGCGGCCGCGCACGACGCATCGCCGCTGGCGGTAGTCGCCGACGAGGAGGCGCTGCCATTTGCCGATGCCTCGCTCGATCTGGTGGTGTCGGCTTTGGCGCTGCAATTCGTCAACGACCTGCCCGGCACGCTGATCCAAATCCGGCGCGCGCTTAAAGCCGATGGCCTGCTGCTGGCGGCGATGATCGGCGGCGACTCGTTAAGCGAATTGCGCGAAGCTTTCGCCGAGGCGGAAAGCGAGATCGAGGGCGGCCTCTCGCCGCGTGTCTCGCCTTTCGCCGACATTCGCGATCTCGGTTCGCTGTTGCAGCGCGCCGGCTTTGCGCTGCCGGTCATCGACAGCGACCGGCTAATCGTGCGCTACGACAACCCGCTGGCTTTGATGCGCGATCTGCGCGCGATGGGCGCGACCAACATCATGACCGAGCGGCGGCGCACGCCGCTCAAGCGCGCGACCTTGCGCAAGATGCTGGAGATTTATGCGCGGCGCTTCGCCGATGCCGATGGCCGCTTGCGCGCGACATTCGAGATTGTCTGGCTGACCGGCTGGGCGCCGCATGAAAGTCAGCAGAAGCCGCTCAAGCCCGGTTCGGCGACGCAGCGCCTTGCCGATGCGCTGGGCGCCAGGGAAATTCCGGTCAAACGCTAATTGAACGCGGTTTTGACCGCGGTAAACAGGTCCGTTACCTTGCCGCCGAGCGTGGCGATGGCGGCGACCAGAACGGCGGCGATGCCGGTTGCGATGATCGCGTATTCGATGGCGGTTGCGCCGCTTTCGTTGCGCACGAACCGGCGCAACTGGCGGATCAGCGGGTCACGGCGCATCGGCGTATTCTCCTCCTGCGGCGCCTCACAGCAGCGCCATCAGATGCGACACCAGCGGCACATCGGCCGGCGGCATGTCGTAGTCGCGCAAACGGTTCGGCTTCGCCCAGGCGAGTTTTTGTCCTTCAAGCGCAGTGACGGTGCCTTCCCAGCGGCGGCAGACAAACAGCGGCATCAGCAGGTGAAAGTCCGGATAGCTGTGGCTGGCGAAAGTCAGCGGCGCTAGACAATCCTCTTTGACGTCGATACCGAGTTCTTCCTTCAGTTCGCGGATCAAACTCTGTTCGGGTTTCTCGCCGCCCTCGATCTTGCCGCCGGGAAACTCCCACAGACCCGCCATCGGCTTGCCTTGTGGGCGCTGCGCCAGCAGCACGCGGCCGTCGGCATCGACCAAAGCGCAGGCGGCAACGAGGACGATTCTGACGCTCACGCCTTTGGCCTTTCGACGATAGGAAAGCGAGGTTAATGCCGATTCAACGCTGACGTGCGGCAAGTTCCAGCTGAGGCGATGGTCAACAAAACCTTAAGAACGGTAGTCGCCGTTGATGGCGATGTATTCCTTGGTCAGGTCGCAGGTCAGCACGCGGTCGCGGCCTTTGCCCATGCCGAGCGCGACTTTCAGAAAAATCTCCGGCTTCTTCATCTCGGCGCTGACTTTGGCCTCGTCATAGGACGGATCGCGCATGCCCTTGTGCGCGACGCGGATGCCGGCAAACCAGATCGAAAGCTTGTCGCGGTCTGCCGGCTCGCCGGCCTTGCCTACGGCCATGACGACGCGGCCCCAGTTGGCGTCCTCGCCGGCAATCGCGGTTTTCACCAGAGGCGAATTGGCGATCGACATGGCGATTCTCCGCGCCGAGGCTTTCGACACCGCGCCTTCGACGACGATTTCGACCAGCTTGCGGGCGCCTTCGCCGTCGCGCGCCACCTGCTCGGACAGATCGGCCAGCACGGCCTGCAAGGCTTTCTTGTAGGCCTTGAGGCGCGGGTCGCCGGCACGCGCGATCTTCGGACAATCTTTGGCTTTGCCGGTGGCGAACATCATCAAGGTGTCGGAGGTCGATGTGTCGCCATCGATGGTGACGGCGTTGAATGTGTCGGTGACGCCGTCCTTGAGCAGCGCCTGTAAGGCGGGCGCCGAGATCGCGGCGTCGGTAAAGATGAAGGATAGCATCGTCGCCATGTCCGGCGCGATCATGCCGGCGCCCTTGGCGATGCCGTTGATGGTGACTTTGGCCTTGCCGATTTTCGCGGTCGCGGTGGCGACCTTGGGGAAGGTATCGGTGGTCATGATGGCCTTGGCGGCGGCGGCGAAGTCGCCGGCTTGCGCGCGTTCGTTCAGGCCCGCCATCACCGGCGCGAATTTTGAGGCGTCGAGCGGTTCGCCGATGACGCCGGTCGAGGCAAGGAATATCTCATTGGCCTTGCAGCCCACGGCTTTCGACGTGATGTCGGCGGTCAATTTGGTTGAGGCGCGGCCGTTCTTGCCGGTGAAGGCATTGGCATTGCCGGAATTGACCACCAGCGCGCGCGCCTTTCCCGACTTGAGATTGGCGCGGCACCATTCGACCGGCGCCGACGGGCACTTCGATTTAGTGAACACGCCGGCGACGGTCGTGCCGGGTTCGAACAGCACCAGCAGCACGTCGGTGCGATTCTTGTAGCGGATGCCAGCCTCGGCGGTCGCCAGGCGCACGCCGGCAATCTCCGGCATGTCGGGCACGTTGGTTGGGGCGAGGGGGGAGACGGCGGTGCTCATCGGGGCGGCATCCAATGAAGTGAGGGTGTGACCTGCGTACCTAAGCAAAATGCCCGGCACAAGGCCGGGCATTTGTAGAAGTCGTCGTCGGTCTGCGAAGCTTACTTCGCTGGGGCCGGCGCCGCCGGGGCATCAGCTTTCGGCGCTTCGACCGTGTAGTTCTTCACGATCTTGGCGTCGGCGCGCAGTTTCTGGACCAGCTCGGCCTGCGCCTTGCGGGCGACGAACTGCTCGATCTGCGGCTTGACGTCCTCGAAGCTCGGCTTCGGCTTGGAGCGCTTGTCCTCGGTCTTGATGACGTGCCAGCCGAACTGGGTCTTCACCGGGGCGGAGACCTTGCCCTTGTCCTGGGCGAAGGCGACGGTGGCGAATTCCGGCACCATCTGCTCTTTGGTGAAATAGCCGAGATCGCCGCCATTGGACTTGCCGGACGGGTCTTCGGTCAATTCATTGGCGATTTTCTGAAAGTCTTCGCCTTTGCCGAGCCGCGCCACCACGGCCTTGGCCTTGGCTTCGGCTTCCTTGTCCGCCTTCTCGTCGCCGGCGGCGGCGCGGAACAGGATATGGCGGGCATGCGCTTCTTCTTCGGCCGGCAGCTTGGAGACGGCATCGTCATAGACGGCGCGCATGGCGGGCTCGGTCAAAGCGGTGGTGGCGACCGATGCCAGCAGGCCTTCCATCAGCAGTTTGTTGCGGGCGAATTCGAGCTTCTTCTTGAAGGCGGCGTCGTCGCCGATTTTCTTCTCCTCGGCCGCCTTGGTGATCAGGATCATGTCGGCCATGAACTGGACCAGATAATCCTTCTTGGCGTCCGGCGACATCGGCGGCAACTGGCCGGCTTCCTCTTCAGCGATGACCAGGTCGTTCTGGCGGATTTCGGTGCCGTTGACGGTGGCCACGACGGGATTGTCCTGAGCGCGGACGGCGGGGACCGAAACGGTCAGCAGGGCGAGGACGGCCAGAAGGCCGGAAAACAGGCGGGGCATCGACATCATGCTGTCCTTGGAAAGGGTATGGTCCGCTCCTTGAGGGGACGGCGTCCTTGTCACCCAACAATCGCGGCTTTGCAATGGCGGACCGGCTCGGGGAACCTAACGTCCGCGTGACCGTTACGAACCGGGGCTGCGGATAGCCTCGAAAGGGCGTGCGGGGTGGTTAAGGCCGTTTGGGGCCGCCAATTGACAATAAACCGACCCCCTCCTATCTCTCCGATAACCATGCTCGGTGGCGCGGTTCGCGCTTAAATTTGCCCGAAAAGTGCCTTTTCCGGAGCGCCGGAAGCCAAATCCGGCCGCGGCGGCGTGTTAGAAGCGTCCGGCCCATATTCAGGAGTTCGACCGATGATCGGCGCTGTTGCCCGCAAGCTGTTCGGTTCTGCCAACGAAAGGCGGATTCGCAGCTATCAGCCGCGGGTGGACGCGATCAATGCGCTGGAAGCCGAGGTTTCCGCGCTGTCCGACGAGGCCCTCAAGGCGCGCACCGCCGACTTCAAGAAGCAGCTCGAAGGCGATGTCACCCTCGACGACATCCTGGTGCCGGCTTTCGCCACCGTGCGCGAAGCCGCCAAGCGCACCATCGGGCAGCGCCACTTCGACGTTCAGCTCATCGGCGGCATGATCCTGCATGAAGGCAAGATCGCCGAAATGAAGACCGGCGAAGGCAAGACTTTGGTCGCCACGCTTGCCGTCTATCTCAATGCGCTCGCCGGCAGGGGCGTGCATGTCGTCACCGTCAACGACTATCTCGCCAAGCGCGACGCCGAATGGATGAGCCAGATCTACGGCTTCCTCGGCCTGACCACCGGCAACATCGTCCACGGCCTCGACGACGCCCAGCGCAAAGTTGCTTACGATTGCGACGTCACCTACGCCACCAATAACGAACTCGGCTTCGACTATCTGCGCGACAACATGAAGTACCGGATGGAGCCATCGTCGACGAAGTCGACTCGATCCTGGTCGACGAAGCGCGTACGCCCTTGATCATCTCCGGCCCGCTCGACGACCGTTCCGAATTCTACAACACCATCGACAGCTATATCCCGGCGCTCGACAAGGGCGATTACGAGGTCGACGAAAAGCAGCGCACCGTGGCGCTGACCGAAGCCGGCATGGAAAAGCTCGAGCAGCGCCTGCGCGCCGCCGACGAACTGAAGGGCGAGTCGCTCTACGACGTCGAAAACGTCTCGGTCGTGCATCACGTCAATCAGGCGCTGCGCGCCCACAAGCTGTTCCAGCGCGACAAGGACTACATCGTGCGCAACGGCGAAGTCGTCATCATCGACGAGTTCACCGGCCGCATGATGCCGGGCCGCCGCTACTCCGAAGGCCTGCATCAGGCGCTCGAAGCCAAAGAGCACCAGCCGATCCAGCCGGAAAACCAGACGCTGGCCTCGATCACCTTCCAGAACTATTTCCGCATGTACAACAAGCTGTCGGGCATGACCGGCACGGCTCTGACCGAAGCCGACGAGTTCATGGACATCTACAAGCTCGAAGTGCTGGAAGTGCCGACCAACAAGCCGCTGATCCGCAAGGACGACGACGACGAGGTCTACCGCACCACCATCGAGAAATACCGCGCGATCATCACCTTGATCGAGGACTGCAAGAAGCGCGGCCAGCCGGTTCTGGTCGGCACCACATCGATCGAGAAATCCGAGCAGCTCGCCGACATGCTGCGCCAGGCCGGATGGCGGTCGCATGACTTCTCCGACCCGAAGGCCTTCGCGTCGCTTTATTCCGGCGACGACGTCGCCACCAACAACAAGGACTTCGCGATCCTCAACGCGCGCTACCACGAGCAGGAAGCCTTCATCGTGTCGCAGGCTGGCGTGCCCGGCGCGGTGACCATCGCCACCAACATGGCCGGCCGCGGCACCGACATTCAGCTCGGCGGCAATGCCGACATGCGCATCCGCCAGGAACTGGCCGACATCGAGGATTGGTCCGAGCGCGAGCATAGCCCGCGCGCCGACGAAATCCGCGCGCAGATCGCCAAGCTGAAGGACAAGGCGCTGGCCGCCGGCGGCCTTTATGTGCTCGGCACCGAGCGTCACGAGAGCCGCCGCATCGACAACCAGTTGCGCGGCCGCTCCGGCCGTCAGGGCGATCCGGGCCACTCCAAGTTCTTCCTGTCGCTCGAAGACGATCTGATGCGCATCTTCGGCTCCGACAAGCTGGACGGCATGCTGACCAAGCTCGGCCTCAAGGAGAACGAGGCCATCGTCCACCCGTGGATCAACAAGGCGCTGGAAAAGGCGCAGCAGAAGGTCGAAGCGCGCAACTTCGACATCCGCAAGAACTTGCTGAAATACGACGACGTGATGAACGACCAGCGCAAGGTCATCTTCGACCAACGCGTTGACTTGATGAGCGACGAGTCGGTCGATGAGACCGTCGCCGACATGCGCCATTCGGTCATCAACGAAATGGTTGCCAAGCACATTCCGGAGAACGCCTATCCCGAGCAGTGGGACGTCGCCGGTCTGCACGAAGCGGTTCTAGGTGTGCTGACGCTGGACCTGCCGGTTCAGGAATGGGCCAAGGAAGAAGGCATCGCCGACGAGGAAGTGCGCGAACGCATCGAGCGGCGCGCCGACGAATGGATGGCGGGCAAGGTGGCCAAATGGGGCCCCGAGACCATGCGCTATGTCGAGAAGTCGATCCTCTTGCAATCGCTCGATCATCTGTGGCGCGAGCATCTGGTGATGCTCGAGCATCTGCGCCAGGTCATCGGCCTGCGTGGTTACGGCCAGCGCGATCCGCTCAACGAATACAAGGCGGAAGCCTTCAGCCTGTTCGAGGCGATGGTGTCGAACCTGCGCGAGGTCGTCACCGGCCAGCTCATGCGCGTCGAGATCGTGCCGCCGCCGGTCGAAGACAACCAGCAGCTTCCCTATATGGAAGCGCACCACGTCAATCCCGGTACTGGCGAAGACGAAATGGCGCAAGGTCCGTTGACCCCGACATCGATGCAGATGGGCGGCGATACCGCGGTCGCTTCGGTCGCGCGCAATCCCAAGGATCCGACGACCTGGGGCAAGGTCGGCCGCAACGAGGAGTGTCCCTGCGGCTCGGGCAAGAAATTCAAGCACTGTCACGGCCGGTTCGTTTAAAGCCGTCGCGGAGCGGCCGGTCGGCGAGCGCCAAGGGAAACGAGTCTCCATGTCCATCGCCGCCCGCGATTTCCGCGAGCTTCGTCTCGAAGGAATGAGCCGCACTTTCGGGAGTCTCAACGCCCTCAAGGACGTGACGCTGAACGTCAGGCGTGGCGAATTCATCGCGCTGCTGGGTCCGTCCGGCTGCGGCAAATCGACGGCATTGAATTGCCTGGCCGGCCTTTTGCCGTTGTCGGGCGGCAGCATCTGGCTCGACAGAGTGCGCATCGACCGGCTCAAGCCGGAAGAGCGCGGCTTCGGCATGGTGTTCCAGAACTATGCGCTGTTTCCGCACATGAGCGTGCGCGACAATATCGGCTTCGGCCTCGCCATGCAGAACCGGCCGAAGGCCGAGCTGGATCGCAAGGTCGATGAGGCTCTGGCCATCGTGCGGCTGACCGATCAGGCCGGGAAACTGCCCGGCGAACTCTCTGGCGGCCAGCAGCAGCGCGTCGCCATCGCCCGCGCCATCGTCATCGAGCCGCCTTTGGTGCTGATGGACGAGCCGTTGTCCAATCTCGACGCCCAGCTGCGGCTTGAGATGCGCGCCGAAATCCGCCGCATTCACGACCTGATCGGCTCGGCGACGATCTATGTCACGCATGATCAGGAAGAGGCGCTGTCGCTGGCCGACCGCATTGTCGTGATGCGGTCGGGTGAAGTGCGTCAGGTCGGTACGCCGGAGGACTTGTATGTCCGCCCGGCGCATGCCGACGTCGCCGAGTTCATGGGCTATCGCAATCAGATCAAGACGCAGTCCGCCGCGTCCGGCCGTGGGCAGAGCGTCAGCATCGGCGGCGTCGGTCTGCCGGCGACGCCGGTCGAGCCGACGCCGGATGGGCCGGCCATCGCGGCGGTGCGGCCCGACGATCTCAAGGTCGCGGCCGATGGCGCGCTCTCGGTCACCGTCGAAACGGTGCAATACCATGGCCACGATTTCTATTGTTCCGGCCGCGCCGGCGACGGCACCGAGCTTTACTTTCGTTCGGCGCGGAAGATCGAGAAAGGCGAGGCGGTGCGTCTCTCCGTCGCGGCAAACCGCGTGCTGGTTTATCCCGGCGCCTGATAAGGGCACGCGGCTCTGGAAAAACCCGTTGCGCATCACTAGCTGATGCAGGGTCCGCCCGGCGCTTCCGCGACCGGCGGCTTGTTCAGGGAACGACCGCCATGGGGCCGGTATCTTTGCTGCTCAACATTTTGTGGATCGTCTGCGGCGGCTTCTGGATGGCGGTCGGCTGGGCCATTGCCGCGGTGATCATGGCCATCACCATCATCGGCCTGCCCTGGGCGCGCGCGGCTTTCACCATCGCCGCCTATACGTTGTTTCCGTTCGGCCAGAAGGCGGTGTCGCGCGACGAATATTTCGGCCGCGAGGATATCGGCACCGGCGCCTTCGGCTTGCTCGGCAACATCGTCTGGTTCGTCCTGGCCGGCTGGTGGCTGGCGCTCGGCCATCTCGTCACCGCCATCCTGCTCGCCATCACCATTATCGGCATTCCCTTTGCCTGGGCGCATTTGAAGCTGGCCGGGATTGCGCTATGGCCGATCGGCAAAGTCATCGTTCCAGCTTGAGTTTGATGCCATGAGCAAGAAAACCGCCGATCTCGAAACCTTGCTGTCCGAACTGACGCACGAGCGCGGCGAACTCGACGCCAAGATCGAAGAGTTGATCGCCGACATGGCGGATGCAGCGCCCGAGCAGCGCAAGACCGGCGACTGGGCGCCGAATGGCGCGTTGACGCGGCAATATCTCGACCTCACCAACCGGCAGGGCGAGGTCGAGCAGCAGATCATTGACCTGTCGCGCCAGATCGCCGCAGGCGATGGACCGGCGCTGCCGCACTGACCGCTTTTCCCTGTCAGCCGAAGCGTCGCGCGCTATACTTGCCGTCTATGCCGACCCACGAAGACCTGCAGCGCAAGACCGAAGAACTCGCCCGCAGCGAAGAGCGTTACCGCTACGCGCTGATGGCCGGCCGTCTGGTGCACTGGGAAACCGATGTGCCGACGCGCACCCGGATCTGGCGCGAAGAAAGCATGGCGTTGTTCGGCATCAAACTGAAGGATGGCATCGGCCGCCTCGGCGGCGACGATGACGAATTCCGGCAAGCGGTTCATCCCGACGACCGCCACCTCGTCACCAAAGTGTACGATCTGGCCGAGAACCAGGACTGGTTCCCCGTCGAATACCGGATCCTGCGGCCCGACGGCAGCATCCGCTGGGTGTCCGGCGGCGGTCAGGTCGTTTCGCGCGACGCCAGCGGCAAGCCACAACGGCTGGTTCACGTCGTCGCCGACATTACAGACCGCAAGAACGCCGAAGAGCACATCCACCAGCTGCTGCGCGAACTGACGCATCGCGGCAAGAATCTGCTCGCGGTCATTCAGGCCATTGCGTCGCAGACCGGCCGCCGCTCCGACACGATCGAGGAATTCCAGGAGAGCTTCACCAAGCGTTTGCAAGGCCTGGCGGCATCGCACGATCTGCTGGTGACGCAGAACTGGAAAGGCGCTTCGCTTGCCGATCTGTTGCGCGATCAGCTCGGCGTGTTCGCGGCAGCGGATGGTTCGGCCATATCGCTGTCGGGTCCCGATGTGTTTCTCAATCCGCAAACGACCGAGTCGATCGGGCTCGCCCTGCATGAACTGGCCACCAATGCGGTCAAGCACGGCTCGCTGTCGGTTTTGAGCGGCAAGGTCGCAGTGTCGTGGGCGATCGAACCGCCGTTCGGCGACGCGCCGGAAAGACTGCGATTAACGTGGATCGAGCGGGGCGGTCCGGCCGTCGTCGCGCCGTCGCGCAATGGCTTCGGCCATGTCGTGTTCGACCGCATCGTGGCGCGCGCGCTCGAGGGCGACTTGCAAATGGCTTTCGAGCCGGAGGGGCTCAATTGGCAATTGACGATCCCCACCGTCAATTCGGCCAAGCGGCGAACTGTGTTCAAGGATCGGAAGGCGTGGGAAGACGCGGAGTAGGCGCTACTTGACCCGCTGCGCCAATTTTTTCCGGAAAACGCGTTCGCGTTTCAAGTGCCACTCGCGGCTCATCGCTTCGTTGCGCGATGGAAATGATTCCGAATGCAACAGCACCCAGCTTCGTCCCCGCGTCGAGCGCGCGCCTTTGCCGGAATTATGCTGGGCAAGGCGGCGCTGCACGTCATTGGTCCACCCGACATAAGTGAGGGTGCGGTCCTTATGGCGGCAGCCGAGAACGTAAACGAAGCAGTCCATGGCCGCAGTGTAGTTCGGAATACTTAACCGCTGTTAGCGGAAGCCTGACCAGCGGCTTTCGAAAGAGCCGGCCGGCACCGGCGGTTGCGCGCCAGCCAGAACGCCATTGTTCGCCGGCGGCGCCGCCGAGAAAGCGGTACGTAGTTGCGGCGGGTCGTCGCGCGAGGCGTCGTTGGCAACGTCGCCTTTGGCGGCGCTGGCGGTGCGCTGCCGTGCGGGTTCGGGTGCCGCGGTTTTCGGCTGCGGGGGTTGGGCCACTTGCTGAGGCGGCTTTTCCGGCGCGGCCGGCGCAGCAACGATCGTGGCAGGCTTCGGTTTCGGAATCGCAGCGGACGAACCGCGCAGCGCGAATGGCTGGCGCGATGGCGCCGCCGCGACGGTAACGGGTTGCGCCTGGGCCGGCTGAGCCTGAACCGGCTGCGCTTGCGCTTGCGAGACACCGAGCACGCCAAACAGACCGGCGCGCGGCGTTGCCAGGCTTGCCAGCACCGGCTCGTCCGCGGCGGTCGGCGCCGGCTGCGGCACCGAGACGATCTGGGTCGGCGCCGGCGCATTCGGTGTGCGCGGCAACGCGCCGGGCGCGATGGCGACCTGAATCGGCCGGCCCTTGCTGTCGTAACCTTCCTGAGTGCCCAGCTTTTCGGTGAACACCGGGTTCATGCCGCCGTCGATGCCGTGGCGCATCGGCACGGTGGCGACACCTTGCGCGATATGTTGCGCCATTTGGATTTGTTCGTTGCGTTTATGATCGAGCACGAGGTCGGCGATGTTCTTGTCTAGTTCGTAAACCGGGCATTTGCCCTTGGCGTCGAACTTGAGCGGCTTCGACGCATTGTCCGGCTGCGCCGGATCGAACACGTAGCGCCTCTCGCAGACCGCGACCTTCGGTTCCTGCTTTGAGGCTTCGAAGTGGTCGTAGCCTTCCTTGAGCATTTTCCAGAACGCGAAGTTCGGATTGTTGCGATGCTTGGCCATGTTCAGCGCGGTCATGCGGAACGGCATGGCCTGCAACTGGAACGCCTTCTGCCCGCCGAAGAACGACTCGCGCGCCAGCGCGTAGATTTCCTGGATCTGCTCGTCGGTCATCGCGTAGCAGCCGCGCGACGAGCAGTCGCCATGCACCATCAATTCCGAACCGGTGTAGCCCCAAGCGCGGTCGTAAGCGTTCGGGAAGCCGGTGTTGAAGGCGAGATAATAATTCGAGGCTGGGTTCATCTGCCCCGGCGTGATCGTATAGAAGCCTTCCGGCGCTTGACGGTCGCCTTCCTTCTTCTTGGGGCCGAGATCGCCCGACCAGCGGCAGATTGGATAGGTCTTCAGCAGCGCGTATTGGCCGTCGCGGTTCTGCTTCCAGATCTCCATCTCCGCTTCTTCCTTGAAGATGCGGGCGAGGATCGGCGATTCCTTGTCCATGTTCTTGGCGGCGATTTCGGCGAGCGTCTTTTCCGACAGCGGCGCGTGGGCGCGGCCGCTGGTCACGTCGCTCGGATTGCAGCCGGCAAGGGTAATGGCCGCGGCAACAGCCGCGGATGCCAGCAACGCTCGGAGATAGGATCGGCTCAAAACGCGAAACTCCCCGTGCGGGCGGGCTCAGATTGAGACATCGTTATCCATAAGATGTGGCATCCGCAAGGCAAACCCCAGTATGCCGGCCAAGGCGTAACCCTATGGTAAACCGGACCTAAATGGGCGCAAGGCGGAATTTCCGGGAACCTGGGCCTGGCCGGGGGCCGCCTTAAACCGTCGGCCGCGCCGCGACGCGGCCCATGGCGAGGAATTTCTCGCGCCGCTGCTTGCGGATGCCGTCGCGGTCGAGCGGACGCAGCTCGGCAAAGGCCTTGGCAATGGCGTCGGCCGTGGTGGCGATGGTCGCGGCCGGATCACGGTGGGCGCCGCCGGTCGGCTCGTTGATGATGGTGTCGATGACGCCGAAGCGAACCATGTCCTGGGCGGTGATTTTCATGTTGGTCGCCGCCTCCTGCGCCTTGGTACTGTCGTGCCAGAGGATAGAGGCCGCGCCTTCCGGCGAAATCACGCTGTAAATCGCGTGTTCCAGCATCAAGACCTTGTTGGCGGTGGCCAGTGCAATGGCGCCGCCGGAACCGCCTTCGCCGAGGATCACCGAAACATTCGGCACGTTGAGACCGAGACAGACGTCGGTCGAGCGCGCGATGGCCTCGGCCTGGCCGCGTTCCTCGGCGCCGATGCCGGGATAGGCGCCGGCGGTGTCGACCAAAGTCAGCACCGGAATGTTGAAGCGGTCGGCCATTTCCATCAGGCGCACCGCCTTGCGGTAGCCCTCCGGCTTGGCCATGCCGAAATTGTGCTTGAGCCGGCTCTCGGTGTCGGAGCCCTTTTCGTGGCCGAGCACGCAGACGCTCTCGCCGCGAAAGCGGCCGAAGCCGCCGACGATCGCGGCGTCGTCGCCGAATTTGCGGTCGCCGGCCAGCGGCACGAATTCGGTCAGGAGGCCTTTGACGTAGTCGAGGCAATGCGGCCGCTGCGGATGGCGCGCGACCTGCGTTTTTTGCCACGGCGTCAGGATGCCATAGAGTTCTTTCAACGCCAGCGCGGCTTTGGCCTCCAGGCGGCCGATCTCGTCGGTGACCGAAACCGCATTGTCGGTCTCCCCCATGGCGCGCAGTTCTTCAACCTTGGCCTCGAGTTCGGCCACGGGTTTTTCAAAGTCGAGATAGCTGCGCATAGGTTGGTTCGTCGCGTTGATAGGTTTGATGATGTGAATTTAAATGGGGCCCGGATTGCTCGCCGCAACTGGCCCCTGCGAGGTGGGTAAGTCAAGCGGCCGCAAGGTTGCGCGGCAAACCCTAAGATTTCAGTCAATACCGCCGCCACCGATATCGGGTTTTAGCCGCAATTGCGCTGGGTCGGCCGGTTTCCCGCTTCAAAGTCCCCTTTTCGCGCCCATTTAACGATGCCGTTGCTCTTCACCTCTCCCATAGGGAGAGGTCGAACCGCGAAGCGGTTCGGGTGAGGGGTTATGGACCCAACTCAAGTCACTTGCCCCCTCACCCCAACCCTCTCCCCCCAAGGGGATCGTTGCGTAATTCGCTGCCTGTGATTCACTGCCTTTTTCGGATGGGAGGCAGAGATGGCGGAGCGGGATCAGTTGAGCCTTGCGGAAGCGC
>LNDS01000033.1 GCA_001464835.1 Rhizobiales bacterium Ga0077525 | reverse complement strand
ACGGGCTCACACCAGCTGAGTTCGCAACACGCTCCGATGAGGGGCAAAACTGGAACAGAGTCTACTTATAAACGGGGGCAAGTTGGGGAGCAGGTCACAGGCAACCATAGGTCAATGGGTTGGTCGCGTGGCGGGAGCGAAGCGATGGCCTGAACGAAAGAAGCAAATTGAGGAGAGAATTGGCGTAGTACAAAACCTGCTTGCCTACTGGAGCGATCAAGAGCAACCGATCCAAAACTTAAAGAATAGAGTTTCAGATGCACAGAAGGACTGCGAAGTCGAGCGCAACGCAGCCGCGATGCGGGCCCGGTCGCTTCCGATAGCCCCACCTTCCCGGGGTCCGCTTTCCAAGTCTTGCGATTTGGAAAACAAACTTCGCTCCGAACTTTTCCCCCTACTTGATCGCCAGAGCAAGGCACTCCGCGATAAGCCTGCGCTGCTGCAAGAAGTTAAAGCGTTGGAAGCGGAATTGTCAGCAGACCACCGCGATCCTCCGGAAGGCCAGCAACTAGTCGAGCTTAAATTCACTGATATTTCAGAGCAAGAGCGGAAGTCGGACGAAAAGCGGCTCGTTTGCCGCGGCCAGCTCTCAGTGAAGATCCTGTATCCCGAAGCAATGGACCTAGGCACTGCGAATGTTTTGTATTCGGTGCAACCAAATTTGGCGACGCCGGGGAATTACACAGTGAGAGTGAACTTACTTTAGCGGTGCACTTTTTTCTGCACCGTTGAGAAGAAACTGCGTGTTATCGACTTCAATCGTCACTTTCCATCCACCAGCCATCAGGAAATTCAGGAGGACTAAGCATCGTCAATTCTTGTTCTGCTGTTTGCATCAGCAATCCATTCTGGACACTGCCTGAAAGCTGTTGCTTGTAAACGAGTGGATCCGTAGAATCCGGCGTAACGGCCCGAATTGATCCGTCCTTAAATCCGATAATGAAATAGCGCTGACGACGCTCTGGGTCTGCCAGAGCGCGTTTCAAATTGTCGATCACATCGGCAGCGCCTGAATCTGACGGTTCAGACAAGAGAAAGAGAATTGCCTTTTCAATGCTCGGAACGCTTCCGACCGAAGCAACGAAAAACGTCTCAATGAGCGACTTGAGACTCGCTGCGATGCGGGATCGAAGCTTATAAACGTCGTCACCCGAAGAATCCTGAATTCGGTCTAACAAGGACCGAATTTCAATCTTGCTCTCATGGAACATTGCCGCGCGCGAATTCAATACCTGACGTTCGGATTCCCTGAGTTGTATCTGGCTAAGCAACTCCGATCGACGCCCGTCATTCTCAGACAGCTTTCTAGAAATAAAATCAACGGCCACCCCGTCCTCACGTAAGGCATAATCTTGCTCCATGAGTCGTTCGATGTGTGCAACTCGTCCGTTTAGCTCATTAATTTCAGATGACAATAGAGTCTGCTTGGCCATATCTGATGCATCCGACAGCATACTCTCAACGTTTAGCTCGCGTACAAACGCGAGCACGGACGCTTCAAAGTCTCGGTATCTCCACCTAACACCAGGACACCCAAGGCGGCGAATTGCGCGTTCGCAAATAATGTACTGCCCTCCTTTCGGCCCCCCTCCTTTATTCTCGAATTTCATAGCGGAACGGCAATAGGCACATTTGGCAACGCCGGAGAAAATATTGGTGACATGTGCGCCCTTGCGCCCGCGTCCATTGACTTTGCGTTCTGCCCGCCCTTGCTGGGCTTGATAAAATAAACGCTCGTCAACAACGGCCGGAAAATAGCCAGTTAAAGGCTCACCGGCAGGCTTTCGGACTCCGTCAACTCTATGGTGCGGCTGAAATTCACCGATTGCAGCGCGATTACTTAGAATCTTTGCCACATACGATGGGTGCCACCCATTTGACTCATTAAACGTCGGTGTACGACTGCGGTTAAGGCGGTCTGCTATGGAATAGATACCGATACCGCTTGCAGAATCTTTAAATACCGACCGAATAATCTCGGCCCGCGGCTCAATGATCTGATATCTCTGTCGATCGTCTGCCAGTCGCAACCAAGCGGGACAAATAGCCGTCAATGGAGTCGTCGAAGCACGAGAGCGCTTGTTACTCCACGCTGCTGCTACGCGAAGGCTTTTAGTGCGAGACTCTTCGTGCGCGCGGCTCATGATCACAAGCGATACAATCAAGTCTGCGAGTTCGGTCTTCCCGGCACTGTAAATTCGTCCATCGGCTAATGTGACGAGATTGATTCCGGCCTGAATAATGCTGAGGAACACGGATTGCGCAGTGAGAACCTCTTCTCGACTGATCCGATCCAGCGACTCAACAATGAGATATGATCCGGCTGGTACCGTCTTGCTCTTCACCGCCTCAAGGAATTTGCCTAATGCGCCCTCTCGGATGTTGGCGCCCCTGAAGGCTGAAATCCCAATATCTTCAAGTTGCGTTTCATCGACTAGCTCAAGCCCGTGCTCTTGGGCGTAAACCTGTGACGCTTCAAATTGCCGTCGACGACTGTCCCCTTTGAGTTGGAGGTCAGTGGACATACGCAAATATGAATAGGCCCGAGGCTTGACCGTTGGTTCGGATGACATACCCCGACTATACCGAAAAACGAATTAATTGTACCCACTATCTTGAAGGCCGGCAGGCCCGGCGCAACCTGCACCTGCACATCGACGGCGCGGGCATCAATGCCCTCGAATGCAACCGTCGCGACCCGCTGGACCATGGTGCGTATCCCCACCTGCTACCTGCGAGTGTAGCCCAAGTTGTGGACGCCGACAAGAACATTTGCAGAACAAATTAAGTCCACTATAATTCGAATCACACAAGAACCGGCAAAAGGGAAGCCCGCCATGATCGACCGCAAAGCGATGGAACACGACCTCCACCAGGCGCGCATGGCGCGGCTGGAAGCCGAAGCCGCCAATTCCGACGTCGAAGAATTGCTTTGGGAGTTGCAGCATGTGCGGCTGGGGCGCCAGCGCATGGTGTTCACGATCGCCGGTTTCGAGCAGGATCAGGCGGCCTGAACCCGGCGTAGGCGCAGGGGCTTAGCCCTTCCGCTTCTTCTCGATGACGTCCCACACCAGGGCGGCCGCGTCCGGACCGCCCAAATTCTTGACCGCGCGGATGCCGGTCGGCGAGGTGACGTTGATCTCGGTCAGCCAGTCGCCGATGACATCGATGCCGACGAAGATCATGCCGCGCTCGCGCAAATGCGGGCCGAGCCGGTCGCAGATTTCCCGCTCGCGCGGGGTCAGATCGGTCTTCGCCGGCGAGCCACCGCGCACCATGTTCGAGCGCAGATCGTCGGCCGCCGGCACCCGATTGACCGCGCCGGCAAACTCGCCGTCGACCAGCAGAATGCGCTTGTCGCCTTGCTTCACCGCCGGCAGGAATTTCTGAACGACCCATTGCTCGCGGAACGTCGCCGCGAACATGTCGTACAACGAACCGAAATTGAGGTCGTCGCGGGTGATGCGAAACACCGCGCCGCCGCCGTGGCCGTAGAGCGGCTTCATGACGATGTCATTGTGCTCGGCGCGAAACGCCTTGATCTCGTTGAGGTCGCGCGTGATCAGGGTCGGCGGCATCAAATCGGGAAAATCGGTGACGAAGATTTTCTCCGGCGCATTGCGCACTTGCGCGGGGTCGTTGACGACTAAAGTTTTGAGATGAATGCGCTCGAGCAGATGCGTGCTGGTGATATAGGCGAGGTCGAACGGCGGGTCTTGGCGCAGCAGGATGACGTCGAAATCGGCGAGCGCCACGCGCTTCTGTTCGCCGAGCGTGAAATGGTCGCCGGCCTGGTCGCGCACGCTCAAGGACTCGACGGCGGCGAACAGCCGGCCATTGAGTTGGGCGAGGCGGTCGGGCGTATAGTGGCTTAACGTGTGGCCGCGTCTTTGCGCCTCAAGCAACAAAGCGAATGTCGAATCGCCTTTGACGTTGATCCGCTGGATCGGATCCATCTGGACTGCGACTTTGAGTGTCATAACGACCTTCCGGCGGCGCGATTAAGGAAAACAAAAAGTTAACGTATTAGCGGCACTATGCGCTTTCTAGAGCCTGTGCCGTACGGGGTTAAGACCGCTGTGACCTTGCCGAAGCTTTCTATTGCCGCCAAGCTTTATGCCATCTTCGCGCTTATGGCCACCACGACGCTGGCGCTGGCCGTCGTCGTAACGCTCGGCGCCCGGCAACACGCGCATTCGGCAGACGAATTCGAGTCGGCCAATACCGGCACCCTGCACGCCGCGCGCGTCAACGGGCTGATCTACGCGGTGGTTGCCGATTCGCGCGGAATCTACATGACGGCCGACGCCCCCGGCCGCAAGCAGTTCATCGACGGGATCGGCGAATTCACCCGGCAGATCGCCAGTGAGGTCGAAGACTGGCGGAAGTCTATTCGCGCCGACGACGCCGAGCTGTTTGCCGCCTTTGAAAAGCGCATCGGCGCATTTATCGAGCACCGCCTCGAACTGGTGCGGCTGGGCCGTGAAAATGTCGCGGCCGCCCGAGCCTGGGGCGAGTCGTCGCGGCAAATGCGGCAGGCGTTGAACGCGGACCTGGAGCGCTTGACGGCGCTGTACGCCGAACGCGCCAGGAATGCTTACGCGCAGATCAACGGCGGGCTGAACAGCTCATCGATTTCGCTGGCGCTGTTCGCGATACTGGGTTTGCTCGCCACGATCAGCGTGCTGGTCATATCACGCGGCGTGGTCAAGCCGTTGAGCGAAATCACGCGGGTGACCGAAGTCGTCGCCAAGGGCAATGACAGCATCTCGATCCCGTTCCACGATCGCAGCGACGAAATCGGCGCGCTGGCGCGTTCGATCAGCATTTTCCAACAAGCCATGCAGTGCAATGCGGCGCTTAACCTGACCGTCGTCGACGAAGCGGCGATGCGCGCCGCCCGGCAAGAATCGATGGCCAAGGAAATCACGCACTTTTCCGCCGAGGTCGAGGCGACCTTGGCCGATCTCGGGCGCATCGCCGACCAGATGCTGGAAGCATCGACCCAGCTCTCCACCACGGCCGACGATGCTGCCGTCAAGACCGCGCGCGCAGACGCCGCATCCACCGAGGCTTCGGCCAATGTCCGCGACATTGCCTCGGCGGCGGACGAACTGTCGGCGTCCGTCAATGAAATCGATCGGCAAGTGGCGCAGGCCAACACCGTTGCCACCAAAGCGGTGCACGAAGCCAGCCACACCAATCTCGCCGTCAAGGAATTGGGCGAGGCGGCGGCGCGCATCGGCGATGTCGTCAAGCTCATCACCGATATCGCAGAGCAGACCAATCTGCTGGCGCTCAATGCCACCATCGAAGCGGCGCGCGCCGGCGAAGCCGGCCGTGGATTTGCCGTCGTTGCCGGCGAGGTCAAGGCGCTAGCCGGCCAGACCAGCCGCGCCACCGAAGAGATCAGCGCCCAGATCGCCGGTATGCAGCGCGCGACATCGACGTCGATCGCGGCGATCGGCGCAATCGAACGCACCATCGCCGAGATCGGCAATATCAGCACCGCTATTGCCGCGGCGGTGACCGAGCAGGGCGCCGCCACCAGCGAGATCGCGCGCAGTGTCGAGATCGCGGCGAAGCGCACCTTCGAGACCGCCGAACAGGTCAACCTGGTCGAAGCCGCGACGTCGGATACGCGCGCCAGCGCCACCGCCGTCAAGGTCGTGGCCGACGATCTCGGTCAGGTCGCAGGCCGTATTCGCGGCCAGGTCGATCAGTTCTTCGATCGTCTGAGCGCTTGATCGTTTTTACGTTTCGAACGCGCCGGGAATATGCCGCGGCGGCTTGCCCGGCACGATCAGGATGGCGTCGAAGCGCAGGTCCTGAAATTCGATTTTCGGATTATTGGCCAGCCAGATTTCCGCCGCCGTTGCGATGCGTTCGCGCTGGCGTTGCGTGACGGACAAGGCGGCGTCGTCGAAACTGGCGCGCGCTTTGACTTCGACGAAAATCACGGTCTGGCGGCGGCCGGCGACGATATCGATTTCGCCGGCGGCGCATTTGAAGCGCCGCGCCAGAATGCGATAGCCCTGGCCGACTAGCCAGGAGGCGGCCTGGCTTTCCGCCGAGATGCCGCGGCTGAAGGCAGCCTGTCGTTCGGGATTGGGTTCGCTCTTCGGCACCTTCGGCCGCAGACCGGGGACACGCGGCGCGCGCGGCAAAGACGGCAATTTGAATGGCCATTTCGGCGGCAGCGCGTCGTCACCTTTCGCCACAGTCGCCGTCCTTCGCCAATTCGAGTGCGCGCTGATATACTTCGCGGCGGGCACGGCCGGTGGCTAGCGCTACTTCGCCGACCGCGTCTTTCACCGACACGCGGCCGAGCGCCTGACGCAGCAAGTCATCGACATCGGTATCGGCGGTTTCAACCATCGCCGGCGGCGCGATGACGATGACGATCTCGCCGCGCGTCTCGGCATCCTCGGCATAGTGCGCGGCCAGCGCTATCAGATCGCCGCGACGGATTTCCTCGTGCAGCTTGGTGAGTTCGCGGCACACCGCCGCTGGACGCGGTCCAAGACCTGCGGCGAGATCGGCGAGGCTGGCGCCGAGCCGCGGTCCGCTCTCGAACAGAACCAAAGTCGCCGGAATGGCGGAAAGTTTGGCGATCCGCTTTTGCCGCGCGCCCTGTTTCGGCGGCAGAAAGCCTTCGAAGAAAAAACGATCGGTGGGAAGCGCCGCAAGCGACAGCGCGGCGAGCACGGCCGATGCGCCGGGCAGCGCGGTGACCGCGTGGCCGGCTTCGACCGCCGCCTGCACCAGCCGGTAGCCCGGATCGGAAATCAAAGGCGTGCCGGCGTCCGACACCAAAGCAACCGACTGGCCTTCGGCCAGCCTTTCAATGATTTTCGGTAGCGCTTCGTCGGCGTTGTGCTCGTGGTAGGACATCAGATGCGTACTGACCCCGTAGCGCTCGGTCAGCTTGCGGGTGACGCGGGTATCCTCGCAGGCAATGCAGTCGGCGGCGGCCAAAGTCTCCAGCGCGCGCAAGCTGATATCGCCCAGATTGCCGATCGGCGTCGCCACCAGATAAAGGCCGGGCTCGAGCGAACCGGCAACGACAGGCTGGCCCAGCGGCGCGTATTGCCGGAGGCCGGCCCTGGTCTTGCGATCATCTGTCATGGCATCCACTCTAGAACCTTGGCAGCGCAACTGCGATGGCCGCCGCCGAGCGATTGTGGAGCGCCCCGATAAGCAGAAATTCTCTCATGTTTTCATTGCCTTAACTTTTAGAGGACAAAATAGCCGATAACGTTTACGACAGTGACGGTTTTTTTGTTGCGTGAAGGAGCGGCCCTATTGGGAACGCAGGTTGAGAACAAAGGGCTGGGGCGGCGCGGTGTCTGTATGGCGCTGGGCATTGCCATTGCGGCAATGGCGCTTGCCGCCTGTACCAGCAGTTCATTCGACCGACTTGGCACCGATGCGCCGCCGCCGCAGGCCGACGGCCCGCCCACCGCGCCGATTGGCGCTGGGCAAATTCGTGTCGCGTTGATCCTGCCGCTGTCGGCGCCCGGCAATGCCGGCATCGCCGCGATCTCAATGAAGAACGCCGCCGAAATGGCGCTCGCCGAATTCAAGGAGCCCAACGTCCAGTTGCTGGTGAAGGATGACGCCGGCACGCCGCAGGGCGCGCAGGCCGCGGGGCAGCAGGCGATCGACGAAGGCGCCGAAATGATAATCGGCCCGCTGTTCGCGCAATCGGTTAGCGCCGTTGGCGGCGTCGCCCGCTCGCGTGGCATTCCGGTGATCGCTTTCTCGACCGATGCCAGCGTCGCGGCGCGCGGCGTCTATCTGTTGAGCTTCCTGCCTGAGTCCGATGTGCGCCGCATCGTCGATTACGCCGCGACGCGCGGCAAAAGATCGTTCGCGGCCTTGCTACCGGACAATGCCTATGGCGCGGTGGTTGAAGCGGCGTTTCAGCAGGCGGTGGCACGGCGCGGCGGCCGCGTGGTGGCGCTCGAAAAATATCCGGCCGATCCGGCGAGGATGGGCGAATCGATTCGCCGCATCGCCCAGGCCGCCGGCGGCGCCGACTCGCTGTTCATTCCGGACGGCGCCGACGCCGTCCCGCAAGTGGTGCAGCAGCTCGAAGCCAATCGCGTCAACCTCAAACGTTTGCAGCTGATGGGCACCGGCCTGTGGGACGATCCGCGCATCATGGAAAATCCGTCGCTGGCCGGCGGGCTTTTCGCCGCGCCGGATTCGGCCGGCTTCAGGGGATTCGCCACGCGCTATCGCGCGCGCTACGGCGGCGATCCGGTGCGCACCGCGACGTTGGCGTATGACGCGGTGGCGCTGGTCGCGGCTTTGGTGAAGACGCAAGGCCCCCAGCGTTTCAGCGAACAGGTGCTGACCGGCTCGTCCGGCTTTGCCGGCATCGACGGCATTTTCCGCTTCAAGTCCGACGGCACCAACGAACGCGGCCTTGCCGTGCTGCGCGTCGCGCCCGGCGGCAGCCAGGTCGTCAGCCCGGCGCCGAAGGCGTTTGCGCCGGGGACATAAGGGTTTTAAGCCGCCAGATCGGCGACCACCGCATCGAGCAGCGGAAAGCCGCTTTGCGTCACGCGCAGGCGGCCATTGTCCATGGTCTCGACCGCGCCGCCGTTTTGCAGAAATGATACGCGGTCCGGATCCAGCGTGCGGCCGGACAATGACGTGAAGCGCTCGGGATCGATGCCCTCGGCGAGCCGCAATCCCATCAGCAAGAATTCGTCGGCGACTTCGTTCGGCTGCAATTTCTCATCGATGACGAGACCGTGGCCGTTGCGCGCGACCAGATCGAGCCAGGCTTCCGGCTTCTTCTCGGTCTCGGTGGCATAGCGGCGGCCGTCGATGTTGAGACGGCCATGCGCGCCGGGGCCGACGCCGGCATATTCATGGCCGCGCCAGTAGACGAGATTGTGCCGGCACTCGGCGCCGGGACGCGCGTGATTGGACACTTCGTAAGCCGGCAGCCCGGCGTCATTGCAGATCGCTTGCGTGAGATCGTACAGATCGCGGCCATGATCGTCGTCCGGCACGATGAGCTTGCCGGCTTTGTGCAGGCCGAAGAACGGCGTGCCCGGTTCGATGGTGAGTTGATAGAGCGAGAGATGTTCGGCGGCCTCCGAGATCGCCTGCTTCAACTCGGCCTTCCAGCCTTCCAGCGTCTGCCGCGGCCGCGCATAGATCAGATCGAACGAGTAACGGTCGAAGATCGAACGCGCGACGTCGATGGCGTCGAGCGCTTCCCTCGCGCTGTGCAAGCGGCCGAGTTCTTTCAGCGACTGATCGTCGAGCGCCTGGACGCCGAGCGAGACGCGATTGACGCCGGCCGAGCGATAGCCGCGAAAGCGCGTCGCCTCGACGCTGGTTGGGTTTGCCTCCAGCGACACTTCGACATTGCTGGCGACGGTCCAGTGCTGTCCAATTGAATCGAGAATGGCGCCGACGGTCTGCGGCTGCATCAGCGACGGCGTGCCGCCGCCGAAGAATATCGTCGATACCGTGCGGCCGGGCGCGCGCTGCGCCGCCGCGGCGATTTCGGATTGGATGGCGCGCACATAATGCGTTTCGTCGTAGCCGCCGTGGCGGACGTGACTGTTGAAGTCGCAATACGGGCACTTCGACAGGCAGAATGGCCAGTGCACATAGACGGCGAATTCGGGGGAAACGGTGGTTAATGACATTTAACGACTATAGGCATGCGCGCTCAAAACGGCCAGCTTTTCAACCGTTTTGCTGCGGACAAGTACTTACAATTGTAATGATCTAGGGCTTCAGACAAGCCTGTGCGAGCTTCACGAAGGCGCGGGCGCGGTGCGACAGGCCAAGCCCGAGCGGCGGCAGGCCGTGTTTTTCCAGCGCGGTCATCTCGCCGAAGGTGGTGGTGAATCCATTCGGCAGGAACAAAGGATCGTAGCCGAAACCGGCGTCGCCGCGCGGCGGCCATACGATGACACCATCGACGCGACCTTCGAATTCCTCAACGTGCCCGTCCGGCCAGGCGATGCACAAAGCGGCAACGAAATGCGCCTTGCGCTGGTCCGGCGTGGTGGCGCCTTTTTCGACCAGCAAGGTCTGAATGCGATTCATCGCAAAGCGGAAATCCTTGTCGGGACCGGCCCATCGCGCCGAGTAGATGCCCGGTTCGCCGGCGAGCGCATCGACGGAAAGTCCGGAATCATCGGCAAATGCGGCACGTTCGGTCGCGGTCGATGCGGCCATCGCCTTGATGCGCGCATTGGCGGCGAAGGTCATGCCGGTTTCATCCGGCTCGGCGAGGTTCAGCTCGGACGCCGATTGCGCGGCGATGCCGTAAGGCGCCAGCAGCTCGCGCATCTCGGCGAGCTTGCCGGAATTATGCGTGGCGATGACGACCGAGCCGGTAAGTTGACGGTGCGACGACAAGTTCAAGCCACCGCGATCTTCTGCAGCTCGACCAGTTTGCCGACGCCCTTGCGCGCCAGCGCCAGCAGCGCCAGCAACTGCTCTTCGCTGAACGGATCCTTCTCGGCGGTGGCCTGGATCTCCACGATGTTGCCTTTGCCGGTCATGACGAAGTTGCCGTCGGTGTCGGCTTCCGAATCCTCGGCGTAATCGAGGTCGAGCACCGCGGTGCCCTTGAATACGCCGCACGACACGGCGGCGAGATGATCGCGCAGCACCTTCGGTTCGCCGCCCTTGAACATGTCGCGCGACTTCATCCATGACAGGCAATCGGCCAGCGCCACCCAGGCGCCGGTGATCGACGCCGTGCGGGTGCCGCCGTCGGCCTGGATCACGTCGCAGTCGATGGTGATCTGGCGCTCGCCCAGGGCTTGCAGGTCGATGACCGAACGTAGCGAGCGACCAATCAACCGCTGAATCTCGACGGTGCGGCCGCCCTGCTTGCCGGACGCCGCCTCGCGGCGGGTGCGGGTGCCAGTGGCGCGCGGCAGCATGCCGTATTCGGCGGTGACCCAGCCGCGGCCCTGGCCCTTGAGCCACGGCGGCAGGCGTTCCTCCAGGCTGGCGGTGACCAGCACATGGGTGTCGCCGAACTTTACGAAACAGGAGCCTTCGGCATATTTGACCACGCCGCGCTCAAGCGAGACGGCACGAAGTTCGTCGATTTCCCGGCCGCTGGGCCTCATAAGCGTGTTCCTTTTGCGAATGCGGCACACCATAACCATATGCGACGCTTGAACAAGGTCCGAACCCGCTTGAACAGTGCGGTTCCGGGCGTCATTGTAACCGCCTGTAAGGAGTAACTGTTTTGGCTTCTCACGACGTGCCGATCGGCGCCAGCCAAGTCAGCCTCGCGGCGCTCAATGAGCGCTCGCGCGAGATTTTTCGCTCGATCGTCGAAAGCTACCTGACCACCGGCGAGCCGGTCGGTTCGCGCAACCTGTCGCGCATTCTGCCGATTTCGCTGTCGCCGGCCTCGGTGCGCAATGTGATGTCGGACCTCGAGGACCTCGGCCTGATTTTCGCGCCGCATACCTCCGCCGGGCGCCTGCCGACCGAACTGGGCCTGCGATTTTTCGTCGATGCGCTGATGCAGGTCGGCGACCTGACCGAAGACAGCCGGCGCTCGATCGAGGCGCAGGTGGCGGGCGCCGGTGCCAACAAGTCCGTCGAATCCGTGCTGACCGAGGCGTCGCAGATGCTGTCCGGGCTGACGCGCTCGGCCGGCGTGGTGCTGACCGCCAAGATCAACACGCGGCTCAAGCACATCGAATTCGTCCGGCTCGAGCCGGAGCGCGCGCTGGCAGTGCTGGTCGCTGAAGACGGCCAGGTCGAGAACCGCGTGCTCAACGTGCCGGCGGGCTTGCCGAGTTCGGCTTTGGTCGAAGCCGGCAACTTTCTCAATTCGCGCATTCGCGGCAAGACGCTCGACGAATTGCGCCTCGAGATCGAAAACGCGGTGACGCAAGGCAAGGCCGAACTCGATCAACTGACGCAGAAGATCATCTCGGCCGGCCTGGCGAGTTGGTCCGGCGGCAATACCGACGAGCGGCAACTGATCGTGCGCGGCCACGCCAATCTGCTCGACGACCTGCATGCGCTCGACGATCTGGAGCGCGTGCGCTCCTTGTTTGATGCTTTGGAGACCAAGCGCGGCGTCATCGATCTGCTTGGCCGCGCCGAGCGCGCCGATGGCGTGCGCATCTTTATCGGCTCGGAGAACAAGCTGTTCTCGCTGTCGGGCTCATCGACCATTGTCGCGCCGTACCGTGACAATGAAGGCCGCATCGTCGGCGTCATCGGCGTGATCGGCCCGACCCGGCTGAATTACGCCCGCATTATCCCGATGGTCGATTATACCGCCCGGGTGGTCAGCCGGCTGTTGTCGGGCTGAGGCTTTAAATGCCGGGGGATGCATGTTTTTCCCGGATGACGCCCGGAAAGCTTGATTTTTTGGCCGCCAGCCCTGATATCCCGGGCATTCAGACATTTCGAAGATTGGACCAAAGCTATGACGGATAAGCCCGCCGCGAACGATGACGCCGCAAAGCTTGAAGGCTTGCCCGAAGGCGAGGCGCCCGCCGTTGCCGCCGCCGCGCCGCAGCTAGTGCCGGCTGAGCAGGTGACCGCCGCGCTGGAGGCCGCCGCCGAGTTCAAGGACAAGCATCTGCGCCTGTTGGCCGAGATGGAAAATCTGCGCCGCCGCACCGAGAAGGAAGTCGCCGACGCGCGGCAGTATGGCGTCTCCCGTTTTGCTGGCGACGTTCTGGCGGTCGCCGACAACATGCATCGCGCACTCGCCACGCTGGACGAAGAGGTTCGCGCCGGTGCCGATGCCAAGCTGATCTCGCTGATCGAGGGCGTCGAGCTGACCGAGCGTGAATTGCTAAAGACGCTGGAAAAGCATGGCGTCAAGAAATTCACGCCGCAGGGCGAGAAGTTCGATCCGAACCTGCATCAGGCGATGTACGAAGTACCGAATTCCGACGTGCCCGCCGGCCATGTCGCGCAGGTCATCCAGTCGGGATACATGATCGGCGAGCGTATGCTGCGCCCGGCTTTGGTCGGCGTGTCGAAGCCGGCGGCGAAAGCGGCGTCGAACTAACATCTTTTCTTTACCCTCTCCCCGTAGGCGAGAGAACGCTCGCCGTTCGGCGAGCTATGTGGGAGAGGGTGCCGAGCCATAAGCGCGTTTACGCGCGTCTTAGCGCCGTGTTATGGCGAGGCGGGTGAGGGGTCAATCTCGAAATTGAATCCGACCCCTCACCCGGCTCGCGCTTCGCTTTCGCTCAACGCGATCCACCCTCTCCCACAAGGGGAGAGGGTAAGAAGAAGCAGCCCCAACTATTTTGGCTCGACGCCGTCGCGCACGGCGCGGAAGCGGGTGAACATCGCGTCCCAATCATCCTTGCCGGCGACGCCGATGATGCGAAGAAAGCCGCTGCCGCCGAAGCGGACCCACTGCACCAGCGACACCGGATCGCCGCGCGGGCCGACCGCCTGCGCCCGGATTTCGTAACCCGGTCCGCCGCTGATGCGCTGCGGCTCCGACAACTGCACCCGGAGATTGGCGAGCGGCGCGGTGGCCAGGAGATCGTTGGCAAAACGGCCACGCTCGCTGGCGTCCTGCGGCGCGCCGGGGCCAACGGCCACGATCAGATAAGGCTGTGTGGTGATGTCATCGGTCGGCCCTTCGGTCAGGATGACCCCGCCGGCCGGCAGCACCTGCATGACCCGGAAGCCGGCCAGTTCGTTGAGCTGGAACGGCAACAGGCCGAGCTGTTCTTTCACTGGCGTCGGCCGGAACGTGACGCTGGTCAGCGCCTTGCGAATGGCGGCGTCGGAGTAGGCCGAAAGCGCTGCTTCCGGCACCTGAACCTGCACCAAAGTGGTCAGGTCCTTGACCTCGCCGCCGAGCGACTGTGCCAGCAGAAACCATTTATGGACAGGGCCGCCGCCTTCGTTGGCGGTGCCGGTGATGAGGACGCCGATGCCGTTCTCGAACGGGAAGCTTTCGCGCTTGAGATTGGCGATACCCTTCTGGTCATCGGCGAAGGCCGAGCGGGCCAGGTCGTCATAGGCGCGTGCCGGCAGGTCGAGAATGGTGATGACCGCGTTGCGGCCGGTATCCTCGAAGCCGGGCAGCCTGCTGCTGACCGTGAAATCGCCGGGCGGCTGCAAGCCGACGCGCAGGCCGGGCGGAAACACCACGTCGGCGGCGCCGGCCGCTTGGACCAGAAGGACCGGCACGGCGAGAAGGGCGAGAAGCGGGACCAGCAATCGTCGGCTCATGCGGGGGGACTGCTTTTCGTTGTTAACGGAAAATGACGAAGACCTGCCTAACCGGCCCGGCCGGAGGCGGCAATGGGAAGCCGACATTCAGGCTATTTTAGTGCCCTGCCGCAGTTCGCAATCGCGATTTTGTGACCGCCCGGCTTGCGGCCTAGGGTGGCCCTCCTATATGAGCCTTGAGCCGCGAAACAGCGGTGAATCGCGTATCCAGGGGGCTGGATCGGGGGTCTGCGGATTGGCCGTGGACGTCTCCATCGGGCGCTAGTTAGGCCCGGCCGGCCTGCCGCAAATTGAAGAGGGACAATCATGGGCAAGGTCATCGGTATCGACCTCGGCACCACCAATTCCTGCGTTGCCGTTATGGAAGGCAAGGCACCGAAAGTCATCGAGAACGCCGAAGGCGCGCGCACCACGCCGTCGATCGTCGCCTTTACGGACGACAACGAGCGTCTCGTCGGCCAGCCGGCCAAGCGCCAGGCGGTCACCAATCCGGAAAAGACCATCTTCGCGGTCAAGCGCCTCGTCGGCCGCCGCTATGACGATCCGATCATCGAGAAGGACAAGAAGCTCGTCCCGTACAAGATCGTCAAAGCCGGCAACGGCGACGCTTGGGTCGAAGCCGACGGCAAAACCTACTCGCCCTCGCAGATCTCCGCCTTCATCCTTCAGAAAATGAAGGAGACCGCGGAAGCCTATCTCGGGCAAACCGTCGATCAGGCTGTCATCACCGTTCCCGCCTATTTCAACGACGCGCAGCGTCAGGCGACCAAGGATGCCGGCAAGATCGCCGGCCTCGAAGTGCTGCGCATCATCAACGAGCCGACCGCGGCGGCGCTCGCCTACGGCCTCGACAAGGCGAAGCAGGGCATCATCGCCGTCTACGACCTTGGCGGCGGCACATTCGACATCTCCTGCCTGGAAATCGGCGACGGCGTCTTCGAAGTGAAGTCGACGAACGGCGACACGTTCCTCGGCGGTGAAGACTTCGACATGCGTCTCGTGAACTACCTCGCCGACGAATTCCAGAAGGAGCAGGGCATCGACCTGCGCAAGGACAAGCTGGCGCTGCAGCGCCTGAAGGAAGCGGCCGAGAAGGCCAAGATCGAGCTGTCGTCGACGACGCAGACCGAAGTCAACCTGCCGTTCATCACGGCGGATGCGTCCGGTCCGAAGCATCTGACGATGAAGCTGACGCGCGCCAAGTTCGAGGCGCTGGTCGATGACCTCATCCAGCGCACCATCGAGCCGTGCCGCAAGGCGCTCAAGGATGCCGGCCTCACCGCCGCTGAAATCGGCGAAGTCGTTCTGGTCGGCGGCATGACGCGCATGCCGAAGGTCCAGGAAGTCGTGAAGCAGTTCTTCGGCAAGGAGCCGCACAAGGGCGTCAACCCGGATGAAGTCGTCGCCATCGGCGCCGCCATCCAGGCCGGCGTTTTGCAAGGCGACGTCAAGGACGTGCTGCTGCTCGACGTGACGCCGCTGTCGCTCGGCATCGAAACTTTGGGCGGCGTGTTCACCCGCATCATCGACCGCAACACCACGATCCCGACCAAGAAGAGCCAGGTGTTCTCGACCGCCGAAGACAATCAGAACGCGGTCACCATCCGCGTCTTCCAGGGCGAGCGCGAAATGGCGGCCGACAACAAGATGCTCGGCAATTTCGATCTGGTCGGCATTCCGCCGGCGCCGCGCGGCATGCCGCAGGTCGAGGTCACCTTCGACATCGACGCCAACGGCATCGTCAATGTGACCGCCAAGGACAAGGCGACCAACAAGGAGCAGCAGATCCGCATCCAGGCCTCGGGCGGCCTGTCCGAAGCCGACATCGACAAGATGGTCAAGGACGCGGAAGCGCATGCCGACGAGGACAAGAAGCGTAAAGCGCAGGTGGAAGCCAAGAACCACGGCGAAGCCTTGGTGCACTCGACCGAGAAGGCGCTCACCGAGCACGGCTCCAAGGTTAGCGATGGCGATCGCGCCGCGATCGAAGACGCTATTGCCGATCTGAAGGAAGCGCTCAAGGGCGACGACTCGGAGCTCATTCAGGCCAAGACCAACGCGCTGGCGACAGCGTCGATGAAGCTCGGCGAGGCCATCTACAACCAGCAGCAATCCGGCGCTGCCGGCGAAGGCGCTTCGGCCGACAAGAAGGAAGACGACGTTGTCGACGCGGAGTTCACGGAAGTGGACGACGACAAGGGCGGCAAGAAGTCGGCCTAAGGTGATGGGCTCGATGATGTCGTCGGGCGCGCAGCATACTCTCTTCACCTCCCCCCTTGCGGGGGAGGTCGACTGCGAAGCAGTCGGGAGGGGGGTAACTTCTCCTTTCACTGCGAAGAGATTACCCCCCTCCCTAACCCTCCCCCTCAAGGGGGGAGGGGACTTGCTGCGGCTTGCGGCAACTTCAATGCGACAAACAGCATTTTGGCGACGACCGCATGTCTAAGCGCGACTATTACGAAGTTCTGGGCGTCTCGCGCACCTGCACCGAGGTCGAACTCAAGGGTGCATTCCGCAAGCTGGCGATGCAGCATCATCCGGATCGCAATCCGGGCGACAGCGAATGCGAACACAAATTCCGCGAACTCAACGAAGCCTATGAAGTCCTCAAGGACGGCGACAAGCGCGCCGCCTATGACCGCTTCGGCCACGCCGCTTTCGAGCAGGGCGGTGGCGGCGGCCAGCACGGCTTCGGCGCCGACTTCGCCTCGACCTTCTCCGACATTTTCGAAGATCTGTTCGGCATGGGCGGCGGCCGCCGTGGCGGCGGCGGCGGCCGTGGCGCTGGTCGCGAACGCGGTTCGGACCTGCGCTACAATATGGAAATCAGTCTCGAGGAGGCTTTCGAGGGCAAGGAAGCGCAGTTGCGCATTCCGACCTCGGTGACCTGCGAAGTCTGCTCCGGATCCGGCGCCAAGGCCGGCAGCAAGCCGAAAACCTGCGCCACTTGCGGCGGCGCCGGCAAGGTGCGGCACGCGCAGGGCTTCTTCACGCTGGAGCGCACCTGTCCGTCCTGCCATGGCCGCGGCCAGGTCATCGACAATCCGTGCGACGCCTGTTCCGGCGCCGGGCGCGTGACGCGGGAGCGCATGCTGTCGGTCAATATTCCGGCCGGCGTCGAGGACGGCACCCGCATCCGGCTCGCCGGCGAGGGCGAGGCCGGCGTGCGTGGCGGGCCGCCGGGCGACCTCTACATTTTTCTGTCGTTGCAGCCGCACGAACTTTATCAGCGCGACGGCGCCGACCTGCACTGCCGGGTTCCCATTTCGATGGTGACCGCCGCGCTCGGCGGCGAAGTCGAGGTTCCGGCGATCGATGGTAGCGAGGCCAAGGTCAAGATCCCGGCCGGCACCCAGACCGGCGGCCAGTTCAGGCTAGCCGGCAAGGGCATGCCGGTGCTGCGCTCGAAACAAATGGGCGACATGTACGTTCAGGTCGCGGTTGAAACGCCGCAGAAACTGACCAAACGCCAGCGTGAGTTGCTGGCCGAATTCGAAAAGCTGTCGTCCGAGCAGACCCAGCCGGAATCCGCCGGATTCCTGAGCCAGGTCAAGGCCTTCCTCGGGGGCTTGCGAAATCAGAACAGCAATAGCGAGTAGCCATCTTGACCCTGTGCCCGGCGCGCTATACCCAAAGAATACCGCGGGCCAGCTTCCGGCCGTACGCGCGCGTGACCCAGTAGCAATGCCTTTGCACACATTCGCCCGCGTTGAAAAAAAGCCGCTGCGTCTCGACGACGAGATGCAATTCATCCGCTCGTGGATGGAAAAGCCGCTGCGCACCGGCGCGGTGATGCCGTCGAGCAAGGCGTTGGCGCGCGTCATGGCGCGCTATGTCGATCCGCAATCCACCGGCCCTATCATCGAGCTTGGACCCGGCACCGGCCCGGTGACCGAGGCGCTGGTTCAGCGCGGCGTCGATCCGGCCCGTCTGGTGCTGGTCGAGTTCAATCCCGATTTTTGCCGCCTGCTGCGCACGCGCTATCCGGCCGCGACCGTGGTGCAAGGCGATGCCTATCGCCTGCGCCGCCTGCTGGAGAGCATCGTGCGCGATCCGGCCGCTGCCATCGTTTCCGGCCTGCCGCTGGTCACCAAGCCGCTGCGCACGCGTCTGCGCCTGATCTCCGACGCGATGGGCCTGTTGAAGCCCGGCGCGCCGTTCGTTCAGTTCACCTATGCGATGGTGCCGCCGATCCCGAAGGCCTTGTCGGGCATCAAGGGCGAAGCCTCCGAACTGATCTGGATGAACCTGCCGCCGGCGCGCGTCTGGGTTTACCGCGGCGTTTAGTCTCCGCACACGCCCAATTCAGAATTTGTCATGGCCGGGCTTGTCCCGGCCATCTACGTCTTTAGGGTATGGCGGCGAAACGAGAGCCGTCATGTCCGCGCCGAAAATTCTCATCCTGCCGGGTTCGACCCGCACCGGGTCGCTCAACGTGAAGCTGGCGGCTTTGGCGGCCAAGGAATTGACGCTGCTCGATGTCGATGTGACCCGCATCTCGCTGGTCGATTATCCGATGCCGCTCTACGACCCCGACCTTGAAGCCAGCCGCGGCGCGCCGGACGGCGCCGTCAAACTCAAGCAGATGATCATGGCGCATCAGGGCGTGTTCATGACCAGTCCCGATTATTCGGCGTCGGTGTCGCCGGCGCTGAAGAACGCCATCGACTGGGTGTCGCGGGTGCGCGAGCGCGGCGATCCCACGCATGCGGCGTTCAAGGGCCGCGTCTTTGCCATTGCGTCGGCCTCGACCGAGCCGAATGGCGGCCTGCCCGGCCTGATGGCACTGCGGCAGATTCTGGAAGTCGGCTGCGGCGCGCTGGTCATTCCGGAGCAACTGGCGCTGGCGCGCGCCGATCACGCCTTCGACGACACCGACAAACTGACCGAAACCCGCACCGCCAATCTTTTCCACGCGCAACTGGCGCGGCTGGTGGAGATGACCAGACTGATGGCTTAAGAACGCGCCTGACCTGGTTTCGATATATGGAGAGTTATCTTGGACGCGCGTGACCGCCTGATTGTCGCTCTCGATGTGCCGTCAGTGAAAGACGCCGAGTCCATGGTGACGCGGCTCGGCAATTCGGTGAGCTTTTACAAGATCGGCTATCAGCTCGGTCTCGCGGGCGGGCTGCCTTTTGCCGCCGACCTGATCGCGGCCGGCAAGCACGTCTTCCTCGATTTCAAGCTGCATGACATCGGCAATACGATTACGCACGGCGTCGCCAGCGTCGCCAATATGGGCGCGACGTTTCTCACCGTGCATGCCTATCCGCAGACGATGAAAGCGGCGGTCGAAGGCGCGCGCGGCTCAAAGCTCAAGGTGCTGGCGGTGACGGTGCTGACCTCTTACGACAATGACGACCTTGCCGCGGCCGGTTACAGACTCGGCGTCAGCGAACTGGTGGCGCGTCGCGCCGAGCAGGCGCGCGATCTCGGCATCGATGGCCTCGTGTGTTCGCCGGAGGAAGCGGCCAATCTGCGCGGCATCGTCGGCGCTAAACTGGCTTTGGTGACGCCCGGCATTCGCCCGGCAGGCAGCGTCGCCGGCGACCAGAAGCGCATCATGACGCCGGCCAAGGCTATCGCGGCCGGCGCCGATTACCTCGTGGTCGGCCGGCCGATCGTCGAAGCCACTGACCCAAAAGCGGCGGCGGACGCTATCGTGGCGGAAATTGCGGACGCTAAAAAATAGAGGGAGGCTTGCATGGCGAAGGGCTACTGGATTGGCCGGATCGACGTGAAGAACGAGGAGGGCTACAAGCCCTATGCCGCAGCCAATGCCGCGATCTTCAAGAAGTTCGGGGCAAAGTTTATCGTCCGCGCCGGTCAGTTCGAATGCCCGGAAGGCAGCGCCCGCTCGCGCAATGTGGTGATCGAATTTCCCGACTATGCTACCGCTCTCGCCTGCTACCGCTCGCCGGAATACCAGGCCAATATCAAGGTGCGGCAGCCGCATTCGGTGGCCGATATCGTGATTATCGAGGGTTATGACGGTCCGCAGCCGTGACGTCATTCCGGGACGGCGCATCGCGCCGGACCCGGAATCCAGTTACAGCAACTGTACTGGCTACCGGATTCCGGGTTCGCCGCTTCGCGGCGCCCCGGAATGACGAGGTTGGCCGTGACAGGTGACAGCGCCCGCGTCCGCCCGCTATACCAAAGCCTAAAGTCCGGGAGCTTCCGATGGCCGAAATGCGTTTGATCGTGGCCGGTGCCGGCGGGCGGATGGGCCGCACGCTGATCAAGGCGATTGCCGAAAGCAAGAACTTCAAGCTCGTGGGTGCGCTGGAAGACGCGCGCTCGCCGCTGATCGGCTGGGATGCCGGCACGCTTGCGGGCTTAGGCGAGAACGGCGTCAAGCTCACCGGCGACGCAGAAGGGGTGATCGGCCAGGCCGACGGCATTATCGACTTCACCATTCCGCAAGCGACGCTCGAACTGGCCGCGGTCGCGGCCAAGGCCGGCAAGGTGCACATCATCGGCACGACCGGCACCAGCGCCGCCGACGACGCCAGGATCACCGAGGCCGCCAAGACGGCGGTGATCGTCAAGTCCGGCAATATGAGTCTCGGCGTCAATCTTCTGGCGGCCTTGACCAAGCGCGTCGCCAAGACGCTCGATGCCGCGTTCGACATCGAAGTTCTTGAAATGCATCACAACCAGAAAATCGATGCGCCGTCCGGCACCGCGCTGATGCTCGGCCGTGCCGCGGCGGAAGGCCGTGGCATCGATCTCGACAAGAGCGCGGTGCGCAGCCGCGACGGCCACACCGGGGCGCGCCGCGCCGGCGATATCGGCTTCGCCACCTTGCGCGGCGGCAATGTGGTCGGCGAGCATACGGTGATGTTTGTCGGCCCGGCCGAGCGCATCGAACTGGTGCACAAGGCGCAGGACCGCATGCTGTTCGCCAGCGGCGCGCTGCATGCGGCCTTGTGGGCGCGCAAGCAGAAGCCTGGCCTCTATTCGATGATGGATGTGCTGGACCTGAAGGATTTCTAGAGCCTTTCCGTCTTTGATAGAATCAAAGACGGGGCTCTAGTCTTTTGTTTTGTCGCGTTTTCTTTACGCGAACCGGTACCCACTTCGCTCGAAAACGCTCTAGTCGCGCAGCAAAGACTGCCCGGTCATTTCCGCCGGCTTCGGCAGGCCCATCAATTCGAGCAATGTCGGCGCGATATCGGCAAGACGCCCTTCCGCTACCAGCAACCGGTTGCCGGCGCCCATCAGGATCACGGGTACCGGATTGAGCGTATGTGCGGTGTGCGGGCCGCCGGTAGTCGGATCGACCATCATCTCGCAATTGCCGTGGTCGGCGGTGACCAGCAGCGCTCCGCCCGTCGATTCGATCGCGTTGGCGATTCTGCCGAGACCGGTATCGACGGCCTCCACGGCCTTGATCGCCGCCGGAATGCTGCCGGTGTGACCGACCATATCGGCATTGGCGAAGTTCAGCACGATGAGATCGTACTTGCGCGATGTGATCGCCTCGACGGCCTTGGCGGTCAATTCAGGCGCCGACATTTCCGGCTGCAGGTCGTAGGTCGCGACCTTCGGCGAGGCCACCATGATGCGGTCTTCGCCTTCGAAAGGCTCCTCGCGGCCGCCATTCAGGAAGTAAGTGACGTGCGGATATTTTTCTGTCTCCGCCATGCGGAACTGCGTCCGCTGTGCGCCGGCCACGACTTCGCCGAGGATGTTGGGAAAGGTCTGCGGCGGGAAGATCGAGGCCATGAACCGGTCGAGGTTCTCGCTGTATTGCACCATGCCGACGGCGGCGGAAAACTTCGGTGTGCGCCTGCGCGCGAAACCGTCGAAAGCCGGGTCGAGCATCGCATCCAGAATCTCGCGCACGCGGTCGGCGCGGAAATTGAAGCACAGCACGGCGTCGCCATCCTTCATGCCGCGATAGTCGCCGATCGCGGCAGGCACGATGAATTCGTCGTAAATCTTGCTGGCATAGGCATCGGCAATCGCCGCTTGCGCGCCGGCGAAGCGCGGGCCCTCGCCGGCGACGATGGCATCGTAGGCCTTCGACACCCGATCCCACCTTTTGTCGCGATCCATCGCGTAATAGCGTCCGATCACCGTCGCCACGGTCACCTGTGGCGGCAGCGCGGCGGTGAAGGTCTTCATGTATTCCGCCGCTGATTGCGGCGGCGCGTCGCGGCCGTCGGTCAAGGCATGCACGACGGTCGGGATGTTCGCAGCCGTGAGAATCCTTGCCAGCGCCACCGCGTGGTTCTGGTGCGAATGCACGCCGCCCGGCGAGACGAGGCCGAGCAGGTGGCAGGTCCCGCCGCTCTGTTTCAGTTTGGCGATCAGGTCCATAAAGACCGGCGCGCGCGCGATCTCCCCGGCGGCGATGGCGTCGTCGATGCGGGGCAGATCCTGCATCACCACACGGCCGGCGCCGATGTTGAGATGGCCGACCTCGGAATTGCCCATCTGGCCAGGCGGCAGGCCGACGTCCTTGCCGGAGGTGCGCAGGAAACCGTGCGGCGATGTCGTCCACAAGCGATCGAAGGACGGCGTCGAAGCCTGGCGCACGGCATTATTGGCGATGTCCTCGCGCCAGCCCCAGCCGTCGAGCACAACGAGCATGACTGGGCGCCGTTTTTGCATCACACGATGATCCCTGGCCGTTCGAGAAACGAGCCGTTGTGCGGGATCGGAACGCGAGCGTCAACGGGGTTCGGAAACGGCAAAAAGCCCCGCCGGAGCGGCGGGGCTTTTCACTGTCGTGCTAGTTGCGGCGATCAGTTGATGATCTTGACGACCTTGCCGCTCTTCGTATCGACGATCACGCGGCTGTTGTTGACATAAGCATAGCGGAACTGGGTGTGCTGCGGCACCGGGCGAAGCTGCACGGTGGCGGGCACCGGCTCGCCGACGACGATGCGTTCCCGCACGGTCACGGACGGGCTGTTGTCACGCTCGACATAGGTGATGACTTCGGCCGGCGGTTCGGCTGCGGCGCCTACAGCACCACCAACGCCGGCGCCGACCACGGCGCCCACCGGGCCGCCAACAACGGCGCCGACCGCCGCGCCGCCAACGGCGCCGCCGACAGTCGAGCCCTGAGCAAATGCAGCGGCCGGGGCGAGCGCCAAGGCAGCTACTGTCGCGAGCATATAAATCTTCATTAAATTCCTCCTCGGTTTCGTTGCACTTTTCGATGCCCCGCACACGGGGGAATCGAAGCTCAACGCAACAGGCGAGAAGTTGTTTCGTCACATCGACTATCAAGTTGTGTCGCGAAAGTTCCCGCCTGAATAAATGTTCAGGCCGTCACGCGCCGCTATCAAGCAGCCGAGATGCCGGCCTCCCAGCCGAGCATCGCGCGCTTGCGGCTGATGCCCCAGTGATAGCCGGTGATGTCGCCGTTCTTGCCGACGACGCGATGGCATGGCACCACGAAGCTGATCGGATTTTTACCGACCGCGGCGCCGACCGCGCGCGCTGCCTTCGGCGCGCCGGCGCGGCGCGCGAGATCGGAATAAGTGGTGAGCTTGCCCATCGGAATGGAGAGCAGCCGCTCCCAGACGCGGATTTCGAAATCGGTGCCGATCAACACGACGCGCAACGGCTGGTCCGGCTTCCACATCGCAGAGTCAAAAATACGCCGCGCGGTGGCGGCGGTGGCCGCATAGTCCTCGACATATGTCGCCTTGGGCCAGCGCCGCCGCATGTCATCAAGCGACGCGCGTTCCTCGCCGGGATCGGCAAGCGCGAGTCCGGCCAGCCCGCGCGGCGTCATCATCACCAGCGCCATGCCGAACGGGCAAGGATGGAAGCCGTAATTAATCGTCAGGCCTTCGCCGCCCGCTTTCCATTCGCCCGGCGACATTGCTTCGTGCGTGACGAACAGATCGTGCAGACGGCCCGGTCCGGACAGGCCGACTTCGTAGCTTGTGTCGAGCACACTCACCGATGCGCGCAGCAATTCGCGCGCGCTGTCCAGCGTCAGCGCTTGCAGGAAAGCCTTCGGCGTCAGGCCGCACCAGCGGCGAAACAGATGATGCAGATCGGTGGCACTGACGCCGGCGGCATCGGCGATGACGTCGATCTCCGGCTGGTCGCGCCAGTTGCCGCGAATATGCGCGATGGCGCGGCGCACGACATCGTAATCAGCCGCCGCATTGGTGAGCAGCGTGCGATCCGGAAAGGTCTCGATGAAAGCGGGCGTTTGTTTCGGCATGATGGTTTCTGTCTGTGTCATGCCATTGATTTAAGTTGCCCCGGGCCTTCGGCCCACCCGATTTCTGCTCTAGTGAAGCATCGTCCGCACCGGCCCGCGCCGGGCTTCGCTGAGAGCATTGCCGAGTTGAACCGCGAAGTCCGCACGCTCGTCGGGGCCGAGGTCGCTCGCTACAGTGAGTTGCTTGCCGCGCATTGTCAGAAAGAGCCGGGCGATGCCGAATTCCTCGGTCGATTCGCGATCGAGCCTGACCCAAAGCGGGTTGAGCAGCCATTCGCGCACTTGGCCGCGAGGATTGACCTTGCGCACCGTCAGCGCCGAGGCCGTCACCTTGATCTCCTCATAGGCTGCCGCGGACCGGTAGCTGACACGGAACGCCCAGTACAACAGCAGTACGTCGAGGCCGAAAAAGCCGAACACCGGCCAGGCGCCCATCAACAGGAAGGCGATGCCAGTGAGAAAGCTCACCGCGCCGAACAAAACCATCAGCACGACAAAGCCGACGCTGCCGAGCGAGCGGTGCGGCGTGATCGTGGCGGAAAACAGCGTCGGTTCGAGTTCGCTGGCGTTGTCGGCGGTCATGGCGCTGAGTATACCGGAAATCATGGCGAAAAAATCGACCCTGAAGAAGCCAGCCGCGAAAAAGCCTTCGGTGAGGAAGGCGCTGGTCAAGGCCGCCAAGGGCAAGGCCGCCAAACCCAAGTCCGTGGCCAAGCAGAAAAAGGCCGACGCCGAGGCTTTTGAAGGCACCGCCAAGCGCTGGACGGCGGACCAGATCGAGGAAGCGTTCCGCCGCTTTCAGGCGCAGGAGCCGGAGCCGAAGGGCGAACTCAAGCACAGCAATCCGTTCACGCTGCTGGTGGCCGTGGTGTTGTCGGCGCAGGCGACCGATGCCGGCGTCAACAAGGCGACGCCGGCTTTGTTCGCGCTGGCGGATACGCCGGAGAAAATGGTGGCGCTCGGCGAGGACCGCATCCGTGACCTGATCAAGACCATCGGCCTGTTTCGCATGAAAGCGAAGAACGTCGCGCTGCTGGCCAAGAAGCTGGTCGATGAATTCGGCGGCGAGGTGCCGAAGACGCGCGAGGAACTGGTAACGTTGCCGGGCGCGGGGCGCAAGACCGCCAACGTCGTTCTGAATATGGCGTTCGGCCAGCCGACGATGGCGGTCGATACGCACATCTTTCGCATCGGCAACCGCACGGGGCTTGCGCCAGGCAAGGATCCGCTGGCGGTCGAGCTGGAGCTGGAGAAGGTCATCCCGGCGAAATACATGCAGCATGCGCATCACTGGCTGATATTGCACGGACGTTACATCTGCGTCGCGCGCAAGCCGCATTGCGACCGCTGCATCTTCGCCGATCTGTGCCAGTGGCCGGGAAAGACGGCCTCATCTGTCATGCCCAACTCTTCTGTCATTCCCGCGAAGGCGGGAATCCAGTAACCCCGGCAGGAGCTTGAGTCGCTGGGGCAGGGAGTACTGGGTCCCCGCTTTCGCGGGGACGACAACTGAAACTAACGCGCTAGCGCGGTGCGCTCGCCCGCCAGCTTCTTGTGGATATGCACCATGAAGGCCATGGCGAAAACCGGCGTCGCCAGATTGATGATCGGCAGCGACACGAAGGCCGCGATCACCATGCCGGCCATGAACACATAGGCCGCGCGGGCCTTGCGCATCGCTTTCGCTTCGGCGGGCGGGCGGAAGCGCATGGCGGCGAGTTCGAAATATTCGCGGCCGAGCAGATAGGCGCTGCCGAAAAACAGGATGAGCAGGCCAAAGCCGAAGAACATGAATGGCAGCGCCAGCAGATAGACCACGAGCGCCAGAAGTGCGATCTTGATGCCTTCGATCAGCCCGCGAAATACCGGCAGCGCCTGGCCTGGCGGATCGTTGGGATAGTGCGCCAGCTCGACCTTCTCGGCGACCTCATCGACGAAGAAGCTGCCGACAAAGGCGCTCACCGCCGGCATCAGGAACAGTGCGCCGGTGACGATGCCGAGCGCCGCCATGATCGACAGCACCCAGGCGAGCGCCGCCCAGACCGAATGCGGCGCGAAGCCGGATGTCTGCTCGGCCCAGGTCGCGCCGCTGTCGGCGAGGCTGGCGAGCAGCCGCTGCATGGCGATGCCGATGATGACGATCAGCAGCAGCGCCAGTCCGACGGCTTTCAACAGCACGCGGCGCAAGGGGGGCGACAATAGTTGGGAGAAGGCTTTGGCGATGGCGTCGATCATGCCGCCACAGTTATGATCGATTGACGGCGGGGGCAAGGACTCCTTGCCGAGCGTCAGACCGCCGCCAGCTCTTTTTCGGATTGCGGTACGCTGTCGGCCGGCACCAGCGACACCAGCAGATCCGGGTCGGTGGCCGGCAAGTCGGCCCAGGCCATCGCCTTGTAGTCGAAGCCGCGCACCAAAGTCGGCTTGACCACCTCGAAATAGGGCGAGATGTCGAAATCGCGCGGCGCATAAAGCGACGAATGGCGGATTTCGAGGATTTCCTCGCGCGCCACTTCGCTGGCCAGCAGCGTCACTTTCGGCAGGATCGGATAGCGCACATATTCGAAGGCCTGCGCGATCAGCGCCGAGCAGATGATGCGGGTCGGGTGGCCCGAGCCGAGCGCCATCATGCGGCGGCGCCAGCGCTGCGGGATCGGCAGCGGCAGCAGATAGCGCATCAGGTCGATGATGTTTTTCAGGTCATAGTCGAAGCCGATACGCTCTGAGGCATAGGTGCAAACGCGGGCGCGGTCCTCGTCGGTGAGGCCGGTCGGCCGGCAGATGCGGGTGTGAAAGCGCGCGTATTTCGATAGGGGAGCTGCGACGACGCCTTCGCCAATATTGGCTTCGACCAGCACCAAAGGTTCGCCGTCCGCGGTGCAGCGATCGCCGATCGGCCCGACATAGAGCGCGGCATGCGACCAGGTCGATTGCGTCAGATACTTGATGACGCCGGAAATGTGGTTGTTGCCTTCGACGAGGATGACGTCGCCGGGCTTGAGCGTTTCGCGCAGGACTGTGGGATCGGTCGGCGTGAAGGGCTCGTAGCCCTGCGCCGGCTTTTCCAGATAATTGGCGAGAAACCGCCCGATTCCGTCCGCCACGAAACTCATGTCCCGCCCTTATCGCACCATACTGGCGCTCAAGCCGACGCTTGCTTCCCCATACGCGGATTTTTCTTCCGCGCTTTTGTTGCCTCCAAATTACGCAGGACTCATTGCAAATTGGTTCATTCGCCACGGTATCGAGTAACGATCCGTTAGCCACAGAAATCGTTGCGGCACATGGATTCATGCCGCGGCTGGCGGGAGAAGCGAAAGCATTCGTTGACTATCCGCGCAACACGCCGCCGGTGCGCTTGGCGACTTCGGCGACGATCTTCTGCCCCAGTGCGTCGATTTCCTGATCGGTCATGGTCTTGTCGCGCGGCTGCATGGTGACCGCGATGGCGACCGACTTTTTGCCCGGTTCGATGCCGGTACCCTCATAGACGTCGAACACGGTGACATTGACGATCAGCTTCTTGTCGACGTTCTGCGCCGCGCGCACGATATCGGCGGCCTTGACCTTGGTCTCGACGACAAAGGCGAAGTCGCGCTCGACCGGCTGGAACGGCGACAGCTCCAGCAGCGGCTTGGCGCGCGTGCCCTTGGCCTTGGCGGCCGGGATGTTGTCGAGGATGACTTCAAAGGCGACCACCGGACCGTCGGCCTTCAGCGCGGTGAGAATGCGCGGATGCAACTCGCCGAAATGGCCGATGATGTTCTGCGGCCCGATCTGGATGGTGCCGCTACGTCCCGGATGAAACCACGCCGGTCCGCCGGGCACCACTTGCAGCGCCTGCATCGGCGCGCCCGCGGCGGCCAGCACGGCAAAGGCATCGGCCTTGGCGTCGAACACATCGACCGGCAGCGGCTTGGCCGACCAGTGGCGGCCAACGCCATCGGCTTTAGCCAGCGCACGGCGCACGCCGCTGGCGGCAATGAACTGGTCCTCGGGCCGGTCGCCCTTGAAAATCTGGCCGACTTCAAACAGCGCGACATCGGCGGTGCCGCGATCGGCATTGCGCTGCGCCGAGGTGATGAGACCGGCGAGCAGGCTCGGCCGCATGTCGGATAATTCCGAAGCGATCGGGTTGGCGAGCGCCAGTTCCGGCTTGCCGCCGCCGAACAGTTCGGCCTCGCGCTTCGACACGAACGACCAGGTGACCGCTTCGATCAGGCCGCGCACGGCCAGCGCACGCTTGGCCTTGCGGGTGCGGATCTGGATCGGCGTCAGCACGGCTTTGCGCGCGTCGGCGCTGCGCGGGAACGGCGTCGAGGGAATGGCATCGACGCCGACAATACGCACCAGCTCCTCGACGATATCGGCGCGGCCATGCACGTCCGGACGCCATGACGGCACCGCGATCTTGAGGCGGTCGCCCTGGCCGGCGACAAAGAAGCCGAGCCGCTCCAATGTGCGGCGAATTTCGACCGACGACAGCTTGATGCCGGCAAGACGCGGCAGTTCGCTGACCGGATAATCGACGATGGTTTCCTTCGCCACCGGATCGCCGGCGACGACGACTTCGGACGGCTCGCCGCCGCACAGGTCGATGACCATTTGCGTCGCCAGGTCGAGGCCCGGCAGCATGAAATGCGGATCGACGCCGCGCTCGAAGCGGTAGCGCGCATCGGTATTGATGCCGAGCTTGCGGCCGGTCTGCGCGATGTTGACCTCGTCCCACAGCGCCGATTCGATCAGCACATCGGTGGTCGTCTCGTCGCAGCCTGATTCCTCGCCGCCCATGATGCCGGCGAGCGATTCGACGCCCTTCTCATCGGCAATGACGCACATCGCGGCGTCCAGCGTGTAGGTCTTGCCGTCGAGCGCCAGCAGCGTCTCGCCATTGACGGCGCGGCGCACGGTCAGATCGCCTTTGACCTTCTTGGCGTCGAACACATGCAGCGGCCGGCCGCGGTCGAAGGTGATGTAGTTGGTGATGTCGACCAGCGCGTTGATCGGACGAAGTCCGATCGCGGAGAGACGCTTTTGCAGCCAGTCCGGCGACGGGCCGTTCTTGACGCCGCGCACCAGACGAAGACCAAAGGCCGGGCACAAAGGATGCGTCGCGCCGAAATCGAGTGTGACCTTGACCGGGCAGGGAAACGTCCCGGCGATGCGCTTCGGCGCGTTTTCCTTGTAGTCGCCGAGCAAGGTGGCGCCGAGGTCGCGGGCGATGCCGTTGACACCGGTGCAGTCGGAGCGGTTCGGCGTCAGATTGATTTCGATCACCGGCTCGTTGAGGCCGAGCACTTCGGCGAAGGGTTTTCCAATCGGCGCGTCGGCCGGCAGTTCGATGATGCCGTCGTGGTCGGCGTTGAAGCCGATTTCGGCGCCGGAGATCATCATGCCTTGTGATTCGACGCCGCGAATCTTGCCGACCGCGAGCGTGATGTCTTTCGCCGGAATGTAGGTGCCGGGCAGGCCGAGCACGGTTTTCAAGCCGGCGCGCGCATTCGGCGCGCCGCAGACGATCTGCAACGGCGTGCCGCTGCCGTTGTCGACGGTGCAGACGCGCAAGCGATCCGCGTTCGGATGCTGCTCGGCGGTGATGATCTGCGCGACTTTGAAGGCCTCGAATTCCTTGGCCTTGTCCTCGACGCGCTCGACCTCGAGCCCGATCATGGTCAGCTTCTCGACGATCTCGTCGAGCGTGGCGACCGTGTCGAAATGTTCTTTCAGCCAGGACAGTGTAAATTTCATGATTCGCTCTCTCCGCGCATCGCGGGGGGTGCGGTGTCGCGCCCCCTCCCCAAGAGGCAATCGCTGCGGCGATCGTTTCCAAAACGCCATCCTTATTGACCATGACGTCATGATTGTTAAAGCGGAGAACGCGATAGCCCTTGCTGACGAGATACGCATCGCGTCGCGCGTCGCGCTTCTCACTCGCCGCTTCAAAATGCTGGCCGCCATCGAGTTCGACGATGAGTTTGGACGCTTCGCACACGAAGTCCGCGATATAGGGACCAATCGGCTTCTGCCGACGGAAGCCGGCGCCATCGAGGCGGTGGGCGCGTAAGGCGGACCAAATGCGTCGCTCGGCATCGGTTGAATCGCGACGCAGCGATCGTGCGCGTGAGCGCATTGTTCGCGTTACCTGCCAGGCCGGGTCTTTTGTCGACTCCGTCATCGCAGCAAT
>LNDS01000032.1 GCA_001464835.1 Rhizobiales bacterium Ga0077525 | reverse complement strand
GCATACGCATACATTATGAGCTCAGCCCCCCGGCGAGAGTCGGGAAGTCGAGCGGGCGGAAGCCGTAATGCGACAGCCAGCGCACGTCGGCTTCGAAGAAGGCGCGCAGGTCGTTGATGCCGTATTTCAGCATGGCGATGCGGTCGATGCCCATGCCCCAGGCAAATCCTTGATACTCGTCCGGATCGAGGCCGCAATTGCGCAGCACGTTCGGATGCACCATGCCGCAGCCGAGAATCTCGAGCCAGTCATTGCCTTCGCCGAAGCGGATTTCGCCCTTGTCGCGGCGGCACTGGATGTCGACTTCCATCGATGGCTCGGTGAACGGAAAGAACGACGGCCGGAAGCGCATCTTGACGCTGTCGACTTCGAAGAACGCCTTGCAGAATTCCTCGAGGATCCATTTCAGGTGGCCCATATGCGATGTCTTGTCGATCACCAGGCCTTCGACCTGGTGGAACATCGGCGTGTGGGTTTGATCGGAATCGGAGCGATAGGTGCGGCCGGGAATGATGACGCGGATCGGCGGCTTCTGAGTCAGCATGGTGCGCACCTGCACCGGCGAGGTGTGCGTGCGCAGCAGCAGGCGCGAGCCGTCCGGCTTCGGCGGGAAATAGAAGGTGTCGTGCATTTCCCGCGCCGGATGGCCTTCCGGGAAATTCAGCTTGGTGAAGTTGTAGTCGTCGGTCTCGATATCCGGGCCTTCGGCGACGGCGAAGCCCATGTCGGCAAAGATCGCGGTCAACTCATCGATGACCTGGCTGATCGGATGGACGCGGCCGAGTTCGGCCGGCGTCTCGCGCGTCGGCAGCGTGACATCGACGGTTTCGGAGGCGAGGCGCGCATCGAGCGCGGCCATGCCAAGTGCTTCCTTGGCGGTCGCGATCGCGGCGGTGATGCGCTCTTTGAGGCCGTTGATCGCCGGGCCTTGCGCCTTGCGCTCGTCCGGCGTCATCGAACCGAGCGTCTTTAACAGCGCCGACACCGAACCGCTTTTGCCCAGCGCTGCTACGCGCACGGCCTCCAGCGCCGCTTCGTCCTTGGCGGACGTCACGGCGGCCATCAATTCGGTTTCAAGCTTGGCGATGTCGGACATGCGGGACCCCGTGCACCGTCATCGTCCGCGAAAGCGGACGATCCAGTAATCCCTGCGCACGCGATTAATACGATAAGCCGGTGATTACTGGGTCCCCGCTTTCGCGGGGACGACACCCTTTGGCTGTAACTTACGCCGTGGCGCGCGGCGTTTCGGCCGGAGCCGGAATCGCAGCCTTGACCTTCTCGACGATGAGCGCAAAGGCGGCCGGCTCGTTGATCGCGATGTCGGACAGAACCTTGCGGTCGAGGTTGAGGCCCGACTTGGTGAGGCCGTCGATGAAGCGCGAATAGTTCAGGCCGAACGGACGCACGGCGGCGTTCAGGCGCTGGATCCACAAAGCGCGGAACGTGCGCTTCTTGCGCTTGCGGTCGCGGAAAGCGTACTGGCCGGCCTTTTCGACCGCCTGCTTGGCGACGCGGATGGTGTTCTTGCGGCGGCCATAATAGCCCTTGGCGGCCTTGTAGACTTTTTTGTGCTTGGCGTGGGCGGTAACGCCACGTTTAACGCGGGACATGAGTGTTCTCCAGGGTCAGGCAAACGTTGAAATGATGATCGGGGTCGACAGCATCGAAGTCCGGACTAGCCGTTTGGCATCCAGTACTTCTTGACGTTGTCGCCATCGGTCTTGAACAGCACTGCGGTGCCGCGATGTTCGCGGATCTGCTTGGTGGTGCGCTTGATCATTCCGTGACGCTTGCCGGCCTGCTGATACTTCACTTTGCCGCCGGCGGTGATCTTGAAGCGCTTTTTAGCGCCCGATTTGGTCTTCAACTTGGGCATTTTGCTCTCCATAAGCCGCGGCGAACCACAGCCAAAATTCAGCCCAAGGCCAACATGCCTCAGGCTGGTGCTCGGAATTGAGCGGGTATCGCCGCCACGGCAGCCCTAACGGCCGGTCGGCGAGAGCGCGGTGTATGCCAGAGCTGGCTTGCCCTTGCAACCCAAACCGGCGTCCGGGCGTTAGCCCGGGAATCGCGGCCTAAGCTTGTTTTTGGTCAAAACGGCACCAATTTGCCGTTTCTGCAAGTATTTAAGCCGTCTTATGACGTTGCCCAGCCCTTGAGGAGACTGCCCGTGTTTCGCCCTTTGACTTTAATGGCCGCCGCCGCTTTTGGCTTCATGGCGGCCGGGACGCCCGCCGCCGTTGCCGCCATCCATGACGGCAATTGGTCGGTGCTGATCATCACCGAGAAGGGCAGCTGCGATAGGGCCTATCGCTACAGCGTCGGGGTGGCGAACGGCCAGGTGCGCTACCAAGGCGATGCCGCGGTCAATTTCAACGGTTCGGTGGCGCCCAGCGGGGCGGTCAATGTCAGTATCCGGCTCGGCGACAAGGGCGCCAATGGCACCGGGAAGCTCAGTGCGACTTCCGGTGCCGGAACCTGGCAGGGTGCCGGCGGCGCCGGCGAATGCGCCGGCCGCTGGGAAGCCGAGCGAAGGTAAGCGCAAAAAGCTTGTCCCGGGCGCCCTGTACCACGTAGTGGCACAGGGCAGACCCGGGACCGTTACGATTCCAGAGCCTGGAATGGCCCCGGAACTGCGGCGCGCCATATATGGCGCACCGCGTCCGGGGAACGTGGGCTCAGCGCGGCGCCAGCAACATGACCATCTGGCGGCCTTCGAAGCGCGGCTCCGACTCGACCTTCGAGATCTTGTCGGTGTCTTCCTTGACGCGCTGCAGCAGCTTGTAACCAAGCTCCTGATGCGCCATTTCGCGGCCGCGGAAACGCAAGGTGATCTTGACCTTATCGCCTTCCTCGAAGAACCGCTCCATGGAGCGCATCTTCACCTGGTAGTCGTGATCGTCGATCATCGGCCGGAGCTTGATCTCCTTGATCTCGACGACCTTCTGTTTCTTGCGGGCTTCCGCCGCTTTCTTCTGCGCCTGGAATTTATATTTGCCGTAATCCAGGATTTTGGCGACGGGCGGAACCGAATTGGGGGCGATCTCGACCAGATCAAGCCCGGCCGCCTGGGCAAGCCCAATGGCGGCTTCGGTCAGGACAACACCCTTGTTGTCGCCGGTGGCATCGATCAGCTGAACCTCGCGGGAGCGGATCTCCTCGTTGATGCGCGGGCCACCTTTTTCGGCGGGCAGCGCGGATTTTTGCGGACGACGAATGGCTAGTCTCTCCTCATGCTGTTGCGATGGGTCGCCTTATAACACGTCGCATCGCCGTTGCGAACGGCCTTGATGCGATTCGAAAAGCTCAAATGGGGTCGATTTTACCGGCTGCCAGCGCCGGAACCGGCCGGGCCGGTCCGGCGACATCGGCATAAAGCCGCAGCATCTGCGCGGCGCCGATCGTTGCGTCAAAATGGCCGAGGACCCAGTCGCGGCCGCGACTGCCTATGGCCTCCACCGCCGGCGGCGGCATTGAAAATAGTTGCAGCAAGGCGGCCGCCAGGGCCCGGTCGTCGCCGGAATGAAAGCGAAGTCCGGTGACGCGGCTTTCCGGCACCGCCGGCGCGGTCAGGACAACGTCGGGCCCGGCGCCGAGATCGGACACGACCACCGGCCGCGCCATCGCCTGCGCCTCCAGCATCGCCCGCTGCACGCCTTCCGGCTGCACCGCGGCCGACACCACCACCGCGGCGGCGCAATAGGCGGCCGGCATGTCGCGCACCGGCGCGGCCATGCGGATGACGTCCATGGTGCCGGTCGCCAGCACCAGGTCCCAGAGCTGGCCGGTGTAATTGGTGTGGCCGCGGTCCTCGCCGACAAAAACGCAAAGAAAATTGGTCAGGCCGAAGTCCTTGAGCCGCTGCATCGCGCGCACCGCGACGTGATGGCCTTTGCGGCGCAGGATGCGGCCGGTCACCATGATGACTTTTGTATCGTCGTTGACGCCCCAGCTATTGCGCACGGCGGCGACGCGCTCGGGCGTGACCTTGGCTGGATCAAAATGCTCGAAGTCGATGCTGCACGGCACGACCGCGATTTTGTCCCACGGCGTGCCGTAGCGGTCGTTGACCAGTTGCGCGATCTGCTCGCAGCCGGCGACGACGCGGTTGCCGCGCGCCATCACGCCGTTATAGAGGCGCTTCAGGATGTTCTGTTCGCGGAAGCCCTTGAACCAGCTGGTGACGAAGGGAATGCCGCGCATGCGCGCCGCGGCGCAGGCGCTCCAGGCGCCGGCGCGGCCCAGCGCGTGAATGACATCGCATTTGCGTTCGCGCGCCAGCCGGATCAGCACAACGGCGTTGCGCATCATGACAAACGGGTTTTTGCTGGCGACGTCGAGCGGCACGAACTCGGCGCCGGCGGCGGTGATGTCGGCGAGCAAGCGTCCGGCGCGCGCCACGACGATGGCGCGATGACCCGCGCCGTGGAGAATGCGCACCAGTTCGACCGCGCCGATTTCGGCGGCGCCAACGTCGAGCGTCGGCACGACGATCATCACGGTGATGGGAGCATTCATCGGAGGAGGCGACGCAGGATCACGCAAATGCTTGGTGCCTTAGAGGTCGCGGGCCAGAAGCGAAGTGTAAACGCCACGAATGGCTTGAGCAACGCTTTGCGGCGAAAACATGAATTCAGCAAATTGGCGGGCGCGGGCGCCGAGCGCTTCATGCGCGGTGACCGAAAGCGCCAGTGCCGCGGATGTTGCCTGCGCCAGTTCGCCGACATTGCCCGGCCGCACCAGCCAGCCGGTACGCAATTCATCGCGCATGCGCGGCGGACACAGCAGATTTTCCGGCAGCGCGCCGACCGAAGTCGTCACCACGGGACGGCCAATCGCTTGGGCTTCGGCGGCGGCGCGGCCCGACAGAGGCGGCTCGAGCGACGGAATGACGACAACATCGGCGGCGGCCAAAGCCGTCGGCATATCGGCATGGTGGCCGACCAGCCGGATCAAGGTGTCGATGCCATGGTCGCTCGCGCGCTGCTTGAGCGCGCTGCGATAGCGGACTTCGCCGCGGTCTTCGCCGACAAACACAAAAGCGATGTTGCGGTCGCCGCCGCTGACCATGAGCCGCGCCGCGTCGATCATGCTCATCTGTCCGTTCCACGGCGCGATGCGCCCCGGCACCAGCACGACGCGCATTTGCGGCAGCAGGCCCCAGGCGCGGCGCAGCGCGGCGACGCGCTCGACATTGACGGCGGCCGGACTGAATTTGGCGGTGTCGAGCGCGCGCGGAATGACCGTGATCTTGTCCGGCGCGATTTTGTAGCGCTCGATCATGGCGCGGGAAATGTAGCTCGAAGGCGCGATCATCCGGTCGCCGCGCGCCAGCGATCCCTGAAACATGACTCTCGGCCATGAATCCGGTGCCAGCCGGTCGGGAAACGACGTCACCAGAAAAACCGGCATCTTGTAGGTCGCCGAAATGGCGCTCCACGCCGCCGCAGCGCTTTGCGCATGCACGATATCGATGCGCTCGCCGGCGATCAGCTTCTGCAACTGCCGTGCATTGCCGGCAATGCGCAGCGGATTGATCGTATCGGTCGTCATCGGCAGCCATTCGCCGCCGAAGGCGCGCAGCTCGCCGACCAATGGACCTTCGCCGCCGGCGACCAGGGCGCGGGCGCCGGATTGCAGCAGCGTCATCGCGATATCGATGGCGGCATGGCCGACCGGATCGTCGCGCAGCGCCGGCACCAGTTGCAGGATGGTGGCGCCGGCAAGCGAGCGCGTCTTGGGCCGGGCCGAGATCACCACCGCCGGTCCCCCCTTGCATCGCAGGTGGCGTTGAGGCGAGAAGAATACATCGAAATGCTGACGATCCTGATAGGGCGAACCGCCCCTGATGGTGCCGAACTGGTTTCCAAGATGACTATGAGCGAAGCGCGTCTGACAAGCCTGATCGTCGAATCGCCGCCGCCTGCGCGGACAATTGCCGTGCGCGCGCGAGAGAGCAAGGGGAACGATAGTCGTCCGGGCCTGGTCTGGCTCGGTGGTTTCAAGTCCGACATGGTAGGCAGCAAGGCCTTGGCGCTGGATGCCTGGGCAGAGGCGCATGGCCGCGCCTGTTTGCGCTTCGATTATTCCGGTCACGGGGAATCCGGCGGCGACTTCAAGGTCGGCACCATCGGCCGCTGGCTGGAGGAATGCGTCGAAGTTTACACCCGGTTTTGCTCAGGCCCGCAGGTACTGATCGGCTCGTCGATGGGCGGCTGGCTGGCATTGCTCTTGGCGCGGCGGCTCGCGGCGATGAAAGACGTCGCGCCTTTAGCCGGCATGGTACTCATCGCGCCGGCGGTCGACTTTACCGAAGAGCTGATGTGGAAGTCGTTCGCCCCGGCGATCAAGAGTGAGATCGAGCAAAAAGGTTTCTGGACGCGGCCGTCGGAGTACTCGCCGGAAGGCTATCCGATCACCAAGCAACTGATCGAGGAGGGCCGCAATCATCTCATGATGGGCGGGCTGATCGAGCCGGGTTGCCCGGTGCATATTCTGCAAGGCGTGCAGGATCCGGACGTGCCATGGCGGCATGCGGTGGATCTCGTATCGCGTTTTTCGCGCGACGATGTGGTGCTGACGCTCATCAAAGACGGCGATCATCGCCTGTCGCGGCCGGAGGATATCGAGCGGCTGTTGAGTGCGGTGGCGGAATTTTGATTCCGCTGTCGTCCCCGCGAACCCAGTATTTCCGGTTTTAGAGAGTAGTTACAAACAGGGGTTACTGGATGCCCGCCTTCGCGGGCATGACAGTTGAGGCCGCAGCAGCCCATTCTTCCTGAACGCTCGCGTCGTCATCGGCGCGATTCAAAGTTTTGAACTTCTCAGTCGGCAACAACCTACTCAACGCCCACACCGCCGCGCCGCGCACCAAAGGCGAAGCGTCATTCAATAATCTTTCCGCTTCCGGCGCCAATGTCACGTCGCCCGAATTGCCGATGGCATTGAGCACGTTGCGAATGAAGCGATCACGGCCGGTGCGCTTGATCGAGGTCTTGGAAAACATCAAACGGAATTGCGCGTCGTCGAGCCGCGATAGCTCAGTGAGCGTCGGCGCGCGCAAGACATCGCGCGCGGCAAGCTTGGCCTCGCGGCCCTGTTCGGCAAATTTGTTCCACGGACATACAGCCAGACAATCGTCGCAGCCGTAGATGCGATTGCCCATCAGCGGTCGCAGCTCGCGCGGGATCGGGCCTTTGTGCTCGATGGTCAGATAGGAAATACACCGTCTTGCGTCGAGGCGATAAGGCGCGGGAAATGCCGCGGTTGGGCAGGCATTGAGGCAGGCGCGGCAAGAGCCGCAATTATCGGCCGCCGCTTCATCGACCGGCAGATCGAGCGTGGTGAAGATCGCGCCGAGAAATAGCCACGAGCCGAAATCGCGCGACACGACGTTGGTGTGCTTGCCCTGCCAGCCGAGGCCCGCTTTTGCGGCCAGCGGCTTTTCCATCACCGCGGCGGTATCGACGAACACCTTGACGTCGCCGCCGGCATTGGCGACCAGCCAGCGCGCGATCTCTTTCAGGCGCGACTTGATGAGGTCGTGATAGTCGTCGCCCTTGGCGTAAACCGATATCGCCGCGCGTGAGCGTTCCTGCAAGATTTTCAACGGGTCTTCGTCCGGCCCGTAATTCATGCCGAGCATGATCACCGAGCGCACATCCGGCCAAAGCGTCAGAGGCGAACCGCGCCGCTCGGCTGTGGTCGCCATCCACACCATGTCGCCATGCGCGCCGTCGGCGATGAATTGATCGAGGCGGGCTTTTGCCTCTGGTACCGCTTCCGGCCGCGCGACGCCGACAGCGTCGAAGCCGCGCGTCCGCGCTTGCGAAATTAATGACGCTTTTATTTCGTGCGGGGACTTCAAAAGTCCAGGTCGGCGTAATGCTTCGCCGGCGGAATCCCGGCCAGCGTGTCGGCCAGCAGCGGACGGAACGCCGGGCGCGACTTCACCCGCGCGTACCAGTTCTTCGCTGCCTCGTCTTCGTTCCACGGTACATCGCCCAGGTAATCGACGGCCGACAAATGCGCGGCCGCGGCCAGATCAGCCAGGCTCAGCCGTTCGCCGGCCAGCCAGTCGCGCGTGCGCACCAGCCAGCCAATATAGGCCAGATGATAGCGGATATTCTTGCGCGCCGCGCGCAAAGCGCCGGTGTCGGGCGGCCCGCCGCCCTGCTCGAGCGTCATATGGCGCTTGAACACCCGTTCGGTGACCAGCGGCCCGCTGACTTCGGCATGGAACTTGTCGTTGAACCAGCTCGCCAGACGGCGGATTTCGACGCGCTGGCTGGGCGTACCGGGCATCAACCAGCCGGCATTGTCGGCGGCAGGCCGGGTCTCCTGGATATATTCGGCGATGATGGCGGCGCCCGGCACCGGCGGTTCGCCGTCAGCGATCAGCACCGGTATGGCGCCAGCCGGATTGATGCTGAGGAAGCCCTCGCGCCGTTCCCAGAACCGCTCCTCGACCAGCCGCAGTTCGATGCCGTATTCATTGCACATCAACCGCACATAGCGTGACAGCGGGCAGAGCGGATGTTGCAGCAGCGTCAGCATGAATAACCGGGACGTAAAGTTGCGCCTGAAAAGGGAATCGGTGACTGCACTATACAAACACTGGAGTTAGATCAAATTTGCACCGGCGCAAATTGTGGCGAGCGCGTTATTCCCATTGCCTGAACCGGGGTGGTAAGCCAAAAGCCAAACACCGCACGATTCGCATAACTCTAAAGAGCGCGCGCATCCCTCCGGAGTCTTTTTCATGTCCTTCCTGCCGGCGGCTGTCGCCGACCTGATCGCCAGCCATATCGACCTGATCAAGGCCGCCGTGCTCGGCATGGTCGAGGGCCTGACCGAATTTCTGCCGGTCTCCTCCACCGGCCATCTGCTGCTGATGCAGCACGTTCTCGGCTGGGGCGACAACGCCTTCAGCAAGTCCTTCGCCATTCTCATCCAGCTCGGCGCCATCATGGCGCTGCTGACGATCTATTTCGGCCGGCTGTGGACGCTGGCGCGCACCATGTTCGTGCAATGGCAGGCGGCGCGTTTCGTCATCGGCATTTTGCTCGCCTTTCTGCCGGCGGCGGTCATCGGCGCGCTCGCCGGCAGCTACATCAAGGCCTACCTGTTCGACGTGCGTATCGTTTGCGTCACGCTTATTCTGGGCGGCTTCGTGCTGCTATGGGTCGATCGCCTCAGCCTCAAGGCGCGGCATCACGATGCCACGTCTTTCAGCCTGCCGATGTATTTCGGCATCGGCGTCATCCAATGTCTCGCCATGATTCCCGGCGTGTCGCGCTCGGGCTCGACCATTGTCGGCGCCATGCTGTTCGGCGCCGACCGCCGCGCTGCGGCGGAGTTCTCGTTCTGGCTGGCAATGCCGACCATGGTCGGCGCTTTTGCCTATGAAGTGTACAAGAGCCGTTCCGAACTGACCGCCGACCATGTCGGCGCCATCGCGGTCGGTTTTGTGTTCGCGTTCATCTTCGGCACGATCGCGGTCAAGGCCTTGCTGCGGTATGTGCAGCGGCACTCGTTTGCGTTGTTCGCCTGGTGGCGCATTATCCTCGGCACCGTCGGCATCTTTGCGCTGTATTTTTTCTGAGCCGCTAAACGTTCCGCCGCGGGTCGTCGTAATTGTCGAACAGGATATCGCGGCTGATGCTGGCGACATCGCGCACGCCGGTCAGCGACATGCCGATGCGCAATTCCTCGGCCATCAGGCTGAGCGTCTTGGCGACGCCGGCTTCGCCCATCGCGGCGAGGCCGTAGAGATAGGCGCGGCCGATCAGGCAGCCATGCGCGCCGAGCGCCAGCGCTTTCAGCACATCGAGGCCGGAGCGGATGCCGCCGTCGAACAGCACTTCCACGCGGTCGCGCACGGCGTCGGCAATGCGCGGCAGCGCGGTGATGGTACCGGGCACGCCGTCGAGCTGACGGCCGCCGTGGTTCGACACCACGATGGCCTCGGCGCCCATGTCGGCGGCGCGCTTGGCGTCTTCCGGATCGAGAATGCCCTTGATGACCAGTCTGCCGGGCCACAATTTGCGGATCCAGTTGACGTCTTCCCACGACAACGACTTGTCGAAATTGTCGCCGCCCCAGCGGCCGGCGGCCCAGATGCCGCCCTTGTTCTTGAGATAGTGGTCGACATTGCCGAAGGATTTGCGCTTGCCCATCAGCACGCCGGCGAGCCACGAAGGCTTGGTCATGATGTCGAAGGCGTTGCGCGCGGTCAGCCGGGGCGGCACCTGCAATCCGTTCTTGAGGTCGCAATGGCGCTGGCCGCGCATCGGCAGATCGACGGTTAGAAACAAAGCGGAGCAGCCGGCCGCCTTGGCGCGCTCGATGACTTCCTCGCTGAAGCCGCGGTCCTTGAAGACATAAAGCTGAAACCAGAACGGCGCCTTGGTCACTTCGCGGATGTCTTCGATCGAACAGATCGACATGGTCGATAAAGTGAAGCGGATGCCGGCGGCTTCCGCCGCTTTCGCCGCCAGCATTTCGCCGTTGCCGTGCATCAGTCCGGTCAAGCCGGTCGGCGCGATGGCGATCGGCATCGATACCTTTTCGCCGAGCATGGTGGTGGCGAGCGAACGGTTATCGGCGTCGATCAGGACGCGCTGGCGAAAGCGCACGGCGTCGAGGTCGTTGCGGTTGGCCTTGAGGGTGAGCTGATCGTAGGAGCCGTGGTCGATGTATTCGAAGATCGCCTTGGGGACCTTGCGCTTCGCCAATTGGCGAAGGTCTTCGACATTGGTAATGACCGGCATGCACTCTCCCCAACCCCCCGGTTGCGAACGATCTGCGCCGAATATGCTTCCGGCTTTTTCAAGGAACGTCCGTTTAAGCTTATTTTTTCCGCATGATCTTATCCGAAAACCGGTTCCCATCCCCGATCAATTCGAGGACATGCTTTTCGGGATCATGCGACGCGGCTCCTGAACTGTCCGGCTTTGCGGAAGCGCCAGAGATAAGACGGCACGATGGCCTCGATCGGTTCCGGCTCGATGCCGATGCCGGCGAAGGTGCGCTTGTCGGCAATCGCCGCGTCGGAGACGACATTGTCGGTGCGCAGCATGTCGACCTGGCCGGGCGTCAGCGTCAAAGGCGCCGGCGCGAATTGCAGGAACAGCGCCTTGAACCTGGCGGCGAAGAACGGCAGCGGCACCAGAAGGCGCTTTCGCTCGATTGTGGCGAGGATGTACTGCATCAGCTCCTTGAACGTGTGCACGTCCGGGCCGCCGAGTTCGTAAATCGTGCCTGCGCGCAATTTGCCATCGACCGCGTTGGCGATCGCCTTGGCGACGTCGCCGACAAAGGCCGGCTGGAATTTGGTGTGGCCGCCGCCGATCAGCGGCAGGACCGGCGACATGCGGGCCAGCGATGCAAAGCGGTTGAAGAAATCGTCTTCCGGCCCGAACAGGATTGACGGTCGCATGATGATGGCCTGCGGCTGCGCCGCCAGCACCAGCCGTTCGGCGACCGCTTTGGAGCGGGCATAAGCGGCCGGCGAGTTCTCGTCGGCGCCGATGGCCGAGACATGCACCATGCGAGCGCCGTGGGCGCTGGCGGCGAGCGCCACCTGCTCGGCGCCGAAGCTGTGGATCGTGTCGAAACGCTGGCGGCCGCCTTCTTTCAGGATGCCGGTCAGGTTGACCAGAACGTGGGCGCCGCGGGCGGCGGCCTCGACCGAGGTGGTGTCGCGCAAATTGGCTTGCACCGCGTGGATCTGCCCGACACGGCCGAGCGGCTGCAAATGGAACGCGAGATCGGGCCGGCGCACGGCGACGCGGACGCGGTAATCGCGCTTGGCCAAAGCCCGCACGACGTGGCGGCCGAGAAAGCCCGAGCCGCCGTAAACGGTGACGAGGGTATCGAAATTGGATCTGGCGGTCATTTTCCGCGCTCGCTTCGCAAACAGGTGTTTTAGGGCGTAAAGGCGCCAGCGGATTCGAGGTGTCCCGGTCTTTATAGAGCGCTGGTGTGGGGCGGCAAGATGGTTGAAGGCCGCTCCAACAAGCCGCCGCAAGGCCGGGGAAATACATCCTCCAGGCGGCTCAATTGACAAGGCGATGGCCGATCCGTACCTAGACCCCGCTGAGTTCAAAAGACTTGGCTCTAAAGCCTTGCCCAGGTGGCGGAATTGGTAGACGCGCTGGCTTCAGGTGCCAGTGGCCGAAAGGTCGTGAAGGTTCGAGTCCTTTCCTGGGCACCAAATCTATTAAGTTTCCCGCGTATGATCGCGAATCGCGGGGCTCCCGGGGCGAAAACCGGCTCATCGGACCGGGTGGCGCGCGATCAACCGGCAACCCGGAACCCGGAAATCAGAATGACCGTCCGACTGCATCGCGGCGATTTGCCCAACCTGAACGCCTACAAGGGCGCAGTGGCGATCGATACCGAAACCATGGGCCTGGACCCGAGCCGCGACCGGCTCTGCGTCGTCCAGCTTTCGCCCGGTGACGGCTCCGCCGACGTGGTGCAGATCGCCGCGGGACAGACCAGCGCGCCGAATATCCAGCGCCTGCTCGCCGACAAGTCGGTGCTCAAAATCTTCCATTACGGTCGCTTCGACATGGGCGTGCTGTTCAAGGCATTCGGCGTCATGGCCGAACCGGTCTACTGCACCAAGATCGCCTCGCGTATCGCCCGCACCTATACCGACCGGCACGGCCTCAAGGACCTGGCGCGGGAACTGATCGGCGTCGATCTGTCCAAGCAGCAGCAGTCGTCCGACTGGGGTGCCGAGACCTTGAGCGATCCGCAGGTCGCCTATGCCGCGACCGACGTTCTGCATTTGCATGCGTTGATGGATAAACTTGACGCGATGCTGGCGCGCGAAGGCCGCGCCGATCTCGCCAAGGCCAGCTTCGGTTTCCTGCCGGACCGGGTGCGGCTCGATCTCGGCGGCTGGGCCAATGAGGACATTTTTTCACATTCGGCGACGAGGACTTAAAAGATCCCGCCGTTCGGCCCTTGGCGCCTGGATGCCGTTTGTGATGGCGCTGCCGCTTGGGAGCCATATTCGCCAGTCAGGTTGCCGGGCGGAGTAACGGGGTTTCGTCAAAGCAGTCGGATAACGGAGCGCGAAGTTTTCGCACCATGAGCCGGGTGATTACAGCCAGAGCCGATCCGGAGGCGGTGCGCGCCTACTGGAACATGAGCCGGGGCGACAGCGAGCGCGCCTTTCGCGCCGCGCGCCGCCACAGCCGCATGGTGCGCTTCCTGCGCGTCGGGCTGCCGGTCGGCATCGTCGTTGCACTGGTCGCGCTGTCGTTGCTGACGTGGCTTAATCCGATGCGCTTGTTCACCGCGCTGCCGGTCAACATAGGCGATCTGGTCGTCTCCGGCACCAAGATCACCATGGAACAGCCGCGCGTCAACGGCTTCACCAAAGATCAGCGCGCTTACGAATTCACCGCCAAGGCCGCGGCGCAGGACATGACCAAGCCGGACATCGTGGAGTTGAACAGCATCAACGCCAAGATAGAGATGGAAGACAAAAGCACCATGACAATGGTGGCGAATACCGGCGTCTATGACACCAAGAAAGAGATGCTCCAGCTTGCCGGCAACATCCTGCTGACGTCGTCGAACGGCAACACCGGCAAACTGAGCGAGGCGACCATCGACGTGCGCAAAGGCAATGTCGTTTCCGACAGACCGGTCGAACTGGAAATGCTGCAAGGCATCCTCAACGCCAATAGACTGGAAGTCGTCGATTCCGGCACTTTGGTGCGGTTTCATGGCGGCGTGAACATGGTTCTGATGCTTAACGGCACCGCCGTTCCCAAAGAGAAGATCGGCCAGAAATGAGCGTGCGTCGAAATCCGGGTGTGTTGCTTCTCATTGTTGCTGCGTTGCTGATGTCAGCGCCGGCGTTGAATGCGCAGCAAGCCGCGCCCGCGGCTAACTCCGCGGCCAAAGGCCCGCCGAACGCCTTGCAGGGCTTTTCGCAGAATCGCGACGAGCCGGTGCACATCGAATCGGCGACCTTGGAAGTGCGCGACAAGGATAAGATCGCGACCTTCAGCGGCGACGTGCGCGTCAAGCAGGGCGACACCGGCATGCGCTCGAAGACTTTGGTGGTCTTTTACGAAGGCGGCGAATCCGTCACCGGCGCTTCGGGCGGCAACAAGAGCGCCGCCAAGAGCATGCCGGCGGCGCAGCCGGGACCGGGCGGCGAGCAGAAGATCAAGCGCCTCGAAGCGCATGGCGCCGTCGTGGTGACGCAGAAGGATCAGACCGCGACCGGCGAGCTCGGCATTTTCGACATGAAGAGCAACACCGTCACGCTCACCGGCAATGTCATGATGACGCAAGGCAAGAACGTCCTGCGCGGCGAAAAGCTCGTGGTCGATCTCACCTCCGGCGTATCGCGCGTCGAATCCGGCAAAGGCGGCACCGGCCGGGTGCAGGGCCTCTTCCTGCCGGGTGGCCAGACGCCGGACGCTGCCGCCAAACCGGGCACGCCGGCGCCGGCTCCAGGCGGCGGCGCCTTGCGCAGCCCGGTGCCCGGCAAGCCGTTCAATTGAGCCACCGCGTCAACCATCGCGATCTTGCCGCCGCCTGGTTCTGCCTGCGCGCGCAATCGGTGGGGAATCAGCTAAGGTTGGGCATAGGGATAAGGTTGGATTTGGGCTCGCCATTAATGCGGCGCGGGGTAACCGGTTGAATATCATTTCGCTGTTTCGGCGCAGACAGCCGCCCGCGCGCCGTCCCGCGCAGCCGCCGCTCGCGCCCAATGGGCAGCCAGCACATCAGGCGCGTCCGGCGGCCGGCGCGGCTGCGCAACAGCAGCCGGCGGTTCGGCCGCGCGGCGATGCCACGCGCCAGGCCGCGCGCCATTATCTCGCCGCGCATGGCATTGAGAAGAGTTTCGGCGCCCGCAAGGTGGTCAAGGGCGTCACCCTGTATGTTCGCCGCGGTGAGGCGGTCGGCCTGCTCGGCCCGAACGGCGCCGGCAAGACCACGGTTTTCTACATGATCACCGGCCTGATCAAGGCCGACCGCGGCCGCATCGAGCTGGACGGCTACGACGTCACGGTGCTGCCGATGTATCAGCGCGCGCGCCTCGGCATCGGCTATTTGCCGCAGGAATCTTCGATTTTTCGCGGCCTCAATGTCGAGGACAATATCCGCGCGGTGCTCGAAGTGGTCGAGCCGGACCGCCGCCGCCGCGAGGCTGATCTCAACGCGCTGCTGGAAGAGTTCAACATCACCCGCCTGCGCAAAACGCCGACCATCGCGCTGTCCGGCGGCGAGCGCCGCCGTGTCGAAATCGCGCGCGCGCTGGCGACGCGGCCGAGCTACATGCTGCTCGACGAGCCGTTCGCCGGCATCGATCCGATTGCCGTTGGCGATATCCAGCAACTGGTGCGCCACCTGACCAACCGCGGCATCGGCGTGCTGATTACCGATCACAATGTGCGTGAAACGCTCGGCCTGACCGACCGCGCCTACATCATTTATTCCGGCGAAGTGCTGATGGAAGGCCGGGCTGAGGATATCGTGAATAACCCGGACGTCCGGCGGCTGTATCTCGGCGAAGAATTCCGGCTTTAGCCGACGTTTCGAGGCAAGCCAGGGCCCTATAAACTAGCTGCATAATTTTGTTGCCAAAAATTTGTGCAATGCTGCGGTGCGGAATCTCATACCGCGTCCGCCAAAGACCTGCTATAGAGATTCAAGCAAGAATCGGACCAGTTTCCGCCGGGAAACCCCTCTATGGCGCTGTCGCAACGACTCGAGTTCCGTCAGAGCCAAGCGCTGGTGATGACGCCGCAGCTGATGCAAGCCATCAAGCTGCTGCAACTCTCCAGCCTGGACCTGGCCGCCTATGTCGAGGGCGAGCTCGAGCGCAATCCGTTGCTTGAGCGCGCCGGGGAGGATGATGGGCCGGCGTCCGCGCCCGAGCCTGAAGCCTCTTTCGACGGCGACGGCGACCAGTTTGATGCCGGTACCGAAGCAAGCGTTTCCGATGATTGGGCCGGCGCCGAGCGGGAAACCAGCCGCGCCTCAATGGAGCAGGGTCTCGGCACCGAGCTAGAGAACGTATTTCCCGATGACGGCGGCGAAAAAACTTCGGCCGTCGAAACGCCGCCGCCGACTTACACGGAATGGTCCGGGTCCGGCACTGGCGGCGAAGACGGCGGCTACAACCTGGAGGCCTTCGTCACTGCCGAGATCACGCTCGGCGATCATTTAAGCGAGCAGATGGCGCTGGCGATCAGCGATCCGGTCCAGCGCATGATCGGCCAGTACCTGATCGATATGGTGGACGAGACCGGCTATCTCGTCGGCGATTTGCAGACCGTTGCCGACAAGCTCGGCGCGCCGCTTGCCGAAGTCGAAAAGGTGCTCGCTGTGCTTCAGGCGCTCGACCCTGCCGGCATCTGCGCGCGCAGCCTGACCGAATGTCTCGCGTTGCAACTCAAAGAACGCAATCGTTTCGATCCGGCGATGCGGGCTCTGGTTGAAAATCTGCCGCTTTTGGCTAAGCGCGATCTCGCCGCGCTGCGCCGCCTGTGCGCCGTCGATGACGAAGACCTCGTCGACATGATCGCGGAAATTCGCAATCTCAATCCAAAACCAGGCTTGGCCTTCGGCTCAACTTTGGTGCAGCCGATCGTGCCGGATGTATTCGTGCGCGCGGCGCCGGACGGTTCATGGCAGGTCGAACTGAATTCCGACACCTTGCCAAAAGTGCTGATTAGCCAGCGCTATCATGCGCAAGTGTCGAAGACGACGCGCAACGACAAGGATAAAACCTATCTCGCCGATTGCCTGCAAACCGCGACCTGGTTGGTGCGCGCGCTCGATCAGCGCGCCAAGACCATCCTGAAAGTCTCCAGCGAGATCGTGCGTCAGCAGGACGGTTTCTTCGTCAAGGGCGTGCAGCATCTGCGGCCACTCAATCTCAAGACCGTGGCCGACGCGATCGGCATGCATGAGTCGACGGTGTCGCGCGTTACCGCCAATAAATACATGGCGACCAGCCGCGGCATTTTCGAACTGAAATATTTTTTTACGTCGTCGATCGCGGCCGCCGACGGCGGCGATGCGCATTCGGCCGAATCGGTGCGTCACCGCATCCGGCAGTTGATCGACGCAGAGCCTCCGGCCGATGTGCTGTCGGACGACACGATCGTCGATAAATTGCGCGAAGCCGGCATTGACATTGCGCGCCGCACGGTCGCCAAATACCGCGAGGCGATGCGGATACCATCGTCAGTTCAGCGCCGCCGTGAAAAGCAAGCGGCCAATGTTTGATCGGTTCTTTTTAGCGAAGCCTAAATCTTCTTCTTGGCAAGGCCCGCGTCGAAAATTCGTCCATTGACGTGGGGAACGATTCGCAGATGATATGATTAGCCCGCTGGAAAAATGGTGCGGAATAAACCGCGGCGACTGTGCCGTGGATCGAGGCTCGCACCCGACAAGGAGGCTCGACGTATGCCTTTACGTGTCTCGGGACAAAACATCAGTATCGGCCTTTCACTACAGCAACGCATTATCGACCGCGTCGAAGAAGCGACATCGAAATACTTTCGCGGCGGCTACACAGGGCATGCGACCGTCGGCCGCGATGGCTTCGGCTTCCGCACAGAGTGTGTCCTGCATCTCGATTCGGGCGCTTCGCTCGAAGCCGAGGGAATGGCGGCGGACGCCTATGACAGCGCCGACCAGGCCGCCGGTCATATCGAAAAGCGGCTGCGCCGCTACAAGCGCCGGCTCAAGGATAATCAGGCGCGCCGCGGCACTTAAACCAGCACGACAGTCTGGAACCGCGTTAAAAAACGGCGTTTTCGGCCGCATCGCGGCCATTGACGCCGCCGGACGCCGTGCATATGGTCCGCTCCATTCACACCCCACGCAACCCGTTATGCAACCCGGCGCCGCCGCTTTCGATCATTGGACATGTCCATGACGCTCACCGATCTCGTCGCGCCCAGCGCGATCATTCCGGCGCTGAAGGTCAACGGCAAGAAGCAGGCGATTGCCGAACTTGCCGCGCGTGCGGCTGAACTGACGGGTCAGAACGAAAAGGCGGTTCTCGAAATTCTGCTCCAGCGCGAGAAGCTCGGCTCCACCGCGGTCGGCAACGGCGTCGCCATTCCGCACGGCAAGCTGCCGAAGATCGGCCGGCTGTTCGGCCTGTTCGCACGGCTTGAGCGGCCGATCGATTTCGAGGCGCTCGATTCGCAGCCGGTCGATCTGATTTTTCTGCTGCTGGCGCCCGAGGCTGCCGGGGCCGATCATCTCAAGGCGCTGGCGCGCGTGGCGCGTTTGCTGCGCGATGCGGACATTGCCCGCAAGTTGCGTGAATCGCGCGACATGGATGCGCTTTATGCGGTGCTGGCGATGTCGCCGGCGAGCAGCGCCGCTTAGCATCGCTTCTCACGTGTCGTCCCCGCGAAAGCGGAGACCCAGTCAGCGCCGGCTCATCGAATTGACTTCAACGACACGGCGTACTGGATGCCCGCTTTCGCGGGCATGACAGCATCATTTGATGAAGCGCCTTAGTGCACGCTCACGGCTTCAAGCTCATTGCTCCAGGCGCTGGCAATCGCCGATTCGCGCGAGTCGGTGAGCATGATCGGCGTGCCGTCGGCAGCATGCAGCGCGAACAAGGTCACGCCCGGCGCGATCTGCGGCGCCTGCGGGAACATTTCGGCGACATCCTCGGAACGGATCGCCTTCACATAGGCCAATCGCCCGTCGCCGAGATGCGCCAGCGCATCCTGGGTGATGATGGGGTTGGGCGTGTTGGTCTCAATCTGCTTGTTGGTCATGTGGCCCTCGATCCTTTCCTATTGAACGCTTAACGCGGTCGAGTCCTGTTGTTTCCTTCAAAGTTCCGTCATTCCAGGTCGTTGATCGCGATTGTCTTGATGAACCGCTCCGGCTGCGGCCGGATCAGGTCGATCGACAGCAATCCGTTTTTCAAATCGGCGCCTAGAACCTCCATGCCGTCGGCCAGCACGAAGGTGCGCTGGAACTGGCGCGCGGCGATGCCGCGGTGGAGATAGTGGCGTGACTTGTCGTCCTGCTGACGTCCGCGGATCACCAACTGGCTTTCCTCGATGCAGACGTCGAGCTGATCGCGGGTAAAACCGGCGACGGCGAGCGTGATGCGCAACCGTTCCGGATTGTCCCCGTCGCGCGCCAGCCGCTCGATATTGTAGGGCGGATAGCCATCGGCTCCTTTGCTGACGCGGTCGAGCAGGCGCTCGATCTCGTCGAAGCCGAGCAGGAAGGGACTGGATAGTGACGGCACTCGTGACATGGTCTCAAAGTCCTCGCTCGAAGCGACTTTGATGAAGCCCCTTCGCGGGCACTTCATATCGGCCGGCGGCTGCCGCCCGATTGACAGTAATATGGGCAGGGCGGGTTAAAGGTTCAAGAACACAGGCAAATTTCGCCCGAACCGGTGTGCGCCAGTGGTGCGCCTCCAGGTTTTTCAGCCGAAATCCCCCGAAAATGCCCGTTTCAACCTCCGGCTGGCGTGCGTACCGGCAAAATTGGCCTTTGCAACGCCTTTACAGCAGGCCGGTCGTTGCCGGAAGCGAGAATGGTGACGGCGCGTTCGAGGGGATCCGGGTCAGCACCCCTGAATCCTGAGCGAAGAATTTTGCTGCGTCGAAGAAACTGAGCTTCTTCAAACGACTGAAAATCGGCATCGACCTCCGCTACCGGCTGATCGAAAATATGTCGCTCCGGGCGGACAAATTCTCGACGCCAGCTGCGGCTTCGGCGAGTGGGTCCGTTTTCTAAAGGAGAAGGGCTTTGCGGCACATGCAGGCGAGCGGCTTCGAAATTGTCGAGGCCGGCCTGTGTCCGCCGGCTTCGCTCGGCAAGATCTTGCCTGACGTTTATGTCGGCCTGAATAAATTTCCGCGGCTGCGCCTGTTGCTGATCTACATTTTTGGCGCGCTGTTCTTCTGGAAGCCCGACTGGTATTTCATGATGTATGCCGTCGGGCGAAAGCCTGAGTAAGTTTCCAAACCGCGCGGACGTCGTCTCGCGCGGTTCCAGGTTTAACTCAAATTCGTTAAATCGGCCCGGAAATGCTGGTTAATTTAAGCATACGTCTTTGCCTTGTTGGTTCAAATATTTCGTAAAATCCTATCCATTCCGTTTTCCTTCGCTAAGATCGCCACTGTTCGACCGCCCTTAAAAAAACTTTCCGGCGACAGTGGGAGCGTAAAAGTGTTGACGCGTAGCATCGATGCCGATCCGTTCGGACCTACTTTTGAAGAAAAGATTTTCCGGAACGGCAAGCGCATTTGCGTCGCCTTTGCGGTTGCCGCCGTCGGCATCAGCGCGCTCGACCTGATGAATGTCCCGCTGGTGACGTCCGGCGCCGAACTCATTCGCGACGGACGGCAGAACTACACCGAAATTCCAGGCCGTATTCTTACCGCGATTCGCCAGATCTCGGTTCTGCCCGAGCAGTCCGTTACTGTCGCCATTCCGCGCGATGTGACCGTCAATGCGCCGAAAATCGCCGCTGCGCCCGATCGCGCGCCGGTCGCCGCCGCCCGCATTGCCGCGTCGCTGCCGAGCGCGCCGGCCAATCCCGTTTACCGATCGAGCGCCTCGCCGGTCGTCGCCGAACTGGCGGCCGCCCGTTACACCGATGCCGTCGAGTTCGCCATGGTTTCGCCGGCCGCCATGGATCATTTCAAAAAGGCTTCATTCAGTTCAACCGAAACGCCGGCGCCGGAATCGCCGGTGGCGTCCCCGATGCGACGCGGCGAACAGATCCAGCTCGCCAGCCTTTCTCCGTCGGCGATGCCTGACGATACGGCGAACGAATTGCCGGTGCCGGCGACCTCGCTGCCGACCTCGGCGGCGATCCCATTGCGAATGGTGCCGCTGCCGACGCCCGCGCCGGGCGTGCCGCCGCCGTCGCCGGCGCAGCGTCTGAAGCTCGAGGGCAAGGAATACGCCAAGGCCGAGCGCTGCCTGGCCACCGGGATTTATTTCGAGGCGCGCAGCGAGCCGGTCAAAGGCCAACAGGCTGTCGCGCAGGTGATCGTCAACCGCGCCTTCTCAGGTTTTTATCCGAACGACATCTGTGGCGTGGTCTATCAGAACGCGCATCGCCATCTGTCGTGCCAGTTCACCTTTGCCTGCGACGGCAAGAGCAAGGCAATTACCGAACGCGGCCATTGGGCGCGCGCCAACCGCATCGCCAAGCAGACGCTCGACGGCCAGATCTATGTGCCTGAAGTCGCCAAGTCGACGCATTATCACGCCGTCTATGTGAGCCCGAATTGGGTGCGCGAAATGAAGAAGCAGGTACGCTACGGCCTGCACACCTTCTATCGCCCATTTGCCTGGGGCAATGGCGAGGAAGAGCCGACCTGGGGCAGCCCCGCTCTGCTGGCGAGTGCGAAGAAGAAGTAGTTCTGATTCCGGGGCGCGGCGGAAAGCCGCGAGCCCGGAATCCCGGATTAAACCTTCAGCTTAAAAAGCTTCACTGCATTGTCGCGGCCGATTTTGGCGCGGTCGGCCTCGCTAATCGCGGCACTGTCGAACCAGGCGCAGCCTTGACCGACATCCTCGAACGGCCAGTCGACCGAGAACATCACGCGCTCGGGACCCATTTCGGTCATCGCATTGATCAGCGACGGCGTGTGGAAATTGCCCGACGTCGTCAAATGAAAATGCTTGCGGAAATAATGGCCGACGCCGTGTTTCGCCGGATAGCGGTGCGGCTCCTTCATCCAGCCGTTGCGGCCGTCGATGCGCCAGAGCTGCACCGGAATGCCTTCGCCGAGATGGCCAAGCACCATTTTCAGGTTCGGATGCTCGTCGAACAGGCCTGAGCCGATCAGCCGCAGCGCATGGATCGAGGTCTCGGCCGCGAACGCCCAGTTCGGCCCGAGCAGCCAGTTGTGTCCCTGGAATTGCGGATTGCCGGGCTGCGGATTGCGCGGATGCAGATAGAACGGCACGTCGAGCGCCTCGACCGCGCGCCAGAACGGCCGGTACTGCGGCAGGTCGTAATAAGTGACGTTGTCCGGCGTGCCGATGTTGGAAAATCCGTTGACCAGCGCACCGACGAAACCGAGGTCCTTGATGCAGCGCGTCAGTTCGGTGATCGCCGCGTCCGGGTTCTGCATTGGCAGCGCGGCGAAAGCGGCGAAGCGGTCGGGACGTTTGCGGATGTGGTCGGCGAGCACGTCATTGGCCTGACGCGCGACGGCGATGGCGGTCTTGACGTCGTGGATCGCCTGCACCGCCGGCGCGTTGAGCGACAGGATCATCATCTCGACGCCGTGTCTGTCCATTTCGCGCAGGCGAATGTCCTGGACGTCGATCAGTCGGGGGCCGAGGTCGGGCCAGACATGCGCGCCGAAGACTTTTGAATCGCCGAGTGTCGGCTCGATGGCGAAATGCTCCTCGAGCGCGATCTTGCCTTGCATGTTGTCTCTCTCCCGCTTTTGTTTTGCGGGCATCATGCAATGGCGACGGGCGTTTGTCTGTAGCGTCGTGGCGCGGGTTATTTCACGGCATTAAAAAAGCCGCCCGGGGGGCGGCTAGCGGAGACGTTTTTTGGCAAACGCTCGCCCCGATGACGATTTAAGGTAGCGCTCAAAGTCGACGGCTGTCTGCTCGTCGGAAAAGGCCAGATAAGTCACAAACCGCCAAGGCTTGTACTTACTCGTATGCTTGGCTTGCCCCGCGTTGTGGGCTGCCAAGCGCTTTCGAAGATCATCTGTCAAGCCGATGTACGTCTCGGTCGGAAAATCTATGCTTTCCAGAATATAGACGTATTTCATAAGAGCATTATCGCCCGTCTTCGCCCTTCGGGCTACGCCGGGCAACCTACGCGGATCGTAGGTTGGCTTGCCAACCGAAGCGGCCTTGGCCGCGTAGGTTGGTGGAGCCAGGCGGGATCGAACCGCCGACCTCCTGCATGCCATGCAGGCGCTCTCCCAGCTGAGCTATGGCCCCGTAACGCAAGTTCAGTAATCGGTAATCGGCAAAAAAGCAAAGAGTCTGATTGGCCGGCCGGTTACTGTTCTTCTTCCTTCTCGATCCCGTCGCCGATGATGTCGGTGACGTCCGGATCGCCGTCTTCCTGTTCTTCGATGAAGGCGGCATCGTCAAGGCTCTCGTCGTCGCCTTCGATCTCGTCGTCCTCGGAAACGTCGCCGGTGGCGCCGATCTTCTTCTTGCCGCCCTGCTGTTCGGCTTCGGCGTCCTCGAGCGACACGAATTCCGCGTCCTGCGTCTCTGGCACCAAAGTCTCGGCTTCGGCGACAGGGGCGGCGCGGGCGGCTTCAGGCCGCGAGCGCGACTGAACCGGCGCGACGATCGGAACGATCTTGCCCGTATAGGGCGAAATAACCGGCGACTTGCCCAGGTCGTAGAACTTACGGCCGGTGTCCGGGCAGACGCGCTTGGTGCCGAGATCAGATTTCGTAGCCACGATCGAGTTTCCTGGGAAATGCCGTTGAATAGAGGCGTCGAATTGATGCTTCACTTGGCTAGTTGCGAAGCGCCTGTCAATAGCGCAAGCATGCCGCGCACTTGACCAGCCGAGGATACCGACACCGTGAGTTCTGCCGCCCCGACGCCGCTGACCGCCCGCCGCTCCGGCCCCGTGACCGGCCAGATCCGGGTTCCGGGCGACAAATCGATCTCCCACCGCGCTCTGATCCTGGCGGCCATGACAGTGGGCGAATCGACCGTTTCCGGACTGCTGGAGGGCGATGACGTCCTCAATACCGCCAAGGCGATGGGCGCGCTGGGCGCCCGGCTGGACCGCCTCGGCGACGGCCACTGGCGCATTCACGGGGTCGGGGTCGGCGGCTTTGCCCAGCCCGCCGAGGCCCTGGATTTCGGCAATTCCGGCACCGGCTGCCGGCTGGCGATCGGCGCGGTGGCCGGGTGCGGCATTACCGTGATCTTCGACGGCGACGCCTCCCTGCGCAGCCGGCCGATGCGGCGGGTACTCGATCCGCTGACGAAAATGGGCGCCCGGGTGATTTCGGCCGCCGACGGCGGCCGCCTGCCGCTGACCCTGCAAGGCGCAGCGGACCCGCTGCCGCTAACTTATGAATCCCCGGTGCCGTCGGCGCAGCTCAAGTCCGCGGTGCTGCTGGCGGGGCTTGCTGCCCCCGGCGAGACCACTGTGATCGAGGTCGAGGCGACGCGCGACCACACCGAGAAACTGCTCAAGCATTTCGGCGCCAAAATCGTCACCAAGCCCCATGGCGAGCATGGCCGGCGCATCACCTTGCAGGGCCAGCCCGAACTGGAGCCGGCGCATGTCGCGGTGCCGGCCGATCCGTCATCGGCGGCGTTTCCGCTTGTTGCGGGCTTGATCGTGCCGGGCTCCGATCTGATCCTTGAAGGCGTGATGCTCAATCCGCTGCGCACCGGCCTGTTCACCACGTTGCGCGAAATGGGCGCGAATATCGAAGAACTCGACAAGAAAGACGAAGGCGAGGAGACCGCGAACCTGCGCGTGCGCACCTCGGCGCTCAAAGGCGTCGACGTGCCGGCGGCGCGGGCGCCGGCGATGATCGACGAATATCTCATCCTCGCCGTGGCCGCGGCCTTCGCCGAAGGCGACACCCGGATGAACGGCCTGAAGGAATTGCGCGTCAAGGAAAGCGACCGGCTGGAAGCCACCGCCGATATGCTGCGCGTCAACGGCGTCAAGGTCGATATCGAAGGCGACGACATGATCGTTCACGGCATGGGTGCGACCGGTGTGCCCGGCGGCGGCGAGGTCAAGACGCACATGGATCACCGCATCGCCATGTCGGCCTTGATGATGGGGCTGGCCAGCATCAGCCCGGTACGCATCGACGATTCGGCGTTCATCGCCACCAGCTTCCCCGGCTTCGTCGAATTGATGCGCGGGCTTGGGGCGGATCTGTCGTGATCATTGCCATCGACGGACCCGCCGCTTCAGGCAAGGGCACCATCGGCAAGCGTCTCGCCGCGCATTACGGCCTGCGCCATCTCGACACCGGATTGCTGTATCGCGCCGTCGCCAAGGCCGTGCTTGATGGCGGCAGCAAGCCTGACGACACGCGGGCGGCGATAGCCGCCGCCAAGGCGCTCGAGCCGTCGCGTTTCGACGAAGCGGCGCTGAAAAGCGCGGCGGTCGGCGAGGCGGCGTCCTATGTCTCGGCCATTCCCGACGTGCGCGCGGCTTTGGTCGGCTTTCAACGTGAGTTTGCGGCCAGTGCGCCCGGCGCGGTGCTCGATGGCCGCGACATCGGCACCGTCATCTGCCCCGATGCCGACGTGAAGATATTTGTCACGGCCGCGCCGGAAGTGCGCGCCAAGCGGCGCGCCGCGGAATACCGCGCCGCCGGCAAGGACGGCGACGAGGCGACGGTCCTCGCCGATATTCGCAAGCGCGATGAGCGCGACAGTTCACGTTCAACATCGCCGCTCAAGCAGGCCGATGACGCGGTGCTGCTCGATACGACGAATCTTGATGTCGAGGGCTCAGTGGCGGCGGCGATTGCGATCGTCGAGCGCGCGAAAAAGCGCTAACGTTTGCCCCACGGGATCAGCGCCCACGCTCGCTCGTGAAAATAATAAAGCGCGATCTTGGTGATGATCTCGGTGATGGCAATCGAGCCGGCAATCGCCGTGTTGCCGGTAATCACCCAACTGATGACGAACGTATCGATGCTGCCGGTCGCCCGCCAGCTCATCGCCTTGGCAATCGACCGGCTGTGCGATTCGTTCGCACCCAGCAGACGCGCGGCGCGGACGGTGACGTGCCCGAGAATGCTGGTGCGAATTGGCGCAGTGACCGCGGCTGTGGCGGGTTTTTCGATCAGTCCCATTGCTACGGTGTCGTGTGTTTCGGCGTCGATCAGGATGAAGCTGCCGGTCTCGCGGTTTGCTTCGTAGCTGTCGGCGGCGAGCGGACGATCGAGTTCAAGACGGCAGGTGCCGAATTCGTTCGACATCAGCCGATCGACCGGCTTCACGGCGGCGTCCTCGGCGAGATCGATCAATTGCATCGGCCCGGCGATGACCGCGGCCGCTGACGCTGTGCCAAGCTTGATGTGATAGCGGCCGCCCGGCGCCAGCGTTCCAGCTCCCATCCAAAAAATGCGCGCGTCGAGACGGCCGGATACTTGCGCCGGCGCTGAAGCCTCGGCGATCAGGTCGCCGCGCGATACATCGACATTGTCAGTCAAGGTCAGTGTGACCGACTGGCCGACGGAGGCCCGGTCGAGCGCACCATTGGCGGTGATGATCTGGTCGATGCGCGTGCGCTGGCCGGACGGTTGCACAACGATCTCCATGCCGGGGCGCACTTGCCCGCCCGCGATCATGCCGCAGTAGCCGCGAAAATCCGGCGTCGGCCGGCTGACCCATTGCACCGCCATGCGAAAAGCCTGATGCGCCGCGCGCGGCGTCACATCGACGGTTTCGAGCTTTTGTAAAAGCGTCGGGCCGCGATACCAATCCATCGCCTTAGAGCGATAAACGACATTGTCGCCCTTTTTGGCCGATACCGGGATGAAGGTTAGTTCAACATTGCCGAGGCGCTCGGCAAAGGTGCGGAATTCTCGCTCGATGGTCTCGAACACATCCTGCGCGTAGCCGGCGATATCCATCTTGTTCACGGCAACAACCAGATGACGCACGCCCAATGTCGCGGCGATCAGCGCGTGACGCCGCGTCTGCTGCGTCAACCCCGACTGTGCATTGATGAGGATCAGCGCGAGATCGGCGGTTGAGGCGCCGGTCGCCATGTTGCGGGTGTACTGCTCGTGGCCGGGCGCGTCGGCGACGATGAACTTGCGCGTCTCGGTGGCGAAGAAACGATAGGCGAGGTCGATGGTGATCTTCTGTTCGCGCTCTGCGGCGAGCCCGTCGAACAGCAGCGAGAAGTCGAGATCCTCGACCGCCCCGGTGAATTGGCCGGTGTCCTTGCGCAAAGTCTCGATCTGGTCGTCGAGCACGAGGCCGGCATCGAACAGCAGCCGGCCGAGCAGGCTCGATTTGCCGTGATCGACCGAGCCGCAGGCGATGAAGCGCAGCAGGCTTTTGCTTTCGTGACCGTAAATGACGGCGTCGCGCTCAAGCGCGGCAGGATCGACGAGCACGTTCATCAGAAATAGCCTTCCTGCTTTTTGCGTTCCATCGAGGCCGAACCGTCCTGATCGATGACGCGGTCGCGCCGTTCCGAGTAGCGGCTGTCGAGCGTCTCGCGGATGATGTCCTCGGTCGATGCCGCGTCGCTGTCGATCGCGCCGGTGAGCGGATAGCAGCCGAGCGTGCGGAAGCGCACGTTGCGCATTTCCGGCACCTCACCCGGCGCCAGCGGCAGGCGGTCGTCGTCGACCATCACGAGCGTTTCGCCGCGTTTCACGACGGGGCGCGGCTTGGCGAAATACAGCGGCACCACCGGGATGTTTTCGCGGTGGATGTAGAGCCAGACGTCAAGCTCGGTCCAGTTCGACAGCGGAAACACGCGGATGCTTTCGCCCTTCCGTTTATGCGCATTGAACAGCCGCCACGGCTCCGGGCGTTGCCGTTTCGGGTCCCAGCGGTGATGCGCGTTGCGGAACGAAAAGATGCGTTCCTTGGCGCGCGACTTGTCCTCGTCGCGCCGCGCGCCGCCAATGGCGGCGTCGAAGCCATGCAGGTCGAGCGCCTGGCGCAGGCCCTGTGTTTTCATGACGTCTGTATGGAGTTCGGAACCGTGCGTGATCGGGCCGATGCCGCGGGTCACGCCGTCCTGATTGATGTGCACCATCAGGTCGAGACCGAGTTCCCTGGCGCGTCTGTCCCGAAACTCGATCATCTCGCGGAATTTCCACGTCGTATCGACGTGCAGTAGCGGGAACGGCGGCTTGCCCGGATAGAACGCCTTCATCGCCAGGTGCAGCAGCACCGACGAATCCTTGCCGATCGAATAGAGCATCACGACCTTGTCGCACTCGGCGACGGTCTCCCGCATGATGTGGATGCTCTCGGCCTCAAGCTGGTCGAGATAGGAGTGCGTACTGGACGCAGTGGTCAGCGTGGCGTCGTTCATGATCTTGCCGTCTCAAGTTTCTTGCGGGCGGCAAGATGAAGCGGATTGGCGTGCAGGCCGCATTCGTTTTTGCCTTCGTCTTCCCACCACCAGCGGCCGGCGCGTTCCGGCTCGCCGGGTTGAACCGCACGGGTGCAGGGCGCGCAGCCGATGGACAGGAAGCCGGCGGCGTGCAGCGTATTGATCGGGACGCTGTGTTCACGTGTGAAGGCGACGGCGCGCTCGCGCGTCCAGTCGTACAATGGATTGATCTTGATCAAGCCGCGCGCGCTGTCGAATTCGGCAAAAGAAACGGCGGCGCGATGCTGCGACTGATCGGCGCGCAGGCCGGTCACCCAGCCGGCGGCGCCTTGCAAGGCGCGATTGAGCGGCTCGACCTTGCGGACATGGCAGCAGGCCTGGCGCGCGGCGACGGAGCTGCGGAAGCCATTGGCGCCTTGCGCCTCGATGAGCAATTCCAGCGCGGCGCGTTCCGGCGCTACGGCATGGATGCGGCGGCCATAGCGTTGCTCGGTCGCGGCCCAGACATCGTGCGTTTCGCCGAACAGCCGGCCGGTATCGAGCGTCACCAGATCGATGGCGAGCTGCTGCGACAGGATGGCGTGGCCGATCGCTTGGTCCTCCAGCCCGAAGCTGGTGGTAAAAACAAGCCGTCCGCCGATCGCCTCGCGCGCGGCCTTCACGCGCCCAAAAAGATCGAGCGAGGCGGCAGCCTCCGACAGCCGTTGCGCCAGACCGCCGGAATCGCCGGTGCTGGTCGGGCGGGGAACTATGGTGGCGAGGGCGCTCATGGGCGGTAATCTTCGGCTGAAGCGGAAGCAACTGAGCCTTGGATAGAATAATTTATTCGTTTGACGCAATAAGTGCTTGAAAAATAACATTTAATTCTATCAACAGGCGATAAGGGGGAAGTCTGTCCCAAATTTCCGGGACGCCGCGGAATGCCCGCGTCGCCATCAGCGGCACATAAGTTGGTTGGAGCGCTACGGCCAAGCGCCGCGAACCTTCTTGCCGCTGACGAGCACGTTCGCTATAGACGCTGCAATTCGGGCCGCTTTCGATTTCGTCGAAGCATCCCGGGCGGGCCGGGGAGCGTGTCATTCGCCCCCGCTGTTGGAGGACAAAAGCCCCGTCCGTGTTTCGCCGTGTGGCGCCCGTAAACTGCTCAATCGTTCCGAACGTACGGTGTTAGCGCCGGCCTTCCGGATATCCGGAGGTCGTCGAAGGTCTGTGGGACCTTCGACCCGCACGTTTTGAACGCCATTCAAACCGCCGGCGCACACAGGAGAATCCATGGCTACTGCCACTGCTCAAAATCCGTCGCGTGAAGATTTCGCCGCGATGCTCGACGAATCGTTCCAGACCGGCAACCTGCAAGAAGGTTCGGTCATCAAGGGCATCGTCGTTGGTATCGAAAAAGACATGGCCGTCATCGATGTCGGCTTGAAGACCGAAGGCCGCGTCGCCGTGCGTGAATTCGCAGGTCCCGGCCGCACCACCGAATTGAAAGTCGGCGACGAAGTCGAGGTCTACCTGGAGCGCGTCGAGAACGCACTCGGTGAGGCCGTGCTGTCGCGCGACAAGGCGCGCCGCGAGGAAAGCTGGGGCAAGCTTGAGAAGGCCTTCACCAACAACGAGAAGGTCACCGGCGTCATCTTCAACCAGGTCAAGGGTGGCTTCACCGTCGATCTCGACGGCGCCGTCGCCTTCCTGCCGCGCTCGCAGGTCGACATCCGCCCGATCCGCGACGTCACGCCGCTGATGAACGTGCCGCAGCAGTTCCAGATCCTCAAGATGGATCGCCGCCGCGGCAACATCGTCGTGTCGCGCCGCACCGTCCTCGAAGAGACGCGCGCCGAACAGCGCCAGGAACTGGTGCAGAACCTCGAAGAGGGTCAGGTCATCGACGGCGTCGTCAAGAACATCACCGACTACGGTGCGTTCGTGGACCTCGGCGGCATCGACGGCCTGCTGCACGTCACCGACATCGCGTGGCGTCGCGTCAATCACCCGACCGAAGTGCTCAACATCGGCCAGTCGGTGAAGGTCAAGATCATCAAGATCAACCACGAAACCCACCGCATTTCGCTCGGCATGAAGCAGTTGCTGGACGATCCGTGGCAGGGCATCGAAGCCAAGTATCCGGTCGGCGCCAAGTTCAAGGGCCGCGTCACCAACATCACCGACTACGGTGCGTTCGTGGAACTGGAGCCGGGCATCGAAGGCCTGATCCACGTCTCGGAAATGTCGTGGACGAAGAAGAACGTCCACCCCGGCAAGATCGTCTCGACCTCGCAGGAAGTCGAAGTGCAGATCCTCGAAGTCGATCCGGTCAAGCGCCGCATTTCGCTCGGCCTCAAGCAGACCATGCGCAATCCGTGGGAGCTGTTCGTCGAGAAGCATCCGCCGGGCTCGACCGTCGAAGGCGAAGTCAAGAACAAGACCGAATTCGGCCTGTTCCTCGGCCTCGACGGCGACGTCGACGGCATGGTGCATCTGTCGGATCTGGACTGGAAGCGTCCGGGCGAGCAGGTGATCGAAGAGTACAACAAGGGCGATATGGTCAAGGCTCAGGTTCTCGACGTCGATGTCGAGAAGGAGCGCATCTCGCTCGGCGTCAAGCAGCTCAACGGCGATCCGATGGAATCGGGCGTCGCGGGCGAAATCAAGAAGAACTCGGTCGTCACCTGCGAAGTCACGGCGATTACCGACGGCGGCCTCGAAGTGAAGATCGTCGACACCGATCTCACGGCATTCATCCGCCGTGCCGATCTCGCCCGCGAGCGGGCCGATCAGCGTCCGGAGCGTTTCGCCGTCGGTCAGAAGGTTGACGCCCGCGTCACCCAGTTCGACCGCAAGACCCACAAGGTCGGCGTCTCGATCAAGGCGCTTGAAGTCGCCGAAGAGAAGGAAGCCATGGCCCAGTACGGCTCGGCCGATTCGGGCGCGTCGCTCGGCGACATCCTCGGTGCCGCCCTCAAGCAGCGCGCCGGCGACGAGGAAAAGGCCGACTAAGGTTTAGAAGACCTTTACCGGCTGCGACAAAAGAACCCCCGGGGCTTGCCTCGGGGGTTTTTCTTTGCGCCTTCATCGTGCCAAAAAGCGGCACGATGCCTACATCTGGTCTATGATGGGCGGACGAATCCGCTGCAGGATTTTCCAAAAGGACTTGTCATGTCGCTCGATGCCGATGCCATCGTCGATCGCCGCCGTATGCGGCGCAAACTCACCTTCTGGCGCGTCGTCGCGGCGCTGGTCGTCCTGATCGCCGTCGGCGTCGCCGGCCTGATGATGATGCCAGCCACCGGGCTGAAGCCGGGCGACAGCGCAATCGCCCGCATCAAGGTGCAGGGCATCATCCGCGGCAACCAGAACCGCGTCGAAGCGCTGGAGCGCCTGGCCAAGTCGAACGCGCGCGCCGTCATTGTGCATCTTGACTCACCGGGCGGCACCACCGCCGGCTCCGAGCAGCTTTACGACGCGCTGCGCGCCTTGCAAGACAAGAAGCCGATGGTCGTGGTGGTCGATGGCGTCGCCGCCTCCGGCGCCTATATCGCAGCCCTCGCCTCCGAGCATATCATCGCGCACGATACGTCTTTGGTCGGGTCGATCGGCGTTCTGTTCCAGTATCCGAATTTCACCGAGGTGCTGAAAACCATCGGCATCAAGGTCGAGGAGGTCAAATCCTCACCGCTGAAGGCCGCGCCGAATGGCTTCGAACCGACCAGCCCGGAAGCGCGCGCCGCCATCGAGGCGATCGTTCTCGACTCCTATGGCTGGTTCAAGGGCCTGGTGAAGGACCGCCGCAAGCTCGACGACGCGCAGCTCGCCAAGGTGGCCGATGGCCGCGTCTTTACCGGCCGCCAGGGCGTGCCGCTGAAGCTGGTCGATGCCATCGGCAACGAGAAATCGGCGATTGCCTGGCTGGAAAAGGAAAAGAAGGTGCCGGCCAACACGCCGGTGCGCGACTATTCGCTGGAGCCGCGCTTCAGCGAGCTGTCTTTCCTCCACGTCGCCGCCTGGGGCTTCCAGCAGGCCGGCCTGACGTCCTGGTCGCAGCAGATCCTGGAGTGGGGCGGCGCGCAGGCTTTCGAGAGACTTAATCTTGACGGTCTGTTGGCGCTTTGGCACCCTTCCCAGTCCAATTAGTCAATTTTACCGATTAGTCTAACTGAGCAAGGCGGGGCGTCCATGATCAAGTCCGAGCTGGTGCAGCGTATCGCTTCGCAGAACCCGCATCTTTATCAGCGCGACGTCGAGAACATCGTCAACGCCATCCTAGGCGAGATCACCGGCGCCATGGCGCAGGGCGACCGCGTCGAGCTGCGCGGCTTCGGCGCCTTTTCGGTCAAGCATCGCCCGGCCCGCACCGGCCGCAACCCGCGCACCGGCGCGCATGTTTCGGTCGAGCAGAAGTCGGTGCCGTTCTTCAAGACCGGCAAGGAAATGCGCGAACGGCTCAACAAGCTCGACGGCGCCGAGGCGCCGCGGGAGGCGTAGCCCCTACACTCTCATCTCATCCGCGCGAAAGCGCGGACCCAGTTCTGCCACTCAAGCGTTGTGTGATGCATGTCTGGATTCCCGCCTTCGCGGGAATGAGCGGTGGTTGGGTCGCTCGTCCGGGACACGAGGTAGCTAATGTTCCGCAGAATAGTCACGCTCGCCATCGTCCTGCCGCTCGCCGCGGTGATCATCGCTTTCGCGGTGGCCAACCGGCAACTGGTGACCGTGTCGTTCGATCCGTTCACCAGTGTGAACCCGGCTTACGCCGCGACCTTTCCGCTCTTCATCCTGATCTTCATTCTGGTGATCCTTGGGGTCATCGTCGGCGGCACCGCCGCCTGGCTTCGCCAAGCGCATTGGCGGCGCGCCGCCCGCCAACTCGACGGCGAGGTGCGGCAGTTGCGGCAGGAACTCAGCCTTGTCCGCGAGCGCGCCGCCGCCGCCGAGACGCATGGGCCGGTCGAACCTGCCCGCACTTACTTCGACCCCAATCCGCCAACCGCGATCGCCCCGCCGACGGTGCCGCGCTCTTGAGGCTTTGCGGCGGCGCGCTTTAGGCGCTAGAACCCGCATATTATGGCTTTGATCATCAAAATCTGCGGCTTGAAGACCTCCGAAGCCCTTGATGTTGCGCTGGAATCCGGCGCCGACGAGGTCGGCTTCGTGTTCTTTGAGAAAAGCCCGCGCCATCTCGGCCTGGAGGTCGCGCGGCAATTGGGCCCGCGCGCGCAAGGCCGCGCCGCAAAGGTCGCGCTCACCGTCAATGCCAATGACGAAACGCTGCACGCCATTATCGCCGCGCTGAAGCCCGACATGCTGCAACTGCACGGGACTGAGACGCCGGAACGGGTGGCAGTTGTACGCTCGCATTTTGGCCTGCCGGTGATGAAGGCGCTGCCGATCGCGACGCGCGCCGATCTCTCGCCGATCCGCGAATATTCCCGCGTCGCCGACCGGCTGCTGTTTGATGCGCGGCCGTCGGTCACCGACACGCGGCCGGGCGGCCTGGGCAAGACCTTCGACTGGACGCTGCTCGCCGGGCTCGACGCCGGCGCGCCGTTCATGCTGTCCGGCGGGCTCGATGCCGGTAATGTCGCCGAGGCCGTCCGCATCGCGCGTCCTTATGGCGTCGATGTCTCGTCCGGCGTCGAACGCGCGCCCGGCGAAAAAGACCCCGACAAGATCCGGGATTTCATCCGCGCCGCGCGCGCGGCCGACAGCGCCTTCGGCGCAGCCAAGGTATCCGCATGACTGTGCAACCGTTGAATTCGTTCCGCACCGGCCCCGACGAGCGCGGTCATTTCGGCATCTATGGCGGCCGCTTTGTCGCCGAAACCTTGATGCCGAATATTCTCGAACTGGAGAGGGCCTATACCGCCGCCAAGGCCGACCCCGCCTATCAGAAAGAGATGGATTATCATCTCAAGCACTTCGTCGGCCGGCCTTCGCCTCTGTATTTTGCCGAGCGGCTCACTCAGAAGTTCGGCGGCGCCAAGATCTATTTCAAACGCGAAGATCTCAACCACACCGGCGCGCACAAGGTGAATAACGTCACCGGCCAGATCATGCTGGCTTTGCGCATGGGCAAGAAGCGCATCATCGCCGAGACCGGAGCCGGCATGCACGGCGTCGCCACCGCGACCTTGTGCGCCAAGTTCGGGCTGCCCTGCGTCGTTTACATGGGCGCGGTCGATGTCGAGCGGCAGCAGCCCAACGTGCTGCGCATGAAGATGCTGGGCGCCGAAGTGCGGCCGGTCACTTCGGGCTCGCATACGCTGAAAGACGCGATGAACGAGGCGTTGCGCGACTGGGTGACCAATGTGTCGGACACGTTCTACTGCATCGGCACGGTGGCCGGTCCGCATCCCTATCCGGCCATGGTGCGCGACTTCCAGTGCGTCATCGGCAACGAGACGCGCGAGCAGATGCAGGAAGCCGAAGGCCGCCTGCCGGATTCGCTTATTGCCTGCATCGGCGGCGGCTCCAATGCGATGGGGCTTTTTCATCCGTTCCTCGACGACCGCAGCGTCGAAATCTACGGTGTCGAGGCGGCCGGTCATGGCGTCACCACCGGCCTGCACGCGGCGTCGATCGCCGGCGGCCGTCCCGGCGTGCTGCACGGCAACCGCACGTATTTGCTGATGGACGCCGACGGCCAGATCACCGAAGCGCATTCGATTTCGGCCGGTCTCGATTACCCCGGCATCGGCCCCGAGCACGCCTGGCTCAACGACATGGGCCGCGTGAAGTTTCTCTCGGCGACCGACGACGAAGCGGTGGCCGCGTTTCAGTTGTGCAGTCAGCTCGAGGGCATCATCCCGGCGCTCGAGCCGGCGCATGCTTTGGCGCGTGTGTTCGACCTCGCGCCCAAGCTGCCGAAGGATCATCTCATGGTGGTCAATCTGTCCGGCCGTGGCGACAAGGACCTCGACTCGGTCGCGCAGTTTCTCGAAAGCAAGAAAAAGAAATGACCACCCGCATCGAACGCCGTTTCGCCGCGCTGAAGGCCGAAGGCCGCGCCGCATTGGTGACCTTCACCATGTCGGGCGATCCCGATTATGCGACGTCGCTCGCGCTCGCCAAGGCGCTGCCGAAAGCCGGCGCCGACTTGATCGAACTCGGCATGCCGTTCACCGATCCGATGGCCGATGGCGTCGCCATCCAGGCCGCCGGTCTGCGCGCGCTCAAGGGCGGGCAAACATTGATCAAGACTTTGGCGATGGTGCGCGAATTTCGCCAGGACAATGACGACACGCCAATCGTGCTGATGGGCTACTACAACCCGATCTATATCTACGGCGTCGACAAGTTTCTCGTCGATGCCAAGGCCGCCGGCGTCGACGGGCTCATTGTCGTCGATTTGCCGCCGGAAGAAGATGTCGAGCTGTGTCTCCCCGCGCTCAAGGCGGGGCTGAATTTCATCCGCCTCGCCACCCCGACCACCGACGACAGGCGCCTGCCGGCGGTGCTGAACAACACGTCCGGCTTTGTCTATTATGTATCGATCGCCGGCATCACCGGTTCGGCGGCGCCCGATGCCGGCAAGGTGTCGGCTGCGGTCGAGCGCATCAAGCGCCACACCGAGCTGCCGGTCGCGGTCGGCTTCGGCGTGCGCAATGCTGAAAGCGCCCGCGCCATTGCCGCCGGCGCCGATGGTGTCGTCGTCGGCTCTGCCTTGATTGACGTGCTGCGCGCCAACCTCGATGCCGAGGGCAGGCCGGGCCCGAATATGGTAAAAGCGGTGACTGCCCTGGTGGCCGATATCGCCGAAGGCGTGCGTTCGGCGCGCGCGTTATAATTCTGACGAATTCGCCCTATAAAGGTGACGCATGAACTGGATCAACAACGTCGTCCGGCCGAAAATCCGCAGTATCCTGCGCCGCGAGACGCCGGAGAATCTCTGGATCAAGTGTCCCGAGACCGGCTCGCTGGTCTTCTACAAAGACGTCGAGGCGAATCAATTCGTCATTCCGAGTTCCGGCTATCACATGCGCATCAGCGCGCCTTTGCGCCTCAAGGGCATTTTCGACGGCGGCGAATTTGAAGGCATCGCGCTGCCGGAAGTGCAGATCGATCCGCTGAAATTCCGTGACGAGCGCCGCTACATTGACCGCCTCAAGGATGCGCGCACCAAGACCGGCTATCAGGACGCGGTGAAGCTCGGCATCGGCCGCCTCGAAGGCCAGATGGTGACCATCGGCGTGCAGGATTTCGATTTCATGGGCGGCTCGCTCGGCATGGCGGCCGGCGAGGCGATCATTACCGGTTTCGAGACAGCGGTGCGGCGCAACACACCGTATATTCTGTTCGCCGCTTCCGGCGGCGCGCGCATGCAGGAAGGTATCCTGTCGCTGATGCAACTGCCGCGCACCACGGTCGGCGTTCAGATGCTGCGCGAAGCCAAGCTGCCTTACATTGTCGTGCTGACCAACCCGACCACCGGCGGCGTCACCGCGTCTTATGCGATGCTCGGCGATGTGCATATCGCGGAGCCTGCGGCGCTGATCGGCTTCGCCGGTCCGCGCGTCATCGAACAGACCATCCGCGAGAAACTACCGGCCGGTTTCCAGCGCGCCGAATATCTCACCGAGCACGGCATGGTCGATATGGTCGTACATCGTCACAAGCTGCGCTCAACGCTCGCTGAATTGTGCCGGCTGCTGACCAAGCAGCCGATGCCCGGTGCGCAGCAGCAACTGCCGATTCCGGCGCACGCGTGACGTGAGCCCGATCGACTCCATCCTCACACGCCTGCTGGCGCTGCATCCCAAGCGCATCGACCTGTCGCTCGGCCGTATCGAGCGGCTGCTCGCAGCGCTCGATCACCCCGAACGCAAGTTGCCGCCGGTCATTCATGTTGCCGGCACCAATGGCAAGGGATCGACTACCGCCTTCCTGCGCGCGATTCTCGAAGCCGCTGGTCTGCGCGTGCACGTCTACACCTCGCCGCATCTGGTCAATTTCAACGAACGTTTTCGCCTTGGTGCAGTTGGCGAGGGCCGGCTGGTGTCGGACGCGGAATTGTCGAAGGCGCTGGAAGACTGCGAACGCGCCAATGGCGGCGAACCGATCACCGTGTTCGAAATCACCACCGCGGCGGGCTTTTTGCTGTTCGCACAAAATCCCGCCGACGTGCTGCTGCTTGAAGTTGGCCTCGGCGGCCGTCTTGACGCCACCAATGTCATCGACACGCCGCTGGCGTCGATCATCACGCCGGTGTCCATCGACCACACCGAATTTCTCGGCGAGACGTTGGAAAAAATCGCTGCCGAGAAGGCCGGGATCATCAAGGCCAACGCGCCGGTCATCGTCGCCGCGCAGAATCGCGACGCGCTTGCGGTGATCGAGCGGCAGGCGGCGCGGCTGAAAGCGCCGATCAGGATCGCCGGCGAGAACTGGACCGCCACCGAAGAGCGCGGCCGCCTGGTCTATCAGGACGACAACGGCCTGCTTGATCTGCCGGCGCCGAAACTTTATGGCCGTCATCAGTTCGAAAATGCGGGCCTCGCCATCGCCGCGCTTCGCGCGATTACGCAATTCAAGATTCCGCCGGCGGCCTATGAAGCCGGGATGACCAAGGCCGACTGGCCGGCGCGATTGCATCGTCTTGGTGCCGGCCGCCTCGTCGATTTGACCCCGCCGGGCAGCGAGCTGTGGCTCGACGGCGGTCACAATCCCGATGGCGGCCGGGCCATTGCCGCAGCACTCGCCGATCTCGAAGAGCGCGTGTCGCGGCCTCTGGTGCTGATCGTCGGCATGCTGGCGACCAAGGACTTTGCCGGCTTTCTCAATAACTTCGCCGGCCTGGCGCGCCGGCTGATCGCGGTGCCCGTCACCGATGCCGAAAAGGGTCTGCCGGCCGAGACAGTGGCCGAGGCGGCGCGTGCGCTCGATATTCCGGCGGCGAGCCGCGGCAATCTCGACGAAGCGTTAGAGGCAGTGTGCAAGCTCGACCTCGATCCGCCGCCGCGCATTCTGATCACCGGGTCGCTGTATCTCGCCGGCGAAGTGCTGCGCGAGAATGGCACGCCGCCGCAGTAATCACTTCAAGAGCTTCATCAGATCGGCCTGCTTCTGTGCCACCTGGTCGAGGCTGCATTGATCCGGCGCCTTGTCGGGACGCCACCGCAACAGACGCGTGCCGTGACGGAAGCGATCGCCGCTAAAGTGATCGTAGCAAACCTCGACGACAAGTTTCGGCTTCAAGGGTTGCCATTCGCTCGATCGCTTGTTTGACCACCGGCTTGGCCCGCCGGGCTTTTCGCCGCTGAAACCTTCACCGCCGGTCAGCTTCTCAAGCTTTGCCGTCAGCGCCTTCTTTTCATCCGCCTTAAGCGCCGATGTGAAGCCGACGTGGTCGAGCAGTCCTTGGGCATTGTAAAGTCCGAGCAGAAGCGAGCCGACAGTCTTCTTGCCTTCGTTGTACCGAAAGCCGCCGACGACGCAGTCGGCGGTTCGAACATTCTTGATTTTCTGCATGCCGAGGCGATTGCCGCTTTGGTAGGACATGTCGCGCCGCTTGGCGATAATGCCGTCAAGCGTCCCGCCGACCTGGGCCAGCCATTTCTTCGGTCCGGCCAGCTTTACGGTCGCCGGGGAAAGCCGGATCCTTTTGTGGCCGCGCAAATATTTTTTCGCGAAGGCCTCAAGTTTCTCGCGCCTCTCGCTCAGTGCCTTGTCGGTCAATGGCTTGCCGTCGGCCTCGACGAGAAGATCGAACACGATAAGCAGCACCGGCGTTTCCGCCGCCAGCCGTTTGACGCGGCTCGCCGCAGGATGAATCCGTTGCAGCAAAGCGTCGAAGGAGAATACGCGGCCTTCCGGCACGACGATCTCGCCATCGAGCACAAAGCGCCGCGCTTTCACCGCCGCAAGGGCCGCGACGAGTTCCGGGAAATAGCGCGTCAACGATTGCCCGGATTTCGATTGCAGGTTGATTTCGTCGCCGTCGCGAAAAGCCAGACAGCGGAAGCCGTCCCATTTGGGTTCGTATTGCCAATCAGGCCCCTCCGGAATCCCATCCACGGACAGGGCTTCCATCGGTTTGTAGGAAAGACGCAGCGGCAGGCTCATGAGCCTTCAACGCAAAACGGCCGGCTTTGGGCCGGCCGTTTACGAAAATCTTTTTATCTGTCGATCAGACCGCGCCGCTGATCCAGGCCTGCAGCTTCTGCTTCGGCGCGGCGCCGACCTGACGGTCAGCGATTTCGCCGTTCTTGAACAACAGCAAAGTCGGGATCGACATGATGCCGTACTTGGCGGCGATCGCCGGATTTTCATCGACGTTCAATTTGACGATCTTGACCTTGTCGCCGAGCGTGCCGGAAATTTCCTCCAGCGCCGGGGCGATCATGCGGCACGGGCCGCACCACTCCGCCCAGAAATCGACGACGACCGGCTCGGCCGATTTGAGAACATCCGCGTCGAAGCCTGCATCCGTGGTTTTGCCGACGGCCATGGGAAGACCCTTTATTGACTGGGGCGGGGCGAGGAATCGCGCCGCCAATTGCGAGGTGGCGAACCTATGAACGGCATCCCCCAGCGTCAAGGCGCTATCGCGCGGACGTGATCTGCGCCAGGGCTTCATCCAGTGCTTCGGCGGAAAGCTCCATTAGATCAGGTGCTTCGGTCCAGATCAACGCAGCGCGAATGGGCCGGTCCGGGTATAGTCTGGCGAGCACGGCGCGATAAAGGGCGAGCTGGCGCACATATTGCGGCGGCACTTCGGACAGCGCGCGCGGCGGCGGCCGGTTGGTCTTGAAATCGCCGATCAGCACGAAGTCCTTGGTCACCGCGAGGCGGTCGACCTGGCCGGACACCAGCACAGGCTGTCCGGCGGTTTGCAGCCGGCCGACAATCGGCACCTCGGCGCGGCTGCCGGGCCCGAAAAGTGCGGCAAAGCGGGAATCATCGAGCACGCGCATCGCCTGCGCGGCCAGCGTTATGCGATCCGCCTCGGGTAAATCCTTGCCGGCGCGGGCCAGATAATCCTGCGCCGCCTTGAGCCGTGTATCGCTCGCCAAGCCGGGCAGCGATTGCATCAACCGGTGCAGCAGCGATCCGCGCAGCAGACCTTGCGCATTGCCGCTTATGGCGACAGGGCGCACGTCATCTTCCAGCATTCCAGACGGCGTCACCGTGCGCGCGGCGAACTGCTCGCGCGGCGCATCGCGGGTCAGCCAATCGGGCAGGGCAACCGAAACCGATGTTTTGCTTTCACCTTGTTTCGATACGGGTGTGGGCAACGCCTCGCCCTTGCGATAGCGTTTTACCTCGCCATCGCCATCATCGGCGGGCTCGGTCGATGCTTTCTCGCTGAGCGCGTCATCGACAAGCTGATACCAGCAGCCTTTCGGGATGGCCTGGGAGCCCTTGGCGCCGCAGACAATCAGCCGCTCGGCCGCACGCGTCATCGCAACATACAAGAGACGGCGGTATTCGTTGCGCGCCTCCTGCTGCGCGGCGAGGCGCGCCTCGGTCATCGGGCCGATGTCCTCCTTCTGGCTCTTGGCCCAAACCAAAGCACCGGTGCTGGCAAGCGGCAGCAGGCGCGGGTCCTGCTTGCCGGTCGGCTTGCCGACAGTGTCGGCGAGGATCACCGTGTTGGCTTCGAGGCCCTTGGCGCCGTGCACGGTCATGACGCGCACTTCGTCGCGCGCCAGCTCCATGTCGCGGCGCACTTCGCTCTGCGCCGCGCGCAGCCAGGTGGCGAAACCTTGCAGCGACGGCGTCTGCTGCGTCTCATAGGTCAGCGCCAGATTGAGGAATTCGTCGAGCGCGTCGTTGGCTTCCGGTCCAAGCCGCGCCAGCATTCTGGCGCGGCCTCGCAAGGGGCCGAGCACATGGGCGAAGAAGGCGAACGGCGTCAGCCGGTGGGCAGCGTCGCTGAGGTTGTCGAGTCCATCCGCCGTTGTTTTGAATTCGGCATTGCCTCTTAGCGATGCGCGCAACGAGCCCTTGCGGTCGAAGGCGAGCGTGAACAGCTGCTCTTCGCTCAAGCCGAACAAAGGCGACTTCAACACGCTGGCCAAAGCCAGATCGTCGTCCGGCAGCAGTAACGCGTCGGCGAGCGCCATCAGGTCCATCACCGCGATATGCTCTGTCAGCACCAGCCGGTCGGCGCCGGCGACCGGCACGCCGGCACTTTTCAGCGCGCGAATGACAGCCTCGAACAGAGGCCCACGCTGGCGCACCAGCACCAGCACGTCGCCGGCTTTCAAGCCGCGCGCCATCCATAGCTTCACGTTCGCGGCGATGCGGCGGGCCAGCCGGACGCGGGGGCTTTCCTCGCTCTCGGTATCGAAGGGCGCGTCCCAGCCCTCCATCTCCTTGCGTTCAGCCGGCTCCGTGAGCGGCCAGACCTCGACCAGGCCCGGTGCAGCACCGGGCAGCGACTTGTGCTCGGGAATGCCGATGTCGTCGGTGGTGATGCTTGAATAGATATCCTTGTCGCGGAAAACCTGATCGACCGAGGCGAGCACGTTTTCGCCAGAGCGGAACGAGGAGTGGAATTTGAGATACTTCCAGCCGAGTTCCGGCGTGTTGAATTGCCGCTCGAACAGCCTTCGGTTGGCGTCGAATTCCTTCGGCTGCGCGCCTTGAAAGGAGAATATCGACTGCTTCTCGTCCCCGACCGCAAACACCGTGCGCTTGACGTTCGGCCGCGCGCCGCCCGGCATGAATTCGGACACGATGGTCTTGATGATGTCCCACTGCTTCGGGCTGGTGTCCTGCGCTTCGTCGATCAGCACATGGTCGATGCCGAGGTCGAGCTTGTAGAGCACCCAGGCCGCGGACGAGCGCCCGAATAGCTCTAAGGTCTTGTCGATCAGGTCGTCATAGTCGAGCAGCGCGCGCCGCTCTTTCTCGAGCCTGTAACGGCCGATGACGTCGGCGGCGATGGTGATGAGCGCGCGGGTGCGGTCGCGCGCGGCGACGGCACGCTCGCGGGCCAGCAGCGCGCAGACGCGGTCCTGCTCGCGCTTGAGTTTGTCGAACCAGTCCGGATGATCCTCGACGATCGCCTTGGTGACGATGTTCTTGCGCGGCGATAGCTCGGCCGTGCAGAACACGCGCAAATAATTGTCGATGCGGTCGCGGCCGAAACTCTGCTGCGCGGCGAGCAGAGCCTCAATGTGGTTCTTGTCGGTCTTGGACCCGAATTCCAGAACTTCGATCAGGGCCGGCCAGTCGGATTCCGGAATGGCGGACTGCGCGAAGAACTCGTGCTCCAGCGATTCCGCGGTGTCCTTCGGATCGACCCCGAAGCTGTGCGACAGCGCATCGATGGCGGCATCGACGCCGCCGGCCTTCTCGATCCAGTGCGCGATGTCGTCGCGCTTCTTGATGGCGTCGCCGATGACGTCCTTGAAGGTCTGGTCGGCGGCGACGACGATGGCCGTGGCGAGCGCCTTGCCGAGCGCACTTTGCGGCGCGGCGGAGGCTTGCAGCAGCACGTCGAGCGTCAACCGGTCGAGCAGCTCGGTGGTCTGCGCCTCGTCGAGTACGGTAAAGCGCGCCGCGACATTGGCCTCGAACGGAAATTGATGCAGCAGCCGCGTGCAGAAGGCGTGAATGGTCTGCACTTTCAGGCCGCCCGGCGTCTCCAGCGCCGAGGCAAACAGCCGCCGCGCGCGGGCGCGGTCGGCGGTGCCCGCCGTCTTGCCGGTCGAGTCCTTGATTTTCCCGTCGAGCGCCGCGTCGGGCAGCGTGCTCCATTCGGCGAGCGTGCCGAACACGCGGTTGGCCATGTTGGCGGCGGCGGCCTTGGTGAAGGTAATGCAGAGAATTTTCGCCGGGTCGACGCCGCGCAGCAGCAAATTGATGACGCGCTGGGCGAGCACATGCGTCTTGCCGGAACCAGCATTGGCCGAGACGAAGGCCGACGTATCCGGATCGGCGGCTTCGATTTGCACGCGGCTGACGTCGGGCGGGATGATGCGGGGCGTGCTCATTCGCCGCCCTCATCGCCGCCGCCGCCGAGCGACCATTCCTTGACGCGGGCCAGGTGATCGTAGTCGCCGTAATGGTTGGTCCACATCGGATGCACCAGCGACAGATAGGGCGTGCCGGCGTTCTCGAATGTCACCGCCAGTTCCTTGAGCCGCTTGAGCGCGTAGTCGGCCTGCGTATCCGGCGTGCCTTCCTTGAATGTAATGTCTTCCGGCTTGCCGGCCGGATCGCCGCCTTTCAGCGTCACATAGGTGATTTCCGAAATGGAGCCGGGGCGCAGCCCCTTGAATCCGCCTTCACGCAATATCGCGCCTTCGAGTGTCAGCTGCGGCGCCAGGCCCGTGCTGACCTGCTTCTTGGTGCGCGCCGCGCCGGTCTTGTAGTCGATGATGGCGTAGCTGCCGTCGCGCCGCCATTCGATGCGGTCGGCGATGGCCGACAAGGTGAACTCGCGCTCGCCGATGGGGAATTTCAGTTCGCCCTTGATTTCGCCATGCAGCGTCGCAACGCCGTCGCGCCGCGCGCGGTCCCATTGCGCGAACCATTGCGCGATGCGCTTGAAGCGCGGCCACCAGAACGCCTGTGCTTCGGGATAGTCTTTCAACGGCGCGAAACGCTTCTCGCCCAACTCCAGCAATTTGCGCTGCGGGTCGGCCGGAAAGCCATCGGCGAACTGCACGGTGAAGTCGCCAATGGCGCCGTGAATGACGGTGCCGCGGTCGCGCGCGCCGGGCCGTGTATCGACGGCGTCGAGCGGATAGAGCCGCAGGATATACTTGGCATAGACCGTGTAGGGATCGCGCAGCCAGTCCTCGATCGCGGTCACCGACAGGCGCGACGGCCGCGCCGCGACCGGCGGTGTCGGCGCGGGCCGCCCGGCCGCTTTCACCGATGCGGGCGCGTCGAGCGCGCGCGCCAGGTCGAGCGTCCTGTTGCCGCGCGCCAGCACGCTCTGCCAACGCTCTTTGCCGGCGAGCGCGGCGATGCGCTGGACGAACCGCGACGTCACGGTCGGCGCGCCGGCGAGCTTGGCGGCGCGCGTCAGCACAATTTCGGGCGCGCCGAGCGACTGCGCGAAGTCGTGCGCCGACAGACCAATGCGCCGTTCCGGCGGGTCGAGGCCGAGTTTGGCGCGCATCGGTCGCGACAGCCACGGATCGCTGCGCGTCTCCGGCGGCCAGGTCGCCTCGTTGAGGCCGCCGAGCACCAGGAGATCGGCGGTCTGCAAGCGCGCTTCGAGCGGCCCGTAAATATGCGCGCGCACGTCGCGCGTTTCCGGCCGGCGCACGACGCGATCACCAATGGCCGCGTGAAACAGTTCGACATAATCGCCGCGTTCCGCCGACAGGCTTTGCGCCGTCGGGCTGTCGCTGATGTCCTGCAACGCCGTTTCCAGCGCGATGCCGTCGTTGCCGGAAAACGCCGCAATGACGCCCTCGGCATCAGAGCTCAGACCGCCGATGACGGTGCGATGACACTCGGCCAAAGTCGCCAGTCCGTGGCTGCCGGCCTTCAAATTTTCCAGCGGCGCCAGCGCGGCTTTCAGTTTCCCGATCAGCGCTGCGGCGGCGTCGAGTTCGTCGGCCGTGATCAACCAGCGCGGATCGCTGCGGTGCATGGCGTCGCGATTGGCGCGGAAGGTGGCGAGCGCATGGGCAAGACCGTCGCTGCCGGGCTTCGGCCGCGGCCCGCGCAGCAGCGCGCGCTCGAGCGCGGCGATGGCGAGGCGGTGCGCCCCGTCCTCGGCGCCGAGCCGCAACAGCGGATGCTTGAGCAACGCCAGCAGCGTCACCGGCTTCAAGCCATCGAGCGCGGCTTCGGCGGCAAGCCGGGCGAAGCGGCCCGCTTGCGTTTCCGGCAGTGGATCGCCGCCCGAGTCATCGACCGCGACATGCCAGCGCTCCAAGGCGGCAACGACGCGGCGCGCCAGCGCGCGGTCGGGCGTCACCAGCGCCACGGTCTTGCCCGGCGTTTCCAGCGCCTCGCGCAAGGTGACGGCGATGGCGAGCGCTTCTTCTTCGGGATTGGCGGCCTCGACCATGCTGACGTTTGCGAGCGCTTTATCGGTGGCCGGGCCAAAGGCAGCTTCGTCGCGCTGCGCCTGCCAGCGGTCGGTGGTCGCGGCCGGGCGCAGCGCTTCCGAGGCCAGCCTCTCGCGGCCATGGACTAAGGGCGCGCTGATCACTTCGACTTCGTCGCGGGCGATGCCGATGGTGGTCAGCAGCGCCTGCATGGAAAACTGCGCATGGCTGGACGCCGGCGCGCCGTCATGCGTCTGGTCGTCGCCATTGCCGGCGATTGACCGCCACGCGTCGTCGTCGAGATCCATGTCAAGGCCGGGCAGCACCACGGCGCCATGCGGCAGCCGGGCGATGGTCGCCAGCAATTTTGCCGTCGCCGGCATCGAGCCTGTGGAGCCGGCGGCGATCACTGGCGCATCGCTACCGGCGAGACGCCGGGCTTCGGCCTCGATAAGCCTGTCGCGCCGCTCGGCGGCTTCGATGGCTTCGTTTGCGCGCAGGATGTCGTCCCATCGCGGATGGATGAATTTCAGAAACTCAAGTGACTTCTCCCAATATTCGTCAAGATCGATAGGCACAAGTTTGTCGAGAGCGCTCCATTTCACCTGCCTTGTTGTCATATCGTCCATTAGCCGCGCGAGATCACCCGCCAAGGCAAATGCAGCGCCGGGTGTGTTGGCTACAAGCGGCGATCCTTGCGCCGAGCGAACGACAGTTGCCCATTTAGCGATGATCTGAGACAGCATCAGTTTGCGCTCAAGCGGCGCGATGGCTTCCGGCAAGGCCAAGGCATCGGTGGACGAACCCGCAAAGACGATCTCATCTTCATCGACGTCGCCAAGCGGCACGATGCGCGGCAGGATCGCTGCATCGCCATCCAGCTTTTCGAGGAAAACGTCACGGGCGAGGCGGCAGGCGCGCCGTGTCGGCAGATAGAGCGTGGCGCGGGCAAGCTCCAGCGGATCGTTCGAGGCGGGAAATCCCGGCACCAGTTTGCCTTGACGCAAAGCGTCGATCAGCGCCGGCAGAAACGGCACTGAGGCGGAAATATTGAAGACGTTGGGTTTGGCGGCCGGCATTGCGCCTTACCATACACGCTTCGCGCTAGCCGGTGCTCTCGGAAATCGCCTGTTCGGCCTCGGCAATTGCTTCCGGCGTGCCGACATGCATCCACAGGCCTTCCAGCCGCAAGCCGTGCAGGCGGCCTTGCTCGATGGCCCTGGCAAAGAGCCTGGTCAGCGAGAAGGCGCCCTGCGGCGCGCCATCGAACAGGCGCGGCGACAGGATCGCGGCGCCGGCATAGACGAAGGGCGCAACGTCGCGCTCGTGGCGGGCCGTCAGGCGGCCGTCGGGCGCCATGGTGAAATCGCCGCGCCCGGCATAGCCGATGCTGCCGGCGCCCGGCGCCAAGAGCAGCAGCGCGTCCATCGTCGAGGGATCGAAGGCCTCCGCCAGCCGCGTCAGGTTCGGCTTGACGCTGTCGAGCCAGATCGTGTCGGAATTGATGTGGAAGAATGGCGCGTCGCCAAGAAGCGGCAGAGCCTTGACGACGCCGCCGCCGGTGTCGAGCAGAACGCAGCGCTCGTCGGAAATGGTGATCTGCGGCGAGGTGCGCGACTCGACGTGGCGTTCGATTTGCTCGGCAAGATAATGCACGTTGACGATGGCGCGCTGGACCCCGGCGTCGGCCAGGCGGTCGAGCACATGATCGAGCAGCGCGCGGCCGGCGACTTTCACCAAAGGCTTCGGCATCGTGTCGGTCAGCGGGCGCATGCGCTGGCCGAAGCCGGCAGCGAGCACCATGGCCGTTTGCGGAACCGCATTCATCTAGGATTTCACTTTTATTTTGCGCATGATCTTGTCCGAAAACCGGATTCCACTTTTCGGGATCATGCGCGTTTCGGCACGGGAATGTTCACACGATACCAGGCGGCGAGTGGCGCCAGATCCGGGTGTGCCAGCGACCGCTGGAGATAGGTCCATACGCGCGGCAGATGACGCAAATATTGCGGCTTGCCGTCGCGGCGGTCGAGACGGGCAAAGATACCGAGAATCTTCGAGGCGCGCTGCGCGGCGAAGGTCGCATAAAGCCGCGCGAAAGCCGGCGCGTCGAAGCCCCGCTCGGCCTTCATGCGCGCGCGCGTGTAGCGCGATAGCAATGAAATCTCCATCATCTCCGGCACCGTGACGCGGGCATCCTGCAACAGCGACGCGACGTCGTAGGCGGCCGGCCCCATCACGGCGTCCTGAAAGTCCAGCAGACCGACGCGGGCGATGCCGTCGCGTTCCGGCAGCCAGATGATGTTGGGCGAATGATAATCGCGCAGCACCCAGGTCGGTTGCGCCGTCAGCGCCGGCGTCAGCGCCGCGCGCCACAATGTAATGTAGTCGTCGCGCACGTCGTCGGACGGCGTCGAGCCGAGCAAAGGCAGGAACCAATCGAGCAGCAGCTCTGTCTCGATCAGCATCGCGTCCATGTCGTAGCGCGGCACGCGATATTGCACGCCGGCCTCGACGGTCAAAGTGTCCGGCGTGCGCTCACGATGCAGCGCCGCCAGGAGATCGGCGGCGACTTCGTAACGCGCCTCGATCGGTGCCGGCGGATCGCCCTCGACGATCAATTCGTCGCCGAGATCTTCCAGTACCAGCAGTCCGGCATCGCGGTCGGCGGCGAAGATCGCCGGCGCCGAGAAACCGAGCATGCGCAAGGCCCGCGCCATGGCAATGAACGGCGTCACCGTCTCGGCCAGATGCGCGATGGCGCTGTAAGGCTTGCCGTCGCGCACCGGCGGTCCGTCCGGACGGCGCGGCGAGTTCATCAGGATGTAGCTGACGCCGTCGCGCACCAGCCGCTCATAAGAGCGTGTCGAGGCGTCGCCCTGAATGCGGCGGCGGCTCGCCTGGCCGAAACCGGTGTCGTTGAGGAAACGGCGGATCGCCGCGATCCGCTCGGCCCGCGCGGCGAAGGCGCCGTAGCCGGTGATCTGCGCGTGGCGGAACGTTTCGCCTTGCGGCGGCGACAAGGTCAGCGCGATGTCGAGCCGGTCGGGCGGCAGCTGGCCGCCGGCGCGGTCGGGCCATTCGAGCAAGGTCACCGCGGTTTCCGGCGCGTCCTCGAAGCCAAGCTCGTTGAGTTCGCTCGGGCCGCCGAGGCGGTACAGATCGGCATGCACCACCGGAAAGCGCGGCAGATCGTAGCTCTGCATCAATGTGAAGGTCGGGCTTGGTACTTCAATGGTTTCGTCGCCAGCGACGTGGCGGATGAAGGCGCGGGCGAAGGCGGTCTTGCCGGCGCCAAGATCGCCGGACAGCGTGATCAGGTCGCCGGGCTCGATCAGCCCGGCGACATCCGCCATCAGCCGGGAGGTGGCCTGCTCGTCTTCGAGCGCCACCGTGAAGCTGTAGCCGCCGGTCGTGGTGGGGAACATCGAATCAGCATCCGCATGAGGACAAACCCTTATAAACGGGAGTTATGCTCAAGCGCCAGACCGCCGCCCGACAGCGCTTGCGGCTCACTCCGCCGCGATGCGCGTCTCGCTGGCGATCATGTCGTCGATGATCTTGCGGGCGCGCATCGAACCGGCGTCGATGTTGAGATTGCGCAGGGGCGCATCCGGCCGCTCGTCGATCATGCGCTGCTGGGCTTCGACCACGACCAGGTCTTCGAGGAAGATATTGGCATTGGCCTCGCGCAGCTGTGAGGTCAGCGACTGATCGCTCAGTTTGTAGTTGCGCGTCATCGACCAGAAATACATGCAGGTGGTGTCGGTTTCCGGCGTGATCGAGTTGAGTACCCGGCCGTTGACGCCCTGCGAGCGGTCTCCCGAGGGCGCGCCGGTGCCGGTGGGCGCGACGCCGACATCGAGCACGATGGTGCACGGCGCCTCGAAGCGGATGATCTGCCAGCGGTCGACATTGCCCGGTTTGCCGAGCTGGGTGCGCCAGAACGGCGGCGCGTCGATATCGAGCATCCAGCGTGTCGAGGTTACGGTGCGGCCGGAATGCGTCGTCGTCATCGGCGTCTCGGCAACGTGCTTGGAGCCGATGCTGGTGATGTGCACGAAGGACTCGTGCGTGAGGTCCATCAGGTTGTCGACGAACAGCCGGTAGTCGCATTTGGCGAAAAGAGTCTTGCCGTCGCCGGCCCATTCCGGATCGTCGTTCCAGTGCATGTCCGGCACCAAAGCGGGATCGGCCAGCGCCGGATCGCCCGGCCACACCCAGACGTAGCGATGGCGGTCGAGCGCCGGATAGCTGCGCACCTTCGCCGCCGGATTGAGTTTATCCTGCGACGGCATGCGCGTGCATTGGCCTTTGCCGTCGAATCCAAGCCCGTGGTAACGGCAGACGATCGTTTCGCCTTCGAGCCAGCCCATCGACAGCGGCAGCAGGCGATGCCAGCAGGCGTCTTCAAGCACGGCGAGCGAGCCGTCGGCCTTGCGCCACATCACCATTTTATTGTTGCAGACCGTGCGTGCCAGCGGCTCGCGCTTGCCGACCTCGTAGCTCCAGGCCGCGATATACCAGGCGTTGAGCGGAAAATTGCGCGGCGTTGCCATGACGTTTACCCCCGTGATTGATTCTTTGTATGAAGCGTTCGCGGTAGATTGCCCCGGCGCGCAAAAGCAGACAATAGGGCGCGACGTGGAATGAACTGCGGCGTGGATGTGGCAACGAGCCACAGACGCCTCAGCATTGCCTTCGATTTACCGCGTGCGTGTCGCGGTTCCCGGGCTCTGACACATCATCGCCATTGTTGCACAAAACATCGCTGTTCCCCGCGTGCGCTGCGGAACGCATGCGAGGAGAGAACGTTTGCTGGGTACGGATAAGGTTCAACGAAGGAGCATCATGATGCGTAGATTTATCACAGCACTGACAGTCGCCGCGGTCACCGCCGGCGCAATTGCAATGCCGACTTTGGCGAGCGCACAGGACGCGCAATACACGACCGGCGTCGCCGGCCCGGTTGCCGGCGCCGCGGTCGGCACCGCAGTTGGCGTCGGCCTCTATCACGGTTGGTACGGCGCTGCCCCTGCAATCGGCTCCGCGGCTCTGCCGACCACGGCCGCAGGTGCGGCAACGGTTGGCGGCATCGCCGGCGTCGGCACCGTCGCGGCGATTGATGCCGTGTTTCAGCCGTGCCGTGGCTTCCATGCCTTGTTCGGCGCCAACAAGGGTGCCTGCGTGAACGGCGAGTATGTCGGCTACCAGCCGCGCCCCATGCGCTAAGTCCATATGGACTGAAAAAGCCTCCGCGGTTTTCCGCGGAGGCTTTTTTATTGGCTTCAAGCCGCGCTTTGCTTGATGGCCGGTTTGGCGACCGGCTCGGCTGCGTGCGTGAGTGGAAATACGCAGATGACTTTGGTGCCGGCGCCGACCGTCGATTCGATTTCGATGGTGCCGCCATGCAACTCGACAAACGAGCGCACCAGCGACAGCCCCAGTCCGGTGCCGCGGTGTTCCGAGCCCTGCGAGTCGGTTTCGAACCAGTCGAACACCTTATCTTTCGCTTCCGGCGGAATGCCGGGGCCGCGATCGATCACGGTGAACACCACGGCCTCGTCCTGCCGTTCGGCCGACAAGGTCACGGCTGCGCCCTGCGGCGAGAAACCGACGGCGTTGGACAAAAGATTGAACAGCACCTGGCGCAGCCGGCGCTCGTCGGCGCTGAAGCTGCCGATACCCGGCGCAGATAGAATTTCCAGCCTGAGGTTATTCTTGACGAGCCGGTCGAGCACGCCTTCGGCGGCTGCTTCCATGCATTTGCGGATGTCGACGTCGGACAAATTCAGCGTCATGGCGCCGGCGTCGATGGTGGCGAGGTCGAGAATGTTATTGATGATCGCCAGCAGCGCATTGGTCGATGTCGTGATGTAGCCGAGATATTCATGCTGCTTGGCATTGAGCGGGCCGAATGCTGGATCGCCGAGCAGGTTGGCGAAGCCGATGATGTTGGTCAGCGGCGAACGCAGTTCATAGGAAACGTGGTGGACGAATTCGATCTTGATGCCGTCGGCGGCGACCAGCGCCTCGTTGCGGTCGAGCAGCGCGCGTTCGACATTGACGGTGTCGCTGACGTCCTGGAACGTGACCAAGGTCGCGCCGTCCGGCAGCGGCATGGTCGCCATGTCGATCACCATGCCGTCGCGCCGCTCGATGCGCGCACCGACCGGCTCTCGGCCGTCGATCGCGGTCACCGCCGCGCGCAGCGTGCGCCAGACGATGTTGTCGTCGTGCAGCGCCTGCGACCAGGCGGTGACCGCCTCGATGTGCGGGTGGGCGTCGAGCGCCTCCGCCGACAGTTTCCACATGCGCTGGAACGCCGGATTGTGCAGGCGGACGCGGCCGTCCGAGCCGAACACGGCGACCGCTTCGGCCAGATGATCGAGCGTCTCGCTCTGCACCTTGATCAGCGCATCGTAGCGGCGATGCATATCGAGACGTTCGGTGACGTCGTCATAGAGATAGGTGATGCCGCCTTCCGGATTTGGTGTCGTGACGACGCGCAAGGTGCGGCCGTCGGGCAGGTGCCACATATGCTCCTGCGGCTCGACCATGCGGTAGGCTTCGTACAGCTGCTGCTTCCATTGCCGGAAGTCCTGCTGTTCGGGCAATTTGCGATCGGCGCGCAGTCTGTCGAGCACGGCGCTGTCGGTCGGATTCTGCTCCAGCGTGCCGGCATCGAGATCGAACAGCGAGCGGAACGCGGTATTGTAGAAAATCAGCTTGCGATCGACGTTGAAGATGGCGACGCCGGTGGCGAGTTGATCGAGAACGCGGCGATGGGCATCGATCATGCGCGCGAGTTCAGAACGCATGGTCTCGGCTTCGGTACGGTCGATGGCGATGCCGGCGCTGCCGCCGCCGCTCGGCGCGTCGATGACGTCGAAGATGCGGCGTTCGCCGGCGACAATGGCCGGCAGGCGCTTGGTGAAGGCTTCACCGGCGGCGCGGGCGCGCGCCGCGTCGGTGAGGGCCGGGCGGTCGAGCAGTTCGAGTTCGCGCGCCACCGCGTCGGTCGGATCGACCGCTTCGACGGCGCGGGCATAGGCTGAATTGGCGAACACCAGATGGCCGCTGCCGTCGCGTGCCCACACCGGCGCCGGCAGCGATTCGAGCAGCGCCTTCATGGTCTCGATATCGGCATTGAGCCGGTCGTGGCGCGTGGCGAGATCGACAAGATCGCGCTCGATGCCACTGACATCGCGCAAGCGCAGCACGGCGCGGCCGCCGACGGCGCGGCCGGTGGCCTCGAGCGGCCGGCCGGCCGAGGTCGTCAGCGTCATGATGAAGCCGCGGCCCTCGCCGCGCAAGGACGTCACGGCCTGTTCGATGGACTGCGCCGCTGCCGGTTCCAGCCAGGCACCGAAGGCCAGCACGCGCTCGGGATTTCCCGCGACGACGACGGACGTGTCGCCGAGAATCTCCGGGCGGTCGTCTGCGGCGGCCCAGGTCACCAGCACTTGCGGATCGGACAGGAACAGCTGCTTGAAGCGGTCGACTTCGGCCTGCAGCGCCAAGGTGTCGTCGCGCGTGCCGGGGTCGTGGCGTCCGGCGTTGCGGCGGCTGCGGATCATGACGACGGCGGCGACCACGGCGAAGCAGGCGGCGCCGGCGAACAAAGTGAGCGTGACGATTTCCTGCCGGTCGAACAGGCCGGCGGCGCGGGTCAGCGCTTCCGCTCCGGCTTCGGCCGCGCTGAATGGGACGCAGAGATTGGCGAGGACGGCGGCGGAGAGGACTCCACCTCGCCTCGGACGAGAGCGCAGCCCCTCGTTCGACGTCCGGATCGTCTCCGGCATTTCAGAATTGCCCCAAAGGATACGCAACGTGGATTGCGTCAACGGACGCGAGCGATGTCCGCAACATCGGACGCGAATCGTTGGACTTTACCCCCACGGGGAGTCGCGCCGAAAGAGTCCATATGGTGAACGTGTTGAGGCAATGCGGATATTCGAACGCGGCTTGAAAATCGCGGCGGGCGCGCCGGCTATTTTGCCGTTTCGGCGCGCTTGACCATGTCTTCGATATTGATGCGGCTGAGCGCCAGCGAAAAGCTGCGTTCCGCTTCGGCCAGCGCCGGGTTCACGACATCGCTGGCCAGTTTCGGCAATGACGTTTGCGGTTCCTCGTCGTCGTCCGCGCGCGAGGCGGCTCGCAGGATGTCCTCTGCCGTGATCTTTTTGTGTTCGCGCGCCAGTTCGTAGCCGCCGTGCGGTCCGCGAATACCTTTCAGGATGCCGTCACGGACAAGCGCTTGCAGCACCGGCTCAAGATGGCGCGGCGGCAACTTGTGACGGCCAGCCAAAGCCTTTGCCGACACCGGCCGGCCTTGGGCATTGATAGCCACGTCAATGACGGCGGCAATGGCAAGAATGCCCTTGCGGGAAACCAGCGGCATTATCGGCACCAGTTGCAACTAATTTAAAAGGTAATAGGCTACAGTCAACAATCCGTCCAGTACGTAAGTGGAAAAAACTTCACTTCAACCACCAGTGGATCCGAAGCCGCCGATTCCCCGTGGTGTTTCATCGAGAGAATCGACTTCGATAAATGAAGCGCGCGCTACGGTTGCGACCACTATCTGGGCTATTCGCATGCCGCGCGCGATTTCGACCGATTCGACGCCGTGATTGATGAGGATAACCTGGATTTCGCCGCGGTAATCCGCGTCGATGGTGCCGGGCGAATTGAGCACCGTCACGCCGTGTTTGGCGGCGAGACCCGAACGTGGACGCACCTGTGCTTCGAAGCCTTCCGGCAGTGCGATCGATAGGCCTGTCGGCACCAAAACATGTGCGCCCGGCATCAGAGTGATCGGCGCGTGCGCAGGCACGGCGGCGGTAAGATCGAAACCCGCGGCCTGTGCTGTTTGATAGGCCGGCAGCGGCAGATCGCGCGCGTGCGCCAGTCGCATGATGCGAACATTCACGTCTTGTCTCCCTTCAACGCCGCGGCGATGCGCGCAATCAGCATCGTGGCGGCGTCTTCCTTGCTTTGCGGCGGCCACGGCTCGATGCCGTTTGCCGTCACCAGTTTTATTGTGTTGTTGTCGCCACCCATGATGCCGGTTGCGGGCGACACGTCATTAGCGAGGATCCAGTCACAGCCTTTTTTGGCGAGCTTGGCCTTGGCGTTGGCCTCGACATTCTCGGTCTCGGCGGCAAAGCCGATGACCAGACCGGGACGTCCCGATGGTCGGTGCGCGATGGTGGACAGGATGTCCGGGTTTTCTGCGAGCGCCAGTTCAGGCGTTGCCGCGCCGGCCTTTTTCTTGATCTTTTGCGCCCCTGCATTGGCGACGCGCCAGTCGGCGACCGCGGCGGCGAAGATGGCGACGTCGGCGGGCAGGGCGCGCTCGACCGCATCGAGCATGTCGCGCGCGGTTTCGACATCGACAACAGTGACGCCGGCCGGCTTCGGCAGATTCACCGGCCCGCTGATCAAGGTGACATCGGCGCCGGCCGCCGCGGCGGCCTGCGCAATGGCATAGCCCTGCTTGCCGGACGACCGGTTCGCGATATAGCGCACGGGATCGATGGGTTCATGCGTCGGGCCGGCGGTGATCAGCACGCGCTTGCCCTGCAACGGCTGCGGCGCGCCGGCAGTTTTGAAGATTCCTTCGACACTTGCCGCGATCTCCAAAGGTTCGGCCATGCGGCCAAGGCCGCGTTCGCCGCTCTCGGCCATCTCGCCGCTGTTCGGGCCGATCATGGTCACGCCATCGGCGGTGAGCTGCGCCAGATTGCGCTGCGTCGCTCTGTTCGACCACATCGCCGGATTCATCGCCGGCGCCAGCAGGATCTTCGCCTTGGCCGCCAGCAGCACGGCGGTGGCGAGATCGTTGGCCAGGCCGTTCGCCATCTTGGCCATCAGGTCGGCGGTCGCCGGCGCGACGACGATCAGGTCGGCTTCGCGCGCCAAACGAATATGGCCGACGTCGAATTCATGCGCCGGATCGAACAGGTCGCTGAAAACGCGTTCGCCGGTAATGGCGCCGGCCGACAATGGCGTGATGAATTCCTCGGCCGCCTTGGTCAGGATACAGCGCACGGCGATGCCGCGCTCTTTCAGCCGCCGGATCAGATCGAGCGACTTGTAGGCGGCGATGCCGCCGCCGATAATCAGCAGGACGCGCCGGGCCGCGGTCGCCGCCGGTTCGGTCGCGCGCTGACTGGGCGAAGGGCCGGGCGGGGTTTCGGTGTCGCCGGCGGCGTCACGCAGAATATTGCGGATTTCATCCTCGACCGATCGGCCATGGCGCGCGGCGCGCAGCCGCAATTGCTGCTTGAGCGCCTCGTCGATCTGGCGGACGGTGAGCGAGGCCATGAAAACCGTTGCAAAAACAGTTGCTTAATCGCATATGATGGCGTTGCCATCAATGCAATCATAGCGGCTTCGGCACTTTCCACAAGGGCTCAGCGCCTCGTCGAAACGCCGTGCCAGCATGCGTGCGGCGCTGGACGTGCAGGCACAGGCAGGCATCGCGCACTTCGATCGTGGCGGAAAACGGCAAAATATCCTCGGCATCGGATATGCTGCGCGATCTTGATCGCGCCAAGGCCGATCGCGCCATGAGCGCGATGTTGAAAATGAACAAGGTCGACCTGGCGACGATCGAACGCGCCTACGCCGGCCAGTGGCGTCTCTCAAGGAAAGGAAAACACATGACCTATGTCGACGGTTTTATCGTCCCGGTGCCGAAGAAGAAGCTGGCGGCCTATCGCAAGATCGCCAAAAAGGCCGGCAAGATCTGGATGGAATTCGGCGCGCTGAGTTATGTCGAATGCGTCGCCGACGACGTCAAGAAGGGCAAGTGGACCTCGTTTCCGCGCAGCGTCAAGCTGAAACCCGGCGAAGTCGTGGTGTTCTCCTGGATCACTTACACATCGCGCAAGTCCCGTGACGCGATTATGGACAAGATAATGAGCGACAAGCGCCTGAAGATGGACATGAATGCCATGCCGTTCGACGGCAAGCGCATGATCTTCGGCGGCTTCAAGACGATGATGGAATTTTCCGCCTAGCGTCCGGTCGCACCTACACCAGCAGCCAGGCGATCCAGCCGAGCATCAGCGCGATCATCCACAGTCCGCCGGCGACCCAGCGGTTGTGGCGTGCCTCGGCGCGGCCGATGGCTTCGACCGATTCCGGCGCCAGCACGATGCCGTTTCGGGTGGCGTCATCGATTTGATCGAGAATGTTGCCGGCGCGGCTGAGCAGCGACGGCACCTGCGACGCAAAGCGGCCGAGTTCGCCGGCGCCTTCGAAAGCGCCTTCGAGCTTGCCGGCGGGGCCGAGATGGCGCGCGATCCATTCGCGCACCACAGGATCGGCGGTCGCCCACATGTCGAGTTTCGGATCGAAGGTGCGCGCGACGCCTTCGACCACGACCATGGTCTTCTGCAACAGCAGCAGCTCCGGCCGCGTCCGCATGTCGAACAGGCCGGTCACTTCAAAAAGAAGCATCAGCAGCTTGGCCATCGAGATGTCTTCGGCGGTGCGGTTGTGGATCGGCTCGCCGATGGCGCGGATCGCCTGCGCGAAGTCATCGACCGAATGATGCCGCGGCACGTAGCCGGCGTCGAAATGCACCTGCGCGGTGCGGTGATAATCGCGGGTGATGAAGCCGTACAGGATTTCGGCGAGGAAGCGGCGTTCCTTCGGGCCGAGACGGCCCATGATGCCGAAATCGACCGCAACAAGCTTGCCGTCGGCATCGACGAACAGATTGCCCGGATGCATGTCGGCGTGGAAAAAGCCGTCGCGCAGCGCGTGGCGCAGGAAGCTTTGGATGACGTTGCGGCCGAGCGCCGGCAGGTCGAAGCCGCGCGCCTCCAAGGTGGCGCGGTCGTTCAGCGGCGTGCCGTCGATCCACTCCAGCGTCAGCACTTCGCGCGCGGTGCGGTCCCAGTCCACGGTCGGTACGCGGAAGTTCGGGTCGTCCTTGGTGTTCTCGGCCATCTCCGAGGCGGCGGCGGCTTCCAGCCGGAAATCCATTTCGATCTTGACCGACCGCGCCAGAGTGGCGACGGCCTCGACCGGGCGCAGCCGCTGCGCCTCGATTGACATTCTTTCGGCGGTGCGCGCGGCGAAGAAGAAAGCATCGAGATCGGCGTTGAGGCGGCGCTCGATGCCGGGACGCAGCACCTTGACGGCGACGGTCTTGCGTTCGCCGGCGATGTCGATTTCGGCCTTGTGCACCTGCGCGATGGAAGCGGCGGCGACCGCGGGGCCTAAGCTGGCATAGGTCGCGTTCAGCGGCCGGTCGAAAGCGGCGACGATAACGGCTTCCGCCTCGCTCTGCGGAAACGGCGGCATGCGGTCTTGCAGGCTTTCCAGGCTGTGCGCGATCTGCGTGCCGACGACATCGGGACGCGTCGCCATGAACTGGCCGAGCTTGACGTAAGTGGGCCCGAGCTTGGTCAGCGCGGCGGCGAGACGGCCAGAATCGTCCTTCGTGCCTTCCTTGGCGGTCGGCCGTTCGATCAGCCGCGCCATCGCGATGAAGGTGCGTTCCGGCAGCGGCAGCGCACGGGTGTCGACCAGCGCGAACACGCCTTCGCGCGCCAGGACGTACCCGGTGCGCGCGAGCCGCGTGAGGTGAGAGAGGGCGAAAATCACAATTTCCAGCCCGAATGCATCGCCACGACATTGCCGGTCATCGATGTGAAGGTGACGCGGCGGAAGCCGGCCTCCTCGATCATCGCCGCGAAGGCTTTCGGCTTGGGGAACTTGCGGATCGACTCAACGAGGTAGGCATAGGCCTCGCGATCGCCTGTGACGGCGCGGCCGATGTTCGGGATGACGTGTTGTGAATACAGGTCGTAGATTTTATCCAACCCCGGCACATCGACGCTGGAAAATTCCAGGCTGAGGAAGTGGCCGCCATATTTGAGCACCCGGTGCGCTTCGCTCAGCGCCTTGGCGATGCGCGGCACATTGCGAATGCCGAAGGCGATGGTGACGCAGTCGAAGCTCTTGTCGGCGTAAGGCAGCTCTTCGGCATTGCCCTGCTCGAAGGTGACCCTGTCGTCGAGGCCGTGCTCCAGGGCGCGCTCGCGGCCGACCGCCAGCATTTCGGCGTTGATGTCGCAGACGGTGACGCGGGTGTTGTCGCCCCCGGCCTCGACGGTGCGGAATGCAATGTCGCCGGTGCCGCCGGCGAGATCGAGCAGCGCGAAGGGACGGTCGCTGGATTTGCCCGGCGGATTGACGGCGGTGACCAGTGCGTCCTTCCAGGCGCGGTGCAGGCCGCCGGACATCAAATCGTTCATCAGGTCGTAGCGGCGCGCGACCGAGTGAAAAACCTCGTCCACCAGGCCCTGTTTATCGGCCAGGGGCACGGTCTGGTCGCCAAAATGCGTCTCTTCTTGCGGTGTCATAAGCCAATAGTCCTTTGCGGGCAGGACCATAGCGCGGCAGGCGGCGGGGCGCTAGAAAGGCCGGCCTCTTGTTTAACGGCCGACGACAGGGAGCCGACCAGGTCATGGCTATCGAATTCGGGCGCACGGTACCGGTTTTGCGCATTTTCTCGCTGGAGAAGGCGCGCGAGTTCTACCTCGATTTCCTCGGCTTCAAGGTCGACTGGGAATATACGTTCGAGCCGGGCATGCCGGTCTACATGCAGGTGTCGCGCGGTGGCGTGGTGTTCCACCTCAGCGAACACCATGGTGACGGCACGCCGGGGTCGCATGTCTATGTCTATATGAAGGGCGCCGCCGAATTGCAGCGGGAGCTGATCGACAAGAACTACCGCCATAACCGGCCCGGCCTGCAGCAGCAGGATTGGGGCATGCTGGAAGTGGCGGTGGTCGATCCGTTCAACAACCGGATCGTCTTCGGCGAGCCGATCGATAAACCGGCGCAAGGCGTATAATGCCTGAACTCCCCGAAGTCGAAACCGTGCGTCGGGGCCTCGCCCCCGTCATGGAAGGCGCCCGGATCGTCAAGGTCGAGGTGCGGCGCGGCGACCTGCGCTGGCCGCTGGTGAAGGATTTCGCCAAGCGCATTGCCGGGGCGACCGTGGATGGGCTTGGCCGACGCGCTAAGTATTTGGTCGCGGACCTGTCGACCGGCGATGTGCTGCTGATGCATCTCGGCATGTCCGGCTCGTTCCACATCATCCTGGACACCAAGACGGCGCGGCCGGGCGACTTCCATCACGAGCGCGGCAAGATCGGCGCGCACGACCATGTCGTGTTTCACATGTCGAACGGCGCGACGGTGACGTTCAACGATCCGCGCCGTTTCGGCTCGATGAAGCTGGTGGCGCGGACAGAACTCGACAAGGAGCCGTTGCTGAACGCGCTCGGACCGGAGCCCCTCGGCAACGAATTCGACGCCGTGATGCTGGCCAAAGCCTGCGCCGGCAAGAAGACGTCGCTGAAGGCGGCACTGCTCGACCAGCGCGTCGTTGCCGGCCTGGGCAACATCTATGTCTGCGAGGCGCTCTATCGCGCGCATGTGTCGCCGAAGCGGCAGGCCTCGACCATCGCCGACCGCAAGGGTTTGCCGAACCAGCGCGCGGTGGCTTTGGTCGATGGGATCAAGGCGGTGCTGCAAGACGCCATCAAGGCCGGCGGCTCGTCGCTGCGCGATCACCGCCAGGCCGACGGCACGCTCGGCTATTTCCAGCACAATTTCAGCGTCTATGACCGCGAGGGCGCGCCGTGCCCGCATTGCAAGGGCACCATCAAGCGCATCGTGCAGAACGGCCGCTCGACATTTTATTGTCCGGCGTGCCAGAAATAGCAAAGATCACCGGGAGAAAACGCGATGGCTTATGAAAATCTCATTGTCGAAAGCAAAGGCCGCGTCGGCGTCATCACGCTCAACCGGCCGCAGGCCCTCAATGCGTTGAACCGCGCGCTTGTTATCGAACTGACGCAAGCGATCGACGCATATGAGGCCGACAGCGGCATCGGTTGCCTGCTGATCACCGGCAGCGACAAGGCCTTCGCCGCCGGCGCCGACATCAAGGAGATGGCGGACAAGACCTTCATCGAAGCCTATCTCGGCAATTTCGCCGGCGACTGGCATGCGCCGACGCGGGCGCGCAAGCCGATCGTCGCGGCGGTGGCGGGCTTTGCGCTCGGCGGCGGTTGCGAACTGGCGATGCAGTGCGACATCATCATCGCCGCTGACAATGCCAAGTTCGGCCAGCCGGAAATCAAGCTCGGCGTCATCCCCGGCATTGGCGGCACGCAGCGCCTGACGCACGCGGTCGGCAAGGCCAAGGCAATGGACATGATCCTGACCGGACGCATGATGGATGCGGCCGAGGCCGAGCGCTCTAACCTGGTGGCGCGCGTTGTGCCGGCGGCAAGCCTGATGGACGAAGCCATGAAAGTTGCCGACACGATTGCCAACATGTCGCTGCCGTCGGTGCTGGCGGGCAAGGAAGCGGTCAACCGCGCTTTCGAATCGAGCCTGACTGAGGGCGTCGTGTTCGAGCGCCGCATCTTCCACGCGCTGTTTGCCACCGACGACCAGAAGGAAGGCATGAAGGCCTTCGTCGAAAAGCGAAAGCCACAGTGGAAGAATCGGTAATGTGTCATGCCCGCGAAAGCGGGCATCCAGTAATCGCGAACGCCAGAGATAGAATCGCGAGGCCGGGGCTGCTGGGTCCCCGCCTTCGCGGGGACGACAATCGCTACTTTTTCCGCACGCAAATAATACGCACGACCGACGCCGAGGCGTCGCCGCTCGTTGCGGGGGACGCCGGTACATTGTGCGCATCGAGAAAGCTGCGGACGGTGGCGGCCGTGATCAATCGCAGCGGCGGCATTGACGGCCTGGTGCTGGCGACGACAGCGTTGCGCATCTCGGCGATGCCGATGAAGCGGCCCTGACCGTCGAGCGCGGCGGCCCCGGAAAATCCCGCCATCGGTTCGGACTGACGCAATTCTATCGAATTGCCGTCGGTGACGCGCGCCTTGATCTCGGTGACTTTGGCTTTATTGGTCTGCTCCCTGGGATCGGGAATGCCGGCCAGGGTCACATCCGCTGATTTGAACGCGGCAACATCGCCGGTCATCGACAAAGGTCGGAATCGATGCGGGCCGTAGACGCGCAGCAGTGCGAGTCCGTTGTCCTTGTCTTCGGCAACGCGCTCGGCATCGCCGAAGCCGGAAGCCAAAATCACCTGACAACCGCGCGCCAGACTGGCGTCGGTGACGATGTGGCCTTTCGCGCTGACGATGACGCCGTTGCCATACTCGACCGGCTTGGCGAGCGCGGCGAATGGCAGACTGCGTTGTGGAAACGGCGCGAAGGCCGAGGTCATCGCCACCATTACCGGCGCGACGATGCCTTCCATCGCCTGATCGTACAGCATGGTGAAGCCGCGCACCTCGCCATTGCGGATTGAGGCGCGCACCGAAAATTTCTTCAGGCCCTGAAGACCGCTGATGAAAAAGCTGTCGTCGCGCAGCACGCTGTATTCCACCTTGCGGCCGCCGGGCTCTTTCTTTTCCTGCTCGAACAGCGCCGACAATTTCAGGCCGGGATCGCTGATGCGGAAGGTCTCGACCTGCACGTCGCCGTACTTTGACGACCAGCGCGTGCCGCGCGCCGCCTCGCGCGCATGCGGCACCAATTTCGTCGGCAGGCCGATGTGCACGCCGGTCGCCGGATCGGCCACCACGTTCCAGCCGAGTTCCTGTTCGTTTTCGGTCGCGGCAACGGGCGCAGCTGTAGCGGGCGGCGCGGCCACCGGCGCGGCTTCGGGCCGGGCGAGGGCCGCCTTGATGGCGTCCGGCCTGACCGGCGGCAGCACGACGGGCGCGGCAGCCTGGGCAGAGGGCTTCGTTTCCGCCTTCTTCTCCGGCTTTTTCTCGGGCTTCTTTTCTGGTTTGGCTGGGGCAGCCGCGGCCTGGTCGGCTTCCATCGGATAGGGCGCCGCGTCGGCTGCCGGCATTTGCGCCGACGCGGATATCGCGCTGAGCGAGAGCGCGAACAACGTCACGATGGGGAGCGGACGGATTGTCATTAACGCCATACTAACCAAGATTGCCGCGCAAACTAGCCCATAGGGGCGCTCGCGCAAGGCGGCGGACATCGTGCGGCAGCCACAAAGCGGTTCCCTGGCTTCGGATTCTTGCGCTAGGTTAACCATCATGCTGAATTCAAACGAACTCAAACGATATGCGCGCCACATCGTGCTGCGCGAAGTGGGCGGCCCCGGACAGGCAAAGCTGAAAGCCGCGCGCGCGCTGGTAATCGGTGCGGGCGGCCTTGGTGCGCCGGTGCTGCTCTATCTTGCCGCCGCCGGCGTCGGCACCATCGGTATCGTCGATGACGACATCGTCTCGCTGTCGAACCTGCAACGTCAGGTCATTCACGCGACGCCCGATATCGGCCTGCGCAAGGTCGACAGCGCCGAGGTCGCGATCGAAAAGCTCAATCCGCATGTCAAAGTTGAAACGCACATGACGCGGATCGAGGCAGGCAATGCGCTCGACCTGATTTCGGATTACGATATCGTCGCCGACGGCTCGGATAATTTCGCCACGCGCTATCTGGTGTCGGACGCCTGCTATTTCGCGCGCAAGCCATTGGTCACGGCGGCGGTCGGCATCTTCGACGGTTCGCTGACCACCATCCGCGCCCACGAGACAAACGCCGACGGCGTGCGCAATCCGACGTATCGCTGCCTGTTTCCCGAGCCGCCGCCGGCCGGCTCGATACCGGCCTGCGCCGAAGCCGGCATTCTCGGCGCGCTGCCGGGCATTCTCGGCTCGATGATGGCGCTCGAAGTGATGCGTGAAATCGTCGGCTTCGGCGAAGGCCTCGTCGGCCGCCTGCTGATGGTCGATGCGCGCTCCATGCGATTCGAGACGCTCAGCTATGCATGGGACGCGGACAATCCGTTGAGCGGCAACCGGCCGACCATCGTCGATTTGTCCTGATCTATCGCGCTTTTTCCATATCCGCCGCCGAACAGCCCTAACGGGCGTTTACGATTTAGGGAACTTCAGCTTAACAGCGGAACAGCATTTTTCGGTCAAAGTGGAGTCAAATTCGAGCAGCGGAGTTCGCGTCATGTATTCGGCCCAGCAAATCGCCAACCAGAACCTCGGCGCTCATCAGCGCGGCGTCGTCGAATGCGAAAGATGTCATTCACCGATCCAAATTCGCCAGCCCAACATGGTCAGCATCGAGTTCAGCGTGCCGTGCCCGAAATGCGGCCATCGCGGCATGTATTTCAAGCGCATGATCCATAGTGAAGACAGCTACGAGCGCCGCAAGACGCCGCGCGGGTAAGCCACTGTGTCATGCCCGGGCTTGACCCGGGCATCCATGATGTGGCGCCGCAGATAAGGAGCTTACGAAAGTCTGTTGTCGTGGAATGGCATCATGGATTGCCGGGTCAAGCCCGGCAATGACGGCTGTGTGTGGATCGCCTCACAGCATACTCGGCAAGACTCGATCCGGCGGGCGATGCCCGTCCATGAAGGTCTTGATGTTGATGATGACCTTCTCGCCCATGTCGATGCGGCCTTCGATCGTCGCCGATCCCATATGGGGCAGCAGCACGACCTTGCCGGCTTTGGCCAGCTTCAACAGTTTCGGATTGACCGCCGGTTCATGTTCGAACACGTCGAGACCGGCGCCGGCGATGTCGCCTGAATCCAGCAGGCGCGCCAGGGCGTTTTCGTCGATCACCTCGCCACGCGCCGTGTTCACGACGAAGGCCTCGGGGCGCAACATCTTGAGGCGGCGCGCCGACAACAGGTGAAATGTAGCGGGCGTATGCGGACAGTTGACGGACACGATGTCCATACGCGCCAGCATCTGGTCGAGACTCTCCCAATAGGTGGCGTCGAGTTCTTCCTCAATCTTGGGCGCGACCTTGCGGCGGTTGTGATAGTGGATCTGCAAGCCGAAGGCGCGGGCGCGCCGCGCCACCGCCTGGCCGATGCGGCCCATGCCGATGATGCCGAGGCGCTTGCCCCAGATGCGGTGGCCGAGCATCCAGGTCGGCGTCCAGCCGGCCCAGTCCTGATCCGAGATCAGGACGTTCGAACCTTCGACGAGGCGGCGCGGCACCGACAGGATCAGCGCCATCGTCATGTCGGCGGTGTCCTCGGTCAAAACGCCCGGCGTATTGGTCACGGTGATGCCGCGCTGAACCGCGGTGGCGACGTCGATATTGTCGACGCCGTTGCCGAAATTGGCGATCAGGCGAAGCTGCTCGCCGGCCTTGGACAAAAGCGCGGCATCGATGCGGTCTGTCACCGTCGGCACCAGGACGTCCGCCGTCTTGACCGCCTCGGCCAGTTGCGCCGTCGACATGGCCTTGTCGTCCGGATTGAGGCGCGCATCGAAAAGTTCCCGCATGCGCAACTCGACCGAGTCGGGCAATTTGCGGGTGACGACGACGACGGGTTTCTTCGCCTTGGGCATGGACTTAAATACCGAAATGATTGCCGATTCAGGTCTCTTTAACCGCGTTCGCCCACACTCCCAATTCTCGTGCGTGGGGTCGAAAATTCCTTCTTTTTCCTACCAGATGGCAATGACAACACAAAGCGTCCGGGCGGCCTTGCGGCGGGCCGGCGCGGGCCTCCTCGTGGCCGGGCTGGCCGCGTCCTGGTCGCCCCAAGCCCTGGCAGCGGGCGAAGGCCCGGTTGGCGCGGTCAGCGGCCTGCCGATCCCGCGCTTCGTCAGCCTAAAGTCTGACCGGGTCAACGTCCGCTCCGGTCCGAACAAGGATCAGGAAGTGCGCTGGGTGTATACCCGCGCCGGCATGCCGGTGGAGATTACCGCCGAATTCGAGAACTGGCGCCGCATCCGCGACTGGGAAGGCGCGGAAGGCTGGGTCTATCACTCGCTTTTGTCGGGCAAGCGCTCGGCGGTGGTGGTGCCGACGCTGAAGGACGAACTGGTGCCGCTGTACGAAAGCCCCGATCTCGAGGCGACCGTGGCGGCGCGGTTGCAGCCCGGCGTGCTCACCCAGATCAAGGGCTGCTCCGGCACATGGTGCCAGGTGTCCGGCAAGAGCTTCAGCGGCTGGATCGTGCAGGAGCGCCTGTGGGGCGCCTATCCGAACGAGAAGGTCGACTAGGTTTCCTCAGACCATTGCTATTCCGAACACGTCCCTGAAATTCCGCTGGCCTTTGACGGTGACCGCGACCGCGCGCGTGCCGTCGATGTGCTTGATCCAGCCTTCGCTCAGGCAATGTTTGCATAAAGCGGCGCCGACGTGGCCGGCGAGATGCGGCCGCCGTTCGCTCCAGTCGAGACACGGCCGGCACAGCATGCGGCCTTTACGCTTGCCACTCGCGCCGAGATCGATGCCAAGGTCGATACCAAGCCGATCGAACAGAGCCGCACCGCTTTTCGTGACGATGCCGGCGTCCGCTGTGAGTTCGATATCGCCGCGTTTGACCAGTGCATCGGCGAGCGCGACGCCGAGGTGGCCGGCCAGATGATCGTAACAGGTGCGCGCGGCGCGCAACGCGACATCGCGCGGGCCGACAAACGTCTTCTTGCGTGGCGCGGTATCGGCGGCCACCTGCATGATGCTTTCCAACATGCGCGCGACCGCGGGCGAAGCGAGCCGGTGATAACGATGACGGCCCTGTTTTTCGACAGATAACAGGCCTCCGGCGGTGAGTTGCAGGAGGTGGCCCGATGCGGTCTGCGGCGTGATGCCGGCGACGCGCGCCAGTTCGGTAGCCGTCAAGGCGCGGCCATCCATCAGCGCATGCAGCATGCCGGCGCGGGCCGGATCGCCCGCTAGATTGGCCACTTCCGCGAAGGCGGCATTGCTCGCCATTTTAAACACTCCGTGAACCGTCGTGCGTAGTCTAGGCGATTTAGCGCAGCGATGCTTCGGCCCTGGCCGAAACATTTTGCCGCCAGCGCTGCGCAATGTGCGGCATGACGATTATCGACATTGCCGCGGTTTTCACGATCTGGTTCAGACGCGCGCGCACGCGGCGTCAGTTGCGTGCGCTTGAGGCGCATCGCCTCGCCGATATCGGGCTAAGCGAAGCGCAACGGCGGCGCGAAGGCGTGAAATGGTTTTGGCAGCCATAAAAAAAGCCGCGCATGCCGCGCGGCCTTCTTTAAGTCTCGAACGGAAAAATCAGGCCTTGCGGCGCAGGCGCACGACCACATCGACGCGCGCGATCTCGTAGCCTTCCGGCGGCTCCGGCGTCTTGCCGACCATCACTTCGGCGCCCGGAATGTCGAGCAGCTCGTCTTCGCCTTCGACGAAGAAGTGGTGATGCGACGACGCATTGGTGTCGAAGTAAGCCTTCGAACCATCGACCGGCACCTGACGCAGCAGGCCGACTTCGGTGAACTGGTGCAGCGTGTTGTAAATCGTCGCCAGCGACACCGGCACCTTGGCGCGCGAGGCTTCTTCGTAAAGCGCCTCGGCGGTGAGATGGCGGTCGCCTTTGCCGAACAGGATCCAGCCCAGCGCCATGCGCTGGCGCGTCGGACGCAAGCCTACTTCGCGCAGCATTGCCTTCACATCGTGCCACGGGCAGCCGGTGAGCGAGGTGCGGTCCGGCGCAGGCGCTGCGTCGGCCTTGTCGATCGGCAGAAGAACGGTACGCGTCTGGGTCATAGTTGCGAGCCCAAGGTTTCGCCGAAGCGAATTACAAATAAATCAATGTCCCGACGGCCCGGGACAAATCCGTTTCATCTGCAACATATCGAAAACGGCGCCCAGATGCAACCGTCTCGCAACAGCGGCGAAGGCAGGTACGCCGCTAGCCGGCCTATCCGGCTGTAAATACGGCAGGAAAAGGGTCCGCCTGGGCGAATTCGGCATCTTTGCCACCCCGGCCCGGTGTGTTAGGAAAAACGCCAATTGAGGCAAGCCCGCCCAAACGGGGGATAGTTCGACGATGGAAAACCGGCGTAACAGTTTCGCCTACGAAGACTTGCTGGCCTGTGGCCGCGGCGAGCTGTTCGGCCCGGGCAACGCCCAGTTGCCGCTGCCGCCGATGCTGATGTTCGACCGGATTACCGAGATTTCAGAAACTGGCGGTCCGCACGGCAAGGGCTTCGTCCGCGCGGAACTCGATGTGCGGCCGGACCTGTGGTTTTTCCTCTGTCATTTCAAAGGCGACCCGGTAATGCCGGGCTGCCTCGGCCTGGATGCCCTATGGCAGATGGTCGGTTTTTACCTTGGCTGGCTGGGTGCGCCCGGACGGGGCCGCGCGATCGCGACCGGCGAGATCAAATTCAGCGACCAGGTGCTGCCGAGCGTCAAGAAGGTCGTCTACGGCGTCGATTTCAAGCGCGTCATGCGCTCGAAACTGGTGCTCGGCATTGCCGATGGATGGTTAGAAGCTGACGGCAAGGTCATCTACAAGGCCAGCGACCTCAAGGTCGGCCTGTTCAAGGACGCGGAGCCGGCGGGCGGCTGACGTTTTTGACGTCGTTCGCAGCCTTGCGTTGTTGCCTGAAGCGGCCCAAATGTGCCCAATCACCGCGAAATCCGACAAACGCGGTACTGTGTGAGGAAATACGGCCATGAGACGTGTCGTCGTCACCGGGATGGGCATCGTCTCATCCATCGGCAACAATTCGCAGGAAGTCCTCGCCAGTCTGCGCGAAGCCAAGTCCGGCATTACGCGCTCGGAGGAATTCGCCGCCCACGGCTTCCGCTGCCAGGTGCAGGGCATGCCGACGCTCGATCCGGCCGGCTCGATCGACCGGCGTGCGATGCGCTTTCTCGGCCCCGGCTCGGCCTGGAATCATGTCGCCATGGAGCAGGCGATCCGTGACTCGGGGGTCGAGGAAAAGGACATCGTCAATCCGCGCACCGGCATCGTCATGGGATCGGGCGGGCCATCGACCAGCATTCTCGTCGAGGCCGCCGACATTACCCGCAAGAACAATTCGCCGAAGCGCATCGGGCCGTTCGCGGTGCCGAAGGTGATGTCCTCTACCGCGTCGGCGACGCTCGCCACCTGGTTCAAGATCAAGGGCGTCAACTATTCGATCTCATCCGCCTGCGCGACCTCCAATCACTGCATCGGCAACGCCGCCGAACTCATTCAATGGGGCAAGCAGGACATGGTTTTCGCCGGCGGCTCGGAAGAGCTGCACTGGACCTTGTCGAACATGTTCGACGCCATGGGCGCGATGTCCACGAAGTACAACGACACGCCGCAGACCGCTTCGCGCGCTTATGACGTCAGCCGCGACGGTTTCGTCATCGCCGGCGGCGCCGGCGTCCTGGTGCTGGAAGAATACGAACACGCCAAGGCCCGCGGCGCGAAAATCTACGCCGAGATCGCCGGCTATGGTGCCACCTCGGACGGCGACGACATGGTGGCGCCGTCGGGCGAAGGCGCGATGCGCTGCATGAAGATGGCGCTGGAAACCTGCAAGGCGCCGATCGACTACATCAACCCGCACGCCACAGCGACGCCGGTCGGCGACGCCGCCGAGATCGGTGCGATCCGTGAAGTGTTCGGCAACAAGTGCCCGCCGATTTCAGCGACCAAGTCGCTGTCCGGTCACTCGCTCGGCGCCGCCGGTGTGCAGGAAGCGATCTACTCGCTGCTGATGATGAACAACGGCTTCCTGTGCGAGAGCGCCAATATCGAGACCATCGATCCCGCCTTCGCCGACATGCCGATCCTGCGCGAGCGCAAGGACAACGTGAAGATCGGCGCGGTGCTCTCGAACTCGTTCGGCTTCGGCGGCACCAATGCGTCGATCGTGATGAAGCACGTGGACGCATAGTTTTAACTAACTCCGTCACCCTGAGGTGCGAGGCAGCAAAGCTGCCGAGCCTCGAAGGGCGACGGCCCGAGAGTCGGCGGCCGTCGTCCTTCGAGGCTCGCTACGCTCGCTCCTCAGGATGACGGATTGGGGTTTGCATGTCGAAGCTGATGGACGGAAAACGCGGCCTGATCATGGGGGTCGCCAACGACCACTCGATCGCCTGGGGCATCGCCAAGATGCTGAGCGACCACGGCGCCCAGCTTGCCTACACCTATCAGGGCGATGCGCTTTTGAAGCGCGTCAAGCCGCTCGCCGAGCAGACCAAGTCCGACATTATCCTGCCTTGCGACGTCGAGGACATCTCCACTGTCGATGCGGTTTTCGCCACGCTCAAGGAGAAGTGGGGAACCATCGACTTTTTCGTCCACGCGGTCGGCTTCTCGGACAAGAACGAACTGAAGGGCCGCTTCGCCGATAACACGCGCGAGAATTTCGTGCGCACCATGGTGATCTCCTGCTTTTCCTTCGCCGAGAGCGCCAAGCGCGCGGCGGAGCTGATGCCCAATGGCGGTTCGCTGCTCACCCTCACCTATAATGGCGGCGATCGCGCCATGCCCAATTACAACGTCATGGGTCTGGCGAAGGCGGCGCTCGAATCCTCGGTGCGCTATCTCGCCGTCGATTTCGGCCACCAGAAGATCCGCGTCAACGCGATCTCGGCGGGTCCGATCCGTACGCTGGCCGGCGCCGGCATTGGCGATGCGCGCTATATGTTCGCGTTCCAGCAGAAATATTCGCCGCTCGGCCGCGGTGTCACCCTGGAAGAACTCGGCGGCGCCGGCTTGTATCTTTGTTCGGATCTATCGACCGGCGTGACCGGCGAAATCCATTTCGTCGATAGTGGCTACAACATCATCGCCATGCCGCAGCCGGATGCGCTGAGAGCGGCGCATGGTGAGGTGGATGGCGGCGGGCAGTAAATCCGCCTAAGCCTTAAAAAAACGGCCGGGAAAATTCCCGGCCGTTTTGTCTTTGTCGTGAGCAGGACTTACTCCGCCGCTTCCAGCGCCGTTTGTGCGGTCGCGTCGAAGCGGTCGTTGTTCATCACCTTGGTCCAGGCCTTGACGAAATCCTTGACGAACTTCGCCTTGGAGTCCGAGGAGGCATAGACTTCAGCGAGCGCGCGCAACTGCGAGTGCGAACCGAAGATCAGATCGACGCGCGTGCCGGTCCACTTCAGTTCCTTGGTCTTGCGGTCGCGGCCTTCGTAGGCACCATCGGTGCCGGAAGGCGACCACACCGTCGACATGCTGAGCAGGTTGACGAAGAAGTCATTCGTCAGTTTGCCTGGCGTCTTGGTGAACACGCCGTTCTTGGAGTCCCCGGCATTGGCGCCGAGAACGCGCAGGCCGCCGATCAGCACGGTCATTTCCGGCCCGGTCAGAGCGAGCAACTGCGCGCGATCGACCATGGCCTCTTCCGGCTTCATGAACTGCTGCTTGCTGGCGTTGATGTAGTTGCGGAACGCATCGGCGCACGGCTCGAGCGGCGCGAAGGACGCCACGTCAGTCTGCTCCTGCGACGCATCCATGCGGCCCGAGGTGAACGGCACCGTCACATCGACGCCGGCATCCTTGGCCGCCTTTTCGACCGCGGCGTCGCCGCCGAGGACGATCAGATCGGCCATCGACACCTTCTTGCCGAACTCCTTCTGGATCGCTTCGAGTTTGGCCAGCACCGTCTTCAACTGCGCCGGCTGGTTGACCTCCCAGTCCTTCTGCGGAGCTAGACGAATGCGCGCGCCATTGGCGCCGCCGCGCTTGTCGGATTTGCGGAAGGTCGAAGCCGAAGCCCAGGCGGTCGAGACAAGCTGCGGCACCGTGAGGCCGGAGGCGAGGATCTTCGCCTTCAGCGCGGCAACGTCCTTGGCGTCGAGCGTGTAGTCGGAGGCCGGGATCGGGTCCTGCCAGATCAGGGTTTCCTTCGGCACCAGCGGGCCCAGGTAACGAACGACCGGGCCCATGTCGCGGTGCGTCAGCTTGAACCAGGCGCGGGCGAAAGCGTCGGCGAACTGGTCGGGGTTCTCGTAGAAGCGGCGCGAGATCTTTTCGTAGATCGGATCGAAGCGCAGCGCGAGATCCGAGGTCAGCATCGTCGGCAGCTTCTTCTTCGACGGATCGAAGGCGTCCGGGATGGACGGCTCGGCATTCTTCGCCACCCACTGCTTGACGCCGGCCGGGCTCTTGGTCAGTTCCCATTCGAATTTGAACAGGTTGTCGAAGAAGTGGTTGCTCCACTTGGTCGGCGTCTGCGTCCAGGTCACTTCGGGACCGCCGCCGATGGCGTCGGGGCCCATGCCAGTGCCGTGCTTGCTGTGCCAGCCGATGCCTTGGGACTCGATGTCACTGGCTTCCGGGTCCGCACCGACCAGCGACGGATCGCCGGCGCCGTGCGTCTTGCCGAATGTATGACCGCCGGCGATCAGCGCCACGGTTTCTTCGTCGTTCATCGCCATGCGGAAGAAGGTCTCGCGGATGTCGCGCGCCGAGGCGAGCGGATCGGGATTGCCGCCGGGGCCTTCCGGATTGACGTAGATGAGGCCCATCTGCACGGCGCCGAGCGGCTCCGCGAGCTGGCGCTCGCCGCTGTAGCGTTCGTCGCCAAGCCACGAGCCTTCCGGCCCCCAGTACAGCTCTTCCGGCTCCCACACATCGGCGCGGCCGCCGGCGAAACCGAAAGTCTTGAAGCCCATGTCCTCGAGCGCGACGTTGCCGACCAGCACGAACAGATCGGCCCAGGAGATTTTCCGGCCGTACTTCTGCTTGATCGGCCACAGCAGGCGGCGCGCCTTGTCGAGATTGACGTTGTCCGGCCACGAATTGAGCGGGGCGAAGCGCTGCTGTCCGGCGCCGGCGCCACCACGGCCGTCGGTGATGCGATAGGTGCCGGCGGAGTGCCAGGCGAGGCGGATGAACAGGCCGCCGTAGTGGCCGAAGTCGGCCGGCCACCATTCCTGCGAGTCGGTCATCAGGGCCTTGAGGTCCTTGATGACGGCGTCGAGGTCGAGGGTCTTGAACTCCTCGGCGTAGTTGAATTCCTTGCCCATCGGATCGGCCGACGGATGCAGCGTGTGCAGCACGCCGATGTCGAGATGGTCCGGCCACCAGTCGCGGTTGCGATGGCCTTTGCCATGGTTAACCGGGCACTTGCCCACGTTCTTGTCGTCGGTTTTTGCATCCATGGAATACGTCCTCCGCTGAAACTGCGCTCGCCAAAGGAAGTAGCGCGCGCTGCGACGCTTATATGGAAGGGTTCCAATAAGGTCTAATCGTATTGCCAGTCACGTTCGATAACACTAACTTATCGCCAAGGACCGAAATCATGATTACCTTGCGCCAACTGCGTTATTTGACCTCGCTTGCCCGGCACCGGCATTTCGGCCGCGCCGCAGCGGATTGCGCCGTAAGCCAGCCGGCCTTGTCAATGCAAATCCGCGAGCTGGAGCGCGAGATCGGCGCCGAACTGGTCGAGCGGCGGCCCGGCGATATTGCGCTCTCGGATATCGGCATCGACGTGGCGCGCCGCGCCGAGCACATCCTCGCCTCGACCCGCGACCTGGTCGACTTCGCCCGCCACCGCGACGTGTTGAGCGGGCCCCTCCGGCTCGGCATTATTCCGACCTTGGCGCCGTTCATCCTGCCGCGCGTCCTGCCGCTGTTGCAACAGCAATATCCGGCGCTGCGGCTGGAAGTGCGCGAGACGCTGACGCGGCCGCTGCTCGACGAACTGGCCGGCGGCGAACTCGACAGCGTGATGCTGGCGCTGCCGGCCGAGCGCGACGATGTCGAAATCCTGCCGCTGTTCACCGATGCCTTCCTGCTGGCGGTACCGGCCGGCGATCTGCTGCCGGCAAATCGCAAAGTCGATATTGCCGATGTCGATCAGCGCCGTCTTATCCTGCTCGAGGAAGGTCATTGCCTGCGCGATCAGGCCTTGGCGTTCTGCGCTACAAAGCGGCGCGATCAGCCGGCGGGCTTGGCGGCGACGTCGCTGACCACGGTGATGCAAATGGTGGCGAACGGCTACGGCGTCACGCTCGTGCCGGAAGTGGCGATCGACGCCGAGTTGCACGATGCGCGCGTCAAGCTGTTGCGCTTCTCCGAGCCGGAGCCGGGCCGCAACATCGGGTTGGCGTGGCGCAAGACGTCGCCGCGCGGCAAGGATTTCGTGGCGCTGGGCAAGGTGGTGAAAGAAGCCCTCGGTAGGGGGCTAAGCGAAGCGAGCCCACTGTCCGCGTCGCGCTCGGCGCGAAGCGCGCCTTAGCCCATCCTACAAGCAAATCACACATCGATCTCGCGCTGGAGCTTCTTCGGGTCTTCCAGGCAGTAATAGCCCGACAGCCGCGTCACTACCTTGGCGCGGATCCATTCGTTCATGATCCGGCTGACGTTTTCGCGGGCGATGCCGGCCATGCTGGCGAGATCGGTCTGGCTCAATTTTTGGCGGATAACGATGCGGCCGCCGCCGACGTCATTGCCGAAGGCATGCGCCAGGTCGATGAGCGCGCGGGCGACGCGGCCCTTGAGCGGCAGGAAACTTCCGGCCGCGACGATCGCATCGGTGTCGCGCAGGCGCGCCGCCATCACCGTCACTAGATACTTATAGATCGCCGGCTCGGCCGCGGCGAATTTCTCGAACGCGGCGCGGCTCAAGAATCGAAGTTTGCAATCGCGCAACGCCGTTACGGTGGCTGAGCGCGGCAATCCATCGATGATGGCGAGATCGCCGACGATCGATCCGGGGCCGAGAATGGCGAGGATGCGTTCGGCGCCGCTCGCCGAGGCGATGCTGACTTTCAGTAGGCCTTCATCGACGCGGTAAAGCCCATCGCCGGGATCGCCGGCCATGAACAGCACTTCGTCGGCGGCGAGCGCGCGCGGCGTGGCGCCGGCCATCAGCCCGGAGGCGAGCCGGCTGGGCAGGTCGGACAACAGATTGGTGCCGGCGGGGCGCGCGGATGCCATGCCGGAACTTTTAGCAGATAAATGGGGAGGAGCGCGAAGGCGGGGCAAGAGTCGTCCGTTTCAATTCAAGGCAATTTTGATGACGATCGGCGCCAGCGGGTCGATCCCGTTGAGCGGCTGCGGCCGGTAGCGGACCAGATCGACTGCCAGGGCGGTGGTGGCGAGCACGAAGAAGGTGAGGCCGATCAGAATGATGCTTCGCATGATGTCGCTCCCTTGTTTGTGCTGTGTCGGCCGGGTGCCGGGCGGCTGCCATGGTTAACAATCCATCAAGGGGCCGGGTGGCGCTGTGACCCCGGTCACAAAAATTCGTATTGTTTCAAGGCTGCGCGCGGCCGCCCCGCGCCCAAGAAAAAAGAAGCAGCCCGCAAGCGGGCCGCATCAAGTTGGGTGGGGTTCAAGAATGGAGAGATCGGGGTGAGGGGCCTCCTGGGGGGGAGGCCCCTCGGGGGCAGGTCTTCTTTGGGCAAAGAAGGGCCTGCGGGACTAAAGAGCGCGGTAGTTCGCGGTGTTCGATGCCTGCATGACTTCGCCGCGGACCGGCGCGCGCAACGGCGAGCGGACCGGGGCCTTGATCTGCGCCGGGGTGGCCGAGGCGGCGCTGTCGACACCGCCCGAATAGGGGCTGACGATATTGGTGACGAGCGCCGCAACCGCGAGGCCAAGGGTGAAAATCGCGAGAATGATGGTTTTCGGCATTTGTCGTCCCTCCTGTTTCGCGGTCTGGGGAAGCTCGTTCCCGATGATCGGAAACTAGGCCGCCGGGCGAGGGCTTGCTGTGACGGGTGTCACAGAAAGGCGGGATTTTCTGGCCGGCCCGCGGCCTTTGGGAAGGGCTTGTGACGACGGGCTTGAGGCTGGATCATCGGCCCAAGGACAGACCAATGACCCAGTTTGCCGAGACGCCGACGCTACGTATTGCCTATGAGGACACCGGGCCGAAAGACGGGCCGGCGGTTCTGCTGCTGCACGGCTGGCCGGACGATCCGCGAACCTGGGACGCCGTTGCGCCGGCGCTGAACGCGGCGGGATTTCGCACCATCGTGCCGTATCTGCGCGGCTTCGGTCCGACCGTTTTTCTGTCGGCCGACACGATGCGTTCCGGCGAGATGGCGGCGATGGCGCAGGACGCCATCGAACTCGCCGACGCGCTGGGCTTGAAGACCTTCGCGGTCGTTGGCCACGACTGGGGCGCGCGCATTGCCTATGTCCTGGCGGCAGCGTTTCCCGAACGCGTCACGCGCATCGCCACACTTTCGGTCGGCTGGCAACCGGGCGAGCTGGCGACGCCGTCGCTCGAACAGGTGCGCAAATATTGGTACCAATGGTTCATGGCGACGGAGCGCGGCCGCGAAAGTGTGCGCAGCGATCCGAAAGCCTTCGCCCGCATCCAGTGGGAGACATGGGCGCCACAAGGCTGGTTCAGCGACGCGGAATTCGCGGCGACAGCCAAGTCATTCGAGAATCCCGACTGGCCGGCGATCACATTGCATTCTTATACAGTGCGCTGGGGCGAATCTGACAAGGACCCGCGTTACGCCGGTCTCGATCGCCGCGCGATGTCGGCGCAATCGATTCCCGTGCCGACCTTGATGATCCAGGGCGGCGCCGATGGCGTGACTTTGGCGGCCACGACCGAGGGCAAGGACAAATATTTCACCGGCGGTTATCGGCGCGTTGTGCTCGACGGCGTTGGGCATTTCCCGACAAGGGAGAAGCCGGAAGAGGTGAGCAGGCTGCTGCTGGGGTTTCTCAAACCTTAACCCGTCACCCTGAGGTGCGAGGCAACGCAGTTGCCGAGCCTCGAAGGGCGACGGCCCGAGAGCCAGCGGCCGTCGTCCTTCGAGGCTCGCTACGCTCGCACCTCAGGATGACGGATAACAAAAGCGCGGCTCTTTCAATGCGTAATGGCATAAAAAAGGGCGGCCCGAAGGCCGCCCTTTTCGCATTCAATGCAACGTGACTTACTCCGCCGCCGGCGCCTGATCACCGCCTTCGGCCTTCTGCTTGCCTTCGAGGTCTTCGCCGGTGGTCTGGTCGACGACCTTCATCGACAAACGCACTTTGCCGCGATCGTCCATGCCCAGGAGCTTGACCTTGACCTTGTCGCCTTCCTTGACGACGTCGGTGACTTTGTTCACGCGGCCCGCCGAAAGCTGGCTGATGTGCACGAGGCCGTCCTTGGCGCCGAAGAAATTGACAAAGGCGCCGAAGTCCATGGTCTTGACCACGGTGCCGTCATAGATGACGCCGACTTCCGGATCGTTGGTGATCGACTTGATCCACTTGATCGCCGCCTTGATCGACTCGCCATCGCTGGAGGCGACCTTCACCGAACCGTCGTCCTCGATGTTGATCTTGGCGCCGGTCTTTTCGACGATCTCGCGGATCACCTTGCCGCCGGTGCCGATCACTTCACGGATCTTGTCGGTCGGGATCTTGAACATTTCGATGCGCGGCGCGTGTTCGCCGAGCTCGGCGCGCGCGGTGGTGAGCGCCTTCGCCATTTCGCCGAGGATGTGGAGACGGCCGTCCTTGGCCTGGCCAAGCGCGACCTTCATGATCTCTTCGGTGATGCCGGCGATCTTGATGTCCATCTGCAGCGAGGTGATGCCTTCCTCGGTGCCGGCGACCTTGAAGTCCATGTCGCCGAGATGATCTTCGTCGCCGAGAATGTCGGACAGAACCGCGTAGCGCTCACCCTCGAGGATGAGGCCCATGGCGATGCCCGCGGTGGCGCGCTTCATCGGCACGCCCGCATCCATCAGCGCCAGCGAGGCGCCGCAGACGGAGGCCATCGACGAGGAGCCGTTCGACTCGGTGATCTCGGACACGACGCGGATCGTGTACGGGAAGTCGAGCTTCGACGGCAGCACCGGATGGATCGCGCGCCAGGCCAGTTTGCCGTGGCCGATTTCGCGACGCTTGGTGCCGCCCATGCGGCCGGTCTCGCCGACCGAGTAGGGAGGGAAGTTGTAGTGCAGCAGGAACGATTCCTTGTAGGTGCCCTGCAGCGCGTCGATCCACTGTTCGTCCTCGCCGGTGCCGAGCGTGGTGACAACCAGCGCCTGGGTTTCGCCGCGGGTGAACAACGCCGAGCCGTGCGTGCGCGGCAGAACGCCGGTCTGCACTTCGATGGCGCGGACGGTGGTGAGATCGCGGCCGTCGATGCGCTTCTTGGTGTCGAGCACGTTCCAGCGCACGATCTTGCCTTCGAGCTCCTTGAACACGGCGGCGACACGCAGCTTCGGCGTTTCCGGATTTTCGACGCCACCCGGTGCGTAGTGCTCCATTACCTTGGCCTTGACGGCGGCGACGGCGTTCTGACGCTCCTGCTTGGCGGGGATCGAGTAAGCCGCGCGCAGTTCCTTCTCGGCAATGCCGAGCATTTCCTTTTCCAGCGCCGAATCGTCGGCGACCGAATGATCGCGCGGCTCCTTGGCGGCCTTCTCGGCGAGCTGGATGATGGCTTCGATCACCGGCTGGAAGTGGCGGTGGCCGAACATCACGGCGCCGAGCATGATGTCTTCGTTCAGTTCCTTGGCTTCCGATTCAACCATCAGCACGGCGTCGGCGGTGCCGGCGACGACGAGGTCGAGCTGGCTGTCGGTCATCTCGTCGAGCGTCGGGTTGAGGATGTATTCGCCATTGGCGAAGCCGACGCGCGCGGCGCCGATCGGGCCCATGAACGGGGCGCCGGAGAGCGTCAGCGCAGCCGACGCGGCGACCAGCGCCAGGATGTCCGGATCGTTCTCGAGATCGTGCGACAAAGTGGTGACGACGATCTGCGTTTCGCAGCGCCAGCCATCGGCGAACAGCGGGCGAACCGGGCGATCGATCAGGCGGGAAACCAGAGTTTCCTTTTCGGTCGGACGGCCTTCACGCTTGAAGTAGCCGCCCGGAATGCGGCCGGCGGCGTAATACTTTTCCTGGTAGTCGACGGTCAGCGGCAGGAAGTCGACGCCTTCGCGCGGCTTCTTGGCGGCGACGACGGTGGCGAGCACGGTGGTGTCGCCGTAGCTGGCGAACACGGCGCCGTCAGCCTGACGCGCAACGCGGCCGGTCTCGAGGATGAGCGGACGCCCACCCCAATCGAGTTCAACGCGATGAACTTTAAACATTGTGATTTTCTCTCATGGTTTCGGCCGTAGCCTTAAAGCCATGAGCAAGACGGCGAGAGACTGTATCGCACACCCACATGAAGCGGGGTGCGAACAGCGTCTGGCGATCCTGCCATGACTTCAAAGAACATTGCCGTTATTCGACCGGACGCCAATCGTCCGGTCCCTGATTGTCCGGTGGCGCCATCGCCGCCGGACTTAAACGACGGACGCAATTTCGCGCCCGCTTCGCATGCAAAAAACGCGCGAGGCTTGTTAAGCCCCGCGCGTGAACTATTTTACCGGCGGATGCCGAGCTTCTCGATCAGCGCCTTGTAGCGCGCTTCGTCGGTCTTCTTGAGATAGTCGAGCAGCGAGCGCCGCGTCGACACCATCTTCAGCAGACCGCGCCGCGAATGGTTGTCCTTGGTGTGCTGCTTGAAGTGGTCGGTCAGCGTATTGATGCGTTCCGACAAAATCGCGACTTGCACTTCCGGCGAGCCGGTATCGTTCGCTGTGGTCGCATTGGCCTTGATCACTTCGGCCTTGCGTTCGGTCGTTAGCGACATCGGTTATCCTCTCTTCGGTCCGGCGCTGCCCAACAGCCCGGCCAGGTTAAAAACACGCTTGGGGACGATTTCACCGCGATCCATTTCGGCAAGGGCCAAGAGGCGGCCTTTGACCGTGACATAGACCGGACCGCGAAAATTGGGAGCGTCCCGTCCGCGCAACAAAACGGCTTGGCCCCGCTGGAGCCTCGCCGCATCAGACCCGTCAACAGCCAGCGCCGGGATGTCGTCCAGCGCGGTTTCGACGGGCATGAGCGCGTCGGCGAGGCTTCCCTCACCGGCAGCGGCTCTATGGCACAGGGCCTCTAAATCTGCCAGTGGAATCATGGTTTCGGGCGTAAACGACCCGACCGAGACCCGGCGCAGCGCGCTGACATGGCCGTAACAGCCCAGTTGCCGGCCGATATCGCGGGCCAGGGACCGGACATATGTTCCCTTACCGCATTCGGCCTCGAGCACGGCGTGATCGGCGTCCGGCTCCTCAATCAGATCCAAACGGCCGATATTGACCTCTCTTGCCTTGATTTCGACGGTCTGGCCGTCGCGGGCGAGGTCATAGGCCCGTTCGCCCTCAATCTTGATGGCGGAGAACTGGGGTGGGATCTGCTGGATGGTGCCGACGTAATTCGGCAAAACGGCGCGGATTTGGTCCGAAGTCGGCCGTTTGTCGCTCGAATGGGTGACTTTGCCCTCGGAATCGTCGGTATCGCGCTCTTCACCCCATTGAATGGTAAAGAGGTACAGTTTTCGGCTGTCCTGGACGAAAGGCACGGTCTTGGTGGCCTCGCCGAGCGCGATCGGCAGGCAGCCGGAGGCGAGCGGGTCGAGCGTGCCCGCGTGACCGGCGCGCTTGGCGGTGAACAGCCGCTTGATGACGCTGACGGCATGGGTCGAGGTCATGCCGACCGGCTTGTCGAGCACGACCCAGCCGTGGACGTCGCGCTTGTCGCGCTTGAACTGCTTTTTCTTTTCGCGCGGGGCGTGACCGTCTTCGGGCGCTAAGGCGTCGAGGGGCGCCGGGGCGGGCGCCGCCAGCTCGTTGTCGGAATGGTTCACTCGTCTTCCTTCTCGAGATCGCGGCGCACTTCGGGCGAACGCAAAAGCTTGTCGATGCGCTCGGCTTCCTCGAACCGGTTGTCGATGTGGAAGCGCAGATCGGGCGCGAATTTCAGATTGACCTGATGGGCGACCTCGCCGCGCATGTATTTCTTGTTGCGGTCGAGCGCGGCGACGACTTGCTCGGCGTCGCGGCCGGCGAGCGGCATGACGTAGACGGTGGCGAGGCGCAAATCCGGCGACATGCGCACTTCCGGCACGGTGATGAGATGGCCCTCGATCACCGGGTCATGCACTTCGCCGCGTGCCAAAAGCGAGGCGATGGCGTGGCGGATCAGTTCGCCGACGCGCAATTGGCGCTGCGACTGGCCGGGCGTGGCGCTTTCGCGCCTGGGCTTTTTGCTTCGTGACATTTGGTTCTTTTCCCGCCCCATGGTTCGAGACGCATCGCCATAGCGCGTCGAAGACGCGCGTAAACGCGCTTATAGCGATGCTCCTCACCATGAGGCTCTCTCTGTGCGCCTCATCCTGAGGAGGGCGCGTGAGCGCCCGCCTCGAAGGATGAGGGGTAATGGTCGAGCGTTCGTCGAAGCCGCGAGATTTGGACTCACAGGCTGCGTTGAATCGTCTCCACCCGGTAACATTCGATGACATCGCCGGCGCGCATGTCCTGGTAGTTTTCGAAGGCCATGCCGCATTCCATGCCGGACGAGACTTCCTTGACGTCGTCCTTGAAGCGCTTGAGCTGCGAGAGCTTGCCTTCGTGAACGACGACGTTGTCGCGGATCAGGCGCACGCTGGCGCCGCGTTCCACGGTGCCGTCGGTGACGCGGCAGCCGGCGATGTTGCCGACCTTCGACACCTTGAACACTTCGAGGATCGTCGCGTTGCCGAGCATGGTTTCGCGAATGGTCGGTGGCAGCAGGCCGGACATGGCCTTTTTCACGTCATCGACCAGATCGTAGATGATGTTGTAGTAGCGGATTTCGATGCCGGCGCGTTCGGCCGCCTCGCGCGCTTCCTTGTTGGCGCGCACGTTGAAGGCGATGATCGGCACGCCGGAAGCTTCCGCTAGTGTCACGTCGCTTTCCGAAATGCCGCCGACGCCGTCATGCAGCACGCGGGCCGCGACTTCGTCGGTGCCGAGCTTGTCGAGCGCGCCGTTGATCGCTTCCAGCGAGCCTTGCACGTCGGCCTTAACGACCAGCGGGAATTCCTTGCGGCCGGACGTCTTGGCCTGTGCCATCATCTGCTCGAGCGAGCCGCGCATGCCGGTTGACCGGGTGGCGGACTTCTCGCGCTTCTGGCGCGCACGGTAATCGGTGACTTCGCGGGCGCGCGCTTCGTTCTCGACGACGGCGAGACGGTCGCCGGCATCCGGCGTGCCGGAGAAGCCGAGCACTTCGACCGGAGTCGACGGGCCGGCATTGGTGATGGTCTCACCGGTGTCCGACACAAGCGCACGGACGCGGCCCCATTCGGCGCCGGCGACAACGAGGTCGCCGACCTTCAGGGTGCCGCGCTGGATCAGCACGGTGGCAACGGGCCCGCGGCCGCGGTCGAGCTTGGCTTCGATCACGGTGCCTTCGGCGGGGCGCTTCGGATTGGCCTTGAGGTCGAGGATTTCGGCCTGCAAACCCAGCATTTCCAGCAGTTTGTCGATGTTGAGCTTCTTGGTCGCCGAGACTTCGACGTCGACCACATCGCCGCCGAGCGACTCGACCTGGATCTCGTGCTGCAACAGTTCGGTGCGCACGCGGTCCGGCTTGGCGTCCGGCTTGTCGATCTTGTTGATGGCGACAATGATCGGAACCTTGGCCGCCTTGGCGTGATGGATCGCTTCCACCGTCTGCGGCATGACGCCGTCATCGGCGGCGACGACCAGCACGACGATGTCCGTCACCTTGGCGCCGCGCGCACGCATCGCCGTGAAGGCGGCGTGGCCGGGCGTATCGATGAAGGTAATCTTGCTGCCCAAAGGCGACGTCACCTGATAGGCGCCGATGTGCTGGGTGATGCCGCCGGCTTCGCCCGAAACGACGTCGGCGGCGCGAATGGTGTCGAGCAGCGATGTCTTGCCGTGATCGACGTGGCCCATGACGGTGACGACGGGCGCGCGCGGCAACAGATCGGCCGGATCGTCGGCGACGTCGAACAGACCTTCCTCGACGTCGGCTTCGGCGACGCGGCGAACCGTGTGGCCCATTTCCTCGGCGATGATCTGCGCGGTGTCGGCGTCGATGACGTCGTTGATCGTCACCATCTGGCCTTGCTGCATCATCAAGCGGATGACATCGACGGCGCGTTCCGACATGCGGTTGGCGAGATCGGCGATGGTGATGGCTTCGGGGATCGTCACCTCGCGCACGAGCTTTTCCTTCGGCTCGTTGGAGGCATGGCCCTTGAGCCGCTGGGTACGGCGGCGGAACGACGCGACCGAGCGTTCGCGCACTTCGTCGGCGCGCAGCGCGGTAACCAGCGTCAGACGGCCGCGTTCTTTCGGCGGCGCCGAGCGGGGCGCGGCCGGGCGGGCGGCGGCCGGACGGGCAGCGCCAGGGGCGCCGGGACGGCGCGACACGCGCGGGCCGTCGTCTTCCTCGGCTTCGATTTTCATGCGGCCGGGCGCGGGCTTCTTGGCTTCTTCCTCGACAGCCGCGCGCTTCTTGGCGACTTCGCCAGCCTTGCGCTTGGCTTCTTCTTCGACCTTGTGGCGTGCGTCTTCCTCGCGCTTGCGCGCTTCGGCGGCTTCGCGCTCGGCCTGTTCAATGCCTTCCTTGGAGGCGCGGCGGCGCGCTTCTTCCTCGGCGATCTTGCGTTCTTCGGCTTCGCGGACTTTCGAGTCGGCGAGCGCGTGCGCGCGTGCGATGCGCTCTTCCTCGGTCAAGGTGCGCAGCACGACGCCGGACTTGGGCTCCGGCGCCTTCGGCGGGGGCGGCGGCGGCGCGACAGCGGCCTTCTTCGGCGCTTCGACCGGCGCGGGCTCGGCCTTGGCTTCGGGTCCACCAACGGTGCGGCGCTTCTTGACCTCGACCACGACCTGCTTGCTGCGGCCATGGCTGAAGCTCTGGCGCACCACGCCTGTCTCTGTGCGCGGCTTGAGCGACAAAGTCAGTTTCTTTTCGCCGGGATTCTTAGTGTCGCTCATTCCGTACTGTTTCCTTGGGCGCCATCCATTGGCGCATTCAAATCGTGTGCATCGTCCGCCAGCGCGTCGGCGCTGACCGCATCGGGAGAGTTTCCGGTCCGAAAGCGCTGCAGGCGCTTGACGCGAGCGAGAAATGTCTCGCTCCCGGGGCCGGCAAGCAGGGCAGCATGTACCACATTTGGGCGGTTCAATGCCAAATCCAAATCGGCTCCGGCGAAAATAGAAATAACGTCGATTTCACCGGATTCCCCGGTGCCGGCGCGCCGGATGGCGGCCATCAGCTTGCGCTTGCCGTCTTCGGCCGCGTCGGACGCGTGAATCAGCGCCAAAACCTGATTGTGGCTCAAAGCTGCCTCGACCTTGGCGAAACCGCCGACCACCAGCCCGGCCTTGCCGGCCATCGCCAAAGCATCGAGCGCGGCGCGCGCCAGAAGCCGGTCGGTTTCATCGGCGAGGCCAGGGGCCACCTTGAGGTCGCGCTTGAAACCGCGCGAAAACACGTTGCGTTTGACGGCTTCCTCGATCGCGGCGCGGCGCGCCGTGATCCAGATGCCGCGCCCCGGCAGCTTGCGCTTGACGTCGGGAACCGCCTCGCCGGCGGGACCGACGACGAAGCGGATCATATCGGACACCGGCAACAAAGTGCGGGTCAACGCGCAGAAGCGTTCCGCGCCCGCGCCGACGCTCGCGGCGCCGCGGTCGAGTTCGCTTTCCTGTGCTGTGGCCAGCATTCCGATGTCGGTCGCTCCCCTGCTAGGCTTCTACCGCCGGCTGTTCTTCAGCCTTCGGCGCGAGTTCGGCCTCGGTGATCCAGCCGGCCTTCAGGCGCGCCTGCATGACGATGGCTTCGGCCTCTTCGCGCGACACATTGAGGCCGTCGAAATAGCCCGGCTCGTGCTTGGTTTCGCCGTCCTTGCGTTCGGTCCAGCCGATGAGATCGTCGGTGGCGCAGCCGGCGAGATCTTCGACCGTCTTGACGCCGTTTTCGCCGAGCTTGACGAGCATCGCCGTGGTGATGCCGGGTACATCCCGCACTTCGTCGGCGACGCCCAGTTCCTTGCGCTTGTCGTCCAATTCATTCTCCTGCTTCGACAGATATTCCTTGGCGCGTTCCTGAAGTTCGCGCGCGGTTTCGTCATCGAAACCTTCGATGCCGGCGATTTCCTTTTCATCGACCAGAGCGAGTTCCTCGATCGAGCCGAAGCCCTCGGCGGCCAGCAACTGGCCGACCACTTCATCGAGATTGAGCGCCTCGGTGAAGATCTTGGTGCGGCTTTCGAACTCGGCGGTGCGGCGTTCGGATTCTTCCTGCTCGGTGAGGATGTCGATATCCCAGCCGGTCAGCTGCGACGCGAGGCGCACGTTCTGGCCGCGGCGGCCGATGGCCAGCGACAGCTGGGCGTCCGGCACCACGACTTCGATGCGTTCCTTGTCTTCGTCGAGCACGACCTTGGCGACTTCCGCCGGGGCCAACGCGTTGACGACGAAGGTCGCAATGTCCTGCGACCACGGGATGATATCGATCTTTTCGCCCTGCAATTCGTTCACCACGGCCTGCACGCGCGAACCGCGCATGCCGACGCAGGCGCCGACAGGGTCAACGCTGGAATCGCGGGAAATCACGGCGATCTTGGCGCGCGAACCGGGGTCGCGGGCGACCGCCTTCACTTCGACGATGCCGTCATAGATTTCCGGCACTTCCTGCGCGAACAGCTTGGCGGTGAACTGCGGATGCGTGCGCGACAGGAAAATCTGCGGGCCGCGCGGCTCGCGGCGCACGTCGTAGATATAGGCGCGGATGCGGTCGCCGTTGCGGAACACTTCGCGCGGCAGCATTTCGTCACGCCGCACGATGGCTTCGCCGCGGCCGAGATCGACCACCACGTTGCCGTATTCGACGCGCTTGACGACGCCGTTGACGATTTCGCCGATGCGGTCCTTGTATTCGGCATATTGCCGGTCGCGCTCGGCTTCGCGCACTTTCTGCACGATGACCTGCTTGGCCGACTGGGCGGCGATGCGGCCGTATTCGAGCGGCGGCAGCGGATCGGCAATGGTGTCGCCGACCTGCGCTGCCGGGTGGCGCTTGCGCGCGTCTTCCAGCGTGATCTGGTTCGACGAATTCTCGACCTGCTCGACCACCAGCATGTGGCGCATCAGTTTGAGTTCGCCGGTCTTCGGCTCGATCTCGGCATGCACATCGGTCTCGGCGCCGTAGCGCGAGCGGGCCGCCTTGGCGATGGCGTCTTCCATCGCGGCGATAACGATGCCACGGTCGATCGACTTTTCGCGGGCAACCGCATCGGCGATTTGCAACAGTTCGAGCCTGTTGGCGCTGACAGCCATAGCTCAGTCTCCTTCTTTGATTCGTTCGGGGGCCATCGGGCCGGCCTTCTTGGCCTGCTTGCGACGGCGTTGTTCTTTCTTTGCCTCGCGCAGATCGCGCTTGGCGGCTTTTTCGGCGCGCAAAGCCTGCGTCACCAGTTCGTCGGTGAGCACCAGCTTGGCTTCGCCCATGTCGGGGATCGGCAGCGTGACCTCGGCGGCTTCCGCGCCTTCGGTGGCGGGGTCGAGCTTGAGTTTCGTCCTGTCGCCATCGACTCCGGCGAGAATGCCGCGGAAGCGCTTGCGGCCTTCGAAGGGAACTTCCATTTCGATTTTGACGAGGTGGCCGGCAAAGCGCTCGAAATCGGACTTGCGCACCAGCGGCCGGTCGATGCCGGGCGACGAAATTTCCAGGCGGTAGGCGCCGTCGATCGGCTCATCGACGTCAAAAACCGGCGACAAAGCCCGCGAAATGGTCTCGCAGTCCTCGACCGTCATGCTGCCGTCAGGACGTTCCGCCATGATCTGGATCGTGGCCCCTTCCGAAGCGGAAACCTTAACCCTTACAAGGCGATAGCCAAGCTGTTCGATGACCGGCTCGGCGATGTGCGAGACGCGCGCGCTGACGCCGGGCTCGACGATGAGTCGGGGCTCGGTCGCGTCCGGGGCGGCCTGTGGGGCCGCTTCCGCCTGAAGTGCTTCGCTGGTCGCCATGTTTGAAGAGGTATGCCTGTAAACAAAAAAGAGCGGGCCCCCGGGGGGACCCACTCTCAAAACCCGATTTGGTTATGAGGGTGTCTTAGTGACAGCGGAAATATAGAGGTTTTCCAGCTTCATGCAAGGGTTGAAAGTGTTCCGGAGGCTAACCCTTCCTTCAGGATATTGCCCATAAATTCGCGTCGATGTGCCCGGTTGGCACGTTTCACAGTTGATTTTTGTGGGTTCGAGTATGGGTGCTCCCGCGTCACTGCTTCCCGAGCTGGAAGAAGTCGTCCAGCACGGCACGGCGGAAAAGCGCGCCGAAACATTGCGCCGGATCACCGGCCTGTTTCTCGACGGCGCGACGCAATTCAACGACCATCATGTCGCGCTGTTCGACGACGTCATAGGCTGCCTGATCGTCGAGATCGAAGCCAAGGCCTTGGCCGAACTGGCGCGCCGCCTCGCGCCGGTGCCGAACGCGCCGCCGGGCGTCGTGTACAAACTCGCCAGCCATGACGATATCGACGTCGCCGGGCCAGCGCTCAAGCAAGGTCCCATTGCCGATCCCGATCTGATGAAACTGGCCGAGACCAAGAGCCAGGCGCATCTTCTGGCGCTGTCGGCGCGGCCCGGCATCAAGGAAGCGTTGTCCGATATTCTGGTTGCGCGCGGCGACCGCGAAGTCGTGCATACGCTGGCGACCAATCACGAGGCGCATTTGTCGGAAGGCGCCTTCACCAATCTGGTGCAGCGCGCCGAACAGGATGGCGTGCTGGCCGAGAAGGTCGGCATGCGCACGGACATTCCGCCGCGGCTGTTTCGTCAGTTGTTGATGCAGGCAAGCGACGTGGTGCAGAAGCGGTTGCTGGCGGCGGCGAAGCCGGAGACGCAGGCCGAAATCCGCAAGGTGCTGGCGAAAGTCACCGACGAAGTCGGCGCCAAGGCTGCGCCGCGCAACTACACCACCGCGCTCGCCGCGGTTCGCGCGCTGCATAAAGAACGCAAGCTGACCGAAGCCGATATCGTCACTTACGCCGAGAGCGGCAAATACGAAGAGACCATCGCCGGGCTGGCGACGTTGTGCGCGGTGCCGGTCGAAGTCGTCGATCGTTTGATGAATGGCGAGCGCGCCGATCCGGTTTTGATTCTGGCGCGGTCGGCGAATTTCGGCTGGCCGACGGTGAAGGCCGTGATTTGCTGCCGGCCGGGGCCGAAGCCGAACGGCCAGGTGATCGACGCGGCGTTCGAGAATTTCGAGCGGCTGACCGCGGCAACGGCGCAGCGCGTGGTGAGATTCTGGCAGGTAAGGCAGGGGACGGGGGAGTAGTTTCTCTCGCCAAGGCGTCGCCATAAACTCCGTTCATTCCCGCGAAAGCGGGAATCCAGTTCTTTGGCTTATAGCCTGGGTCACCGCTTCCCCGGGGACGAACGGGTGAGTGCTGCGACGCCTACGTCACCTTCCGAAAAATAAAATAATTCGGTGCGCGCCCTTCGCGGATGGCCTTCGCCTCATAGCGCGTGCGGGACCAGCCGTCCCACGGTTTACGCCAGTCGTCGGCGATTTCCGCGGCCCAGACGAAATCAGGCGAGCGCATGATGCGCGCCAGCGCGTAAGAGCCATAGCTGGCGATGTCGGTGGCGAAGCGCAGTTCGCCGCCGGGTTTCAGGATACGGGCGAGGCGCACAAGTGTATCGTCCTGAATGAAACGGCGCTTCCACTGCCGGCGTTTCGGCCACGGATCGGGATAGAGCAAATCGATACGCGTAAAAGCGGCTTCGGGAAGCCAGTCGATCAGCTCGCTGGCGTCTCCATGGTGCAGACGGACGTTCTCAAGGTCATTGTCGTCGATGGCGACCAATGCCTTGCCGATGGCGTTGAGAAATCCGTCGGCGCCGATGAAGCCCGCGTTCGGATGCGCCAGCGCCTGCGCGATCAGATGCTCGGCGCCGCCGAAGCCGATTTCCAGCCGCAGCGTTTTCGGATTGTGCGGAAACAGGCTCTTGAGGTCTGCCGGCGCCGGCTTGCTGAGATCGGACATGATCTTCGGCAGCAAATCCTCGAACAGCTCGATCTGCCGCGCGCGCAGCGGATGGCCCTTCTTGCGGCCGAAGAAGGCGCGTTGCGAGGAGTCGTTGCTGTCGTGATGTTCGTTCATTGCGGTAGGGATGCCCCGTTTCCGCGCATTGCCGCAACAGAAAAGAAAATGGCCGGGGCGAGGCCCGGCCATTTTTACTCTTAAGAGCTGGATCCCCGCTTTTGCTTTTGACGGGCCGGCGTTCGCCGGCCCTATGCGCGGGGGTGACCGGATAACTACTTAAAAGCCGCCTTGATCTGCGCCGCCAGATCCGTCTTCTCCCAGGAGAAGCCGCCATCCTTGTCCGGCGCGCGGCCGAAGTGGCCGTAAGCCGCGGTGCGGCGGTAGATCGGCTTGTTCAGCTTCAAGGTGCGGCGGATGTTGGTGGGGGTCAGGCGGAAAAGCTGCGGCAGCAGTTTCTCCAGCTTTTTCTCATCGACCTGGCCGGTGCCGTGCAGATCGACGAGGATTGACATCGGGTCGGCGACGCCGATGGCGTAAGCGACCTGGATGGTGCAGCGCTCGGCCGCGCCGGAGGCTACAACGTTCTTGGCGAGGTAGCGCGTCGCATAAGCCGCCGAACGGTCGACCTTGGTCGGGTCCTTGCCGGAAAACGCGCCGCCGCCATGCGGGGCGTAACCGCCGTAGGTATCGACGATGATCTTGCGGCCGGTCAGGCCGCAATCGCCGTCCGGACCGCCGATGACGAAGTTGCCGGTCGGGTTGACCAGGAAGTCGGCCGACTTTTCCGGCATCCAGCCTTTCGGCAGCGCCTTGGTGACGGCGTCTTCGATCAGATCCTTGACCATGCCAGGCGTGTATTTCTTGCCGTTGCGGCTCTTTTCATTGTGCTGGGTCGAGACGACGACCTTGGTGCAGCCGACCGGCTTGCCGTCGACATAGCGCACGGTCACCTGGCTCTTGGCGTCGGGCTGAAGGTCGGGGATGGCGCCGGAGTGGCGCTTGTCGGCCAGCGACTTGAGGATCTTGTGCGCGAAATAGATCGGCGCCGGCATGTACGAGTTCTTCTCGTAGACTTCGCTCTCGGTGCAGGCGAAGCCGAACATCATGCCCTGGTCGCCGGCGCCTTCTTCCTCGCCCGACTTCTTCTTCTTGGCATCGACGCCCATGGCGATGTCGGCGGACTGGCCGTGCAGCAGCACCTCGACGTCGGCGCCGTAGCTGGAGAAGCCGTCCTGGTCGTAGCCGATGTCCTTGACCACGCCGCGCGCAATCTTGGTGATCAGTTCTCGATCGACCACGTACTTGCCGCCATGCTTGTGGAAGAACGGCGACTGGCCGCGGCCTTCACCGGCGATGACGATCTTGTTGGTGGTGGTCAGCGTTTCGCAGCCGAGGCGCGTATTGATCGCGCTGTCGTCGGCGATGCCGAGCTTGATGTCGTTTTCCAGAAATGCGTCGAGCACCGCGTCGGAGATCTGATCGCAGACCTTGTCCGGATGGCCCTCGGATACCGACTCGCTGGTGAACAGAAAATTCTTGTGCGCCAAGATGAACCCCTCCCGTGTCCGCGGTGTCAGACCGCGTCGTGTCACGTTCGGGGGAGGTTCTTACAGTGGTCGCGTGCAACGTCAAGGTGCGGGCGAAGTTGGGCAATAGCCACAGGCCCGCATGGGACGGTTTGCCAAAAGACGGTTGATCAAGGGACGGTTCGCCCTACAAAGCCGTTTGCCGGGAAAATCGTCAATGCGCGCTTAAAGCGAAGCACGGCGGGGGACAAAGCCCCCGCGATGTTCCAAGGCGATGCGCGGCCTATTCTTCGCCGGCAATCTGCTCGACCAGATCGACAATGCGCCGGCGCAGCTTGCTGCTCTTGATCTTCATGAACGACTTGGTCAGCGACAGGCCATCCGACGTGGCGAGGAAGTCGGAGACGTAGGCCGGCGACGGCGCTTCGCCCATGCCGCCCGACTGGCCCGGCGTATGCGGCGCGCCTTCGAAGAAAAACGAAACCGGGACTTGCAGGATATTGGCGATCGCCTGCAACCGGCTGGCGCCGATGCGGTTGGTGCCCTTTTCGTATTTCTGAACTTGCTGGAAAGTCAGGCCGAGGGCGTCGCCGAGCTTTTCCTGACTCATGCTCAGCATCATCCGGCGCATGCGAACACGCGAGCCAACATGCTTATCAATCGGATTGGGTGCCTTCTTAGCCATCAATATCTCCTATGCCGCCGTTGCGGAGCGTAATGTCACAACTCATCCCCTTAACGCAATCCGTGATTTCGCGCCTGTTCGCAGTACACTCAAAGAAGAGTGAAAATTACTGATAATTATCAATAGTTTTCACGTCGTAACGCTGTTTGTAAGTGCGGCGCAACGACACGGTGTTATTTCGCAAAACAATTTCGTCCACTATCCGGACTGAACGCAAGACCTACGAGTGTAACCGCCGGCGCGAGACCGCTAGCAAACTTGCAACCACCATTAGAATCAACGGGTATTCGCCAATTGTAGCAAAAAGAGTGGGGGAAACCGCTTTCGGCAGCCCGCCATCCAGTACGTTTTCGACCCCCAGCGGTAACGATTGAACGATCCGGCCGACCGGATCGACGATGCCGGAAATGCCGGTATTGGCCGCGCGGACCAGCGGCAAGCCTTGGGCGATGGCGAGAATGCGCGCCTGCTGGAAATGCTGATAAGGCCCGGTGCTGATGCCAAACCAGCCGTCATTGGTGAGATTTACGAGCCATCCCGGCCGCTCGCCGGGCGGCACCGCGGCGGCTGGAAAGATCGCCTCGTAGCAGATCAGCGGCAGCATTTTCGGTGCGCCCGGCACCTCCATGGCGCGGCGCCGTCCGCCGGACAGGAAGCCGCCGACCTGCTTGGTTAACTGCCGCAACCCGAGTCGCTCGAGCAAAGTCTGGAACGGCAAATACTCGCCGAACGGCACCAGATGCACTTTATCGTATATGCCGTGGATCGATCCGTCGGGATCGATGACATAAACGGAATTGTAGGCGCGCGGCCCGGATGCAACCGTCGCCGGACGCACCGCGCCGGTGATAAGTTCGGTCCCCGGTTTTAACATCGCAGCGATCTGCGCCAGCGCATCGGGCTCGCGCGCCAGAAAAAACGGAAACGCCGACTCGGGCCAGATCAGGTGCGTGATATCGCGCACGCCGTTCGATTGCGGCCCGGTGGCGCGGTCGGACAGAGCCAGATACCGCGCCATCACCTGATCCTTGGCGGCGTAGTTGAACTTCACATCCTGCTGGAGGTTCGGCTGCATGATGCGCAGCTTGACGCCGTCGACATATGTCGTCGGGTGCGCGATCAGCCGCGCCGCGCCGTAGGCGGTTAGTCCGGCAAGGACGAGCGCGGCGATCATGAGCGCGCGATAGGGGCGCGGCGTATCGATGCGGTCATCGGCCAGCACGGCCGGGGTCGCGCATACCGCGATGGCGACAAAGGTGAGCCCCCAGATACCGATCAGCGAAACGCTTTGCGCCAGCACCAAGGGTTCGGTCAGCGCATAGCCGAACGTGTTCCAGGGGAAGCCGGTGAGCACATGGCCGCGCAGCCATTCGGCCATCGTCATCATGGCGGCGAGCGCCAGAATGCGCTCCGGGCCGCGCACCCAGATCAGCCGCGCCGCCGCCAAACCCAATCCGGTGAAGATCGCCAGATAGGCCGGCAGGCCGGCGACCGCGAACGGCAACAGCCAACCGAAGGTCTTGGCATCGACGAGAAAGGCGAAACCGATCCAGTAAAGTCCGGCGACGAAGAAGCCGAAGCCGAAACACCAGCCGGCGATCGCGGCGGTCCAGGCGCCGCTCCAGCGGCCGGCGGCGGAGCCGTCAACCAGCCAGACCAGCACCGGCAGCGTGACGAACAGAATAGGCCAGGCGTTGAACGGCGCCAGCGCCAGCGCCGATGCCGCGCCAGCGACGATTGCAATCAAGGCGCGGCGCCAGCCGTAAGCGAGGACAATTGCATGCGAGCCTTGCGTGGCGAGGCGGGCGATCACGGACGCGGCTTGCCTGCGGGAGACGTGCTGTCGTCCTTCGGACGTGCCGGTTCATCGAGATCGAGCGTCGGTGGCGCGTGGCCGGCCAGCACCGCGTCCGGCTCGGCGCGCTTGCGCGTCGCTTCGCGGGCCTGCTCGCGCGGCGTTTCGCGCGGCTTCTCGCGCCGCTCGGTCAGCCGGCTGATGCGCACGCGCTTGACGCGGCGCGGATCGGCGTCGAGCACTTCGAACTCGAACAGGCCGGGGCCCGGGATAAGTTCGCCGCGCAGCGGCAGGCGGCCGGCGCGCGTCACCAGATAGCCGCCGAGCGTATCGACTTCTTCCGCCGCGTCGCCGATGTCGAAGTCGTGACCGACAATGCTGACGACGTCCTCGATCTTGGCGCGCGCATCGGCGATGTAGGAGCCGTTCGGCTGGCGCACGACGTCGGCGCTCTCGTCCTCGTCGTGCTCATCGGCGATTTCGCCGACGATCTGCTCGACGATGTCCTCGATGGAAACGATGCCGTCGGTGCCGCCATATTCATCGACCACCAAAGCCAGATGAATCTGCTTGGCCTGCATGCGCTCCAAAAGATCGATGACGCGGGCCGACGGCGGCACGAACAGGATTTCGCGCACGATCTTGGCGGATGACAACGGCATTGCGAGATCGAGCGTCTTGAAATCGAGGCCGGCCGGCAGCGGCTTCTTGCGTTTGGCGTTTTTCTCCGGATCGACCGCGGCGCGCATGGTCATGAAGGCAATGAGATCGCGGATGTGCACCATGCCGACCGGATCGTCGAGGGTGTCGCCATAGACGACCAGGCGCGAATGGCCGGCGCCCTCGAAAACCTTGACCAGTTCGCCGATCTGGATGTCCTGCTGCACGGCGATGATATCGGCGCGTGGCACCATGACGTCGCCGACGCGGCGTTCGCGCAAGCCCAGGATGTTCTTGAGCATCCGGCTTTCTTCCGGCGAGAAGCCGGATTCGTTCGGCGACAGGTCGTCGAGCACGTCCTTGAGGTCGGCGCGGATCGAGCCGGGCTTCAAGCCGAACAGATTGCGGAAGGTGCGGGTGAACCAGTTGCCGCCGTTCTCATGCGGCTTGGCGGCCACCACCGGCAAATGGCGCGGCTCGAACGGGGAGTTATCCAAAGAACTGGATGTGTCGCTGTCAGGCATGGCGATCAGGCGCCGCTCTGTTCGCGGCTGCTATCTTGCCGGTTATTTTGCCAGGGATCGGGCAACTGCATGCGCGTCATGATCTTGCTTTCGAGCGCTTCCATGTCGTTGGCCTGCGCATCGGTCTGGTGGTCGTAGCCGACGAGGTGGAGATAGCCATGCACCGTGAGGTGGCTGAGGTGATGAAGGAAGTCGCGGTTTTCATCGGCGCATTCCCGCACGAGTGTTTCATAGGCGATGACGATGTCGCCGAGAATTCCGGCGTCGCCTTTGGACATTGTTTCAGGCGCGGGAAACGACAGCACGTTGGTCGCCTTGTCGATGCCGCGCCATTGCTTGTTCAAGACGCGCACCGCCGAATCATCGGTCAGCAGGATACTCACTTCGCCGCCGGATGTTGAGTGTGCGGCGGCAGCCGCGATGGCCGCGCGCACGGCGGCTTCGGCGCCGGGCTGCGCCTCCCAGAGCGGCGATTGCACGTCGATTTCAACCGCCGGCGGTGCTTTGGCCAAAGATTTCGATTTGGTCGCGGCGCTCATCGCCGGTCCCCGCGGATGGGCGCGGCGCGGTCATAGGCCTCGACAATGCGCTGCACGAGTTCGTGGCGGATGACGTCCTGCGCGCCGAAGGCGACGTGGCCGACGCCCTCGACGCCGTCGAGCAGCCGCACGGCTTCCGAGAGGCCGGACACTTGCCCTGGCGGTAGATCGACCTGCGACGGATCGCCGGTGACGATCATGCGGCTGTTCTCGCCGAGGCGCGTCAAAAACATTTTCATCTGCATCGACGTGGTGTTCTGCGCCTCGTCGAGAATGACGCAGGCATTGGCCAGCGTGCGGCCGCGCATGAAGGCGAGCGGCGCGATTTCGATATCGCCGGATTCCAGCGCGCGCTCGACGATGCGCACATCCATCAGGTCGTGCAGCGCGTCGTAGATTGGCCTCAAGTAAGGATCGACCTTTTCGCGCATGTCGCCGGGCAAAAAGCCGAGGCGTTCGCCGGCCTCGACCGCCGGGCGCGACAAGATGATGCGGTCAACTTCCTTGCGCTCGAACATCTGGATGGCTTGTGCCACGGCGAGCCAGGTCTTGCCGGTGCCGGCGGGACCGGTGCCGAACACCAGCGAATATTTCTTCAGCGCGCGGATATAACCGTCCTGCGCCGCGGTGCGGGCGCGCACCGGCCGCTTGCGCAAATTGATTTCTTCAAAGGCAAAGCGGCCGGCCGGATCGAAATCGAACAGCGAGCCCTGCGCGATGGCCTGGCGGATGGCGCCTTCGACGTCGCCGGTGGTGACTTCCTGGCCGCGCTTGATCTGTTCGTACAGGCCTTCGAGCACGCGGCGCGCCTGTTCGCAGGCGCCGCGCGAGCCTTCGAGGGTGACGTGGTTGCCGCGCGAGTCGGCCTTCACGCCGAGCTTGCGCTCGACCAGCGCCAGGTTCTGCCCGTACTGGCCGAACAGCACCGAGGCCAGCTTGTTATCCTCGAAAGCGAGCACGATCTGCGTTTTCGCCGTCTCCTCGGAAACGGCGGCGGCGGGGATCACGGGATCCGATGTTCGCAAGGTGCTTTCAAGCTCCCAATGTGGCGTGCGCGGAGGCGCGGGCGGTTTCCGTCAATTCGCCGAACAAAGTGTTGGTGCCGACGTCGGTGATGACGACTTTCACGATCGAGCCGATCAGCGAAGGCTGCGCCATCACGTGCACCGATTGCAGATATGGGGAGCGGCCGGTCAGTTGCCCAGTGAGCTTACCGGGCTTTTCGACCAGAATATCCATGGTTTTGCCGACAAATGAGGCGTTAAACGTCCGCCATTGCCGGGTGATGACGGCCTGCAGCCGTTGCAGGCGCTCGGCCTTTTCCGCGTCGGGAACCTGATCCTCCAGCGCCGCCGCCGGGGTTCCCGGCCGCGACGAATACATGAAGGTGTAGGCGGTGGCGAAATTGACCTCTTCCGCCAAGGCCAATGTGTCGCGGAAATCCTGTTCGGTCTCGCCGGGAAATCCGACGATGAAATCCGACGTGAAGGCGATGTCGGCGCGCGCCGTGCGCAAGCGCGCGATGGCGTCGAGGTATTCCGCGCGCGTGTGCTTGCGGTTCATCGCCGCCAATATGCGGTCGGAGCCGGACTGCACCGGCAGATGCACGTAAGGCATCAGCGCCGGCAGGTCGCCATGCGCGGCGATCAGGTCGTCGCACATGGTGCTGAGCATGTCGCGCGGATGGCTGGTCATGTAGCGCAGGCGCGCGATGCCGGGCACGCGCGCGAGGCGGCGCAGCAACTGGCCGAGCGTAACGGGGGCGCCGTTTGCATCAAGGCCGTGATAGGCGTTGACGTTCTGCCCGATCAAGGTGACTTCGCGCACGCCGTTGGCGGCGAGCTTTTCGACATCGGCGATGACCTTGTCGAGCGGCCGCGAGGTCTCGCCGCCGCGCGTATAGGGCACGACGCAAAAAGTGCAGAACTTGTCGCAGCCTTCCTGCACGGTGACGAAAGAGGAGATGCCGCGTTTGGCAATGGCTTGCGGCGATGGCTGCGCCAGTGCGTCGAATTTGTCTTCGAGCGGAAATTCTGTATCGACGATTTTCTCGCCATCGCGCGCCCGCGCCAGCAGCGACGGCAGGCGGTGATAATTCTGCGAACCGACAACGAGATCGACACTGTCGGTGCGGCGGATGATCTCGCGGCCCTCGGCCTGTGCGACGCAGCCGGCGACCGCGATCAGCATCTGCCGGCCCTCGACTTGCGCGGCGTCCTTGAGTTCGCGCATGCGGCCGATTTCGGAATAGACCTTGTCGACCGCCTTCTCACGGATGTGGCAGGTGTTGAGAATGATGAGGTCGGCCTCGGCCGGTGTCGCAGTTTCGACGTAACCTTCGGGCGCCAATGTGTCCGCCATACGATTGGAATCGTAGACGTTCATCTGGCAGCCGAAGGATTTGACGTGGACTTTGCGCGGTCTGTTCATGCTGCCGGATGTGTAGCAGGTCGATGGCCGATCGTCAGGGGCGAGCCGACTCTTTGCCATAAATGTTTGATTTTAAAGGTATATTACGCCTCGACCGCTGGCCCCGGATAGGGCCTCCCGAGCACCGAGGTGTTCAGGAGCCGGCGCACGGCGGCTTCGACCTCCTTGGCCAGCACCTTGCGGTCGGTCGCCGCATCGGCGGCAATCGGTTCGCCATAGCTGATGGTGATGTCGATGGCGGCCCGCGGCAGGAAGGCCTTGATGTGCGGCATGAAGTCGGTGTCGCCATACCAGGCGACCAGCGGGCGGTGCTGGCGGCCCATCGGGATGCCGTTGATCGCGGTGTAGCAGATCGACATCGGCTGGATCAGCATGCCGCCCTCGGTTCGCGCGGCGGTTTCGCGCACGGCGCCGATCAAGGCGGAGCGGAACGGCAGCACGCGGTTGCCGTCGCTCGACGTGCCTTCGGCGAACAGCACCATCGATACGCCGGAGGACAGGCGCTGCACCATTTCGGCAATCGAGTCGCCGGTCTGCGAGCGGCGCGAGCGATCGACGAACACGGTCTTCTGCAAGCGCGCCGCAGTGCCGACCAGCGGCCATTTGGCGACTTCGATCTTGGAGACGAAGGCGATGGGCGCCACCGCGCCGATCGCCAGAATGTCGGCCCACGAGCCGTGATTGGACACGAACAGCACGGCGCGGTCGCGCACCGGCTCGCCGACGACGTGAATGCGGATGCCGAGCATCCAGCACAGGCACCGATAATAGCGCACGGCGATGACGCCCCAGCCGGGCAGGCCGAGCTTCTCGAGCAGCCATTGCGTGCCGATCAGCAACGGCGTCATGGTGAAGAAAAACGCGGCGACGAAGTAAGGGCGCATTACGAACTGGTTTTGTCGTCGTCGAGCGGCACGGCGTACAGCTCAAGCCGGTGATCGATCAGCCGGTAGCCGAGCCTGCGCGCTACTTCGGCCTGCAGACGCTCGATCTCCTCGGACTGGAATTCGATCACCTCGCCGGTGCGCAAATTGATGAGATGGTCGTGGTGGCCTTCGGTCGAGGTCTCGTAGCGGGCGCGGCCTTCGCGGAAATCGTGCCGTTCGATGATGCCGGAATCCTCGAACAGGCGCACCGTGCGGTACACGGTGGAAATCGAAATACGGTCATCGACCCTGGCGCAGCGCCGGTACAATTCCTCGACGTCCGGATGATCGTCGCTGTCGGCCAGAACGCGCGCGATGGTGCGGCGCTGCTCGGTCATGCGCATGCCCTTGGCGGCGCAAAGCGCCTCGATATTTCGCCGTTCGGTAATGGATTTCTCAGGCGCTGCCACGATCTTCGTCTCGTCTGGATGTGATGGACGCCAGTCTAGCCAATATCCCGGCGGAGCACCAATGCGGCGGCGGTTTGGCCGCCGGGTTGCGGATAATAGTTCTCTCGGCGCGACACTTCGCGGAAACCGCTGCGGCTGTAAAGCCGGATCGCCGGCGCGTTGTGCTCGTCGACCTCGAGAAACACGGTGCGCACGCCAAGGCCGGCCAGGCGGCGCAAATGCAGTTCGAGCAGTTGCCGCGCAAGGCCACGGCCCTGCTGGTTGCGCGCGACCGCGACCGAGAGAATTTCCGCTTCGTCGGCGGCGAGGCGCGACATGATGAAGCCGGCAAACGTGCGTCCAACGAGCGCGCGCTGCGCGATCACGTTGCGGTCGGTGAGCAGGCCTTCGACTTCCTGATCGCTCCAGCCGCGCCGGAACGAAGCGCCATGCAGCGCGGCGATGGCGCCGGCGTCGCGCGGCTGCGCATCCGACAGCGCGGCATCGGGCCGCGTGAATAGCTTTGTGAGAAAGCCGATCATCGCCGCGCCAGTTGCGCCGCGTTTTGCGGCTGGGCATCGGGCGGCCGAAGGTACAACGGCTTCGGCGGCGAGGTGCTTTCCGTCACCGAAGCGCCGAGCCGCGCCACCCATTCGATGTCCGGCGCAGCGCATTGCTCGACCAGAGACGGCGGGTCGTTGGTCGGCCAAGCGGCTGCGAGAATGTTCGCGGCATTGCCGGTGAGGCGCACTTTGCCGCCGCGTGCGAGGCGCACCGCTTCCTCGATCGGCACGACACGCGGCGTCACCACGGTGCGGCCGCCGGCGGCCGTCACTTGCAGATAGACATGGCCGTGCCGCGCATCGATCGCCACCGCGACCGGCAATGTGTCATCGGCGGCGATGAATGGCGCGGCGTATGCGGCGAGCGTCGACAGGCCGACCACCGGTTTGCCGGCGGCCAGCCCCAGGCCGCGCGCCGCGGATATGCCGATGCGCAGGCCGGTGAAGCTGCCGGGGCCGGTGGTGACGGCGATGCGGTCGATCTGCGCGAAGGTGAGCTGGCTCTTGCCGATGACACGCGCGATCAGCGGCATCAGTGCTTCGGCGTGGCCGCGCGCCATCGCCATTGATTCATGCGCGACGATCGCTTCCTGTTCGGTGTCGAACACCGTCGCCGAACAGGCCTCCAGCGCGGTGTCGATGGCAAAGATTCGCATGCGTTGTCCGAGGCCGTCATCGCCCGCGAAGGCGGGCGATCCAGTAATCGCAGACATCAGTTATAACTGAATACCGGGACTGCTGGGTCCCCGCCTGCGCGGGACGACAGAAGTTTTAAACCGGCCTGATCTCGACGATTTCCGGCACGAAATGCTTGAGCAGGTTCTGGATGCCGTGCTGCAAGGTCGCGGTCGAGGACGGGCAGCCCGAGCAGGCGCCCTTCATTTGCAGAAAGACGATGCCTTCCTTGTAGCCGCGGAAGGTGATGTCGCCGCCGTCGCCGGCCACCGCCGGGCGCACGCGCGTCTCGATCAAGTCCTTGATGATATCGACCGTCTCGGCGTCTTTGGCGTCGAAGAATTCGTCGTCGCCGGCCGGCGCGCTGGCTTCTGAGCGGGCGGCGACCAGAGGCGCGCCCGACATGTAATGCTCCATGATGGCGCCGAGGATCGCCGGCTTCATCTGCTGCCAGTCGCCATCGCTCTTGGTGACGGAAATGAAATCGGCGCCGAACATCACGCCGCCGACATTCGGGATGTCGAACAGCTTTTCGGCGAGCGGCGACTGTGCCGCCGCCTCGCGGCTCGGCATGTCGAGCGTGCCGGCGTCGAGCACCGGCTTGCCGGGCAGAAATTTGAGGGTCGCCGGATTGGGCGTCGGTTCGGTCTGGATGAACATCGGTTTTGGCTCCTATCGCAGCGGGGTGAAGGCCCGTGGATCGGTGGATTATAGAGGATAGATGGGCCTTGTGGGGAGAGAGGTCAACCGCTGCTTCGGTCTCCCCGCAATGCGGGAAAGGTGAAGAAAGACCTACGCCATCGCCTCGATATCGTCGTCGCTGAGCTGCCCGGGCACGATGGCGATCGGAATCGGGAAGGTGGCGGCGATTTTGGCCAGGTTGGTGATCAGCGGGCCGGGGCCTTCCTTGCCGGTGCCGGCGGCCAGCACAAGGATACTGATGTCGGCGTCTTCGTCGATCAGCTTGACGATTTCATCCGAGGTGTTGCCTTCGCGGATGACGCGGTCGGGCGCGGCATGGGCGATCTTCTTGACGCGCGCGGCAAATCTGTCGAGTACGACATTCGCCTCTTCCAGCGCTTCGGCTTTCATGATGTCGGCGACGCCGAGCCATTGCTGATTGCGCTCGGCTGTTTCCAGAACGCGCAGCATGACGATCTGCGACTTGGTGCGCGCGGCGCGCGTCGCCGCCCAATAGACGGCGCGGTCGCACTCCTCGGTGTCGTCGATGACGACGAGGTATTTGCGCTTGTGACCGGCCTCGTTGCTGCGGCGCTTGTTCGGCATCGTCGCTCCCGTGGCGTCCGTGGGACCTGACCGGACGCACAAGCGTCGAATGGTGGCATGTCCGGTCGGGCGGCGACAAGTCTCGCGGCCAGCTTCTTGTTTTGACGCGTTTTCTTCACGCGAACTGGTATCCACTTCGCTCGAAAACGCTTTAGCGCCGCACGAAACCGACGATGTCCTTGACCGCCTTCATGGTTTCGCCCGCGATCAGCGAGGCCCGCGCCGAGCCGTCGGCCAGAATTGAATCGATATAAACCGGATCCTGCACCAGCTTCTTCATTTCCGAACCGATCGGCCCCAGCTTGGCGACCGACAGATCGACCAGCGCCATCTTGAAGGTCGAGAATTGCGCGCCGCCGAATTCGCGCAGCACGTCGGCCTTGGTGGTGTTATTGAGCGCGGCATAGATGCCGACCAAGTTGTCGGCCTCGGGGCGCGGCTTGAGCCCTTCCTCCTCGCTCGGCAAGGCCTCGGGATCGGTCTTCGCCTTGCGCACTTTCTGCGCGATGGTGTCGGCGTCGTCGGTCAGATTGATGCGTGAATAATCCGACGGTTCCGACTTCGACATTTTCTTCGAGCCGTCGCGCAGGCTCATCACCCGCGTCGCCGGGCCCTGGATGATCGGCTCCGGCAGCGGGAAGAACGCGTCGCCATAGCCGCGCGAGGCGATCGAGGCGGCGAAGTCGATGTTGAACTTCTGCGCGATGTCCCGCGACAGTTCGAGATGCTGCTTCTGGTCGTCGCCGACCGGCACATGCGTAGCGCGATAAACCAGAATGTCGGCCGCCATCAGGTTCGGATAGGCGTAGAGCCCGACCGAGACGTTCTCGCGGTCCTTGCCGGCCTTCTCCTTGAACTGGGTCATGCGGTTGAGCCAGCCGAGGCGGGCGACGCAATTGAATACCCAGGCGAGTTCGGCGTGTTCGGCGACCTGGCTCTGGTTGAAGATGATCTGCTTCTTCGGATCGATGCCGCAGGCGAGGAATGCGGCGGTGACTTCGCGCGTGTTGCGCATCAGTTCCGGCGGATCCTGCCAGACGGTGATGGCGTGCAGATCGACGACGCAATAGATGCAGTCATAGGTGTCCTGCAACGCCACGAATTTGGTGATCGCGCCGAGATAATTGCCGAGGTGCAGATTGCCGGTCGGCTGCACGCCGGAAAAAACGCGCTCTTTGAACGCCATGGCAGTTCCTCATTCGCGCATGATCCCGAAAAATGGGAGCCGGTTTTCGGACAAGATCATGCGCCATCAAAACGTGGACGGAGCCATGCCACGGCGGGCTTGTCCCGACAAGAGGCTACAGGCTTTTGCCGAACACCCGCGCCAGGTCGCGCGGCGAGGTGACCTTGAGAAGCTTCAGGCCGAGCACGTAAACCGCGAGCCCGAGCACGATCAGCGCGCCGAGCAGCAGCGCCCGCGGCAACGCCGGCGCGTCGGCGTTGAGCCACAGGCCGGCGGCGCGGTGCGCGGCCTCGATGGTCACGCCCATGACGACGGCGGCGGCGACGATGCGCGGCAGGCGGAAGCGCGCTTCGGCGTCGAGCGAAAATCCGATCCGGCGCGCGATCAGCACGCCGAGCAGGCCGGCGCTGGCCCAACCCGACGCGGCAATGGCGAGCGCGACGCCGACATGGCCAAACAGCGGCATCAAGACGAGGCTGCCGGCGATGGCGACGATCAAGCCGAACAGTGCCGCGTGCATCGGCGTCGCGGTATCCTCGCGGGCAAAGAAGATCGGCGAGAAGTTTTTCACCAGCACATGCGCCGGCAGGCCGAGCGCAAAGGCCGAAAGCGCAGCGGCAGTGGCGGCGGTGTCGCTGCCGTGGAAAGCGCCGCGCTCGAACAGGACGCGCACGATCGGCTCGGCCAGCACGATCAGCGCGATGGTCGCCGGCAGCGCCAGGCCGAGGGCCAGTTCGATGCCGCGCGATTCGACATGGCCGAGTTCTTTTTTGTCGCCGCTGCGAATGGCGTGCGCGAAGGCCGGCACCAGCACGGTGCCGACGGCGATGCCGACAATGCCGAGCGGCAGTTCGACCAGTCGGTTGGCGTAATAGATCCACGACACCGCGCTGGTCGAGGACGACGCGATCATCACGCCGGCAATGACGGTGATCTGCGGAATGCCGCTGGCCACCAGTCCTGGAATGGCGAGCGCGAAGAAGCGGCGGCTGTCGGCGCCGAAGGAGACCGATAGCGGCGTCACGCGTGAGGGCCCCCGCCATATCGCAAGCCCGACCAGCAATAGTTGCGAGACGCCGGCCAGCGCGACGCTGGCGGCGACGATCTGCCCGGACAGAGGGCTGTCGCCCGCGTGCAGCACGAACACGACGCCGAGCGAGGCCAGCATCGTCGCATTGAAAGCGGCGGTGGCGAAGGCCGCGGTGCCGAAGCGGCCGTTGGCATTGAGCACGCCCATCAGCACGGCGACCGGCCCGGCGAAAGCGAGGTAGGGCAGCATCAGCCGCGCCAGTTCGACGGCAATGGTCATGCGCGGCCCGCCGGCCAGGAAGCCGGGCGCGAGGACCGCGATCGCCGCCGGCATGGCGAAGGCCAGAATCGCGACGGCGATGACGAGCGCGACCGTGACGCTGCCGATCAGCCGGCCGGCGAATGCGCCGGCGCCGGCTTCGCCATGCTCGTCGCGGGCGCGCAGGTATAGCGGCACGATGGCCGCGTTCAGCGCGCCTTCGGCGAGCATGCGGCGAAAAAGATTGGCGAGTTGGAAAGCAACGAAAAAGGCGTCGGCGCGCACGCCGGCGCCAAACACCGCCGCGATCGCGACGTCGCGCGCGAAGCCGAGCACGCGCGACAACAAAGTGGCGCTGCCGACGGTGGCGACGTTGCGGGCCAAAGTCATGAAGTGGGCCTCCCCCCACACCGTTTAGGCAAATCGGCGCGCGATGCCAAATCTTGACAAACGGAATGACTTTGCCCGTGCATTGCCTCACGGCTTTGAGACGTTATAGTGCGCCGCAAATCGGATTTCAGAGGTAAAACATGGCCGCTCCCCGTTACGACGTTCTCGGCATCGGCAACGCCATTGTCGATGTCATTGCTCGCGCCGAGGACGACTTTCTCGCCGCACAGGGCATGCACAAAGGCGGCATGGCGTTGATCGACGAAGCGCGCGCCGCCAAGATTTACGACGCCATGGGGCCGGCGACGGAGAGCTCCGGCGGCTCGGCCGCCAACACCATTGTCGGCGTCGCTTCGTTCGGCGGCCGCGCCGCCTTCATCGGCAAGGTCAAGGACGACGTGCTCGGCAAGGCTTTCGCGCATGACATCCGCGCCGCCCGCGTCACTTTCGACAGCAAGCCGGCGAGCGACGGTCCCTCGACCGCGCGCTGCTACATCATGGTGACGCCGGACGGCGAACGCACGATGAATACCTATCTCGGTGCGGCGCAGGATTTGCAGCCGTCCGATATCGACGAGGCGGCTGTCGCCGCCGCCGCCGTGATCTATCTCGAAGGGTATTTGTGGGACCCGCCGAAGGCCAAGGAGGCTTTCGTCAAGGCTGCCGACATCGCGCACCGTAATGGCCGCAAGGTCGCGCTCACTCTGTCGGATTCATTCTGCGTCGATCGCTATCGCGGCGAATTCCTCGACCTGATCCGCAAGGGTACGGTCGATATCCTGTTCGCCAACGAGCATGAATTAAAGAGCCTGTACGAGACGGCGGACTTCGACACCGCGGCCAAGGCCTTGCGCGGCGACGCCAAGCTCGCCGTCGTCACCCGCAGCGAAAAGGGCTGCGCGGTGATTACCCGCGACGGCATCGAGGCGGTGCAGGCCATGCCGATCGACAAGGTCGTGGATGTGACCGGTGCCGGTGATCTGTTCGCCGCCGGCTTCCTGGTCGGCCATTCGCACGGCAAGGATCACCGCACTTCGGCACGCCTCGGCGCGCTCGCCGCGTCGGAAGTGATTCAGCATATCGGCGCGCGGCCGGCGGTGTCGCTGAAAGCGCTGGCGGCCGAGAACGGCCTAGCGCTGTAGTCCGGCCGGGTCCCCGAAGGCATTTGGTAACCAATTGGTAACCGAACGTGGTTACCGATTGGTTACCAATCCTTTCGGAGCACGGTCATGGATCAACCCAAAGACACCGAAACGCCCTCCGTCCCGGCGCCAAAGGCCGAACTGCCGGCGGTCGAATCGCCGTCGATCTCGCCGGCCGATCTGGTCAAGACCGTCGACAGCGATCTCGAACCGGCGAGCAAACCGATCCCCGAACTGGCCGCCGCGACGCCGCAAGCCAAACTTGACGTCAAAGCCGAAGTAAAACCGGAAGCGAAGCCCGAAGCGAAGCCCGAAGCGAAGAGCTTCGACAGCATTGAATTCACGCCGTTGCCGCTCGAGCCCAAGCGCACGTGGCTTCGTCCGCGCCACAAGCGCTATGCGCTGCTCGCCGCGTCGGTGGCGGTTGCCGCTGCGCTTGGCGGGGTTATCGGCGCTCTGGCCACCGGCGGTCCGTCGATGCCGCCAGTCAACGTCGCCGCGGTCGAAGAAAGCAAGGCGATGCAGCAGTCGGTCGCCAAACTCGCCAGGGAAGTGACGACGCTGAGGGCCAATCTCGAGGAAGCCAACAGGGCGACGCGTGCCCAGGTCGCCAAAGTAGAAACCAAGCTCGACAGCAAGATCGACACCAAGATCGCCAGGCTTGACGAACGCCTGAAGAAGGAAGCCGAGGAGGTCACCGGCTCGATTTCGCCGCCGCAGACCATTGCTGCCGTCGCGCCGCAAGCGCCGATTCCGGTTCCGACGCCGCGTCCGGCGCAGCGCTATGCTTCAGTCGAAAGCCAGTCCGCGGCCCGCCTGCCGATCGTGCCGGGCTGGTCGATCCGCGATGCGCGCGGCGGCTACCTCTATGTCGAGAGCCGCGGCGACATCTATCAGATCGTTCCCGGGGCTTCGTTGCCGGGCTTGGGCACAGTCGAATCGATCAAGCGGCTGGAAGGCCGCTGGGTGGTGAAGACGCCGCGCGGCATCATCGTCTCGATGCGGGACCGGCGATACTTCGAATAATTTCAGCCCGGTCATTCCGGCTCGCGGTCATTGGCCGCGCCCCGGAATGACAGTGGGCCCATAGCCGCCCCGCTTAATCCATGCCAGATTTGCCCGCCGGACAGACGCGGGTGGTGGCATGCGCGGAGTTCTCCTGAAGCTTTTTGCGGGCTGCCTGCTGTTGGCGGCGGCGGGACATTTTTTAACGCCGGCGATCGCGCAAGGCGCGGCGCCGAAGGCGCCGTATCCGGACGTCGCCGACAGTTGTCCTGGGCTGATCTCGATGCAGCGGCCGCCTGTCGTGCCCGCCGCGCTGAACGCGGATCAGGTGCGCATCACTTACGCCGGGCACTCGACCTTTCTGCTCGAAAGTCCGCAGCTTGTGCGCATCGCCACCGACTACAATGACTGGGTGCGGCCCGCCGTGCTGCCCGACATCGTGACGATGAATCATGCGCACTCCAGCCACTACACCGATCGTCCCGATCCGGGCATCAAGCATGTGCTGCGCGGCTGGGCCGATAACGAGAAGCCGGCGCGCATCGATCTGCAATTCAAGGACGTGCGCGTGCGCAACGTGCCGACCAACATCCGCACATGGGGCGGCGACACCGAACGGCACGGCAATTCGATTTTCATCTACGAGATGGCGAACATGTGCATCGCGCATCTCGGCCACCTGCATCATACGCTGACGCCGCAGCAACTCGCCGAGATCGGCAAGGTGGATGTCGTGATGGTGCCGGTCGACGGCGGCGCGACGCTCGACCTCGAAGGCATGATCGACGTGTTGCGCGCCCTGAAAGCGCCGCTGATGATTCCGATGCACTTTTTCAGCAGCTTCACGCTCGACCGCTTCCTGCAACGCGCGCGGCAGGAATGGGATGTCGAGACCGCCGACATACCCTCGACCTTGATTTCCAAGACCACGCTGCCGGTAAAGCCGAAAGTTCTCGTGCTGCCAGGCCGCTAAGTTCAACTCCGCCACAATTGAAATTGTGTAGCGATTTCAAGCAAAACGCCAAGCTTCCTGGGCGCTTCAAAAACTTGTGATCTGTGACCGGCGTCACTTCGCCGCAATTGCCGCTGCTTTATCAACAGGCGCAGTTGACGGTGGGGAACCAATGCTTAGGTGTCGCGTTCACAATTGTTGATTTTGGGCGGTAAGGGTTTTAGTTCAAATGGTACAGAGTTGGAGCAGCTGGAAGCGCTATCCGGACGCGCATGACGGCGGTCATGTCGAAGCCCCGATCGGCCCCGGCGTCTACGAAGTGCGCAGCGCCTCGACCGGCCGCGTCGTGGCCTTCGGCCATGCCCGCAATGTCGCCAACGCCATCGCCGATCTCAAGGTCAATGGCGGCGTCGGCACGCTCGCCCGCTTGTTCGGCAAGCAGCCGCTGGTGTCGCACGTCCATGATCTCGAATATCGCACTTACGCCGCTGCCAGCCGCGCCGAAGCCAAGACCGCGGCCAGCCGCTTGACCGGCCTGCGCCAGACAGCGTGGCGCCGTCGCGTCGACATGGGCGGGTCGGCCCGCATGGGCTGAGCGTTCTCAAGACGCCTTCGTCTTCGTCGTCGCCTCCGGAATTTTCAGGCCGAGATAGGTGCCGGCGCTCAGGCCCAGCAGCCCCATCAATGTCGTGTTGAAGCTCGGCATCGCCAGCGTGCGGTAGACGTCCGTGATGAAGACGATGCTCAGCACCAAAGTCCATGCCGCCAATTGAAAACGGTGGAAGCTGATGCCGTTGGCGTCGCTGAGGATGTCGTGGAAATAACCTTCTGATTTTTCCGGCGGCGTCGGCGCGGTGGCGTCGGCTTTTTTCTGCGCGTCGATGGCGGCCGAGCCGAGCACGGTGCCGGCGCCGATGCCGAGCAGGATAAGCGCGGTGCTGTTGATCGTGTCGTTGAAATCGCCGGTGACGATGCCGATGAACAGATAGGCGGCGAGGATGACGAAGAACCACAGCGCGCCTTGCGAGCGCGACAGGCTGTACAGGCCTTCGGTGCCGGCGGGACCCGGGTCGCGCAGCACGGTGGTGTGACGCACCAGATACCAGAACGTCACCAGCATGCCGATGAAGATCGCGCCCCAGATCAGCAAGCGGATTTCCGACAACACCTTCAATTCGAGTTCGGGCAGCGCGTTCTGCGCCGGCTGCATCGCAAAGCCATTGGCGAAGCCGACGCTGACCTTGACCTTCAGCGGCCTAAAGCGCGGGCTGCCGAGGATCGGCAGCCAAGGATTGTCGGCGCCTTCGCCGAAATGCCGGTTGACCAGCTTGAAGTTGAGGCTGCCGGCGGCCGGGTTGACCGGCGGATTGGGCCTGACGTCGGCCAGCGGCCAGCCATTGAGGAATAAAACGACGCTTCGCCCGGCGCAGGCGCGGTCGAACAATTTGTCGAGGTTCTTGCCCGTCACGGTGACGACGTCGCCGAGCCGGATACGCTTGTCGCCGGTGTCCATATTGACGGCGCCGGCGACCGTCGGCGCCTCCGCGCCGGTGACGAGAGCGTCGCAGCCTTGCGTCGGCGGCGCCTGCGGCGGGCCGCTTTGCCCCGCGGCCGGGCCGGCGAGAGCAACGAAAGCGGCAAGGAAAGCCGCGCGGCAGCCGACGCTGACGTAACCCATATGGACATCCCCCAGGACGTCCACAGGTTGCAATTAATTCAATTACAAATCAAGGCTGCGCCGGCCGCCTACACATCCACACTGGCCGACAGCGCGTTGTCCTGGATGAACTGGCGGCGCGGCTCGACCAGATCGCCCATCAGCTGGTCGAACAGCACATTGGCCTCGTCGACTTCCTTGATGCGCACCTGCAGCAGCGAGCGCGCATTGACGTCGAGCGTGGTTTCCCAGAGCTGCTCCGGGTTCATTTCGCCGAGGCCTTTGTAGCGCTGCATCGACACGCCCTTGCGGCCGGCGCCGGTGATCGCCTCGAACAGGCCGACCGGGCCGTGGATCGGCCATGAGTCGTCCTTGCGGCGCAGCGCGCCGGGCTTCTCGTAGACTTTTTGCAGCGACACGGCGTATTCATCCAGCTTGCGCGCATCGGCCGAGCCGAGCAGCGCGTGGTCGATGATGGCGACGCTCTGCACGCCGCGCACGGTGCGGGTGAAGATGAAGCCGGTCTCCTCGTTGAACGAGCCTTCCCAGCCGCGCTCGGTTTCTTCCGCCAGCACATTCAGGCGCTTGGCGATGAACGGCGCCGCGGCGCTGGCTTTTGCCGGGTCGCCGAAGATGTCCGAATTGAGAATGCCGAGAATGGCGGCCTGCTCGACCACCTGCCGGTTATAGCGGCTGTGCAATCCGTTCAAAGTGTTGCGGATGTTGCGCGCTTCCTCGACCAGCTTCTGCAAGTCTTCGCCGGCGCGTTCCTCGCCGCTGGCCAGTTTCAGCACCGCTTCCTCGACGCCGGTCGAAATCAGATAGTCCTCGAAGGCGCGTTCGTCCTTGAGATACTGCTCGGACTTGCCGCGGTTGACCTTATACAGCGGCGGCTGCGCGATGTAGATGTGGCCACGCCGGATCAGCTCTTCCATCTGCCGGAAGAAGAACGTTAGCAGCAGCGTGCGGATGTGCGAGCCGTCGACGTCGGCGTCCGTCATGATGATGATCTTGTGGTAGCGCAGCTTGTCGGCATTGAACTCGTCGCGGCCGATGCCGGTGCCGAGCGCCGTGATCAAGGTGCCGATTTCCTGCGAGCCCAGCATCTTGTCGAAGCGCGCGCGCTCGACATTGAGGATCTTGCCGCGCAACGGCAGCACCGCCTGGAATTCGCGGTTGCGACCCTGCTTGGCGGAGCCGCCGGCCGAGTCGCCCTCGACGATGAACAGTTCGGACTTGGCCGGGTCGCGTTCCTGACAATCGGCGAGCTTGCCGGGCAGCGATGAAATATCGAGTGCGCCCTTGCGCCGCGTCAGGTCGCGCGCCTTGCGCGCCGCTTCGCGGGCGGCGGCGGCTTCCACCACCTTGCCGACGATGACCTTGGCCTCGGCGGGATGAATTTCGAACCAGTCCTGCAAGGCCTGATTGACAACGTTTTCGACCACCGGGCGCACTTCCGAGGACACCAGTTTGTCCTTGGTCTGCGACGAGAATTTCGGATCCGGCACCTTTACCGACAGAACGGCGGTGAGGCCTTCGCGGCAGTCGTCGCCGGTCAGCGCGACTTTTTCCTTGCGCGTGGTGCCGAGCGTATCGGCATATTGCGTCACCTGCCGCGTCAGCGCGCCGCGGAAGCCGGCGAGATGGGTGCCGCCGTCGCGCTGCGGAATGTTGTTGGTGAAGCAGAGCACGCTCTCGTGATAGGCATCGTTCCACCACAGCGCGCACTCGACGGTGATGCCGTCGCGTTCCGACTTGATCATCAGCGGCTTCGGGATCAGCGGCGTCTTGTTGCGGTCGAGATATTTGACGAAGGCTTCGACGCCGCCTTCGTACATCATCTCCTCGCGCTTCTCGACCGCGTGGCGCATGTCGGACAGAACGATCAGCACGCCGGAGTTCAAGAACGCCAGTTCGCGCAAGCGGTGTTCGAGCGTGGCGAAGTCGAACTCGACCATGGTGAAGGTCTCTTTCGACGGCAGGAACGACACTTCGGTGCCGCGCTTGCCGTTCGAATCGCCGACAACGGCCAAAGGCGCGACAGCAACGCCGTCGCGGAATTCGATGAAGTGTTCCTTGCCGTCGCGCCAGATCGTCAGCTTGAGCCAGGTCGACAGCGCGTTGACCACCGAGACGCCGACGCCATGCAGGCCGCCGGACACCTTGTAGGAGTTCTGGTCGAACTTGCCGCCGGCGTGCAGCTGCGTCATCACCACTTCCGGCGTCGAGACGCCTTCCGAATGCATGCCGGTCGGAATGCCGCGGCCATTGTCGCGCACCGTGCAGGAGCCGTCCGGATTGAGCAGCACATCGACCTGCGTGGCGTGGCCGGCCAGCGCCTCGTCGATCGCGTTGTCGACCGCCTCATAGACCATGTGATGCAGGCCGGAGCCGTCATCGGTGTCGCCGATATACATGCCCGGACGCTTGCGCACGGCATCGAGGCCCTTGAGGACCTTGATCGACTCGGCGCCATAGTCGGTGTCGTCGGAACGGATATCTTTGGCCGGTTCAGCCATGGACTGCACCTTAAAGAGGCCGCAAATTGACCTCGTAAAATGAATCAGATTGAGCGTCGTGTGTGACACGAAAAATGACTTGCGTACAGCGCTAAGTCATTGCCATTAATATGTTGATTCAAAAGACATTTTTAAAGGGTTTGAGACGAGAAAAACGGCCGTTTTGCGCGCCGCATCAGAGGCAATTTCAGGCCCCGATTTCAGACCCGGCCGATGCGCCATATTCCCTGCTTGTGCGTTAGCTCCGGCTGGCCTCTAAGCAATGCAGCCCCCCGCCGCTGAGCCTCTGATCCCCATGCCCTGGTTCAACCGCAAATTCGAAGTCCCGGAGCGCTTGCGCGCGCTGGCGCGCCGCCGCGAGTCGAGCGTCATCGTGCTGGCGGCAATGGCCGGGGCGGTCGCCGGGCTGGTGGTGGCGGCGATGTCGGCCGCGGTCGAGCACATGCATCTGGCTTTGTTCGGCATCGAGCCCGGCTCGCACCTCTCGGGGCAACTGACGCTCGACCCGCTCTATGCCTTTCTGGTGCCCTGCATCGGCGGGCTGGTGCTCGGCCTGACCACCGCTTACCTCGCGCGCTGGCGCGGCAGCGAGGTCGATCCGGTCGAGGCCAATGCGCTGCATGGCGGCCGCATGTCGCTGCGCGGCAGCTTCATCGTCGCGGCGCAGACCGTGTGGTCGAGCGGCGTCGGCGCCTCGGTCGGGCTGGAAGCCGGCTATACCCAGCTCGCCAGCGGTTTTGCCTCCAAGATCGGCATAGCATTCCGGCTGCGACGCGGCGATATGCGCACTTTGGTCGGCTGCGGCGCCGCCGGCGCCATCGCCGGCGCCTTCGGTGCCCCGCTCGGCGGCGCGTTCTATGCTTTCGAGCTGATCATCGGCAGCTATGCGGTGGCAAGCCTGGCGCCGGTCGGCATGGCGGCTTTGGTCGGTTACCTCACCGCGCAAGTGTTCACGCCCGACAAACTGGGAATCGAAACTGGCGCGCTCGGCACTTTGGCGCTGCACGATGTGCTGTTCGCCGCCGCCCTCGGCCTTATCGCCGCGGGCTTCGGCATCCTCTTGATGCGCGGCGTCGCCGCCTGCGAATTGCTGTTTGCCAAAGCCCGGGTGCGGCCAAACTGGCGGCCCATGCTGGGCGGCGCGCTGGTCGGCCTTCTGGCCCTGGTGTCGCCGCAGGTGATGTCGTCCGGCCACGGCGCGCTTCATCTGACCGGCATTTTCAAGCTGCCGCTGGCGACCATCGCCACGATTTTCGTGCTGAAAGCCCTGGCCTCGGTGATTTCGCTCGGCTCGGGCTTCCGTGGCGGGCTGTTCTTCGCGTCCCTCTTGCTCGGCGCGCTCGGCGGGCAGTTGTTCGCCGTCGGCATGAACGCGCTGTGGCCGTCGCTGGCGCTCAATCCCGACGCCTTCGCCATCATCGGCATGAGCGCGCTGTCGGTGTCGGTCATCGGCGGGCCGCTGACCATGACCTTCATCGCGCTGGAAACCACCGGCGATTTGTGGCTGACCACGGCCGTGCTGATCGCGGTCATCATCTCGATGCAGGTGACGCGCGAATTCTTCGGCTATTCCTTCACCACCTGGCGTTTCCATTTGCGCGGCGAGACCATCCGCGGCGCCGCCGACGTTGGCTGGATCCGCGACCTGACGGTGGCGCAGATGATGCGTCCCGACGTGCGCACCACGCCGGTCGAAGCCGACGTGTCGGCGTTCCGCCAGGCGTTTCCGCTCGGTTCGACCAATCAGGTGATCGCTGTCGATGAAGAGGGCCGCTATGCCGGTATGGTGCTGGTGGCTGAGGCGCATGCCACGGAACTCGCCGCCACCAAGCCGTTGCGCGACATCCTGCATCACGCCGACCACGTCGTGCTGCCGCAAATGACGGCGCAGGAAGCCATTGCTGCCTTCGGCAAATTCGAGGCGGAAGCTTTGGCGGTGGTCGATTCCGCCGAGCGGCGCCAGGTGCTCGGCCTTCTCAGCGAGGCCCATACGTTGCGGCGTTTTTCCGATGCGTCGGAACGTCAACGCCGCGAACTGCTCGGCGAGATTTAGCGCCGTCCGCTGTTGAGTTCCAGTGCGCTGGCCGTCACATGGCGCATGTGATGGAAGCCGGGCTCGTACTCGGGAACCGGCTTGCTGAAGGCGGCCATGGCCGCCGAGAGAATATCGATCTTGTCGAGTTCGGTGCGAATGCGCTCCACCGTGGCGTGCAGCTCGCGTTTCATCCGATCTCCAGCTGATTCTGTACTTTTTGACATGGCCCGCATCATCCATTTTTCCGTGGCGCACCACGTGGGAAGTAAAGGCATTGCGCCGGCTATCGTTCCTAATTTCGGCAATTTCAAAATATCGCGATTAATAAAGGGTAATTTCGACGGAACCGGAACTTTTTAACGCAGCGGCGCGACAGTGCCATTACGCACTTCGAACATCGCGGCGCGGCCGGCAAGATCGCTGAAAGCGGCCGGATCGGCCCCGGTCATGAACACCTGAGCGCCCAGCGCCGCCAGCGCGTCATACAGCGCGGCGCGGCGCATCGGGTCGAGATGCGCCACCACTTCGTCGAGCAGCATCACCGGCGCGAAGCCGGTCATCTCCTTGATCAGCCGCGCATGCGCCAGCACCAGCCGGATCAGCAGCGCCTTCTGTTCGCCGGTCGAGGCCTCGGCGGCGGGAATGTTCTTGCCCGCATGAATCACCAGGAAATCCGTTCGGTGCGGGCCGTCGAGCGTGCGGCCGGCAGCGGCGTCGCGGGCGCGGTTGTCGCGCAGCAGTTCGCGGTAGCGGTCCTCGATCTCGCGCGCTGAATGCGCCGGCAGCATCTTCTCCATCCAGCCGTCGAGCGCGATGTCGGGCATGGCGAAGGCCGGTGCTTGATCTCGCGTCGCGGCTAGCGCGGCGGCGAGCCGGTTGACGGTTTCGCTGCGCGCGGCGGCAACGGCGACGGCGACTTCCGCGGTCTCGTGCTCGATGGCATCTAACCAGTGCGCATCGCTGTTTCTATCTTCGAGCAGCCGGTTGCGCGAACGCAGCGAGCGTTCCAGCGCGTTGACCCGGCCGGAATGCTGCGCATCGACCGCCAGCACCAGGCGGTCGAGAAAACGCCGGCGTTCGGAAGCCGGGCCGTTAAACAAAGGGTCCATCGACGGCGTCAGCCACACAACGCGCAAATGATCGGCGAAGGCTGTCGCCGAGCCGACATTCTCGCGGTCGATGCGGCATTTGCGCGTCGTCGCGCTGTCATCGCCGGTCGGCGGATCGATGCCGGTGCCGAGCGTCGAGAGGCCTTCCATACCCTCGATCTCGGCCGACACCGCCCAGGAGCCGTCGCCTTCCGAGAAGGCGAGTTCGTCCATGGTGGCGCGATGCAGGCCGCGCCCGGGCGCCAGCATCGAGATCGCTTCGATCAGATTGGTCTTGCCGGCGCCATTGATGCCGGTGAGCACGACCGGGCCGGCGTCATCCAGCACAATCTGCGCGGCGTGATAGCTGCGGAAATTGGTGAGCGTCAGGCGGCGAATGAAGGCGGCGGTCATGTCTCAACGTCAATCGCGATTGAGCCTCTATTGCGACCGGGATTCCATCGCGAATTTCCCGACGATCATGCGCACGATATCGTCCGGCGCGGCGTCGATGGCAATGACAATCGACGGCTCGTCGTCCGCCGGTTCCTGCAAGGCGGCGAACTGGCTGTCGAGCAGGCCGGGCGGCATGAAGTGGTTGGTGCGTGCGGCCAGCCGCTGCGCGATCAGGTCCTTGGTGCCTTGCAGATAGACGAAGCCGACATCGTCCTGGCCGTCCTCAAGAATCTCGCGATAGCCGCGCTTGAGCGCCGAGCAGGTAACGATCACCGGCCGGCTGGCCTTGCGCGCCTCGTCGATGCGCGCGGCAATGGCTTTCAGCCAGGGCAGGCGGTCGTCGTCGTTGAGCGGAATGCCTTGCGACATCTTGGCGATGTTGGCCGGTGGATGCAGGCTGTCGCCTTCGATCAGCGGGCGGCCGAGCGTTTCGGCCAGCAACGCGCCGATGGTGCTCTTGCCGGCGCCGGTGACGCCCATCACGACAATGGCGGTGCCCCAGTGGTTCGGCATCAGGATTTGTTTTTGGCCTCACTGTGGCCGCCGAAGCCCTTGCGCATGGCCGAGATCACCTTGTCGGCGAAATTCACTTCACGGCGCGAGCGGAAGCGCGCGTACAGCGCGGCGGTCAAAGTCATCACCGGAATGGCGCGCTCGATCGCAGTCTGGATGGTCCAGCGGCCTTCGCCGGTGTCGTCGACGCGGCCGGAAAAATCCTTGAGGCCGGCGTCGCCTTTGAGCGCTGTGGCGGTGACATCGAGCAGCTTCGACTCGACGATGCTGCCGTGTCGCCACACTTCGGCGATCTCGTCGATCTTCAGCGGCAGCCGCTCGGCTTCCGGCACGTTGGCGTCGTTGGCTTCGGCGAGAATCTGGAAGCCTTCGGCATAGGCCTGCATCAGTCCGTATTCGATGCCGTTGTGCACCATCTTGACGAAATGGCCGGCGCCGTTCGGCCCGACATGCAGCCAGCCTTGCGATGCTGTCGACCCCTGCGCCGGCCTCCCGCCGCCCGGCGACAAAGCGGCGAAAATCGGCGCCAGCCGCGCGACCACGTCCTTGTCGCCGCCCATCATCAGGCAATAGCCGGAGGTGGCGCCGAGCACGCCGCCACTGGTGCCGACGTCGACATGGTTTAGGCCGCGCTCCCGCAGGTCCTTGGCGCGGCGCAGATCGTCTTTCCAGAACGTGTTGCCGCCGTCGATGATGGTGTCGCCAGCGTCCAGCAGGTCGGTCAATTTGGCGATGGTGGTTTCGGTCGCCTCGCCGGCCGGCAGCATGACCCAGACCGCGCGCGGCGGCGCGAGCTGCCGCACCACATCGGCAAGGCTTGCCGCTGGCGTCGCGCCGTCATCGGCCAAAGTTTTGACCGCATCGGCGGATTGGTCGTGCACGACCACACTGTGACCGTGCTTGATAAGGCGGCGGGATAGATTTGCACCCATCCGTCCAAGGCCGATCATGCCGATCTGCATGGCATTCGTCCCGATCGTTCGAGGGCAAGCGGAAGGGGCTTAAACCCGCATCGGCATCAGAACATACAGCGCGCCCTTGGCGTCCTTGTCCTGAACCAAGGTTGGCGAACCCGGATCGGCCAGCTTGAGCACGGCGACCTCGCCTTCGATCTGCGCGGCGATGTCGAGCAGGTAACGCGAGTTGAAGCCGATATCGAGCGGATCTGAATCGTATTCGACCTCGAGTTCTTCGGTGGCCGAGCCTGAATCCGGGTTCGTCACCGACAGCACCAATCTTCCGCCGGTGATCGAGAGTTTCACGGCGCGGCCGCGCTCGCTCGACACGGTCGAGACGCGGTCGACCGCCGCCTCGAAATCCTTCTTGTCGACGATCAGGCTCTTGTCGTTATTGGCCGGGATGACGCGGCCGTAATCGGGGAACGTGCCGTCGATCAGCTTCGAGGTCAGCACCACATTGCCGATCGAGAAACGGATTTTCCCCGCCGACAATTCTATCAGGACTTCGCCTTCGCCGGTTTCGATCAGGCGCTGCACTTCGGCGACGGTCTTGCGCGGCACGATGATGCCCGGCATGCCGGTGGCGCCTTCGGGCAGCGGCAGTTCGACTTGCGCCAGGCGATGGCCGTCGGTCGCCACCGCGCGCAAGGTCGCGGCCTTGGCGCCGCCGGCGGCGTGCAGATAGATGCCGTTGAGGTAGTAACGCGTTTCTTCGGTGGAGATGGCGAACTGGGTCTTGTCGATCAGTCGCTTGAGGTCGGCGGCCGGAACCGAGAATTTGTGGCTCATTTCGCCGGCGGCCAGATCGGGAAAGTCGCTTTCCGGCAGCGTCTGCAGCGTGAAGCGCGAGCGCCCGGCGCGGATCGACAGCACGGCGCGGTCGCCGGAGCCTTCGATGACGATCTGCGAGCCTTCCGGCAGCTTGCGCACGATGTCGTAGAACATATGCGCCGGCACGGTGGTCGAGCCGCCGGGGGCGACTTCGGCCGAAATCGAGTCGGTGACCTCGAGATCGAGGTCGGTCGCCTTCATGCTGAGCTTGCCCTTGTCGGCGCGGATCAGCACGTTGGCGAGAATCGGGATGGTATTGCGCCTTTCGACCACGCGGTGGACGTGGCCCAGCGATTTCAGCAGTTCAGCACGCTCGACAGTAACTTTCATGGGAGACCCGCTTCGGCGCCTTCAAAATGAGCCCTTACACCAGGCGCGCCGGCTTGCCGCTCATGCGGGGCCGGGGGGCAAAGGTGGCAAGAGCGGGGCATTTAAGCAAGGGCGGTGGCGGGGTGCGGCCAAATTTCCCCAGGTGTGCACAGGCAAACCCTTGCCCCGGACGCGCCGCGAAGCGGCGCCGAGCCGGGGCCGTTCCAGCCGCCCGCGTTTGGGACGATCCCGGGTCTGCGGCGCAGCGTTGCACGCTGCATCGCGCCCGGGAAAAGCAGCCTACTCCTGCAACTGCCTCTTGAGAATCTCGATCTCCTCGGCCAGCGCCATGTCGTTGCCGACCAGGCCCTCAATCTTCCTCACCGCGTGCAGAACCGTGGTGTGGTCGCGGCCACCGAAGCGCCGGCCGATCTCCGGCAGTGACCGCAGCGTGAGGGTCTTGGCGAGATACATGGCGACCTGGCGCGGGCGGACGACGTTGGCGGTGCGGCGCGACGACAGCAGGTCGGAGCGGCTGACATTGTATTGCCGGGCGACGACGCGCTGGATGTCCTCGATCTTGACCCGCTTCGGCTCCTGCGGCCGGATCAGGTCGCGCACTTCGCGCTCGGCCATTTCCAAAGTCACCGATTGGCCGGTGAGCTTGTTGTGGGCCAGCAGGCGGTTGAGCGCGCCTTCGAGGTCGCGGCCGTTATGGGTGACGGTCTTGGCGATATAGGACAGGACCGGCAGCGGCACGTCGAAGGATGGATGATGCGAGCGGGCGCTGACGACGCGGGCCTTGAGGATTTCGAAACGCAGTTCCTCGCCGAGCGTGCCCATTTCGACCACGAGACCGCCGGCCAGCCGCGAACGGACGCGGTCGTCGAGGCTTTCCAGTTCCGACGGCGGCCGGTCGGAGGCGATAACCACCTGACGTCCGGCATCGATCAGCGCATTGAGCGTGTGGCAGAATTCGGCCTGCGTCGACTTGCCTTGCAGGAACTGCAAATCGTCGATCACCAGGACGCCGATGCCGCGCAGCGCTTCCTTGAACGCCAATGCCGTTTGAGTACGCAGCGCCGAGACGAAGCCGTACATGAACTTCTCGGCGGTGAGATAGAGCACCTTGCGCTCGCCGCCGGCATTGCCGGCCCAGGTAATCGCCTGCAACAGGTGCGTCTTGCCCAGGCCGACGCCGGCATGGATGTACAGCGGGTTGAACATCACCGGATCGCTGCGCCGCGCGGCGGCGACCTGGCGGGCGGCGGCCTGCGCCAAAGTATTGGAACGGCCGACGACGAAACTGTCGAAGGTCAGCCGTGCGTCCAGCGGCGAGCCGCCGAGCGCTTCGTGGACGCCCGGATCGCCGGCCGACATCGGACGGCCGACGCCGTTACCGTTGATACCGTTGCCGAAGCCGCGTGCACCATCGTTGGCGGTGGTCATCAATTCGGCCTTCGGCTTCGGTTGCACAGTGGTCTTGAGCACCGCGGAGCGCACGATCAGCTCGACGCGATTGACCTGGTCCTGCTCAGCCTGCCAGCAGGCGAGCACACGCTCGGCATAATGCGACTGGATCCAGCTTTTCAGAAATCGCGTCGGCACTGACAGCCGCACCACGCCGTCGCTGTTCTGTTCTAGGTCCATGCGCGCAAACCAGCTCGAAAAGACGTCGTCGCCAACCTCGGCGCGCAAACGCGCTTTGACACGCAACCAGCTTTCGTCATCGTCGTTGGACATTTTTTTATTCTCTGTTGGCTGAATGGTTTGGACGGACATGGGTTTCTCCGCGGCGCAAAAAGCGCCAGCGCGACACACGGTCGGACACAACAAAAACACGCGGTGGGGTCGTCGGGTGGCTTTAAGGGCCCGCAAGGGGCGGTGAAAGCCGGCGGGTCGTCAGCGAGACGAGGTTTGTTGCGCCGCTAAGTGAGGAAGGGGGGGCGCGCACGGGCTCAACGCGACAATGGACAGTGGATCGACGGACGATGGATCGACGGAGGGCTGCATATGACGGACGGTAGCGCTGCATGAAGCGGTATTGAGCGACGCAATCTTGCGCGCGTCAACGAACCGTGTCGAAAAATATCCCACTGTGATCATCATGCCCCCCTATCTCGTTCCGGCTTTCGCCGATCTGTCCGTCTGTCGTGCGCGGTTCCAACGTTTGCAGAAAGATGCGGCCTATTGTTCCCTGCGGACAATAAATAGCCGGTCTCATCTGCTGATGAGCGCAGAACCTATCCTTGTTCCTGATCGCGTCCGGCGATTGCCGTGCGCACTGACGAAAATACACATGGCGAAGGACGGGGCAATTTCCTTTTCGCGTGCAAGCGTGCGGGGCCGCTCACGCGGACGGCGCATCCGCGTTGCTGCGTCCACCATATGGTTTCCAAGGTGTTGATGAGTCGGCGGGAATCAGTGAGTCGTGACAGAGTCTTGCAGCCGGTAACGCGCTGGATTTTTTTTGATTCAGAAATGCAAGATGTGCCTGTGCCATAGGTATTTCCGGGTCCTTGCCGGCCCTTTCACCCTAAGTTGTTCAGGGCGCGCAAAAATTTTTGCTCGAATTGGGAAGGTAGCTCCCGCGATAAACCCGCGGCGTCGTTATGTGGTGCTCGGCTTGCGTTGCGATATGTCCAGCAAATTCCGCACGCGCAGACTGCTGCAACAAGGCAATGACGGATTTATGAATTCACGAATGCGAAGCACCCAGGGCGCGCAAACCGCGTCCCGTTGCTGGCATTGTCATACGTTTTTTGGGAATGCGCCACGCAATTCGCGCGGCCAATCGTCGGTTATGTCGGCTAGCGGGCGAACGAAGAGAATGAACGGAACGCCCGTTGCGCGCGGCGAAGAATTATTTCGCTGCGATCTTGGCGATGCGGTGCACCAGACGCGATACCTTGCGGCTGGCGGTGTTCTTGTGAACGACGCCGCGCTGCGCTGCACGCATGATCGCTGGTTCCGCTTCCTTGATCGCGGTCATCGCCGCGGCGCGGTCGCCGGAGGCGATCGCTTCCTCGACCTTGCGGACCGAGTTGCGCAGCACGGTGCGGCGCGACTTGTTGATCTCGGTCTTGCGCGCGATCTTGCGCGTGGCTTTGCGGGCGGAGCTGGTATTGGCCATTTAACTCTCGTTCGTATCCGGGCGACTGGTCTGGGCTGGCGGATCAGTCCGCAAAAGCGACCGGTCTATGAAAATGAGGTGGAGGCAAAAAGAAGCCTCCAGTGGCGTGGCTTATAGTCAGCCTCCGCCCGGGCGTCAACGACGGAAAATGCGGTCTTTTGGAAGGGTTTACGCCGCTCTTTTAGCCCGGATGGCGTCGTTGCCGGCGGTTATCGCCTCGCGGTCGGCGCTGGAGACGGCGTAAAGCGGCGGCCGCACCCGCGCCAAAGCCGGATCGTTGCGGATATGGGCTAGCAGGGTCTTCACGCCGGGCACCAGCGGGCGGCCCTCGAATAGCTTGCGGATCGCCACGGCGGCCTCATAAGCGGCGGTGTCGCCGCTCGCCCAGGCGCGCTGGCACAGATCGGCGTTCAGATTGGCGGTCGCCGAGATGCAGCCGGCGAATTCGCCCTTGCGGGCGTCGAGCAGACAGGCCTCGGTCGACGGGAACACGGCGAAGTCTTTGCCGATGGCCGCGGCGGAGCGTGCAAAAGCCATGTCGCCGGAGGAGTCTTTCAGACCCACGATGCGATTTGGATGGGATTTCCTCAAGCGTTCGATCAGCGGCACGTTCCAGAGAATGCCGGTGAGCTGCGGGTAGTGATACAGGTAGATCGGCAGCTTGCTCGCATCGGCTGCCTTGACCAGAGCGCCGATGTAGTCGGCCAGGCCATCGTCAGTGACGCCCTTGTAATAGAATGGCGGCAGCACCAGCGCGCCGGCAAAGCCCAAATCCGCGGCGTGGCGAGTCAGTGTGATGGCGTCGGTGACCGAGGAGGCGCCGGTGCCGACCATCAGACGGTCCATCGGTACGCCATTCTTTTTATAGGCGTCCATCACCGCCTTGCGCTCGTCGACCGAGAACGACGTCGCCTCGCCGGTCGAGCCGAGCACGTTGAGGCCGTCGCAGCCATTGTCGAGCAGGCTTTTCGCCAGATCGGTGGCGCGCTTGAGGTCGGGCGCGCCGTTTTCGTCGATCGGGGTGGCAACGGCGGCGATGACGCCGGACAGGGTCTTGCTCAAGGCGCTTCTCCAGAAGTTTTGTTGATTGCTTTTGCTAGGTCGCCGCCGCGGCGTCAACCGCTCACATTATAAGCGGCCAGCGCCGCCATGTTGACGATCTGCGTGTCCTTGGCGCCGAGTTGCACGATCTGCACCGGGCGGTCGAGACCGACCAGCAGCGGCCCAATAACCGTGGCGCCGCCAAGCTCCTGCAACATCTTGGTCGAGATCGACGCTGAGTGGAACGCCGGCATGACCAGCACATTGGCCGGTCCCGACAGCCGGCAGAACGGATAGGCCGCCGCCAGTTCCGGGTTGAGCGCGACGTCGGCGGCCATGTCGCCGTCATATTCAAAATCGACCCGCTTGTGATCGAGAATTTTCACCGCGTCGATGACCTTGGCCGAGCGCTCGCCGGCCGGATGGCCGAAGGTGGAGAAGGCCAGCATCGCCACGCGCGGATCGTAGCCGAGCCGGCGTGCCACGCCAGCCGCCTCGACGGCGATGTCGGCGAGATCCTCGGCCGTCGGCATTTCGGTGATCGCGGTGTCGGCGACGACCACGGTGCGGCCGCGCGCCACCACCAGCGATATGCCGATGACGCGGTGGCCGGGCTTGGGATCGATCACCTTGCGCGCGTCCTCGAGCGCAACCGAGAAGTTGCGGGTAACGCCGGTCACCATGGCGTCGGCGTCGCCGAGCGCCACCATCAGCGAGGCAAAGTAGTTGCGGTCGGTGTTCACCAGCCGCTGGCAATCGCGCAGCAGATAGCCGTGCCGCTGCAAGCGCTCATAGAGATAATTGAGATAGACATTGTTGCGCTTGGACAAGGCCGCATTGATGATCTCGATGCCGCCGCCAAGCGCGATGCCGGCTTCCTTCGCGGACTCGCGCACGCGATCCTCGCGCCCGACCAGCAGTGCGGTGCCGAGGCCCTGTGCGACGAAGCTCGCGGCGGCGCGGATTACCTGTTCCTCTTCGCCCTCGGCGAAGACAACCCGTTTCGGCGAACGCCGCAGCTTGGCGTAGACCTGCACCAGAGTGCCGGCGATCGGGTCGCGCCGCGCTTCAAGCTGATGCTTGTAGGCGACCATGTCGGCGATCGGCTTGCGCGCGACCCCGGTATCCATCGCCGCTTGCGCCACCGCCGGCGGCACATGCGAGATCAGCCGCGGATCGAACGGCGTCGGAATGATGTATTCCGGGCCGTATTTCGGCCGGCCGCCATAGGTCGCGGCGACTTCGTCGGGCACGTCCTCCCGCGCCAAAGCGGCGAGAGCGCGCGCCGCGGCGATCTTCATTTCCATGTTGATGGTCGAGGCGCGCACGTCGAGCGCGCCGCGGAAGATGAAAGGAAAGCCGAGGACGTTATTGACCTGATTGGGATAATCCGAGCGGCCGGTCGCCATGATGGCGTCGTCGCGCACTTCGGCGACTTCCTCGGCGGTGATTTCCGGATCGGGATTGGCCATGGCGAAGATGATCGGTTTGGCCGCCATCGACTTGACCATGTCCTTGGTGACCGCGCCCTTGGCCGAGAGGCCATAGAAAACGTCAGCGCCCTTCATGGCGTCGGCCAGAGTGCGGGCATCGGTTTTCACCGCATAGCCCGACTTCCACTGGTTCATGCCTTCGGTGCGGCCTTGATAGATGACACCCTTGGTGTCGCAGAGGATGAGATTTTCCGGCGTGAAGCCGATCGCCTTCAAGAGTTCGAGGCAAGCGATGCCCGCGGCGCCGGCGCCGTTGCAGACGATCTTGGTCGTCTTCATATCGCGGCCGGTGAGGTCGAGCGCGTTCAGGAGGCCGGCGGTGGCGATGATCGCGGTGCCGTGCTGGTCGTCATGGAAAACGGGAATGTCCATCAGCTCGCGCAGCTTCTGCTCGATGATGAAGCACTCCGGCGCCTTGATGTCCTCGAGGTTGATGCCGCCCCAGCCGGCGCCGAGAAACTTGACGCAGTTGATGAATTCGTCCGGATCTTCGGTCGAGACTTCGAGATCGATCGAGTCGATGTCGGCAAAGCGCTTGAACAGGACGGACTTGCCCTCCATCACAGGTTTTGCTGCCAGCGCGCCGAGATTGCCGAGGCCGAGGATCGCCGTGCCGTTGGTGATGACGGCAACGAAGTTGCCCTTCACGGTCAGGTCGTAGGCCTTGCTCGGATCGGCCGCGATGGCCAGCACCGGCACGGCGACGCCCGGCGAATAGGCCAGCGACAAATCGCGCTGCGTCGCCATCGGCTTGGTGGCGATGACCTCGAGCTTGCCGGGCCGGCCGACGCTATGGAAATTGAGGGCTTCTTGCTCGGTAAAGGTCGGGCGGGTGCGGCCGGGGCGCTTTTCGGACATTTCAACTCCATAACGCCGCCGCGTCTTAAGGCGGCGAACACTTCAACAGGGATGCTGCCCGGACCGGGCGGGCCGGGACCATAGCGCACGATTAGGAAAGGTGGGAACCCGGTTCAGGACAGAATCGTGCGTATGCTCTAGAGAAGGGCGGCCTCAATCTCAAGCCGGATCAGGCGTCAGGATGACGCGGCACGGCCTGCGGAGTTGAACCGGGGCGCGACGCGGGCTATCCGGTGGCCTTCGCTGCGGCCGAATTTTGCCGTGATGGACTCATAAGAAGACCCCCATGATCCGCTTTTTGCTTCGTATTATCGGCCTTTTCTGCCTGGCCGCGGCCTTTATTCTGGTCATTTATGATGGCACGAAGTCGATTGCCGCCAACACTGTGTTCATGACCAGCGTCCGCGACCTGTGGCAGCTCATCAATGGCGCGAGCTTGGCCAAGATGCAGCCCTTGCTGCAGCCCTATGCCGGCGGCCTGCTGTGGGACCCCGGCGCGGTCGCCATCCTGAGCGCGCCGAGCTGGGCGATGCTCGGGGGTTTCGGCATTTTGTGCATTTTGCTGGGCCGCAAGCGCAAGCCGCTGATTGGCTACGCGCGGTAGGCCTCACTTCGCTCTGTCTCACTCGTGATCGGCCGCGCCGTTTCGGCGGCAAGGCCGCGCGCCTATATTACGGCTATCGATTTGGGGAGAACCAAAATCATGTTCGGCTTCAAGAAAGTTGCCCTGCCTACCAGAGAACAGGCGCTGCCCGGCCGCGCCACTGAACTGCGCACGGCGAAAGACCATTTCGTCAACAGTCACGCGCTCAAAGGCCCTTATCCGGAGGGTTATGAGAAGGCCGCGTTCGGTCTGGGTTGTTTCTGGGGTGCGGAAAAGGCCTTTTGGTCGCTCGACGGCGTTTACGTCACCGCGGTGGGCTATGCCGGCGGCATGACGCCCAACCCGACCTATGAGGAAGTCTGTTCGGGACGCACCGGCCACAACGAAGTGGTGCTGGTGGTCTATGACCCGAAGAAAATTTCCTATGAGCAGCTGTTGAAGACATTCTGGGAAAGCCATGACCCGACGCAGGGCATGCGCCAGGGCAATGACATAGGGACTCAATACCGGTCCGGCATCTACACATATTCGGCGGCGCAGAAGCAGGCGGCCGAGGCTTCGAGGGCGATGTACGAGCCGGAACTCAAGGCGAAGCGCTACGGCGCCATCACCACCGAGATCGTCAATGCGCCGGATTTCTACTTCGCCGAGGACTATCACCAGCAGTATCTGGCCAAGAACCCGCACGGTTATTGTGGGCTCGGCGGTACGGGGGTCTCGTGCCCGATCGGCACGGGTGTGAAGGCCAGCGCGACGGCGTGATCCGTCATTCCGGGAAGACCGGCGCGCCGAAGGCGCGTCGGACGGACCCGGATCTAATCCCCAGCGCCGAGCTTATGGATTCCGGGTTCGCTCGCAGAATTGCTCGCACCCGGAATGACGATCGATAGTCAGACTTTCTTAACCATATAAAGCGTTAATCGGGCGTGATTTTCAGTTCATTGCCCGGAATTCGCTTAATGCGGGGAGCCCGAATTCTATTCGCCGTTGTGGCCGCCCTCGCGGTCAGCGGCTGCCTGCGCCAGCAAGCGCAGACGCAATACATTATCGATCCGCAGACCGGGCAGCCGGTGCCGGTCATCGTCCAGCAACAGCAATTCACCCAGCCGCAATACGCGCAGACTTACGCGCCGCCGGGAATGGCGCCGGCGCCGCCGGCCGGTTCTCGCGGCCTGTATTTGACGTCGCCGGCTTACGCGCAGCAGGCTTACGCGCCGCCGCAAGTTGCTCAAGCCCCCTATCAGCCGCCGGCCGCGCAAACTCGCGGCGCGCCGAGCAGTGGCCGCGGCCTGTTCAACAATTCGCGGCGCAGCGGCCCGGTCTATGCCCAGCCGCAGATCGTCCAGCAGCAGCCTTACGTTGCTCAATATACGCCGCCGCAGGCCGCGCGTCAGGCCTATGCCGCCGCGCCGGCGAATTATGCGCCCGATTACACGCTCGACTCTGGCGACAAATTGCGCGTCGTCGTGTTCGGCCAGGACGGCATTACCAACAGCTACACGGTCGATGCCGGCGGCAACATCAATCTGCCTTTGATCGGCTCGGTACCGGCGCGCGGCGCCACCACGCAGGCTTTGTCCCGCGTCATTGCCGCCAAGCTCAAGCAAGGCTTCGTGCGCGAACCGTCGGTCAGCGTCGAGGTCGAGGCCTACCGGCCGTTCTTCATTCTCGGCGAGGTGACGACGCCCGGCCAGTATCCGTATGTCGCCAACATGACGGCGGAAACGGCGATCGCCATTGCTGGCGGCTTCGCGCCGCGTGCGTCGAAGGGCAAGGTGCAGGTCACGCGTAACGCGCCCGGCCAGCAGTTCAACAGCGAAGTGCCGCTCAACTTCCCGCTCCGCCCCGGCGACACCGTGGTGGTCAAGGAGCGGTGGTTTTAGCAGCCGCGGTCTTCCTGCAATGCATACTTCGGCCGCCACCGAAGCATTTCTCGATTATTCGCCTTACAAAGCCGATGGACTCGACCCATCGGCTTTTAAGGTCCCCCCGGACGATGACCGCAACAAAAACGAATCTTAAACTCGAGCTGATGCTCCTGCTCGCACTCGCTACGTTATGGGGCGCTTCGTACACTTTTATCAAGATCGGCGTCGAGACGATCCCGCCGGTGACATTGATCGCCGCGCGCACTCTGATCGCGGGCGGCATTCTACTCGTCATCATCCGCATGCGCGGCTTGCGCTTGCCGGCAGACTTCGCGACCTGGCGGGCGTTTTTGGTTCAGGCTTGTCTCAACAGCGTCGTGCCGTTCACACTGATCGCCTGGGCCGAGCGCGCGGTTGACGCCGGTTTGGCGACGATCCTGAATTCGACCTCGCCGATCTTTACCTTTCTGCTGACCGTAGTCATCACCCGTCACGAAGAGGTGACCGCGCGCAGATTATTCGGCGTAGTCGCCGGTCTTGCCGGCACTGGATTGATTGTCGGCGCGCAGGCGCTTGACGGTCTCGGCGAGGCACTGCTGGCGCAACTCGCCATCGTCACGGCGACCATATGCTATGCCGGCGCGGCGATTTATGGGCGGACCTTCAAGGGGCTCGATCCGATCATGCCAGCGGCCGGTTCGCTGATCTGCGGCGCGGCCATTCTCGTTCCCGTCAGCCTCATGATCGATCAGCCATGGACGCTGGCGCCTTCGGCCGCTTCGATACTGGCGCTGCTTGGTCTTTCGATCTTCTCGACTGCGCTGGCTTTCGTCATTTATTTCCGCTTGATCCACACTTTGGGCTCGGTCGGCACCACGTCGCAGGCTTATCTACGCGTGCCGATCGGCGTCGGCATCGGCGTCATTTTCCTCGGCGAAGCGCTGTCATCGACCGCCTGGATCGGCCTGGCTTGCGTCGTTGCCGGCGTTGCCGCCATGACAATTCCCGCCCGCAAGCGCGCGCTGTCGGGTTAAGCCATTGCCACAGCGAAGTAGCGTGTTCTATTTCATATGCTTCGCCAAAAACTCCTGCGTCCGGCTCCAGGCCAGATCGCCTGCTTCCTTGCGATAGCTGGCGCGCTCGTCGCAATAGAAACCGTGCGGCGCGCCGGGATAGACGTAAATCTCCGCCTGCGGCTGCTTGGCCTTGATCTCGTCGACGACGCTCATCGGAATGCCTTCGTCCTTTTCGCCGAAGTGCATCTGCACCGGGCACTTCGGCTTTTCATCGCCGAACTTGGCGATCATGCCGCCGTAGAAGCACACGGCTGCCGAAATGCCGGGCAGGCGGGTGGCGGCCAGAAACGCCGCGGTGCCGCCCATGCAAAAGCCGATCACGCCCAAGGGTCCCACGCTTTTCATGTCGGCTTGCGCGGCAGCGACGTCGTGCATCATGGCGTCCCAGTCGAGATTGCCGAGATAGCTGCGCGCATGCGCGATCTCGTCCGGCGTATAGCCGCTCTCGAAGTCGCGCACGAAACGGTCGAACACCGCCGGTGCCACCGCGACGTAGCCGAGCGCGGCGAGACGGTCGCAGACGGCGCGGATGTGATGATTGACGCCGAAAATTTCCTGCACCACGACGATGCCGCCTTTCGGCTTGCCCGCCGGATCGGCGCGATAGGCGCCGAGCGTGTGGTTGTCGGTCGTGGTGAGGGTGAACTGCTTGCCCAAGGGAACCTCCGGTTATTTTCGTGGACTGAAAATTGGATTTTGTCGTTGCGACGAATTTAGCACGGATATTTCTCAGGCAAACAACTTCGCCAGCAATTCATACGAATGCTTCCGCGCGCCGTGATCGTAGATCATCGTCGTCACCATCACTTCGTCGGCCTTGGTCGCTTCGATCAGCGCATCGAACCGCGCTTTCACCGTCGCGGGCGAGCCGACCGACAATTTGGTGCGGTTCTGCGCAATGCGGGCGCGGTCGACCGGCGTGTAGTCGAAGGCCAGCGCATCCTCTGGCGACGACAGCGGCAGCATCTCGCCTTTGGCACGGCGCACGACATTCAAATCGACTGTCGCAGCGAGCCGATCGGCTTCCGTATCGGTGTCGGCGACAACCGCATGTGTGCCGATAATGGCGTAAGGCTTGGCGTGCGCGGCGGAGGGGCGGAAGCTGTCGCGATAGATGCGCATCGCCTCATCGGCCGGAAAGGTCGCAAAGTGATGCGCGAAGGCGAAGGCGGCGCCGATCTGCCCGGCAAGCCGCGCGCTGTAGTCGGACGAGCCGAGCAGATAGATCGGCGGCAGCGCCACGCCGTCCGGCATCGCGCGGACATTATGATACGGATGGCCGGCGGGGAAATTGCGTTTCTCCAGCGCCATCAATTCCGAGAAGCGGTCGAGGAAATCGTCCTCCTCGCTGATGCCCTGGCGGCGGCGCAGCGCGTAGGACGTCGCCTGGTCGGTGCCGGGCGCGCGGCCAAGGCCGAGATCGATGCGGCCGGGGAACAAAGCCTCCAGGACCTTGAAGCGTTCCGCCACCATCAAGGGCGCGTGATTGGGCAGCATGATGCCGCCGGAGCCGACCCGCATGTTGCGGGTCGCCGCCGCGATCTGGCCGATCATGATCTCCGGCGCCGAACTGGCGATCAGCGGCATGTTGTGGTGTTCGGCCACCCAATAGCGGACGAAGCCGAGGCCATCGGCTAGGCGCGCCAGATCGAGGGTGTCGTGCAAAGCCTGCGCGGCGGTCGAGCCGGCGCAGACGGGGGAGAGATCGAGGACGGAGAGGGCGGTCATGGCTCTTAGCTAAGCATTCGAGAGCGCTGAGGCAAACGCGCCAATTTGTCATTTGTCGGCCAACTGGCGCCCGCTATGATCCACCCTATATTCGGGGCAATTCCGCAGGAGACAGCGCGCCGATGGCTCAATTGATCGAATGGAAGGTGCCGCCCGCGGTGCAGCCGCGGGCAGAGGATTACGGCTACGATCTCGATCGCGCGCTGTCCTCGGTGGTCGGCCTGCATTCGATCATCCCGCCCGACGCCTTCACCGCCGACACGCTCGGCGTCGAGCGCGCCGGCAACGGCGTTTTGATCGGCGACGGCCTGGTGCTGACCGTCGGCTATCTCATCACCGAAGCAGAAACGATCTGGCTGCATCTTTCCGACGGCAATGTCGTGCAGGGCCATGCGCTCGGTTTCGACAGCGAGACCGGCTTCGGCCTTGTGCAGGTGCTCGGCCGCCTCGACCTGCCTGTGCTGCCGCTCGGTTCGTCGGACACCACGGTCGTCGGCGAGCGCGTCGTCGTCGGCGGCGCCGGCGGCCGCACCCGTTCGCTCGCCGGCCGCATCGCCGCCAAGCAGGAATTCTCCGGCTACTGGGAATACCTGCTCGAGGAAGCGATCTTCACGTTCCCCGCGCATCCGAACTGGGGTGGCACCGCGCTGATCTCGTCGCAGGGAGAGTTGCTCGGCATCGGCTCGTTGCAGATCGAGCGCGTGCGTGAAGGCGGCAAAGGCAAGCCGGAAAATCTCAACATGACGATCCCGATCGATCTGCTGAAGCCGATCCTCGACGACCTGACGAAATTCGGCCGCGTCAACAAACCGGTGCGGCCTTGGCTCGGCGTCTATTGCACCGAGATCGAAGACCGCATCGTCACCGTCGGCATCGCGCCAAAGGGGCCGGCGGCGCGCGCCGAAATCAAGACCGGCGACATGATCGTAGCCGTCGGCGGCAAGAATGTTTCGACATTGGCCGGGCTTTACCGCCGTGTCTGGGCTTTGGGCGAGGCCGGCGTCGAAGTGCCGCTGACCTTGCACCGCGACGGCGTCACCTTCGACGTGCGGGTTAATTCATCCGACCGCGCCAAGTTTCTCAAAGGGCCGCGGATGCATTGAGCTAGCCGATCTCAATCGCATCGACGCGATGGGGATAGAACGCCAAGTGGTCTTTGATCGCGGCCATCGCCGGATAGGGCTGCTCGTAACTCCATACAGCATTCACCGCTTCGCGGCCATCGGCTGAGATTGTGAAGTAGCTGGCCTCGCCTTTGTGCGGGCAGTGCGTCGAATGATCGGTCGCCGTCAGCAGGCTCATGTCCGTGTCATCGCGCGGGATATAGTAAACAACGGGATAATGCGCTTCGCGCAGGGCCAGCGCGTGCATCGTGTCGGCCACGATCCTGGTGCCGACGCGTACGCGCACGCGGCCAGCATAAGGCTCGACTGCGATCGGATGATCGGGTCCGGCCAGCTTCATGGCGGCACTCACCTTTGGTTAGCGATAACATTGCATGAACAATACCGGCGCATCCGGGTTTCTACCTCAGCAAACATCGCCGCAATTCAATCTGGATTGTGAAAAATTGAACGGTTGCTCTTAGCGAATTCACAGACATTTGCCGGTAGCTTTGCGGGATCGACAAGGAAACGGCAGTCCCGCTTTATGCAAAATACTCCGATCAAAACGCTTATTCAGGGCCTCAATATCCTGATTGTGGACGGCAACTCCTATATGCGCCGGGTCACGCGGATGATGCTGATGAATCTCGGCGCCAAGTCGGTGATCGAAGCCGCCGACGGATTGGCCGCGCTCGAACAGATCCGTTCCTGCGATCCCGATGTCATGCTGCTCGACTGGGACATGCCGTTGCTCAACGGCATGGAAGTGATGCGCATCGTGCGCTCACCCGGCGTGTTCCCGCGCCCCAATTTGCCGATCATCATGCTGACCAGCCGCGCGCAGCGCTCGTCCGTTGTGCAGGCACTGCATGCCGGCGTGCACGAATTCCTGGTCAAGCCGACCTCGGCCAAGGCGCTGCACGACCGGCTGTCGTCGATCGTCGTCAATCCGCGGCCGATGATGCAGATCGGCGACTCTTATGTGCCGGCGCCGCGCAAGGTTGCCGGCAGCCTCGAACTGGCCGAGCTGAACAGCTAGATTCCGCTTTCTTCCTCGAAGTCCGGCAGGCCGCGCGGCAGCAGCAGCGTGAACGCCGTGCCTTGGGCTATTGCCTCGATGTTCAATCTGCCGCGCAGCTGCTGCGCGCGCCTTCGCATATTGGCCAAGCCGTGGCCGCTGGCATTTTCAGAATAAGGCCGGCCGTCATTCTCGATCGTGATCGCCGGCATGCCGTCTGGCGCGACCGCGCCGCGGATAACGATGCGGCGCGCTGGCCCGTGCTTGAGCGCGTTGGTGATCGCCTCTTGCAGGATGCGCAAAATGGCGAGTGCATTGCCCGGCGTTACGCCGGAGACTTCGGGCAATTCGGCTATCGACCAGTCCAGTGTTACGCCGAGGCGGTGCAGTTGCGGCATCAGGCGTTCGCGGAAATTGGCCAGAGCCAGCGGCAATTCTCGGTCGCCGAGATCGAGCGAGTAGATCACCAGACGCAAATCGTTGAGCGCCTCGCGTGCCGCCTGTTCGGTCGGCTTGTCGCCGGTGCGCTCGGACAGGGCGATAATCGACACCAGATGGCCGCTCAGGCCGTCATGCAGATCGTGCGTCAGCCGCTGCCGCTCCTGCTCACGCGTGAGGCGCGTCGCTTCGACGCGCTCCTTGCGGTGGAGCGCCGCCAACTCGGCTTCGCGCCCGGCAAGCTTCGCGCTCAGCGTCTCGTTGGCGCGATCGACCAGGTCGAGGCTGGCGCCCATGCGCCGCATCAGCACGGCCGTGATGAAGGCGAGATACAGCGGCCGCGGGTAGGTGGTCAGGAGATCGAACGAGTAGCGCGGTAGCGTCGCGGCGGTAAAGATGTCGTGCAGGCCAAACCAGGCGACCAGGAAGGTCGGCGGCAACATCAGCCTGGCGTCCAGTTCGCCGCGCCAGAAGGCGCCCCAGGTCAGGAGGCCGGCCGCGGTCACATAAGAGACTGCAAGGAAAATAACGGTAACCCCGGCCGTCACGGCCCGCGCAAAGGGTGAGTCGAAAATTGCGACGGGCAGGAGCAGGATGGGAATGACGATCGCTGCAATGGCGATGCCGCGCGGCACCTTTATGTTGATGATCGTCAATGTCGTGGCGACGAAGGCTAGTCCCATGGTCGGACAGAGAATGATAAAATAAGGCAACAGTTGGCTGAGCGAGGCGTCGTAGCCGGCCAGCATGCCGTTGGCGACGACCAGGCTGACGACATTGAAGGTCGCCAGCCATCGGAACAGATCGTCGTTCGGCCGGAAGAAATAGGCGAAGATCAGTCCGAAGCCGAGCAGCATATGACCGGCGACGGCCATGATCTTCATCTGCGTGGCGAGGAAATTTCGCCATTTGTACGGGCTCATCACCGCCGTTTCATTTCCGAGATAGACCGGCGACAGAAAGCTCGGCACGACGTAGGGCCCGTTGTCGAGCGTTACGGTCAGCCGGTTGCCGGTCGCGGCCATGGCCAAACGCGGCAGCTGAACGACGACAGGCGTGCTGCTGAGCGGCCCGGTCCAGAACGGGCTGGATTCGAAGCCGAGCAGCTTTTCGCCGTTGAAGGAAATGGCGAAGCGGCGATTGACCGAGGGTATGTAGAGAAATGGGCTTTCGGCCGAAGCATCGGGCCGGTCGAACGTGAACGTGTAGCGTGTGACCGGCGCCTTTTGGCCGAGGCGCAGATAGACGGCGTGCGGCAGCGTGACATCGGTCGCCGGCTGGCCCTCCGGTTCGTAAGTGGCGCGGTCGATCTTGAGGGCGCCAACCGGAACAGGGACGCTCAGGACATCCGGCGCGGCCGCGGCCGCCAGCGTCGCAAGCGCCAGCGCGGCCCAGCCGAGTTTGTGGGGCCAGGTCAAAGCCGGATCAGACCTCGTCTCGACGCTTCATAGACGGCCTCGGAGCGGTTATTGGTCTGCAGCTTGCGGTAGATGTTCTTGATGTGCACCGGCACCGTCTGCTTGGAAATTTCCAGCCGCTCGGCCAGTTCGCCATAGGTAAATCCCTTGGCGATGCCCCACAGGATGTCCATCTCGCGCGGCGTCAGCGATTGCTCGTTCGTGCGCGTTGCGGCTGCTTCCGGCTTGGGCTGTTCAGCGCGGCTGTCGCGCCCGCCGCTGAGGCGGCGCACGATGGTGCGGGCGATGGTCGATGAAATCGGAGAACGGCCGGCGAGCAGTTCGGTAATGGCATCGACGATGTCGAGCGGATCGCTGTCTTTCAGGAGATAGCCGCTGGCGCCGGCTTCGATCGCTTCGATGACATTGCGGTCGTCGGCCAGAACCGAAATCACCATGGCTTCGGCGTCCGGTTGTTTTTCGCGCAGCATGCGGATGGCCTGCACGCCGTGACCGTCCGGCAGATTGAGATCGGTAATCAAAAGATCGATGTGCTGATTCTTGATGACGTCGACGGCGTCGGCGAGCTTGCCGCACGACGCGATTAGCCTGCCGCCCGGCCAACGGCCGATGATCGCTGCCAAACGCTCGCGCACCGGCTCATCGTCTTCGACGAGCAGGATCCGGCAGACCGTTCCATCCGCGATCTTCATGTTGGCCGCTTGGTACGCCGCGTCACCCGGTGACGGCACTGCGCAAACTATACTCTTATCGGAACCCAACGCTGTCATTTATTTGTACCGAAATGGGACACAACCAGCCGGCGCCACAGTAACGCCCTGTTAACCCTATGCTGCGCCCGGCCGATCGGCCAATGCACTACCCAGTTCATGGTATGGCGCGTGCCCCCCGCAACGATGCAAATATCGCCGTTAAGAGTTCGGTAACTATTCCGACGACGCGGGCAGGGGGCAAGTCATGAGCTTTCAAGTCTCGATCGCAGCGACTGTCGCAATGGCCTTGGCGCTGTTCACCGCGACAGCGGCGCAAGCGCAAAGTACGCCGGTGACCGGCACGACCAATGCGACCGGCGCGTCCGGCCGCATGTGGGGCGCAGCGGGCTCCGGCGGCAGCGCGCAGGATTCAAGCACCATGCACAGCCTGGACGGCAACTCCGCCGCGCTGGTCAATGCCGCGCGCCTCGGCCTCCTCATCGGCAACGGCTCTAACACGTCGATCACGGCGATCGGATCGCAAAGTATCGTCAGCACGACCGTCATCGGCGACAACAATTCGACCAACATCACCGCGACGCAGACCTCGACCAATACCGGGACGGTGACGAACAACGGCACCATTGCTACGCGATAGTTTTCGACAAGAGCTGAACGATCAGAGCGCGGTGTATGCGCGCAGCCAGTGAGTAGCGGCATGAGTAGCTCGAGGAAAACAGTTACGGCGCGACAATCGCTCACCAGAGCGGCCGTCATGGCCGCCGCGCTGATGGTGGGTGGATGCGCCCAGGGGTTCTCCTGGAATACATCGGAGACGGATCTCGGCGGCCCCGACCGCAAAATTCGCGTGCCCGTCACCAAGGCGTCGATGCCGAGTTCGGTGCAGCCTTATCCGCGCATCGAGGCGACGCTCGCCTGCATCCGCCAGACCGGCGTGTTGCGCGGCAAGACCTTCGTGGTCGGCCCGTTCGCCGACTCGACCGGCAAGATCAACGCTGTGGCGCAAGGCGCGACCGGCAATTTCGTGCCGCAGGGCGGCAGCGCGTCTTATGTCACCGACGCGCTGACCAAGGCCGGCGGCCAGGTGGTCTCGACTTATTTCGGCGCGCCGACCAAGGCGGTGCCGGCGCAATACGCCGTCAACGGCATCTTCAACAGCCTCGATTTCGGCACCAGCGCGCAGGCCGACGTTCGCGTCGGCGGCATCGGACCGACCATGGAACTGGGCTGGGCGCAATTGTCGCTGTCGATTCAACTCGACGAAGTGGCGACGCGCGTCAATCGGCAGATGAGCATGATCCAGCGCCCGGTGCGCTACACGCAACTCGGCGCCACCGTCGGCAAGACCTTCGGCAACACGCTGGTGACAGGCTCCGGCAATCTGCAAAACCAGGAGCGCTTGCAACTCGAGGCGCTCAACGGCCCGATCGCGCTCGGCATCGCCGATGTGGTGATGAAGGAATATCCGCGTGCGCGCGCGGCCTGCCTCGAACGCATCGCCGATCTGCTGATCAAGGACGATTACCTCAGCGACAACCCGCAAAGCCTGGCTACGGCGGCGGTCACCGGACTTTATTAAAGAACTTAATGCGGCAATCGCAGGAGACTTAGGATGAACAGGAAATCTCTCTACCTTATGGGCGTTGCCGTCGCGGCTCTGATGGCCGGCGCGCCGCAAGCTTTCGCCCAGGTCGCGGTCGACCAGTCGGCGGCGAACAACAATTCGCTGACCAACAGCGGCACGGTGACGACCAATGCCGGCAATCTCGGCATCGGTGCGTCTCTCGGCGTCAGCGTTAGTGGCGCGGTCGCCTCGACATCGGTCAGCGGCGTCGATCAGGCCTTCAACGCTCCGACATTCGGCGCGGCGACGCAGGCCGTGACCAACGGCACCTTCAGCACCGGCCAGATCGTGAGCAACACCGGCACGCTGACCATCGGCGCCGGCAATGCCGGGGCAGGCTCGTCGGCGCAGATCGGCGCCAGCGGCGCGGCCGGCTCGATTTCGATCGTCGGCATTGGCGGCGCCAACAACACGGCTTTCGGCGCCAACACCGTCGGCAATATCACGCAGGGCACGGCCCTGAACAAGATCACGAACTACACCGACGTTACCAACTCGGGCAGCATCGGCGCTTCCGGCCTCGCCCTTCTTGGCAGCGGCGCGTCCGCCTCGATCAGTTCGACCGGCGCCATGGCTTCCGTTTCAAATACCGCCATCGACGCGACGTCGTTCGGCGGCGCGACCATCGGCACGATCGGGCAGAACGTGCTGAGCGCCGCCGCGATCGGCAATACCTCGACCGGCCTCACGGTCGGTGCGCTGTCGGGCGCCGGTACATCGGCAACGGTCAGCGCCACAGGTGCGGGTTCAACGGTTTCGGTCGCCTCGCTCAACAGTGCCGGAGTGACCGGCTCGACCATCGACAACGTCAACCAGAGTTCGACCAACCAGCTCGGCGTCACTAATACCGGCGGCACGCTGACGTCCGGCACAATTTCCGGCGCCGGCGCCGGTGTGTCGATCGGCGCGACCGGCGGTTCGTCCTCGGTGTCGCTGGCCAGCAATAGCAGCAACGCGGCGGTCAATTCGATCGGCACCGTCACCCAGTACGGCGGCAGCAGCGCGGCCGTCACCAACACCGGCACGATTGCATCGGGGCCGCTCACCGGCACCGGCAGCTCGGCAAATATCAGCGCCACTGGTTCGGCCGCTTCGTTCTCGGCCAGCAGCATTGGCGACACGACGGTCGGCGGCATTCCGACTATTGCCGCGGGCGGCATTACGCAGACCTCGAGCACCAACGCCGCAGTGCAGAATACCGGCGGCATCACGCTCACCGCCGGCAATCTCGGCACCGGGGCCAGCGCGGCGGTTTCCGCGATGGGGGCGGGGTCTTTCGCATCATTCCGGGCCGTCAAATAATCCGTGCCATCAACCAGTTCGAGATTCAGGCGGCAGCAAGGAGAGTTAGATGATGCGTATCAATCAGTTCCTGACGGCGGGCGTGGCCTCGGCGGCGCTCATGGTCGCAACATCGGGGGCAGTCGCCCAGGTCGCGATCGACCAGTCATCGACCAACAATTCGGCCGTATCGAACCTCGCCACCAGCGCGGTGGCGACAGGCGCCGGCAATTTCGGTCTCGGCGCTTCGGCGTCGGTCTCGGCCAGCGGCGCGGTGTCGTCGACATCGGCCACCGCGATCAATCAGGCCTTCAACACGCCCACAATCGGCGCGGTGACCCAGAGTGCAACCAATGCGGCGGCCGGCGCCATCGGCAACACCGGCACGCTGACCATCGGTGCCGGCACCGCCGGCTCGGGCGCTTCGGCGTCGATCGGCGCCAGCGGCTCGGTGGCGGGCCTGTCGTTCGCCGGTATCGGCGGCACCGGTTCGTCCACCTTCGCCGGCCAGACGGCAGGCGCAGTGACGCAGACTTCGGCCAACGCCGCCGGCGTTACCAACTCCGGCAGCATCGTCGGCGGCACCGGCCTGGTGCTCGGCGGCAATGCCGCATCGGCGATGATCAGCGGCACCGGCGCGTCGGCGTCGGTCTCGAAGACGGCGATCGATGCGACGTCTTTCGGTGCATCGACCATCGGCGCCACCAGCCAGACGGTCACCAGCAGTGGCACCGTTGGCAACACCTCGACCGGCCTGACCGTCGGCGCGGTGTCGGGCATCGGTTCGTCGGCCTCGGTCGGCTCGACCGGCGCGTCGGGTTCGGTTTCGGTCGCCACGATCGGCGGCGTCGGCGCGGCACCGGGCGACATCGCCGGCACCACCGTCGGCGCGGTCGGACAGAACATCTCGAACACCGGGGCGGTCGCCAACACGTCGAGCGGCTTCACCGTCGGTGCGTTGTCTGGCGCCGGTTCGTCGGCCTCGGTCGGCGCCACCGGCTCGTCCTCGTCGATTGCAGTGGCCGCGCTCGGATCAACCGGCATCGGTGCCTCGACCATCGGCAACATCACCCAGTCATCGACCAACAGCAATACGACCGGCGTCACCAACACCGGCGGCACGGTGACCACCGGCACGATCTCCGGCAATGGCGCGGGCGTGTCGATCAGCGCGACCGGCGGCATGAGTTCGGTGTCGGCATCGAGCAACGGCAGCGATGGCGTCGCCAATGCGTTCGGCACCATAGGGCAGACCACCGCCAGCACCGGGCCGATCACCAACACCGGCACGATCGCGGCCGGCCTGCTCAGTGGCGTCGGCAGTTCGGCGAGCGTCAGCGCGACCGGTGCGGCCTCGTCGTTCTCGGCGAGCAGCATCAGCGATGTATCGGTCGGCACGCCGACCATCAATGTCGCCGGCCTCACCCAGAGCACGACCAACAACGCGCTCAGCACCGTCAACAATACCGGTGCGATCACGGTTGCCGCCGGCAACATGGGCACCGGCGCCAGCGCCTCGGTGTCGGCGATGGGCGCGGGCTCGTTCGCCTCCTTCCGCAGCGTGAAGTGAGCGCGCGCGGCACAGCAAGATCGGGGAGCCGGATCTTTATTCGTCCGGCTTCCCGCGATCCCAAAGCGAACGGCGTGCGAGGCGCGTCATGAAAAGTATCAAATTCGCAATTTATGCCGCGGTCGTGGTCGCTGTCGTGGCCGGTGCAATTCCGGCGCAGGCGCAATGGGCGCGCCGCAACGCCGAGCTGTCGCCGCCGCCGACCGAACCGTCGATCGCGCTGCCGGCGCAGCCGCAGGTCGCCGCTCTGCCGGCGGCGCAGCCGCCGAAGCCTGTCGTACGCAACATCATCGTAAGGCGGCCGCGCAGCATCCAGTCCGGTCCGGTCAACATGCCGGCGTCCGACGTGCTGGTGATGATGGTGCGGGCGGCGCTGACGGCGGTCAATCAGGCCAATTTCACCGAGAATTATTCGGTGCTGCGCGGCATGACGACGCCGATGCTGCAAACGCGGCTGAGCGCCGAGCAGCTCGGCAGAGCGTTTGTCGATCTGCGCAAGCAGAATCTCGATCTGTCGCCGGCTCTGGTGCTGGCGCCGGAGTTCACCGAAATGCCGAAGCTGTCGTCCGCCGGAGCCTTGACGGTGAAGGGCATCTTTCCATCGCGGCCGCTGCGGATCAATTTCGCCATCGAGTATCTGCCGATCGACGGTTTCTGGATGATCGATCAGTTGTCGGTATCGGCGTCGCGCGCCGACGCGCCGCTCGTCGCGCAGGCAGCACCAGCGCCAGTAGCGCAAGCCGCTTCGTCACAAGCCGCGCCAGCCGTACCGGCTGTGGCCGTGCCCGCACCGGCACCTGAGCGCGCCGCCGCCGCGTCCCCGACATTGCCGACCGGACGGTTCGTGCCGGTGAGTGACAGCTTCGACTACAAGCCGGCTTTCGTTCCGGCTTCCGCGCCGCGCGCGGCGTCCGTCCGGCAGGGACCGGCGGCCTATCTGCAACTCACCGCGCAGCGCAGCGAAGCCGAGGCGAAAGCCGCATTCAATTCATTGCGCGCGAAATACGCCGCCATCCTCGGCGACCGTCAGCCGGTGATCCGGCGCGCCGACCTCGGCGGCAAGGGCGTGTATTACCGCGCCCAGATCGGCCCGGTCAGCGCCGCGGAAGCCGACAAGCAATGCAGCGAACTGCGAGCGGTTGGCGGTCAGTGCTTCGTTCAATATAATTGAGCGCGATTCTCCGGCTGCGAAGAGCCGCTCCATCGGGATTTCCGGATTTGATGGGTACAGCCATGAGGGCACTGCGCGGCCGGCGCCACGATGCGCGTGCGCGGCGCTATGCGCTGCTGTGTCTCGCGGCGGTGGCGCTGCTCACCATGTCGTTCATGCAGGATGCTGCCGCGGACAACCCCTGGGCCCGCTCGCGCAATGCCTGGGGCTCGTCGCCGAATGCCTGGGGCAATTCGAAAACGCCCTGGGCCAATTCGCAGAACGCCTGGGGCCGTGCGCCATCCTCGAAGGACAACACAGGCGCGCCGAGCAATTTCAGCGGCTATATGGCGATTCCGTCGGAAGCGATCGTGCCGCTGCCATCAATGGAGCCGCGGCTCAAAAAACACGTCGATACCGGCGCGATCCGCGATGGCCTGGACGTGCCGCCGCGACCGGCCAAGCGCAAGGCGCGAGTACAGCCAAAGCCGCCGAAATGCGACGGCGCCGATCCATCGACGCTTTGCAAGGCGGCGCCGAACTGACCGGCGTGGCGACCGTGCTTGCTATGCCAACGGCCTGGTTCGCCCGCTTCCGCCTGAGACCGCTGGTTTTCAGCCCCCACTTTGACAAAGTTGTGCGAGAACAACCCGCCAACATAAAGACTGCGAGCATGGTGCATGTGTCCAACTAGAACCGCCGTTGTGAAAGCAAGTGACTCAGGCAAGACGCCTATGTCGCAAACGTCGCCTGAATTGGCGCTCTCGGGCCTGGAGCTGCTTCGTGAGATCCTGGACGGATCGCGGCCGATCCCTGCGTTTTGTGCAACCTTGGATATGCGCCCGGCGACGATTGCTGCCGGCGAAGTCGAGTTCGTGGCGGCGCCAACAGCGGCGCACGGCAATTTCGTCGGTTCGCTGCACGGAGGTTATCTCACCGGTTTGCTCGACACAGTGATGGGATGCGCCTGTCATTCGTTGCTTGGCGTCGAAGAGACCTATGTCACGATCGAACTAAAAACAAACTTTCTCAAAGGTGTGCCGCTGACAGGCAAGGCCCTGCGTGCCATTGGCAAGGTCGTGCAGAAAGGACGTTCGATCGCCTTTGTCGAGGGCCGTGTCGTGGATTCAGCGGGGAATGTCGTCGCGACCGCAACCTGTACCTGCATGATCAGGGCTGTGGTGCAGCGGTAGTGCTGCGCGTTTACATCGCACGTGAGCGATTTCAGGCGTTTTCCCCTGGCTATTCCAGGTCAAAGTGACTGGTAAAAACTACCGGCAATCCCGAATTGATGCTTTGTAATCATGGCTTTGACCGTGCCCCCGATCACGGCCGGTGCATATTTTGACGATTTGCAAAACCGCGGAACTGCCGTCGCTTTCAGCAATCTGTGCCGAATTCGCGTGCTTGACCAATTTCATACACCGTGTATTTTTATCGGACAGAAATTTATGGAGGGTGGCTATGTCTCTTGTACGTCTTGCGGTTATCGCTTTGGGCACTTTCGCTGCCGTTATTCCTGCGGGCGCGCAAGAGGCCGTCAAAATCGGTGCCTTGCTATCGCTGTCCGGGCCTTTCGCCAGCCCGTCGAAGGACATGCATGATGGAATGCAACTCGCACTCGAACATCGCGGCAGTAAAATGGGTGGCCGCCCTGCGACGCTTCTCGTGCGCGACGACCAAGGCAAGCCAGAACTCGCGGTCGAAACCGCCAACAAACTCATCCGCGGCGATCAGGTCGACTTCATCACCGGCGCCGGCCTCTCCAACATTGTGATGGCCGTTTATCGCCCGATTACGTCGTCGGACAACTTCCTCATCGGCTCCAATGGCGGTCCGGCACCGATCGCGGGCAAGGACTGCTCGCCGTATTTTTACAGCGCCTCATGGCAGAACGATCAGACCGCCGAAGTCATGGGCGAATACCTGACCAAGGCCGGTATCACCGACGTCTCGATCCTGGCGCCGAACTACCAGGCGGGCAAGGATCTGCTCGCCGGCTTCAAGCGCACTTTCAAGGGCAAGATCCTCGACGAAATCTACACGCCGCTGTCGCAGACCGATTTCTCTGCCGAAATCAGCCGCGTCAAGGCGTCGGCACCGAAAGCCGTCTTCGTGTTTTATCCGGGCGCCTGGGGCATTCAGTGGGTGAAGCAGTACAGCCAGGCGGGTCTCGACAAGTCGATCCCGCTCTATTCGGCCTTTACGCTGGACGAAGTCAGCATCCGCGCGATCGGCGACGCCTCGGTCGGCATGTACGCCGCCGCTCACTGGGCCGCTGACACCAAGAATGCGGCCAACACGAAATTCGTCACGGATTTCAAGGCCAAGTTCAATCGTATCCCGTCCGCCTACGCGGCACAGGGCTACGACAGCATTCAGGTCATCGCCGCCGCGGTCGATGTCCTGAAGGGCGACCTCAAGGACAAGAAGCAGACGCAGGCCGCTTTGAAACAAGCGAAGTTCGATAGCGTCCGCGGCGCGTTCAAGTACAACACCAACAACTTCATCATTCAGGACTTCTACATCACGAAGGTCGAGAAGGCCGGTGATGAGCTTGTGCTGTCGACGGTCTCCAAGGCGGTCGAGCAGGTCAAGGACGTGTACGCGGCCGAATGCCCAATGAAGTAAGCGTGTAAGGTGCGTGGCGAACAGCCACGCACCTTTCCGCCTGCGGTAGAGATCCATGTCCCTTTTTCTTGAGCAATGCCTGAACGGAATACAGATTTCGCTTTTGCTGTTTTTGATGGCGAGCGGGCTGACGCTCATCTTTGGCATCATGGAGCAGATCAATCTGGCGCACGGCTCGCTGTTCATGCTCGGCGCCTATTTTTCGGTCCTGTTTCAGCAGCTTTTCGGTTCCTTTGCCCTCGCGCTGGTGCTTGCGCTCGGCGTCACCTTCATCATCGGCATCATCCTGGAAGTTCTGGTGTTCCGGCGGCTTTACGGCCGCGAACATCTGCTGCAAGTCGTCGCCACATTCGGGCTGATTCTGATTTTCAATGAACTTGTGCGTATTTTCTGGGGTGTCGCGCCGCAGTACTCCGCCATCCCGAAGGCCTTGAGCGGCGCAATCTCGCTCGGCTGGCTTGACTATCCGTCCTATCGCGTGGCCGTTATCGGCGTATCGCTGCTCACGGCGATAGGCCTCTTCGTCCTGATCCAGAAGACACGTTTGGGCATGCTGATCCGTGCCGGCGCCGACGATCGGAACATGGTCGGGCATCTCGGCGTCAATATTACCGTGCTTTACACGGTGGTCTTCGGCATCGGCGCCGCGCTCGCCGCACTTGCGGGCGCGATGGCGGGGCCGCTGCAGTCGGTGCGCCCCGGCATGGGCGAGCAAATTCTTATTCTGACATTCGTCGTCGTTGTTGTCGGGGGCCTGGGGTCTATCCAGGGCGCGCTGGTCGGCTCGTTGTTGATCGGCATGGCAGACACGTTAGGGCGTGCTTATCTCGGTTCCGCGTTGTCTTTCATTCTGCCTCCTGCGGCGGCTTCAGGACTGACCAACGCGCTTTCCTCGACCTTTGTTTTCGTCATCATGGCGGCGATGCTGTTGCTGCGGCCGCGCGGTATATTCGCGCGGAGTCAGCGGTGAACATGAAGGCTCTTCCCGACTGGGCTTTCACAGCGGCCGTCGCATTCTGCGGGTTCGCATTCTTCGCTATTGCGCACGCGACCGGTAATGCCATCTGGACCGACGTTGCTTCGCGCATCCTCGTCTATGGCCTCGCCGCAGTCAGCCTGGACATTCTGGTTGGCTATGCCGGAATGGTGAGCTTCGGTCATGCCATGTTCCTCCTGTGCGGGGGCTATGCGGTCGGAATTCTGGCGCGGGAAGGGCTCGTCTCGGGTTTTATCCAGTGGCCTGTTGCAATGATCGTGTCCGGCCTTCTGGCGGCCCTGATCGGCCCGCTGGTGCTTCGCACGGGCGGCGTCTACTTCATCCTGCTGACCCTCGCCTTTTCGCAAATGTTGTTTTTCCTGTTCACCGGCTTCAGCCGGTATGGCGGCGACGAGGGCTTGCAGGTCTATCCGCGTTCGGAGTTCATCCGTGCAGTGGACTTGAGCAATCCCGACACACTGTTCATCGTCGTTCTTCTCGTGGTGTGCGTGGCCCTGTACGCCATGCAGCGTCTCGCCAAGTCGCCCTTTGGCCTGGTCCTCAAGGGCTGCCGCCAGAACGAAAAGCGCATGCAGGCGCTCGGCTATCAGACTTTTCGCTACAAATTGCTGGCCTTTGTGATCGCCGCCGCCGTGTGCGGGCTGGCCGGCGCGATGCTGGCCAATGTCACCGGCTTCGTCAGCCCTGAATATGGCAGTTGGCAGCGCTCGGGCGAACTGCTGGTCATGGTCATTCTCGGCGGCATGGGCACGCTGCGCGGCCCCTTGATCGGCGCAATATTCCTGCTGATGCTGGAACACGTCCTCAGCGAGCAGACAGAACATTGGCCGCTTTTGCTTGGCGTGCTTCTCGTCCTTGTTGCCATCTACCTGCCGAATGGATTGCGAACGGTTTCGGTTCTTTTCAGGAGGCAAAGCAATGTCTCTTGAGAAGCCGGTTCTGTCGGTGCAAAACGTGTCGAAATCCTTCGGTGGCGTGCAGGCCAACCGCGACGTGTCGCTCGATGTGTTGCCTGGTGAAGTCCATGCCCTGATCGGACCAAATGGTGCAGGCAAGACCACACTGATATCGATGCTGGCCGGTGAAGTTACGCCGAACGACGGCGCCATCTATCTGGATGGTCACGACGTGACAGGCCTGAACGCGCCGCAGCGGGCGAAGCGCGGCATCCGGCGGTCGTTTCAGATCACATCCGTGTTCGCCGAGCTGACGGTGCTTGAAAATGCGACTTTGGCTTGCCAAGCGCTCAGCGGCCGCGCGACCTATCGGACCTGGCGGCCGATCGCGGCCGATCGCCAGCTCCGCGACAGCTCGCTTGCCGCGCTCGACAAGGTCGGCATTGCGGCGCTGGCCGACCGGCCCGCGGCCGCGTTGTCGCACGGGGAAAAACGCCACCTCGAACTGGCGATGGCCCTCGTCGGCGAGCCACGCTTGTTGCTGCTTGACGAGCCATTCGCCGGCATGGGCGCAGATGAGACCTCGGAAATGGTCGAACGCCTGCGCAAGATCAAAGGCACGACGGCAATGCTCCTGATCGAGCACGATCTTGACGCGGTGTTCTCCCTTGCCGACCGGTTGACGGTTCTCGTCCTTGGCACGCCGGTTGCCACCGGCGATCCGGATTCCATCCGCAGCAATGCCGAGGTTCACGCCGCCTATTTCGGCAAGAAGCCGGTGACGCCATGTTGAATGTCGCCGGCCTCGAAGCGTCCTACGGAAGCAGCCAGGTTCTGTTCGGCGTCTCGCTCACGGTTTCGGAAGGGCAGGCGGTCGCGCTGCTGGGCCGTAATGGCATGGGCAAGACCACCACGATCAAGTCCATCGTCGGTGCTCTGACGCCCACGCGCGGCAGCATAACCTTTAACGGTACGTCCCTGGCCAAGCTTCGCGATTACGAAATCTGCCGGTTGGGTTTCGGCTATGTCCCTGAAGGCCGCAGGATCTTCCAGCATCTCACGGTGCAGGAGCAGCTCGATGCTTTCGTCCGAAAACGTGACAATGCGCGAAACTGGAATACCGCGGACGTCTTCGAGCTGTTTCCGGCGCTGGCAGCGCGACGCAGGAGCGCAAGCGGGCTGCTGTCCGGTGGTGAGCAGCAGATGCTGGCGATTGGCCGCGCCCTTGTGACATCGCCGCGGTTGATTATCCTGGATGAAGCGACCGAAGGCCTCGCCCCTGTCATCCGGGACCGCATCTGGAGCGTTCTCGCCGAACTCAAGCGGCAGAAGCTGTCAATTCTGATCGTCGATAAGAACATCGACGACATCATGGCGCTGGCCGACTACGCCTATATCCTGAACAAAGGCACGGTGGCGTGGAGCGGAACGGCCGAAGCGCTTCTTCCAGACCGTGAAACGCAGCAACGGCTGCTGGCGGTTTGACGCAACGGTTTTGCGGAAGCCGCTGTGTCGCTTTGACGGCTATGGTTGAGCCAGGCGCGTCGCCAGAACGCCTTTGATGATCTTGCGCGTCGGCGTCATGGGCATTTCGTCGATGATCTCGAGATGCTCGGGCCAGCGCATTTTCGCCACGCCGCGTTCCGACAGGTAGCCATTGATCTGATCGAGCGTCACCGACGAACCGGGGCGGAGCACCACAAATAGACAAGCCTTCTCGCCCAGGACGTCGTCGCGCATCGGCACGACGGCGGACTGAAGGATATCGCTGTGCGAGTCGACGAGGTTTTCGATGTCGGTGGGATTGATCTTGATGCCGCCGCGGTTGATCAGGTCCTTGACGCGGCCGCAAATGGCGATATTGCCATCCCCGTCGATGGTGGCAATGTCGCCGGTCTTGAACCAGCCGTCCGCTGTGAAAGCCAAGGCGTTGGCTTCGTCGTTCTTCGAATAGCCGGCCATGACCGAGTATCCGGTGAGCTGCAGTTCGCCTTCCGAGCCGGCTGGCAGAACGCGGCCTTCGGCGTCGCATACGCGTGCCTGAATGCCCCGCGTCGCGCGGCCGATGGTGTAATGCCGGACCGACGCCGGTGCGTCGATCGGCGTTTGCGCGACCAGGACGCATTCCGTCATTCCAAACAGGCCGCCGGTGCGTCCGTTCGGCAACAGGTCCTCGAACGCCTTGGCAACATCAGGGGGGCAAACCGAGCCCGCGATAACGACTTCGCGAACGCTCGACAGATCGACTGTATCGAGGAGCCCGCCTTTCAAGGCGGCCGCGACATGGGCGGGCGCCGTGAATATCACGGTCGGTTTGCCGACATCGATCGTCTTGACGTACTCGGCGGGCGTATAGAGCGGCAACAGCACGATGGCCGCGCCGTTGACGATCGCGTTGGCGACGCAGCACAGGCCGAAAACATGCGTGAAGGGGGGCGCGATCATGACGCGATCGGCAGCGGTCAGATTAATCGTCTCGCTGTAGATGCGGCCATTGGCGACGATGGTCTCCGAGCTGCGCAACACGCCCTTCGGCGCGGCCGATGTGCCCGACGTGAAGCAGAGCAGGCACGGATCCGTCGCGGAGAATTCGCCGTCAATCGGTGCATCGCTACCGTTGGCGATCATCTTCGCCATGGAAAGACATCCGGCGGGCGCGTCTCCGTAGGCAACGATGACATGCCGCAGCGTTGGAACGTCGGCTTTGAGCGCATGCATTGTCGCAGGCGCGTCGTACTTGTCGCTGGCCGGCATGCAGATCACCGCATCGGCTTCGGCGAACTGCAGCAGCGGACGCATTTCGCCCGCGCGATAGGGCACGTGCAACGTGCACAGAATGCCGCCCATCATGACGACGGCAAAATAGGCAATCAGAAATTCCGGATGGCTCGGCAGTTGAATGGCGATGACATCGCCTTTGCGCAGGCCGGCATCGCGCAACGCATTCGCAAAGCGGCGCGCCTGGACGAGGGTATCGCGATACGTCAGCGAGCGCTCGCCGGGAACGAACATCGCCACGGCATCCGGCGTCTCGCGCGCCCATTTCTCGACATAGTCGGTGAGCCGTTCGTTACCCCAAAGCCCTTCCGCGCGGAACTGGTCCGCCCGTTCTTTCGGATAAGGAACAAACTTGAGCTGCGTCATCTTCATCCCCTCGATAGCTTCGGCGCGATCAGAAAATCCCGATGCATCTTTGGTGCCAAAGCCGCTGCATGGCTGGTGCTGCGGCGTTGACTTGCCATATTAAGATACTCAGTGTATTAAATAGAAAGAAAATGATGGTGGCAAGCGCGGCGCGGTGTGAAAAGTTCGCCAAACGTGGCCTCGCGCCTATAGCTGAAGGCTCAGGACAAAGGAAAGGGTGTGATGCGCGCACTTGTCGTCGAAGAATTCGGGCCCATCGATAGTCATAAATTCCAGGACCTTCGGGACCCCAAGCCGGCCGAAGGCGAAGTGTTGATCGACGTCAAGGCGATCGGTCTCAACTTCCCCGATGTGCTGATGCTGCAAGGAAAATACCAGAAGCGTCCCGCGCTTCCCTTTGTGCCCGGCCGCGATGCATCGGGTATCGTGCGCAGCGTCGGCAAGGGCGTGACACGCTTCAAGGCAGGCGACCGCGTTATCTGCCAGGTTTTTACCGGCGCCTTTTCCGACACCGTTTCCGCGCCTGAAAAACGCTGTTTCAAGATGCTCGATGGCGTCGACTTCGAGTCGGCTGCGGCGATGGTGACGGTCTTCAACACCGCCTATGTCGCCGTTCATATGCGGGCCAAGGTGGCCGCGGGCCAAACCGCGGCCGTGACCGGCGCCGCCGGTGGCGTCGGCCTCGCGGCCATTCAGTTGCTGAAAGCCGCGGGCGTCAAGGCGATCGCTATCGTCTCGTCGCAAGAAAAGGCCGACCTGGCGCTCGCGAATGGCGCCGATCGCGTCATCCTCACCAATGTCGCGGATCCCAAGGAAAAGATTTTCACGGAGATCATGGCCGCCACGAATGACGAGGGCGTCGATTTCGTTTTCGAGACGGTCGGCGGCGATATGTTCGCGGACACGCTGCGGACGCTCGGTTTCGACGGCAAGATGATCGTCATCGGTTTCGCCGGCGGCGTCATTCCCTCCGCGAAGACGAACTATTTGCTTTACAAGAACCTATCGGTGATCGGCGCGCCGCTGGATATCCAGTTCGACCACGAATACGACAAGATCGTCCGCGGCGTGGAGCTGGTGCAGGACCTTTACCTGAAGGGCCAGGTCAAGCCGAACATCATGAAAGCCCTGCCGTTGGAAAAGCTTGCCGAGGCCTTTGCGCTGATCACCGGCCGCGAAGTCAAAGGCAAGGTCATTCTCAAGGTCGGCTGATTTCAGCGGCTAGGAATTGCCGTTGCCGATCTTGAGGGTGGTGGCAAGCGATTGACTGAGATGGCGGACAACGCGCTGCCGGAATAAAGCGATGTGGTCGCGGACGAGGTCGTCCGCGCGATCGGCATCTTGCGCCTCGATGGCGCTGACAATCTCACGGTGCTGGCGGTCCACCTGGTCATAATAGGTGCGATAGGCGCTGTCGTGGGCAGGTGCCTCCGAGTAAGCAATCCGCCCTAAACGCATTGTGTAGCTTTGCAGCGACTCGTGGAACGCGGCCAGCAAGGTATTGTGAGCGGCGACCGCGATAGAGGTATGAAAAACCTGGTTCGCCTCGGTCATCTGGTCGAAGTCTTGTTGCTTCATGGCCAGGGTGAAGGCCTCGCAGCCGCTTCGGATGCTTTCGATATCGTGGCTGTCGCGACGAATGGCGGCCCATCTTGTTGTCGCCCGCTGCGCGAGCTCGAGGGACTCCAGGATCATCGGGACTTCATTGACGGAAAGAGAAGCAACGCGCGCGCCAATATTAGGCAAAAGCTTCACGAGGCCTTCGGAAGACAGGCGAATAAGCGCTTCGCGAACAGGCGTCCGGGAAATTTTATATCGATTGACGAGCTGGTTCTCGTCGAGGTCGGCGCCGGGCTTCAATGTCAGATTGAGTATTTCCGCCCGGACGCTTTGATAGATTGTGTTCGACCCGGTGCCGCGAGGACGTCCCCGCTTGGTCTCGCGCGGACCCGCCGTCGGTGGTCCGCGGCGCGTCCGGCCCGTCGCTGGTTTCCTCAAGCGTTTCCCCAATCGCTGATATGCCGCTGCGCCAACCTGCACATAAACGCCTGTCTTTTCAATTCGAACTTTGCGTCGTTGAACAGCGAAATTGCGCTTATGAAGGTGCTTGCGCATTAAAATACTGTGTGTATAAATATCGTCTGCCGAAGCAAGCAGGCGTGCCATGTCCGAAAACCATATCCTGAATCTGTCCTGCGACGATCGGATCGGCATCGTCGCCGCTGTGTCGGCCTGCCTGTCGGAAAGCCGCTTCAACATCACGGCGAGCCATCAATTCAGCGATCCGATTTCCAATCGCTTCTTCATGCGCATCGCCTTCAGCGGCCGTCCGGAAGCGATCCCCGCTTTGCGTATCGAAATAGCGAAGGTCTCATCGAAGTTTGCAATGAAGTGGACGATCTGGGATGCCGCCGAGCGGCCCCGGGTGTTGCTCATGGTCTCCAAGTTCGGGCATTGCCTCAATGACCTGCTGTACCGCCAGAATATTGGCGCGCTGAATATCGAAATCCCGATTGTCGTTTCCAATCATGAGACGTTCCGGCCACTCTGCGAAGCGCACAAAATACCCTTCCGGCACCTCCCTGTTAGCGCCGCCGACAAGCCAGCGCGGGAGGCCGAACTGGTGCAGATCATCGGCGAGCAAAAAATCGAGCTTGTCGTCCTGGCGCGCTACATGCAGGTGCTTTCGAGCGATCTCTGCCGCGAGTTGTCGGGCAGGGCGATCAATATCCACCACTCGTTCCTGCCTAGTTTCAAGGGCGCGGCGCCCTACCAGCAGGCCTATGGGCGCGGCGTCAAATTGATCGGCGCGACCGCGCACTACATCACGGAGGACCTGGATGAAGGTCCAATTATCGAACAGGAAGTGTCGCGGGTCGATCACGCGCGCAGTGCGGAAGAACTGGTGGCCACCGGCCGGGACGTCGAAAGCATCGTTCTGGCACGGGCCGTGCAGGCTCACGTCGAGCGCCGCGTATTCCTCAATGGCTCGAAAACCGTCGTCTTCCGGTAGAAAGACGGGTGGCGCCCGGTCTTGCCGGCGTTTGGCAGCTTTGAATAGCCGGCGACGGCCTTCGCGGCCGCATCGCAATCGTGGATGCGGTGAACCGCGAGGCGCATGCCTTGAGGCGGCAATCACATTCTTGCTTTCTGCGTTGCGCTGCACCCATCGGGCGGCCGGCGGCTGCGAAAATGCCCGTCGCTCTTGACCGGACCGGCGAATGTCGCTAATTATTATACGTGTAGTATTTAATGAAAAGCACGGAGTTTCAAGGTGACTTGGCTCGTTGGTGTGGACGTCGGCGGCACGTTCACGGACTTCTTCGCCTATGAAACCGGCTCGAGACAGGTCCGTTTGTTCAAAACGCCGTCGACGCCAAAAAACCCTGCAAGTGCGATTGCCGACGGCCTGCTTGCCCTTTGCAAAGAATTCGACATTTCCCCGTCGGATATCGAGCGCGTCAGCCATGGTACGACGGTTGCCACCAATGCGCTTATCCAGCGGCGCGGCGGAACCGTTGCGGTCATCACCACCAAGGGTTTCCGCGATCTGCTGGAAATAGGGCGTCAGACGCGCCCGCACCTGTACTCGTTTCAGCAGGACCAGCCGGCGCCGCTTGCGCCGCGCAATCGCCGCTTCGAGATCGCCGAACGCATTACGGCCGGTCCGGCCATTATCGAGCCGATCGACCAGGCGTCGCTCGAAAAGGCAATTGAGGACGTCAAGCAGTCCGGGGTCGAAGCCTGCGCCGTTTGTCTGCTGTTCTCGTTTCTCGATGGCTCGCACGAGCGCGCGGTCGGCGAGGCGCTGTCGAAGGTCGATGGCCTCTCGGTATCGTTGTCGTCGGAAGTGCAGCCGGAGTTCAGGGAATACGAGCGCTTTTCGACCGCCGTGCTCAATGCCTATCTGCAGCCGGTGATGCATCGTTATCTGACCTTCCTTGAGGACCGCCTGCGCGCCGATGCGCCAGGGGCCAAGGTCGGCATCTATCAAAGCAGCGGCGGCCTCATGTCTATCGACACCGCGCGCAAGTTTCCGGTTCGCACCGCGCTGTCGGGGCCTGCGGCAGGAGCCGTCGGCGCCGTCTACATGTCCAGGCTGTCCAGCGAGCCCGACGTGATTACGGTTGACGTCGGTGGGACCAGCGCCGACGTCGCGCTTATTCGCAACTACGAAGCCGGCATCAGTTTCAATCGCGACGTCGCCGGATTTCCCGTCCGTCTTCCAATGGTCGACATTCATACGGTCGGTGCCGGCGGCGGCTCGATTGCGTGGTTCGATCGCGACGGGTTGCTCAAGGTTGGGCCGACCAGCGCGGGCGCCGATCCGGGGCCGGCTTGCTATCGCCGTGGTGGCACGAACGCAACGGTGACCGACGCCAATCTCGCGACCGGGCGCCTGTCGGCAAAAGGTCTTATTGGCGGGCGGATGCCGCTCGATATCGAGGCGTCCCGCAACGTCCTCGCGCCGATTGCCGAGAAACTGAACTTCAGCATTGAGCGTGCAGCGCTTGGCATTCTCGACATCGTCAGCGCCAATATGGTGCGTGCGATCCGTACGATCTCCGTCGAGCGTGGCCACGATCCCCGCAACTATTGCCTGCTGCCGTTCGGCGGCGCCGGGCCGCTGCACGCCACCGAGATTGCGCGCAGCCTTGGCATCTCCAAAATCCTGGTGCCGGCGGCGCCGGGTATTCTTTGCGCCCAGGGCCTCATCGCGTCGGATATGAAGGACGACTTCGTTCGCTCGGCGCGTATGCGTCTGGACGATGCTGGCATGGCCACCATCGGTGATCTGGCGGCCGATGTGATGATCGACGCAGCGAAGTGGTTCGATTCCGAATCGATCGAGCCGCATCAGCGCCGCATCTCGCTGTCGCTTGACGTTCGCTATGTCGGCCAGAACTTCGAACTGCCTGTTCATGCGGTGAGCGGTCCCGGCGGCAAGCTTCCGGTCATTCCGAAAGCCAAGGAAATTCGCCGGCGCTTCCTGGACATTCACACGCAGTTCTACGGCTTTTGCAGCGAGACCGATCCGATCGAGTTGGTAAACCTGCGCCTGACGGCGTCCGCCAAGATCACCGACCTGACCGGCACGTCGAAGGCCAAGACTTCAACCCAGAAGCCGAAGCCCATCGCTCGCCGGCCTGTCTGGTTCAGTGCCGATGGTCCTGTGGACACGCCGATCTACGATCGCGCAACTTTTCTTGCCGGGCAGAAGATCGTCGGGCCGGCCATTATCGACCAATTCGACTCCACGACCGTGCTGCATCCCCGCGACGTTCTGACGGTCGATTCCGCGCTCAACCTCTCAATCCGGTTGTCAAAATGAAACGCACCAAAGCGAGCCTCCGCAAGAAATCCGCCGGCAAAGTCAAAGTCAAAGCCGCTGCCGGCAAGAAGGCCGCCGCCCCGAAGGCTGCCGCCAAAAAAGCCGCATCCGTCGACCCGATCACGATCGAAATCGTCGGTAACGGTCTGCGCTCGATTGCCGACGAGACCTTCATCGCGCTGATGAAGAGTGCGTATTCGACCAACATCAAGGAGCGGAAAGACCACTCGACCGCAATCTGCGACGCGTCGGGTCGGCTGATCGCGCAAGCCGAAGCGTCATTGCCGGTGCACATCGCGTCGATGACCGGCCTGATGAAGCATCTGCTTGCCGACTATGCGGGCAAGATCAACAAGGGCGATATCTTCATCGCCAACGACCCGCACGTTGCCGGCGGCACCCATCTGCCCGACATCAACATGGCAATCCCGGTTTTCCACGAGGACAAACTGGTCGCGTTCATGTGCAACATCGCGCATCACGCCGACGTTGGCGGCATGTTCCCCGGCAGCATGGCCGGTGGCATGGCGGAGATTTATCAGGAGGGGCTCAGGGTCCCGGTCATCAAGCTGTTCTCCAAAGGCGAACTGAATGACGACATACTCAAGCTGATCCTGCTCAATGTTCGCGTGCCGCAGGAGCGGCGCGGTGATTATTTTGCGCAGGTGGCGGCATGCCGGCTGGGTGAACGCCGCCTTGTCGAGCTGTTCGAGGCTTATCAGACGGGCCCGATGCTCAAGATATTCGACGAGATCGTCCACCGCACCAGGAAGCGGATGCAGGCCGCAATCGAACGCATACCCGACGGGACCTATACGTTCGAGGACGTGATGGACGACGACGGCCTCGGCACCACCAACATCCCGGTAAAGGTGCACATCGAGGTGCGCGGCAGCGCCATCAAGGTCGACTTCAAGGGCACCGCCAGGCAGGTCAAGGGCAATATCAACACGACGCTCAACGCCACGCAGGCCGCGGTCTGCTATACGTTGAAGTCGCTTCTCGACCCGGAAATTCCCAACAATCAGGGCATGCTCGACGCTGTCGAACTGGTGGCGGAAAGCGGCACGCTTGTCAGCTCGGTATTTCCGGCGCCGGTCGCCGCCCGTGCGAATACCTGTCAGCGCATTGTCGATGTCGTCGTCGGCGCGCTGGCGTCCGCGCTGCCGCTGGTAGCGGTCGGTGCCGCCAACGGCGCCAATACCACGGCGGTTTTTGCCGGTATCGATCCGCGAAGCGGGCAGAGCTACGTCTATCTCGAAACGCTTGGCGGTGGCTTCGGCGGCCGCGCCTCGAAGGATGGCACCGACGGCGTTCAGGTCCACATTACCAACACGTCAAATCTTCCTGTCGAGGCGATCGAGACGGAATATCCTTTGCTGGTTGAAAGCTACAGCCTTGTCGAGGACTCCGGCGGCGCGGGCAAATTCCGCGGCGGCATGGGACTGCGTCGCGTTATCCGCCCCATCGGCCATGACTGCACGTTCAACGGTGCGCTTGAGCGCGCGGTCAATCGGCCCTGGGGCATCTTCGGCGGCGGCCCCGGCGCGGTCGGCCGCTTCATGTTGATCGGCCCGTCCGACGAGACGCTGCTAGCGGCAAAGCCTTCGGGCGTCACCGTTACCGCCGGCGAAAAGCTGATGATCGAATCACCCGGCGCCGGCGGCTACGGCAATGCCTCGGAACGCAGCGCTGAATTGGTTGAGCAGGATCGCTCGAGCGGAAAATTTTCAGCGACGTTCCTCGCCCAAAACTACCCGGCCATGGTCCAGCTGCCGAAGGCGTCCTGACGATACGGTCGGCAATTTCCGGCCCTGCGACCGTCTAGAGGGGTCCGATAAGATGCTGAGATCAAAAGGAAATCGATCTCGTTGCCGACGATCTTGACTGCAACAAATACTAGGCGTATTTGAACTGTGATCCCGACCGACTGGTCGGTCGGGAGTCAGTTATCAGGTGATGCCATGTCGGAAGCCGCTCCGCAGAAAGCTCAAGCCTCCGGTTGCCCGTTCTCCGGGAGCGCCGCAGCCGAGCCGGTGTCGCTCCTGTCTCCCCGGGCGATGTCGTGCCCCTATGGCGTTTACAAGCAACTGCGTTCGGAGGAGCCGGTAAAGTATCTGCCGGACCAGAATATCTGGATCGTCACGCGCTACGACGATGTCGAATATGTCCTTGAAAATCCCGAGCGTTTCTCGGCCAAGGAATCGCCATCCAGCACGAACGCGTATCGCGCCTTTCCGGAGGCTTTGGCAATTCTGGCGCAATCGCGCGCCGTACCGCGCGCGCGGACGCTGATGTTGGCCGATTTGCCGCATCACACGCGTTACCGCACGACGGCGCAGCGCGCGCTAGCGCCGGCCCGAACCCTCAAGGAATTCTCGCCGAAGCTCCGAACGATCGTTGACGAACTCATCGACGGATTCTGCGAATCCGGCCGCGCCGAGATTGTCGGTGCGTTGTCGATCCCGCTGCCAATGGCACTGGTTGCGCACATCTTTCAGGTGTCGCCCGATTGGATCTCGAAGCTGAAGGGCTGGTCCGACAGCTTCTTCGCGGCGCTATCCGGCAGCGTCGGCGAAAAGGAAGTCATCAAGGCTGCGCATGACACATTGGAGTTTGAAAATTTCATCCTCGACCGGATCGCCGAACGGCGCCAGACGCCGGTGGATGATTTCCTCGGGCGCCTCATCGCGCAGCCGGAAGGCGAGGAAAAGCTTACCGATCCGGAGATTGTGAATATTTGCTCGCAGATTCTCGTTGGCGGCAATGAGAGCTCGATCAATATGCTGAGCAATCTCATTTACCTCATCGCTACTACCGAAGGACTGCAGCAGAAGCTTCAGGCCGATCCGGCCCGCATTCCGGCTCTCGTCGAAGAGTCATTGCGCATGGAGCCGCCGCTCCAGGCCATGTATCGCATTACGCGGCACGAAGAAGACTTCAACGGCGTGAAAGTGCCGCCGAATTCAAAGCTGATGCTGAACTTCGGTTCTGCCAATCGCGATGAAACCTATTACCAGGACGGCGAGAGTTTCGATCTCGACCGCGACAATCGCGAGACGATCCACCTTGCTTTTGGCCGGGGCATTCACGCCTGCGCCGGGCAGGCTCTCGCACGCAAGGAGGCCGTTTTCACTATCGAGAAGGTGATCGCGCGCCTGCCCAACTTGCGGCTGTCCACCGATCTTCCGCCGGAACGTGCGCCGCTGTTTGGTGTGCGCGGCTTCCGGACGCTTAACGTCGAATTCGATCCGACGCCCCGGATGGCGCCGGCTGTCAATCAATAGAGGTACGACGCAATGCCCAAAGTCAAAGTGGACATGAATCTCTGCGAGTTTCACGGACAATGCGTCTTCGTCGCGCCTAAGCATTTCCGCTTCGTCGGCGACGACTTGCAGTACGACGAATTGATTTCCGACGAGGATCGTCAGCTTGTCGAAAAAGCGGCCAAGGCCTGTCCGCAGCTTGCCATCAAGGTTTCGGACTGACATGCAGCACATCGCCATTGTTGGTGCTTCGCTGGCCGGCCTGCGTGCGGCCGAGACCCTTCGTAGCGAAGGATTCAATGGCAGCATCACAATGGTCGGCGCCGAAGCGGCAAAGCCGTATAACAGGCCGCCGCTATCCAAGCAGATCCTGACTGGCAAACAGGTCCCAATGGACTTGGACTTCCCGGGCGCCGCTGATATCGACGTCGATTGGCGCCTCGGCCGAACGGCAATTCGCCTTGATTTGCGCGCAAGCCGCATCGAGCTTGACGATGGCGGCGCGGTCAATTTCGACGGGCTGATTATTGCCACCGGTGTCGCCCCCCGAATGCCTGATATTGCAGGCGGAACTTTTCGCGGTGTTCATGTCGTCCGTACCGTCGACGATGCCGTTGCGCTGAAGGCGGACCTTCAGCCCGGCAGAAAGCTCATCGTGGTCGGCGCCGGCTTCATCGGTTGCGAAGTCGCGGCCAGCGCGCGGCAACTCGGATTGGACGTAATGATCGTTGATCCGGTCCCGTCGCCTATGGCGCGGGTATTGACCGCGCAGCTTGGTTCTGTCTTTGAGCAGATCCACCGCGAGCGCGGTGTCGAATTCGCCTTCGGTCGTACTGTCACCTCTATCGAGGGAGATGGCTCCGTACGCGCCGTCATTCTCGACGATGGTGCGCGGCTCGAAGCGGACATCGTCGTCTTCGGCATCGGCTCGGTGCCGGCTATTGGCTGGTTGAAGGATAGCGGCCTGCTGCTCGACAATGGTGTAGTCTGCGATGAATTCTGTTTGGCGCTTAATGGCGGTGGCCGTATTGCCGCGGCTGGAGACGTCGCCAGTTGGGCCAATGTCGGATATAATGGCCTCATGATGAGAGTAGAGCACTGGAGCAATGCTGTCGATCAGGGCATTGCCGCAGCCAGGAGCCTGCTGCACGGCCGCGTCGCGCCCTATGCGCCGGTCATGTCGATGTGGTCCGATCAGTACGAGTTCAAGCTGCAGGTGCTCGGTGCGCCGGCACTGGGGCCCACGGTCAAAGTTGCCCAAGGCGCTATCGAACAACGTAAATTCATCGCTGAGTGCTGGGCCGGAGATCGCTTGATGGGCGTTGTCAGCGTCAATATGCCCGCCCGGATCGCGGCCTATCGGCAGCGCCTCGGCAGCGAACTTCAGTGTCTTATCGAGGCTCATACACTCGGCCGGCAATTCGTGTCGCCGTCCGTCGTTGCAGATACACTTCCCAACGCGATATAGCCGACATGCCCGAATTTAAGATCGTAGCGAACAGTTCGAAATTAGACGACGCCAAGGGTTACGCAACCCTGATGAGTCTTTCGGACTATCTCGACGATCAGACGAATACGCGCCGCCGAACGGTCGATGCCGCGGCGCGGCTTTTTCGCGGGCGAGGCTTCGCCGATGTGTCAATGGTCGAAATCGCGCAGGCGGTCGGGCTGTCAAAGCCGGGGCTCTACCATCATTGGCCTAGCAAGGACGCGCTGCTGCAGACAATCTTCAAGCTTTGCGGCGAGATCCTTCTTGCCCATCTTGAAACGGTCCTGACCAACGAAACAGATCCCGTTGCGCGGCTTCGCGCGTATATTGTCACCCGCTTGACGACCGTGGCCGAGTTCCAGGACTTCTTTACGGTGATGTGGCAGGAACGCACGACTGTCAGTTCAGACGGGTTTGAGGAGATGTCCTCGCGTGCCGAAGTCTATCGCACGCATGTCCGTTCGCTGATCGATGATGCGAAACGTGCCGGCGGCTTGAAAGCCGATATCGACACGCATCTTTTGATGCTTGCTTTGGACGGCATCACCGGCTGGGCTTACTTTTGGTATCGGCCAGAGGGCGGCAAGTCGCCAACGGAGATCGGCGAAGCATTCTGGGCGATGCTGGCCGAGGGAATATTGGCGCCGAAGGCGCCCTGACAGCGGCTATCACTCCAGCGTGTCGGCTAGCGCATCTTTTCCTTCACAAACGAGTCAACCTCGGCGGCGCATGCCGCCGGATGCTCCATTTGCAGGAAATGCGTGGCATTGTCGATGGTGGCCAGCGGAAAGTTGCCAGTGCGCGCAAGTTCAACGACCAGCTTGTAAAGAAACTGATTTTCATCCGCCGAGGGACGGCCAGCGATAATCTTGAGCGGTTTTTTCACTGATAGAGCCCGCCGCCAAGGATCGGAAACGTGGTGAAACTTGAATGTTTCCGCCTCGAAGTTGCGGTCGCAGGCCAGCCGGTATTTTCCGGACGCAGCGTCGAGCCGCAATGTCGAGGCGACAAGGTCCAGCAATGCCTGCTCGTCCAGGCGTTTGAAGCTGTTGCGCGACCGGAAGCTGTGCACGAGGTCTTCGACGGAATCGAGTTCGGTGCGGCGGCGGCTTGCGCCATCTGCCAGCATGGCGTGCATCTCGAAGAATTCCGCATGTAATTGATGACCGGCAGGTGGCGGGACAGGTGGCTCGAAAAGCACGAGCCCCAGCCATGGCGTTTCGTGCGCGGCGGCGTGAAGCAATGACGTGGTGGCGCTCATCGAATGGAAAACGCCGAATGTCGGCGCGGGACCCAGTTCCGCGTCGATCGCTTTGGCGATGAGGTCTAAGTCGGCGATAAATTGAGGCCAATTCTGCATTGGCCGTCCGGCATAGGGCGTGCTGCGGCCGTGATGCCGGAAATCAAACACGACGGCCTGATAGTCGTTCGCGAGAATTTCCCAGAAGGCACGATATGCATCGATCGCCAGACCGTTGCCATGGCTCATGATGAGGCGCGGGCCTTTGCCGCGATAGCGCACGATTACGGATGCGCCATCCTCAAGGAGGACCCGGAATTCGCCTTCTGTGGCTGTCATGTTCGATTCCCGGTCCTGCCCATCGTTGCAGTGCAGCATAAGATACAGTGTGTATTAAAATCAACTGGCGACGCTGGTCAACAGCCGTTCTGATTGGGTCTGCAGCCGCCGTTCGGCCGAGGCCACCGTGTTGGCGAGCAACATCGTCACCGTCATCGGGCCGACGCCGCCGGGCACCGGCGTAATGTGCGACACCTTGTGGCGTAAACCTTCGAAGTCGGTATCGCCGACCAATTTGCCGTCCGGCAACCGGTTGATGCCGACATCAATGACAACCGCTCCGGTTTTGACCATCTCGGGAAGGATCAAGTTGGGCTTTCCCACGGCCACGACGAGAATATCCGCAAGGATCGTGAATTGTGCGAGGTCACGCGTCTTGGCGTGGCAGATGCAAACGGTCGCGTCCCGCTGCATGAGCATGAGGGCCATCGGTTTGCCGACGATGTTGCTGGCGCCGACAACGACTACGTTCTTGCCCTCGATCTCGATGCCCTCGTGCTCAAGGATCTTGACGACGCCATAGGGCGTGCAGGGCGGGAACACGGTGCCGCCGGCGACCAGCCCGCCGACATTATAGAGGTGAAATCCATCGACATCCTTGTCGACCGAAATGGTCTGCAGGATATCCGCGATTGCGAAATGCGGAGGCAATGGCAACTGCACCAGAATCCCGTGAATGTTGGGGCGCTCATTCAAGTCGCCAATGAGATCGAGCACCGTCTGTTGCGAAACATTGGCCTCGAAGTCGTACTGGCTTGACTGGATGCCGACTTCCCCGCAGGCGCGAACCTTGTTCCGCACATAGACTGCCGAGGCCGGATCGACGCCGACCTTGATGACGGCGAGGCCGGGCACGACGCCGCGATCGGCCATCGCCGTGACCCGCTCGCGCAAATCGGCGCGAATCGCTGCGGAAACCTCGATACCATTGATGATCTTTGCGGTCATCGCGCTATCGACAACGGTGCCGTATTGGTCGCCGGTGAAATAAATTCGCGGCTCATATGATCGAGGTCGTCCCACAGACTGGCAGCGAAGCCGCGCAGCACGATGATTTCGAAGCCGTCATCGCCAGTGCGGATAATCTGTGCGCCGATGTGGCCGATTAGCGTCATAGCAGCCTGACCGACGGTCAGGCTGGCGAGGTCAACGGCGGTGCCTTTGGCCAGTACCCGCTCGGACATCGGCCCGCGCACCGCGATGCGGACGCGTCCGCCACTTTGATCGACGACGTCGGCTCTGGGCTTCAGTTTTTCGGCGACCGCCATCGTCTCGGCGTGCGTCAGCGTTACGTCCCCGACAATGAAATACTGGCCCGGCGACACGGCGCGCACGGCCGAAGAGCCGCTGCCCGAAACGTCGCGCAGCAAAGCGCCAAGCTCATTGTCGCCGCTCCTGCCGAGGACATGAATGACGTGACCACCAAACAGTGGCGTGAGGCTGACGCCATCGCGGACGATTGGCTGCTTGCCGGCAAGCGCCGGCTGAGGGCTCAGGTCGAAGGTGCTAGACATGCAGCTTCTCATTTTTGGGATCGACGAAGACCGGGCTCACCAGCCGCCCCGGCGTTACTTCGCCGCGCAGGCCGTTCCAGATAGAAACTGTCTCGCCATGCCGGGATGCGCCATTGTTGACGAGCGCGAGCCCGATGGTCGAGCCGACATGCGGCGAATAGCAGCTTGAGGTGATGTACCCCTGGTCGTTCTCCAGCGTCGCGGCAGCGCCTTCCTTGAGAATATGCGCGCCGCTGCGAAAGCTCGTTGCGGGGTCGAGCGGGACAACGCCGACCAGTTGAGGCCGGCCAGCCTCGTTCAGGCCTTCGCGTGACAGCATGTGCTTGCCGACGAAGTCAGGTTTGGCCTGCGACACCATTTTACCGAAGCCCAGATCGGACGGCACGACAGTGCCATTGATCTCGTTATGCGTGATATGTCCCTTCTCGATGCGGAGCACGCTAAGCGCTTCCACGCCGTAAGGCTGGATGCCATGGGCTTTTCCCGCTTCCATGAGCGCGTCGGCGACGGCCTCGCCGCAATCGGCAGGCACGGCAACTTCATAGGCAAGTTCGCCCGAGAATGAGATACGGAAAAGCCGGCCATGCAACCGGCCGCCGAACAGTGGAACCTCCTTCGCGGCGAGATACGGAAATGCTTCGTCCGCCAGATCGGCATCGACAATCTGTTGCAGAATGACGCGGGCCTTGGGACCGGCCACCGCCATTTGCGCCCATTGATCCGTCACGGAAGCGAGGCGGACATCGAGTTCAGGCCAGACCGTCTGAGCGTAGAACTCCAGGTGGTTCATCACGCCAGCGGCAAGTGCTGTTGTCGTCGTCATGAAATAGCGATTGTCTTCGATGCGGCTGGTCGTGCCGTCGTCATAGATGAAGCCGTCCTCGCGCAACATGATGCCGTAGCGGGCCTTGCCGATCGGTAGCTTGAGGAAGGCATTGCAATAGACACGATTGAGAAATTCAGCGGCATCCG
>LNDS01000031.1 GCA_001464835.1 Rhizobiales bacterium Ga0077525 | reverse complement strand
GCCAGCGAGACCATCAATTCGTTAATGTCGCTCTGCTTGCACGAAGGCCCAAAGCCGGTCTTGCCGACCAGCATCTTGCGCGCCTCGCGGCGGGCGAAATCGAGCACATCGCGCGACACCAGATCGTCGAACAGAATGACGTCGGCCGATTGCAGCGCGCGGACGGCGCGTAGGGTCAGCAGTTCTGGGTCGCCGGGACCGGCGCCGACCAAAGTCACCGAGCCGGACTCAACGGCAGCGCCGAGACCTTTGACTTCAGCAACGAAACGATCGAAATCGGATTCCAGCGGCGCGGTGTCCGGGTTCTTGACCGCATGCGCGGTGAACACCTGCCAGAACTTGCGGCGTCCTGAAAATGACAATCCGGACACCTTGACGGCGCCGCGCCATTTTCCGGCGGCCGCCGCCCACTGGGCAAAGCCGTTCGGCAGCAGCGCTTCAAGCTTCGCCCGGATGGCCTGCGCGAATACCGGCCCAGTGGCGAACGATTGACGATGGCGCCGAAAGAGAAATCGCAGAACGCCGGTTTGTCGATGACATTGACCGGCACGCCGGCGGCGCGCGAGGCGGCGGCGAAAGCCGCGGAGCTTTCATCGTCGTCGAACGCGCCGATGGCGACCGCCGCGTCCTTCAGATCGTTCGCAGACCAAGTGCGCTCGATGATCGTGATGACGCCGCCCGGCGCGTCGGCCGCCATCTGCCGCATCTCGTCGGAAACATCCTCGGCATAGACATCGACACGCGCGCCGGCCGCCGACATCAGCTCCGCTTTCCACGCCGCCGCCGCACTGCCGCCGGCCAGCACGACGCGCTTTCCCTCGAGCGCGAAGAATACCGGCAATCGCGCCAGCTTCGACATCCTGTCGGGACGGGCTTCAGACGGTTTGCGCGGGCCGCTCATGCCGCCACCGAAGGCTGCCCGATATTGGCGTGGAAGTCGGCGCCATTGCCGGTCTTGGCGACAAAGCCGGCGCGAATGGTGAAATCGCCGAAGCGTTCGCCGGCCTCGCGCCGCGTCGCGTAAGCGGCAAAAATCGGATCGAGCGCGGCGACGATGCCGTCATGATCGAGATCGGGGGCATAGAGCTTGGACAGGCGTGAGCCGTCAAACGCCGCACCAAGATAAAGGTTATAGCGGCCTGGTCCCTTCCCGACCAAACCGATCTCGGCGAGATAGGGCCGCGCGCATCCGTTCGGGCAGCCAGTCATGCGGATGACGATATCGTCGGCCGACAGGCCGTTTTTGGCCAAGCTCCTGTCGAGCGCGGTGATGAGGTCCGGCAGATAGCGTTCGCTTTCCGCCAAGGCCAAGCCGCAGGTCGGCAGCGCGACGCAGGCCATGGCGTTGCGGCGCAGGCCCGACCACGGCGCAAGGAGACCCGCTTCGCGCGCGATGCGCTCGATCCCGGCCTGCTTTTCCGTCGCCACATTGGCAATAATCAGGTTCTGATTGGCGGTGACGCGGAAGTCGCCGTCATGGACATTGGCGATCTCGCGCAAGGCCGCCATCTGCGCCTTGCCGGGCAGATCGTGAATGCGGCCATTCTCGACGAACAAAGTCAGATGGCCGCGTCCGTCGTCGCCTTGGCTCCAGCCGTAGCGGTCGCCGGTCGAGGTGAATTTAAACGGTTTGGGGGCTTCAAACGTCACGCCGGCGCGGCGTTCGACCTCGGCACGGAAGGCCTCCAACCCGCGATCCTCGATGGTGTATTTCAGCCGCGCGTGCTTGCGGTTCTTGCGGTTGCCCCAGTCGCGCTGCGTGGTCACCACCGCCTCGGCGACCTTCACGGCGTCAGCGTCGGCGATGAAACCAAGCATGTCGGCGGTGCGCGGATAGGTCTCCGGCTCGCCATGCGTCATCCCCATGCCGCCGCCGGCGGTGACGTTCCAGCCGGTGACATGGCCCTGCGCGTCGAGAATGGCGATGTAGCCGAGATCGTGCGCGAAGATATCGACATCGTTCGACGGCGGCACCGCCACCACGATCTTGAATTTGCGCGGCAGATAGGTCTTGCCGTAGATCGGCTCGACCGCCCCCTCATCGTGGCCGGCGATCTTTTCGCCATCGAGCCAGATTTCGCGATAGGCCGGCGTACGCGGCGTCAGATGCGCGGAAATGCTGCGCGCCAGTTCGATGGCCGCGGCATGCGCGCGGCTTTCACCGGGGTTGGGATTGCACATCACGTTGCGGTTGACGTCGCCGCAGGCGGCGATGGAATCGAGCAACACCGTGTCGATCTCGCGCATCATCGCCTTGAGGTTCGACTTGATGATGCCGTGCAGCTGCACGGTCTGCCGCGTCGTCAGCCGCATCGTCTCATTGCCATAGGCGCGCGCGACATGATCGAGCGCCAGCCATTGCTTCGGCGTCACCACGCCGCCCGGCATGCGCACGCGGATCATGAAGGAGAACGCCTTCTCCATTTTCTTGCGCGTGCGTTCCGGCCGCAGGTCGCGGTCGTCCTGCATGTACATGCCGTGGAATTTGACCAGCTGCTGATCGTCCTCGACGATGGCGCCGGTCGAATCGTCGCGCAGCCCCTCGGCCAATGTGCCGCGCAAATAGCGGCTGGCTTCCTTGATGTATTCGTTGCGCGAAAGTTCGTCGGTCATTGAATGGCCTCTCGCCCGCACTTTGTGCGGCGCTGCGCCCGGGACAAGGCTTAATAAGTATCCGTCAGATAACGCTTGTCGCGCTCGAGCGAGGCGACCGTCTGCTCGGCCGCTTCCGCCGAAAGCTGCCTGACGTCGGCATAGGCCGCGACCAGCGCCGCACGTACATCCTTCGCCATGTTCTTCGCGTCACCGCAGACATAGAAACTGGCGCCGGCGTCGAGCCATTCGATCAGGTCGCGGCGTCGCTCCCAAATCCTGTGCTGGACATAGACCTTCTCCGGTGTGTCGCGCGAGAACGCGACATCCATGCGGGTCAGCGCGCCGTCGGCCAAAGCTTCCTGCCAGTCGAGTTGATAGAGGAAATCGTGCGTGTACTGGCGGTCGCCGAAGAACAGCCAGCTCTTGCCCTTGGCCTTGGTCGCGCGGCGTTCCTGGACGAAGGCCCTGAACGGCGCGACGCCGGTGCCGGGACCGACCATGATGATGTCCTGCTCTGGCGTCGGCAGGCGGAAATGTTTGTTGGGCTTGAGCTTGACGCGCACTTTGGCACCGCGCTTGAGCCGTTCAGCGACATAATTCGATGCAACGCCCTTGCGGGCGCGGCCTTGCGTCTCGTAGCGCACGGCGGAAATCAGAAGATGCGCCTCGTCGCCGGCCTCGCTGCGCGCCGAGGCGATCGAATAGGCGCGCGGCGCCAAAGTGCGCGTCACGGCGCGCAAATGATCGGCGGTCAGCGTTATCGAAAAGGTTTCGATCAAGTCGATCAACTGGCGGCCGGCGATCCAGTCCTTGGCCTCGCCGTCGGCGATCAGCTTCTTGACATAGTAATGCCCGGTCTGCGCGGCAAAGGTCTCAAGCGACTTGAGCGACAGAGTCGTCACGTCGCGCGTCCTGATCAACTCGTCGCGCAATTTGGCGTCGCCGGACAGGCCGGCGAGCTTGAGCAATTCATCGACATAGGCCGGATCGTTCTCGGCATAGAGATCGAGCGAGTCGCCGGGCTCATAGGCCGGCGTGCCGTTCTCGAACGCCAGCGCCAGATGCACCGTCTCCTTGTCCGAGCGCGACGAATTCAAATTCACCAGTTCGGTCACTTCGGCCTCGACAATATCGGTGTTCGGCGAACCCGCCGGCTTGCTGCCGAAATCGACTTCAATGACGCGACCGCGATCGACATCGGCCGGCGGCGTCAGAACTTTCAACGCATCGCCGAGCCATTGCCCGGCAGGCTCGGCGAAATCAAGATCGCAATCGACGCGCTCGACCACGCGCTTTCCGCCCAGCGCGGCAAGCCGCTCGTCGATCTTCTTGCCGATGGCGCAGAATTCCACATAGGCCGTGTCGCCGAGCGCCAGCACACCGAACTCGACGCCATCGAGACGCGGCGCGCCCTCGCCCATCAGTTCACCATAGGCGCGCACGGCGCGCGCCGGCGGCTCGCCCTCGCCCCAGGTGGCGGCGATGAAGATCAGTTTTTTAGTGGACGCCAAAATGGCGACATCGAGATCGGCCATGTCGATCAAAGTCGGCTTCAGGCCGTTCTTGCGCGATGCCTTCGCCAGATCGTTGGCGAGCTTCTCGCAATTGCCGGACTCGCTGGCATAAACAATCGTAATCGGCTCGGCCGGACGCGCCGGCGCCGCCGGCTGCGCAGCGCCCAACGTCCCTTGCACCGACTCGACGCCGGCGAGAAAGCCGGCAAGCCAGGCGCGCTGCACCGCCGAGGCCGGCCCGACCACGCGGTTGAGCAGATCGACATCTTCCTCGGTGAAGGGCGCGGTCTTCGGGATGGTGGCAAGGTTCGGGGACATGGGCCGGGCCGCCTGATTTGAACGCGCGGCAAGGGCCGCGATAAGGACGCTGATTGCGGTCCAAATAGAAGGATTTTCTGTTTAAAGACAATAACTTCACAAAAATAAGGAGATTTGTCTCCTCACGCTCGCGCACGCGCTTAATTTCTTCCCCTATTTTAGCCTCCAGGGGCAGCATCGTCCGCGCCCGAACTAAGCTGTGGACCGGCGCCAGCGCCACCCCGCGCAGCACCCGATCCGCATAGATTGAACGGGCATGACCACACTCGCCTACCGCAACCGACTTCGCGCACTGCTGACGCCTGCCGAGCATCGAACCTTTGCGCGGCTCGACACGCCGCAGAAGATCCAGACTTTCCTCGACCGCGTGCCGGCCAACTTCTGCCTCGCCGGCGACACCGCGATGTCGCCGCGCACGATGCTGAAAGCGCGGCTGGCGCATTGCGCGGAAGGCGCGGTCTTTGCCGTGGCGGCGCTCATCTACCACGGCAAGCCGGCCTGGCTGGTGGACATGCGCGCGCGGCCGACAGACCAGGATCACATCATCACTCTGTTCAAGGTGCGCGGCCTGTGGGGCGCGATCAGCAAGACCAACCACGCCATCCTGCGCTGGCGCGATCCAATCTACAGGAGCCCGCGCGAATTGATGATGAGCTACGCGCATGAATACACCTTGGCCAGCGGCCAGAAGTCGCTGCTGGAATATTCAAAGCCGATCTCGTTGACGCGCTATGCGCCGCAGCGCTGGGTGACCTTGCCGGAAGACCTCGACTGGCTGCTGATCGAACTCGACACCGCGCCGCATATTCCGCTTGCGCCGAAACATGCCATGCGCAAGCTACGCCGCGTGACACCGGTCGAACTCAAGGCGCAGTCAATCGTCGAATGGCCGGACCCGCGCAAAAAGAAAAACAAGGCCAGGCGCAAGACCGTGCGCAAAGAGAAACGCTGAATTTCAGGAAAACGCGCGTGCCGCCAATCATTCTGCGCCGAGAATTGACCATCGTTTGGGGCGACTGCGACCCGGCCGGTATCGTGTTCAATCCGCGCTTTTTCGAATTTTTCGACGCCAGCACATGGGAACTGTTCGAAAAGGCCCTCGGCGTCAAGGCGCGTGAGCTTAATGCGATCTACGGCATCACCATTCCACTGGTCGATGTCGGCGCCAATTTTCTCAAAGCCGTGAAGTTCGGCGACACGATCGACATCGCCTCGCGGGCGGCGAAGTTCGGCCGCAGCAGTTTTCAGATCGAGCACCGGCTCTCGGTCGGCGGCGAACTGCATGTCGAAGGCAACGAGACGCGCGTCTGGGCGGCCAAGGACCCGGCTAATCCGGACAGGATCAAGGGCGTCGCCATTCCGGCAGACGTGATTGCGAAGCTTGGGTAATCGTCATTCCGGGGCGCGAGCGAAGCGAGGCGAACCCGGAATCCATAATCACTAACCGGGGTTATGGATTCCGGGTCCGGCCAAACGGCCGTCCCGGAATGACAGATTCTAGGCGATCTTCACATACTCGAAATCGCCTGGCTTGTTATCGATGCCGACTTTCGGCGGTGCGATCCAACTGGCGAATTTGCCGACTTCGGTTTCCGGCTGCATCAGGCTCTCGATGAATTCCCGATCGCTGTCCGACGGCAGGAAGTCGCCCTGACGCTCGGCCCACTGCGCTTCGGTGAGTTGGTTGCCATCGACATCCGCCTTGACGCTCTGAAACTCCCCGATGTGCCGATGAAAGGCGACGCTCGGCAATTTGATCTGGAACGGAATGCCGAAGCCTTCGATCACCTTGTTCCAGCGGCCGACGCCGACATTGCAATCGACGACATAATCGTCACGCAGCCGCATGTTGAGCGCCGACAAAGCCGGCGCATCGACGTTCTCGATCTTGCCATCGACGAGGCGTAGCACCGGATAGGTGTCGCTCTCCAGCAGGTGATCGTCCTTGAGCCGGTCTTCGCGGAAGCGGCCCTTGATGCCGGAATGGAAGGCATTCGCCGCATTGGTCGAAATCTCATTGCCGAACAGATCGAGCGTCAGCGAGAAATGCAAATTGGCTTTCTTCTGGATGGTCGGCAGGTCGATGACGCCGAGCTTGCGGATCGCCGCGATGTCGTAAGGATCGCTGATGCCGGCTTCCTTCATCGCCTCGCAGGTCTTCTGGATGATGCGGGTGACGCCGGTCTCGCCGACGAACATGTGGTGCGCTTCTTCGGTCAGCATGAAGCGGCAGGTCCGCGACAGCGGATCGAAGCCGGACTGCGCCAAGGCCTCGAGCTGCATCTTTCCGTCGCGGTCAGTGAAAAACGTGAACATGAAGAACGACAGCCAATCCGGCGTCTTCTCGTTGAAGGCGCCCAGCATGCGCGGCGTGTCGGCATCGCCGGAGCGGCGTTGCAGCAGCGCTTCGGCCTCCTCGCGGCCGTCGGCGCCGAAATATTTTTGCAGCAGATAGACCATCGCCCAGAGATGGCGGCCCTCTTCCACATTGACCTGAAACAGGTTGCGCAGGTCGTAAAGCGACGGCGCGGTCTTGCCGAGATGACGCTGCTGCTCGACCGAGGCTGGCTCGGTATCGCCCTGGATGACGATCAGGCGGCGCAGCAGCGCGCGGTATTCGCCCGGCACTTCCTGCCAGGCCGGCTCGCCCTTGTGGCGGCCGAAAGGAATCTTGCGGTCCGGCACCGCCGGCGCCAGCAGCACGCCCCAACGATATTCCGGCATGCGAACGTAATCGAACTTCGCCCAGCCTTTCGGATCGACGCTGACCGCGGTGCGCAGATAGACCAGCGACTCCTGAAAGCCTTCCGGCCCCATGTCGTTCCACCAGCTGATATAACCGGGATGCCATTTCTCCAGCGCGTGCTTGACGCGGACATCCTGTCCGAGACCGACATTGTTCGGGATCAGGCCGTCGTAATCGACCGCGGCGATGTTCATGGCTACACCCTTTCCTTATTGTAGGTCGGCGACACGCCCGAGCCGTACAGCTTGAGCGCGCCTTGTTCGCCGATGGCGTTCGGCCGCTGGAAGATCCAGTTCTGCCAGGCGGTTAACCGTCCGAAAATCTTGGTTTCCATCGTCTCGGGGCCGGCGAAGCGCAGGTTGGCTTCCATGCCGGTCATGGCGTCCGGCGAGAATGAGGCACGGCCTTCCAGCATCACGCGTAACTCGTCGTCCCAATCGAAGGTTTCATAGGCCTGCGTGATGAGGCCAAGCTGGTCGGCCTGTTCCGCCTCGAGCGCCACGCCGGATTTGCTTTGCGCGATCTTGATCGAGTCCGGTTCGCCAAGAAACCGGGTCTGCAACCGGCTAAGACCGTTGCCCATCGGGTACAGGCCGAAATTGACATGGCCGAGCGTGATCGCCGCCGGCTTGCGATTGTCGCCGTCGCGCGTGCCGATCAGCATATAGGAGCGGTCGGCGGCGAAGGCCAACTCGGCGAGCGTGCCGGCAAAGCACGAACCGGGCTCGATCAGGGCAATGAAGCTCTTTGGCGTGGTGTCGATGCGCTTGAGCGTGCGCTTAAGATAATGGCGGATTTCGCGCATCAGCCAGTCGCTGTCGTACTGGCTGAGAAACGCATCGTAATCGAGCACCGCGAGCGCATTGCCTTCGGTGCGCAACAGCACGACGCCGATGGACGGCTCATTAGCGCGCAGGTGCAGGATGGCGTCTTCCAGTTCGCGCGCCACCGCGAGCGGCCAGAACTGGTCGCCGAGCGCATGCGCGGCCTCGAGCGAAGCCGGCTCCGGCGCTGAGGGCCCGCGCACCGTAATCGAGACAAGCCCACGGGCGCGATCGATGTCGACGTCCACATGCGAATAGGAAATCCGGTCGCCGTCGATCTTGCGCGCCAGCGGATTGAAGGTAATGCCGTTGGCGTCCTTCGGGCGATCGGAACGCGCGGCGATTTCGTGCGCACGTTTCGAAACGGTCTCGGTCCATTTGGAGTTCGGCACGATTTCATCGACCAGCCGCCATTCTTTGGCCCTGGCGCCGCGGATGCCTTCCTCGATCGAGCAAAACACGTCGGCCCGGTCGCGCCGCACTTTCCTTTTGTCGGTGACCCGCGTCAGCCCGCCGGTGCCCGGCAGCACCGCCAGCAATGGCGTTTCCGGCAAAGCCACGGCGGAGCGGCGGTCATCGACCAGCATGATGTGATCGGCGGCCAGCGCCAGCTCGTAGCCGCCGCCGGCGGCATTGCCGTTGATGGCGCAGATATAGGTCTGTTTCGAATTCTCGGTCGCGTCCTCGATGGCCAGCCGTGTCTCGTTGGTGAACTTGCAGAAGTTCACCTTGTGACCATGTGTGGCTTTGCCCAGCATGCGGATATTGGCGCCGGCGCAGAACACATTGTCCTTGCCGGACTTGATGACCACCGCGCCGACACCGGGATACTCGAAGCGCAGACGCTGCACCGCGTCGTTCAGTTCGATATCGACACCGAGGTCGTAAGAGTTCAACTTGAGTTCGTAGCCTTCATCGAGCCCGCCGGCCTGATCGACATCCATGATGAGATAAGCGACGTCGCCATCGCGCTCGATGCGCCAGTGGCGATATTTGGATGGGTCCGTCTGGAAATCGATAGGCTTCATGTGACTGGAACGCTTCCCGGCGGCCACGATGGCCATGCATTATTTTGCATGATAATAACACCGCGGCGACGCCACCACAACGGCGTTTTTCGACAAACTGAGCGAGCGGACCCTTGTTTCGCATTATAGTGCATGTTAGGCAGGAGCCATGAGATCCGCACCTCTCAAGGACGCGCCTGCCGCCGCCCGGCCCTTGTCCGGCCGCGATGCCGACGCCTATTTGCGCCGACTCGGCGAGCGCGTGCGCACCTTGCGCAATCAGCGCGGCATGTCGCGCAAGGTGCTGGCCAGACAGGCCAAGGTATCCGAGCGCTACATCGCGCAAATGGAAGCCGGCTTAGGCAACTGCTCGATCGTGCTGCTGCGCCGCATCGCCCGCGCCATTGGCCTGCCGGTGACGCAGCTTGTGCACGATGGCGCGGAACCCGCGCTCGACCTGGTGCTGCTGACGCAATTTCTCGAACGGCTGCCGCCCGCCGCGCTGGCGCAGGCGCGCGACCTGCTGATGCAGAATTTCAGCAAGCCTTCCGACGACAGCCGCCGCCGGCGCATCGCGCTGATCGGCCTGCGCGGCGGCGGCAAGTCGACGCTCGGCGCCTTGCTGGCCAAACGCATGGACGTACCCTTCATCGAGCTCGACCGCGAAATCGAGCGCCGCTCCGGCGCCTCGTTGAGCGAGATTTTCGACATGTTCGGCCAGGAGACCTTCCGCCGCGCCGAGCGCGAGGCGCTCGACGACGTGCTGCGCCAGCACAAGAGTTTCGTCATCGCCACCTCGGGCTCGATCGTCACCGAGCCCGGCACGCTTGAAATTCTGCTGTCGTCCTGCTTCACCGTCTGGGTGCGCGCCGAGCCGCTGGACCACATGAAGCGGGTGATGGCGCAAGGCGACATGCGGCCGATGGCCAATAGTGGCCGGGCGATGGAGGACCTCGTTTCCATTCTCAAAAGCCGCGAACCGCTTTATGCCCGCGCCGAAGCCACGCTGACCACCACCGGCAAATCGCCGGAGCAGAACCTCGACGAATTGTTGCAGGCGATAGCCCTGCCCGACAAAGAGACAAGACAATGAGCGACACCATCAAGACCGACGTCCTGATCATCGGCGCGGGGCCGGTCGGGCTGTTCGCCGTGTTCGAGCTGGGCCTTTTGGACATCAAGACGCACCTCGTCGACATTCTCGACAAGGTCGGCGGTCAATGCGCCGAGCTTTATCCGGAAAAACCGATCTACGACATTCCGGGCATTCCCCTCATCACCGGCCACGGCCTGTCCGAAGCCTTGATGGAGCAGATCAAGCCGTTTCACCCAGTCATCCACCTCGGCGAAATGGTGACGACCATCAAGAACGTCGGCGACCCGCTGTATCAAGTAACGACGGATGCCGGCAAAACCTTCGAATGTAAATCGGTGGTGATCGCGGCCGGCGGCGGCTCGTTCCAACCGAAGCGGCCGCCGATTAATGGCATCGAGGCCTACGAAGCAAAGTCGGTGCACTACGCCGTGCGCAAAATGGAAAATTTCCGCGGCAAGGATGTCGTCATCGTCGGCGGCGGCGACTCGGCGCTCGACTGGACGCTGAACCTGCAACCGATCGTCAAGCGGCTCACTTTGGTGCACCGGCGCGACGATTTCCGCGGCGCGCCCGACAGCGTCAACAAGATGCGCGCGCTGGTCGCGGCAGGCCACATGGATTTGAAGATCGGCCAGGTCTCCGACCTCGAAGGCGCCGACGGCCAGCTTGCGGCGGTCTCGATCAAGGACAAGGACGGCGCGGTGTCGCGCGTCGCTTGCGACGCCATGCTGCCATTCTTCGGCCTGACCATGAAGCTCGGCCCGGTGTCGGAATGGGGCCTGGAAATGGAAGACGACCTGATCAAGGTCGATGTCTCGACCTTCGAGACCAACCGGCACGGCATCTTCGCCATCGGCGACATCAACACTTACAAAGGCAAGCTCAAGCTGATCCTGTCCGGATTTCACGAGGGCGCGCTGATGGCGCAGCGTGTTCATCACTACGTTCATCCGGAGAAGCGGCTGGTGTTCCAGTACACCACCTCCTCGACAAGCCTGCAGAAGAAGCTGGGAGTAGTCTAAACACAATGCCGAAAGTCACGTATATCGAGCACGACGGCACCGTTCACACCGTCGAGGCTGAACTCGGCTCAACCGTGATGGAAACCGCGCTGCGGAATGACGTTCCCAGTATCGTCGCCGAATGCGGCGGCGGCTGCACCTGCGCGACTTGTCATGTCTATGTCGATGAGGCCTGGCTGGAGAAAACCGGCGCGCCGTCGGAACAGGAAGAAACCGAACTCGACGCCGCCTTCGATGTGCGGCCGAATTCGCGGCTATCGTGCCAGATCAAGGTGACGGAAGACCTCGACGGCCTCGTGGTGCGCACGCCGTCCTATCAGGGGCGGTGAGCGTCCAGGATCGTCAGGTGATGTCCGGAAAAATGGTGGGCGCACAAGGATTCGAACCTTGGACCCGCTGATTAAGAGTCAGCTGCTCTACCAACTGAGCTATGCGCCCGGATTGCCTGTTTGCGGGGAGTACCGCAAGGCGTGCGTCCTCTAGCAAAGGCTTTCCGCCCTGTCCAGCCGCGCAGCCGCGGCGGGAAATATTTATACAGGCACGAATTTCAGGCCCAAAAACAAAGCCGCCGGGTTGTTCCCGACGGCTTTTTGAGGCCACAGCGAGGCGTCGTTAAGCCCGCCTCGCCTGCCCCACTACTCGTGCGCTGCGGCTACTGCGGACGCCCGGCGGGGCCGCCATCCGGACCCTTCGGGCCGCGCTCGTGACGCGGGCCGCCGTGATGCTTGCCGCCGGGGCCGCCGCGATGACCGCGCATGCCCTGGCCCTCAGGGCCGCCGAGCCTGGCCAGCACCATCAGGCGCTTCTTCTGGCCGTCGTCGAGGCTCTTGTAGAGCGGGCCGGCCGCGTCGGCGAGTTTCTTCAGCGCCGCGCCCTGCTCCGTCATCCTGTCAGCGCGCAAGTTCAGGCGTTCGATCGGGTCGGCCGGTCTGTCGGCGCTGGCGCGCGCGGTTAAGCGCTCGGAACGCTGCTTGGCTCTATCGCGGAGCGCCGCTTCGAACGCCGGCCAGTTCTTTTCCTGCTCGGGCGTCAGCTTGAGGCCGGCGCGAACGGCAGCGATGCGGGCGTCGCCATAGGCGGTGATGTCTTCAGCGGTCATCCGCGCATGCGGTCCGCGCTCGCCGCCGCGTCCGCCGGGGCCCTGCTGCGCGTAAGCGAGCGTGGAGCCGGCGATCGCCAGCACGGCGGTGCCGGCGAGAAGAGTCTTGAACAAAGAGCTTCGCTTGGTCGTCTGCTTGGTCGTGTGCATGGATTTCCTCCAAAGGCATTTCTGATGCTTTTGATAATGAAACTCCGCACCGTTGGTTCAAGTTAAGGTTTGGACAGAGATTACGGCAATGCAATCTTCATGGACGCTTGTTCATCTACGCAACGGGCGACTTATTCTTGATGTTTATTAAACACCATCGGCGCCAATACACTTACCGGACGTGGCGGCGGCGGCGTTGACGAGGACGCGGCTGGCGGGACAGCAGCCTCCGTGTCGACGGAAAGCATTCGCCGAACAACCGGAGAGGTATACAGATTTATCGTGTCGTGGTTCGTTATTGGCACCCATTACTTAGTTTAAGTACAGGCATCACCAGACTATATGCAGGATATACATATAGCTTCGTTCCAGTATTCTGTATCTGTACGAATAATATCATCTAATATTTCGTCATACTTCTATTTTACAATAAAACTACCCTCCTCTTTCTGTGTCTTGCCGATTTCTGGCAGGCCGCGATCCTTCGACGCGCGGTTGCATGAGTTTTCGGCTTTGTCTCTTCGAGATAGTCGGCGATGATGTACGACCACCGATGGCGCGGCCGCAGCAATGGCCGCGTCTAAAGAACAAAAATGCGCACAACCGGAGGATACCGAATGAAGACAAGATCACCCATTCATGCATTGGCGGCATCGACCGCGGCCGTCGCCATCCTGCTGGCCGTTGCCGCGCCTCAGCAGGCGGACGCGCAGGAACGCAAGTCGATCCGCTGGGCCACGTCCAGCATCGACTCGTATGGCTACAAAGTTGCTGCGACGATGGCGAAAGTCGCCGAAGAAGCGCTCGGCGGCGAGTATACCGTCACTGTCAACCCCTACCCGTCCACGACCGCCGCGATGAAGGCAGCGATGGATGGCACCGGCGAGATCGGCTACACGGCCGACGTCGGCATGACCCAGCTTTACGAAGGCGACGGCGGCTTCAAGAACTACACCGCCACCAAGGGCAAACTGGTTCACACCTGGTACGCCTATCCGATGGAATCCTTCATGGCGGTCGCGGCCGACAAGGCATCGCAGTACAAGTGCCTGAAGGATCTCAGCGGCAAGCCGACCTTCTTCACGCCCGCCGGCTTCATGAACTGGCTCAACTTCCAGCGCATGTACAAGGCGCTGGGTTACGACTTCAAGCACGTCCAGATCGATCCCAAGACGCAATCCGACGCGCTCAAGGGCGGCACGATCGCCGGCTCGGTGGCCTATACCACTGCCGGCGCCTCGCTGGTGCCGTACTGGAAGGAAACCGAAGTCCGCATGGATATCTCGATCGTCAATCCGTGCCCCGATGAAGTGGCGAAGCTGAAAGCCGCCGGTCTTTCGGTCGCCGAAGTCGATCCGAAGGTGTTTGCGAAGGACGTCGGCGTAAAGGCCATCCAGGGCGTGCCGATCCTATTCGCCTACAATGTTCGCGCCGACATGCCGGAAGACGTCGTGTACAAGTTGGTCTCGGCGTTCAACAAGAACGCTGCTGCGATTGCCAAGTCCGAACCCGGCTTCGGGCCGATGGCAAAGGACTTCGTCGGCATGCAGGTCCAGGGCATCAGCGCCAATCCGGAAATCCCGGTGCACCCCGGGCTTGCCAAGTTCCTGAAGGAACAGAAGGCCTGGAACGACAAGTGGAAAATCTCGACCAGCGGCAGCTGATCGGTCGCCAGATAGCAGGGCGGGAGTTCGCATTGAACGCGGGCTTCCGCCCTCGCTTATTCAAACATTTGCGCCAAGCCTTTGCCCGCCTGAGAGCGCGGTGTTAGAAGGCGCGACGACGCCACGGCATCGGAGAAATTGCCGGGCACGATGAGAGAGTTGACGTGGGGGGACGGTGCGCGATGACCAGCGAACATATCAAGAGCCAATTCAGCCTGACCAACGTGATCCTGGTCTTCTCGCTGATCCAGTTTGTCTGGCTGTCCTGGTATTTCTACACGGGCTCTGGCGGTCCACAGGAACTGGTGGCGCGCGTCATGTCGATCGCGCTCATTCTGCAGATTCTGTTCATGTACAGGGAAGCGTACCTCTACAAATGGCTGCCGCCGCGCGTGAACGACATCATCGTCGTCGGCTATATCGCGATTTGCTGCTACGCCTTCTGGCACTTCCATACCGAGTTCGAAGAGATCGCGATTTACCGGCAGGGCTCCTACACCACGCAGGATTTCATCGTCGGCCTTCTGGTGTTCCTGCTGGTGATGGAATTATCGCGGCTCGCTCATCCGGTTCTGTTCTGGATCAATCTCGTTCTGGTCTTCTACACTCTCTACGGATATCTTAGCCCGCTCGACTTCTTCTGGCATCCGGGTACGTCGTTCTACCGGATCGTCACCTCCAGCACCGTCGAGTTCTCGACGGGCATCTACGGCATCTATGGCCAGATCGCACTCACCTTGATCGCCGCATTCCTGTTGCTCGCCGCGGCTGCGCAAGGCTTCGGCGCCCAGAGCGGCATGATCAACGTGATGCGGAAACTGGCCGGGCGATCGCGCCAGATGGTGCCGCAAACGGCCGTCATGGGCTCGCTGTCGATAGGCATGATCAGCGGCAGCGGCTCGGCCAATGCGGTCGTCGTCGGCAGCATCACCATTCCGCTGATGAAACGCTACGGCGTCCCGCCCGCGATCGCCGCCGCGATCGAGTCCGCGGCATCCATGGGCGGCCTTATCATGCCGCCGATGATGGGCATCGGCGCGTTCCTGATGTCCGAATTCCTCGGCGTGCCCTACTGGGACGTCGTGCTGCGCGGCTTCTCGCTCGCCGCCGTCTATTACATCACGCTGGCGCTGGCGGTGTACCTGCTCTGCGTCCGCCTGCTGCCGTCCGACAGCATCGCCTCCCCGCCCGTGCCGCTCTATGACCGGGTCAAGACCTTCATCTTCTTCATCTCGGTTCTGTTCCTGATCTACCACCTCGGCTATCTCGGCACCGGCGAACTGCTGTCCGCCATTTATGCTTCCGGCTTCATGTTCGCGGTCCTTCTCTCTGCGTTCGTCTATTTCAAATATGTGCTGAAGGATCCCGAGGTCGCGAACCAGACTGTGCTCGGCAACATACGGCTATGCCTCGAAACGCACGGCGACATGACGTCGTATTTGACGCTGCTGCTGGCGACGCTCGGCATCATGATCGGATTGTTCACGGTCACCGGTTTCATCAACCGGATGGGCGGCATGCTGCTGGATCTCGGCTCATGGCACGTCGCCGCCATGATCATGATGGCGTATATCTTCGGCTGGCTGGTCGGCGCCGGCCTGCCGCCGACCGCGACCTACATCATTGGCGCGGTCGTCATCGTGCCGCCGCTTACAGCCCTCGGCATCAACCCGTGGGTGGCGCATTTCTTCATCTTCCTGCTGTCGGTCTGGGGCGAGCTGTCGCCGCCGACCTCGCTCACGGCGGCGATATCCGCGCGCATTGCCGAAGCATCGTTCATGCGAACGATGTGGGAAGCTTTGAAACTCTGCCTGCCGATTACGCTGATGACCTTTGCCATCTTCACCCGGTCGGAAATGGTCATCACGCCGGGCTGGATGCAGATCCTCAACACCATCGCGATGACGATCGGTACCTGTGGCGCAGCATTCGCGATGTTCGGGCGCTGCAGTACCAACACGGCCCTCGATATCGGCCTGAGGCTGCTGCTGGCCGCCATCTCGGGCCTGGTGCTCTTCCACCCGAACGACACTGTCGCGCTGTCCCTCAGCCCCTTGGTGCTGGTCGCCATCGTGGCCGGCATCTGGCGGCACCGGCTCATTGCGCCGCCGGCCTCACTGACCGTCACGGAAACCGGTAGTGACGAAAGCACCCCCGTTCTCATCAAGGATGCAAAAGGCGAGTACTGAGAGGACCACCGGCGACGGCGGCCACTGCCGGCACCTGCTCTCACATCGACAAACAAAAAACCGCGCCTTTTCCGGGCGCGGCTTTTTCATTTTCGCGGTCAGTGTCAGCCGACATCCGTCGAATGGATACGGTTCTCGACGCCGGGCACCCGGCCGCTTTTGCTGGTCAGCTTGTTGAGCGCGCCCAGATACGCCTTGGCCGACGCCACCAGAGTATCGGGGTCGGCGCCCTTGGCGGTGTAAGCGCGGCCGCTCTCCGACAGCCGCACCGACACCTCCGCCTGCGCGTCGGTGCCCTCGGTGACGGCGTGCACCTGGTACAGTTCCAGTTTGGCCTCGTGCGGCACCAATGCCCGGACGGCGTTGAAGATGGCATCGACCGGGCCGTTGCCGGTCGATTGCGTGGTGGCGTGCTTGCCCTCGATGTCGAGGGTCAGGGTGGCCGATTGCGGACCCATCGTGCCGGCGATGACGGTGAGCGAGATGATCTTGATGCGGTCATGCGCGTGCGCGATTTCCTCATCGACCAGAGCCTCGATGTCTTCGTCGTAGATCTGCTTCTTCTTGTCGGCCAGCGCCTTGAAACGCACGAAGGCGTCTTCCAGCTGATTGGCCTGCAATTGATAGCCGAGTTCTTCCAGCTTGTGCTCGAAGGCATGGCGGCCGGAGTGCTTGCCCATGACCAGCGAGGTCTGCTTCACGCCGACGGTTTCCGGCGTCATGATCTCGTAGGTCTGCGCGTTCTTCAGCATGCCGTCCTGGTGGATGCCGCTCTCATGCGCGAAGGCATTCCGTCCGACGATCGCCTTGTTGTACTGCACCGGGAACGACGTCACCGCCGACACCAGCTTCGACGCGCGCGTCAGCATCGCTGGCTTGATGCCGGTGAAATACGGCATGACGTCGTTACGCACCTGCATCGCCATCACGACCTCCTCGAGCGCGGTATTGCCGGCGCGCTCGCCGATGCCGTTGATGGTGCATTCGATCTGCCGCGCACCGCCGGCGACGCCGGCCAGCGAATTGGCCACCGCCATGCCTAGATCGTCGTGGCAATGCACCGAGAACACCGCCTTGTCCGAATTCGGCACGCGCTCGCGCACCATCTTGAACAGCGCCATGTATTCTTCCGGCACCGTATAGCCGACGGTGTCGGGGATGTTGATCGTAGTAGCGCCGGCCTTGATCGCGGCCTCGACGCAGCGGCACAGGAAATCGTGCTCGGTGCGGGTGCCGTCCTCGGCCGACCATTCGACGTCGTCGGTGTGGCTGCGCGCGCGGGTGACCTGCCCGATCACCATTTCATAGACTTCATGCGGCTCCTTCTGCAGCTTCCACTTCATGTGCACCGGAGAGGTCGACAGGAAAGTGTGGATGCGGCGGCGCTTGGCCGGCTTGATCGCCTCGGCGCAACGGTCGATATCCTTCGGCGAGGCGCGCGACAGGCCGCAGATCACCGAATTCTTGGCGCGGCGCGCGATTTCATTGACGGCGGCGAAGTCGCCCTCCGAGGCGATCGGGAAACCGGCCTCGATGACGTCGACGCCCATATCGTCGAGCAGCTCGGCGACTTCCAGCTTCTCTTCATGGGTCATGGTGGCGCCGGGGCACTGCTCGCCGTCGCGCAAGGTGGTGTCGAAGATGATGACGCGGTCCGAAGTACGGTCCTTGTCGGACTGGGTCTGGGCCGTCATGGGATTATTCCTTCTCGTCGCATGCGCCGCTTGGGGCGCTTTTAGGGGTGCTGTCTCTTTGCCGCCTTACCCCCGAGTGCCCAGGCGCGTTGCGCCCAGCCGGCCCTCAGGGGCGGATAAGGAGAAGGAGCGAGCCCAGAATGAGGGTCACAGGTTTGCCAACCGCAACAGCCTTGGCGGCTGCCGGTTCGATCGCGCAGATGGTCTGCCGCGTCGACATTGGCGAAAGGACCCTCGTTCGGCTGCCAGTATGACGAAAAAGCTTTAAATCGTCATTAACCCTGACCGATGCGGCACCTTTTAGCGGAAAAACCACCCAGGACGCAAGGGAGCTGCGTTTGACCGCAGCGGTTCATCCCGACACACTCAAGAAGGGGGTACGGGACGATGTGCGGCCATAGGGTGCGCTTGGCGTTGGTCTTCGTCACAACGGCGTTTACAGCCGCCTGCGGATCGACCTCCAATATGCCACTCAATCTGCCCGCCAGCCTTTCCGGCGCGGGTAACCCCGTTCAGCCGACCGTCACGTTTGCGAACAATCCTGCCCCCACGCCGCCGCAAAACCGCCCGGGCGGCAGGACCACTTTGCAGCCCGGATTCAAACATACCGTTCACGATGACCACTCGGAGCTCGCGCACAGCGAACTCACGGACGATCCCATCTACATCGGCTTGACGTTCTCCGGCGGCGGCACACGCGCAGCCGCTTTTGGCTACGGCATCATCAAGGAAATCGAAGCGACGAAAGTCCAGGTTCTAAATCGTCAGACTTCGCTATTCGAGCATATCGACATCCTTTCGGGCGTTTCCGGCGGCTCGGTGCTCGCCGCCTATGTCGGATTGAAGGGGCGCAGCGGACTCGCCGATTTTCGCGAACGATTCTTGCTACGTGACGCAGAGGAGAGCATCAAGACCAACATAGGAATTGACACGATCGCCGCCGCGCTCGGCGGCGGCATCAACGACCAGACCAAGTTGCCGCGCTGGCTTGACGATAATCTGTTCGACGGCGCCACTATGCGAGATCTGGAACGTGCGCAACCGCAGCACATCCATATCTATGCATCCGATTTGTACAATCGGCATCCGTTCGTTTTCTCGCGGACAACATTCGACGCTATCTGCAGCGATTTCGATTCATATCCGCTTTCGCATGCTGTAGCGGCATCGGCCGCGGTCCCTTTCGTCTTCTCGCCGATCGTGCTCGAAACATTTCCGGACAGCTGTCACAGGAAACTGCCGGCCTGGGTCGATCGCGTCCTCAATGACCGCCACGAAAGTGAAATTCTGCGCTCGGCGGCGCGCGGGCTGCGGCGCAACCGCGATCCCAATCAGGTCCGTTTCGTCAAACTCGTCGATGGCGGCCTGAGCGACAATTTCGGCGTGACCGGTTTCGTAATCGAGCGCGGCGCCCACAAGACGCCGTACTCGCCGCTCTCTGCCGAGCACGCCGTGAAATTCCGGCGCGCGTTGTTCCTGGTGGCAAATGCCGGCGTCGCCCCATCGTCAGGCTGGGCCAAATCGATCGAGGGTCCGGCAGGCATCGACATGGTCAACGCTATCAGCGACACCGCGATCCGCGCCAATGTGCGCGCCAATTTCGAGTCCTTCCGCCACACATTCGAACACTGGCGCGAGGACCTCATTCGCTGGCGTTGCTCGCTGCCGCTTGCCCAAGTCAAGAAACTGCGCGGCACACTGAGCGGTTGGCAGTGCCGCGACGTGCAGTTCTTTATAGATGAGGTCGCCTTCGACCAACTCGGTCCCGAACGCCTCAAGGCGCTTAGCGCGGTGGAGACGCGATTCAAGCTACCGGAAGATCAAGTCGATATGCTGATCAAGGCGGGCGGCGACGCGCTGCGCGAGAACGACGAATTCCGCCGCTTCATGGCGAGCCTCTCGACCATTGGCTCGGTCGCATCGCGCAACACCACGCCGACGGTCTCGGCCGGGACGCGCGCCCCAGCACGCTAACGCCTGCTACTTCTCTGCCAACAGCGCCTTCTTGGCCGCCTGAAGTGCCTTCAGCGCCTCGCCCTCGACCGTCGGATAAGCCAGATCGAGGCCTTCCATGGCATCGACGATCGCCCCCGCGACCGCCAGCCGCGTGAACCATTTGTTGTCGGCCGGCACGACGTACCACGGCGCTTCGTCGCGGCTGGTTTCACGGATCATTTCCTCATAAGCGTCCATGTATTTCGGCCACAGCTTGCGCTCGGCCACATCGCCCATGGAAAACTTCCAGCGCTTGCCGGGCTCGTCGATGCGGGCGAGGAAGCGCTTGCGCTGTTCTTGCAGCGACACATTGAGAAAGAATTTCAGAACCAGGGTGCCGTTTCGCGCCAGATGCCGTTCGAAGGCGCGAATGTCGTCGAAGCGGTGCTGCCATAGCTTCTTGCCCATGACGGCGTCCGGCAGCCGCTGCTTCGCCAGATACTCCTGATGCACGCGCACCGTCAGCACTTCTTCATAATGCGAGCGATTGAAAATGCCGATGCGGCCGCGCTCCGGCAGCGCCTTCCCGATGCGCCACAGGAAATCGTGATCGAGTTCCTCTTGGCTCGGCTGCTTGAACGAATGCACCTGCACGCCTTGCGGATTGACACCGCTCATGACGTGCTTGATGACACCGTCCTTGCCGGCGGCATCCATCGCCTGAAAGACCACCAGCACCGACCATTTGTTGTTGGCGTAAAGCCTCTCCTGCAACTCGGACAGCCGTTCGATGCTGTTCTTGAGCATCTCCTTGGCCTCGTTCTTGTCGATCGACAGGCCGAAGCAGTCGGCCGGATCGCAATCGGCGAGCTTGAACTTGTCCGGCCGGTCGATGCGGAATCGCTTGGCGATCTTGTCAAGGTTCATGGACAGTTCTCCGTTCAGATCATCTTAAGCAACGGCAAACCGATGCGCCAGGAATGCCTTGGCGAAACCGCGCATCAGGGGATGGAAATCGGCCGGCCCACGGATGATGCGAATGTCGGCAAGCTCGGGCTGGCGCTCGCGCGCCATGTTTTCCAGAATGAGCGCGCGCAACGGCTCCGCCGCGAGCGGCGAGCGCATCACCTTGATGGCGGCGATCAATCTGCCTTCGAACGCCAGCGACCAGCCCGGCTCAACGGCAAGCGTCTCAAGATCGAGGCCGGTCTCTTCTTGCAGTTCGCGCCTGACGCTGAAGTCGAAATCGACGGTCGATCCATTGACGATGTCGTTTGCATCGGGCGTACCGCAGGGAAAGTAGATATGCCCGGCATTGTAAGTGTGGCTGCCCATCACGCCGAGCAGAAACGCGCCATCGGCCGACTGGATCGCCGCCGCGGCAAAGCAATCGTAAATCCCAACGTCCTCGCGGCCCCAGCGTTGCCAGGCGACGAAGGAGGCGTAGTCGGCCTCCAGAAACGCTCCGCGCATCGTGCCATTGTCGATGCCGTAACGATGCATCAGCAGGACGCGGCCATTGAACAACGCCGGCTGCGCGCGCTTGAGTTCGGCAAACAGCGCATCGATCTCGGCGCGGCGCTCGTTCTCGAAATCCCAGGTGACGTTATCCATACCGAGTTCGAGGCAATCGACATGGCGGAAATATGGAGCTTCGCTCATGCCTCGATCATGCCTTCGGTGACGACGATGGCGTCGCCGCCGATCGAGGCCGATGCCAGTCTGCCGTTCGCCATGACGAAAGAGAGGTTCATAAGGCTCGGCCGGCCCATTTCATAACCCTGCTCAATAGCCAACTGATGCGTTCCATCGCCCGGCTTGACGTGCGCGGCGTGCAAGCCGGCGAAGGCGGCCACCGCGCTGCCGGTCGCCGGATCTTCGGCAATGCCGTTGGCTGGTGCAAACATTCTCGCGTGCAAATGGTGACCGGGTTCGGCGGTCTCGGTGCACATCACATAAACCATCGCCGGGCCGCCAATGCCGAAGACCTTCTCGAAGGTCGCCGGCTGCGGCCGAGCGCGCACGACAGCGGCAAGCGAGCGCACCGGTACAAACGTATAGGCGACGCCAGCCGACCAACGCGCGGGCGGATAATCGCCGCCGATGTCGCTGTCGCTCAAACCCAAGGCTGCCGCCATCGCTGCCGCGTCCGGCACCTGCCCGACATCAGCCGGCAAACGCGGCAGTTCAAACACTGCCTGCCCGCCGGCGGTATCATGCGCCTGCGCCGTGCACGACACCGGACCGATCTTCTCCTCCAGCACGAATGTCTGCTGCCCGGCGCCGCCCGCCAGTCGCGCCAGGCCGACCGCAGCACCAACGGTCGGGTGCCCGGCGAAAGGCAGTTCGTTGGCCGGCGTGAAGATGCGCAAGGCCGCCGTGTGCGCCGGATTGGCCGGCGGAAAGACAAACACGGTTTCCGGATGGCTAAACTCGCGTGCGATGATCTGCATCGCCGCGGTGTCGAGCCCTGCCGCATCGAGCACCAGCGCCAACGGATTGCCGGCAAAGCGCGTCCGCGTGAACACGTCGAGGGTCATGAATTTCCTGCGCATCTTAGAGCACCCTTTCCGGCGCGGCCGGCTCGCTCAACCGCTCCGCTTCGAACACGCAGCTGGGCTTAACGATCTCGTCCTGGGCCGTCACCACCTGGATTTCCCTGGCACCGGCGTCGAGGGTCTTTTGCAGCACGCCGAAAATCGCCGAGCCGGCGCTCGACAGCGCGCCGCCGATTTTACCCTGCCGCAAATAATGCGCAAAAAACAGCGCGGCGATGGCGTCTCCTGCGCCGCTAGCCACCACGTCGAGCCTCGGCGTGCGCAGCCGGAAAATGCCGGTCTCGTCCGACGCCAGCATATCGAGGTGCCCCTCCGGCGTCTCGGCGGTGATCAGCGAGGTGACCAGCACGGCACGCGGTCCGAGATCGTGCAGCGCCTTGGCCGCATCGCAAGCCTGCACAAGCGTCGTCGAGCCACGTCCGGTCAAATAATCAAGCTCGAATTGATTGGGCGTGACGATGTCGGCCAGTGCCAGCGCCTTCGTCTTGATGAATTCCGGAATGCCCTCAGCGACGAACACGCCCTTGCCGACATCGCCGATCACCGGGTCGCAACAATAGCGTGCCGACGGATTGGCGCGCTTGACGGTCGAAACGCAATCGAGAATGGCGGCGGCGGTCTCGGCGCTGCCCATATAGCCCGACAGCACGCCGTCGCATTCGCCGAGCACGCCGCGCGCCGCGATGCCGGCGACGACATTGCGGATCAGCGGCGCGCCGAACACCTGACCCTTGAAATCGCCATAGCCGGTGTGATTGGAGAACTGCACGGTGTGCACCGGCCATACTTCCACGCCCATGCGCTGGAGCGGAAACACCGCGGCCGAATTGCCGACATGGCCATAGGCGACATGCGACTGGATCGAGATCAGGTTCATGGGGACAATACTAACAGACACGGCGGGGAATTTCCCCGCCGTGCGCCGCCATCAAACACGAAATGAAGCGTCGAGCCGCCTTTAGTTCGTCTTGTTCGCCGCCTCGACATACTTGTTGGTGTAGGTCTTGGACAGATCGATATTGGCCTTGGCCACTTCGGGTGACGACTGGCTGAACACCGCCAGCACCGCGGCGGCGCCCTTCGGATCCATCAGGCCGGTTTCGGAGTACATCGGCAGCGTGTTCTTCAACGCGGCGATGTAGCCCGGCTTGTCCTTGCCGATCAGTTCCGGCGGCATCTTGTCGGCGATCTCTTCCGGCGTATGGGTGTGGATCCACTTCAGGGTCCGCACGATCGCATTGGTCATCGCCTGCACTTCCTTCTCGTGCGACTTGATCCACTCCGTCTTGGTGTAGAGCGCGCCGCCCGGATATTCGCCGCCGAACACCGCCAGCGTATCCTTCTGGGTCCGCGTGTCGCTGAGGATGGTCAGTTCCTTATGCCGGCCTTGCAGCACGGTGACCGCCGGATCGAGCATGATGGCGGCTTCGATTTCGCCCTGTTCCATCGAAGCAATCGCGGTGGCGCCGAGGCCGACGCCGATAACGCCGATCGAATTCGGATCGACCCCGTTCTTTTTCAGGATGTACTTGAGGAAGAAGTCGGTCGATGAACCGGGCGCCGAAACGCCGATTTTCTTGTTGGCGAGATCCTTGATCGACTTGATCGTGGCCGTGTGCTTGGGCGAAACGACAAGGGCAAAACCCGGATAGCGATCATAGACGACGAAAGATTGGAGTTCCTGGCCCTTGGCGGCGAGATTGACAGTGTGATCGAAATAGCCGGAGACCACGTCGGCCGAGCCGCCCATCACCGCTTGCAGCGACTGCGAGCCGCCCTTGAAGTCGATCACTTCGACATTCACGCCGGCCTTCTCGAACTCGCCGAGTTGCTTGGCCAGCATGGTCGGCAGATAGCACAGGCACGACGCGCCGCCGATGGCGAGCGTGACCTTGCTTTGTGCCTGCGCGATGCCAGCCATCAGGCCGGTCGACAAAACCAGGGCGGTCAACGCGATTACGGCCCTTCGGAATATTTTGGGCATTAATTCCTCCATTGCTATGGCCTGTCAACGGCCAATTGGACCGCAAGATAGGCTAGCGCGCGCGCCATGCCTAGGCCAATTGAGTGGCCGGCTTTTTAAGGCCGTGCGTCGCCCACCACCGGCCGCCAGACCAACAGCCGCTTCTCGACGAGGGTGACGATGGTGTCGATGACGATGACGAAGGCGGCCAGGACGAACATGCCGGCGAAAACCCCGGCGACGTCGAACACGCCTTCGGCCTGCTGGATCAGGTAGCCCAGCCCCGCCGCTGCGCCGAGATACTCGCCCACCACCGCGCCGACCACGGCAAAGCCCACCGACGTATGCAGCGACGAGAACATCCACGACAAAGCCGACGGCCAGTAGACATGGCGCATCAGTTGCCGTTCGCTCATGCCGAGCATGCGCGCATTGGCGAGAACGGTCGGCGAGACTTCCTTGACCCCCTGATAGACGTTGAAGAACACGATGAAGAACACCAAGGTCACGCCGAGCGCCACTTTCGACCAGATGCCCAGGCCCAGCCACAAAGTGAAGATCGGCGCCAGCACGACGCGCGGCAGCGCATTGGCCATCTTGACGTAAGGATCGAACACCGCCGCCGTGCGCGGCTGGCGCGCAAACCAGAAGCCGACTAGCACGCCGCCGACCGAGCCGATGATGAAAGCGAGCGTCGCCTCGATCAACGTGATGTAGAGGTGTTTCCAGATCACGCCGGTCGAGAACCAGACATAGATCTGATGGGCGACATCCAGCGGATTGGAAAAGAAGAATGGCGGCAATATCGGCTTGCCACCGACCAGCGGATAGCTCGTCAGCACGTGCCACAGCGCCAGCGAAAGGACAGCGACGAGAACCTGCAGCGTGAGCAAAGTGATCCGGCTCATGTGCGGTTCTCCGCCTGCTGATAACCCTTGATCACTTCGCTTTTCAGCATCTGCCAGATATCGCGGTGCAAGTCATGAAAGGCCGGGTCAAGCTTGATCTCGGCGATATCGCGCGGCCGCGACAGCTTCACACGCCAGTCGCCGATGATGCGTGCCGAAGGCCCCGCCGACATGATGACGACGCGGTCGGACAATGCGATGGCTTCTTCGAGATCGTGGGTGACAAAGAGCACCGCCTTGCGGTCGGCGCTCCACAGATCGAGCAACAGGTTGCCCATAATCTGACGCGTCTGCGCATCGAGCGGGCCGAACGGCTCGTCCATCAGGCCGACGCGCTTGCGCTGGCCGCCGGACAGCATGTGCGGGTAACGGTCGCCGAACGAGCCGAGGCCAACGCGGGTCAGCCAGTCCTTGGCGCGCGCGCGCGCCTCCGTCTGCGGCATGCCCGCGGTCTCCAGGCCGATGGCGACGTTCTCCAGCGCGGTCTTCCAGGGGAACAGCGCGTCGGCCTGAAACAAGTAGCCAGCCTGACGGTTCAGCGTCCCCAGTATCTGCCCGAAAATATCGACGGTGCCCGCAGCCGGCGCCAGCAGGCCGGCAGCGATGTTCAGAAGCGTTGATTTGCCGCAGCCGGTCGGCCCGACAATGGCGACGAATTCGCCGTCGGCGACCTCGAGTGTGGCGCTTTGCACCGCGCGATAGACCCCGCCATCGGCCAGCCGGAACGCGACATCGACGCCGTTCAGCGCAATGGCCGCATCGTTGCTGCGTCCCGGCGCGGTTGCGGCCGCTGGGTCGGTCATGGGTTCCCTCCGGACGGCAAACTAGCGGCTCAGGCCGGTAATGCAAACCGGATCGCTACGCCGTGCACTGCGACAAAATGCAAACGGCCGCCCAACGTGGGCGGCCGTCAATCAACGGAAAGATACAGAACCTAGTTCTTGCTCTTGTCCACCATCGCGCGTTCCTTGATCCAGGGCATCATCTCGCGCAGCTTGGCGCCGACCTGCTCGATCGAGTGCTCGGCGAGCTTGGCGCGGGTCGCCTTGAACGAGGTCTGGTTGACCTTGTTCTCGAGCATCCAGTCGCGCGTAAACTTGCCGGACTGAATGTCGTTGAGAACGCGCTTCATCTCCGCCTTAGTCTCCGCCGTCACAATGCGCGGGCCGGTGACGTATTCGCCGTATTCCGCGGTGTTGGAGATCGAGTAGTTCATGTTGGCGATGCCGCCCTCATAGATCAGATCGACGATCAGCTTCACTTCGTGCAGGCACTCGAAATAGGCCATTTCCGGCGCGTAGCCGGCTTCGCACAGGGTCTCGTAACCGGCCTTGATCAATTCGACGAGGCCGCCGCACAGCACGGCCTGTTCGCCGAACAGGTCGGTCTCGCACTCTTCCTTGAACGTCGTCTCGATGATGCCGGCGCGGCCGCCGCCGATGGCGGAGGCATAGGACAGGCCGAGGTCATGCGCATTGCCCGAGGCATCCTTGTGGATCGCGATCAGGCAGGGCACGCCGGCGCCGCGCGCATATTCCGAACGCACGGTGTGGCCGGGGCCCTTCGGCGCGATCATCAGCACGTCGAGATCGGGACGCGGATCGATCAGGTTGAAATGCACGTTGAGGCCGTGCGCGAACAACAAAGCCGCGCCCTGCTTCATGTTGGCGACCAGAGACTCGCGGTAGATGTCGCCCTGCAATTCGTCAGGCGTCAGCATCATCATAACGTCGGCCCACTTGGCGGCCTCGGCGACTTCCATGGTCTTGAAGCCCGAGCCTTCGGCCTTCTTGATGCCCTGCGAACCCTTGCGCAGCGCGATGACGACGTCCTTGACGCCGCTGTCGCGCAGATTGAGCGCGTGGGCGTGGCCCTGGCTGCCATAGCCGATGACGGCGACCTTCTTGCCCTTGATCAGGTTGAGGTCGGCGTCGCGATCGTAATAAACCCGCATGGTAAGATCCTTGAACTATAGCGCCCGGCACCGGGCCGCTCGCACAATGGTGATAATCCGGCCCCCCGGGCCGCAGCCGGGATGCTTCTAAGGCGGTTAGGCCAAAGGGACAAGCCCGGACGCCCTTTTAAGGGACAAACGGGCCATTAAGGACTGCGGGGCTGCTATGAAGCGACTACGGCGCGCGCGGAAAAAGCCGCCACTTGGCCGGTTTCACCGCCACGCGGCCGGTTTTCGGCACGTCGGCATCGGCCGGCACGTCGATCTCGCATCGGTGCCGCGCCGCGCCGACTTCCAGCTCCAGACGACGGATATCGCCGTGCCTGCGCGCGCCGATGACCGTGCCGACGATTGTACCGCTCTCCTGCCCGGCCAGCCGGGCATGGCTGGGCCGGAAGAACAAGGTCGCCGGACCGTCCGGGTGGCCGTTGGCGTCGATCGCCAGCGTCCGGTCGTCGAGCGACACGCCGCCTTTGTCGATGACCACCGGCAGCGCACTGCTATCGCCGATGAAGTCGAACACGAACGGCGTCGCCGGATTATCGAAAATATCGTCGGCGGTGCCGACCTGCTCGATCCGGCCCTGGCTCATCACCACGACACGGTCGGCCAGTTCGAGCGCTTCTTCCTGATCGTGCGTAACAAATACGGTCGTGTGACCGGTGCGATCGTGAATTTCGCGCAGCCAGCGCCGCAATTCCTTGCGCACCTTGGCATCGAGCGCACCGAATGGCTCGTCGAGCAGCAGTACACCCGGCTCAATGGCGAGCGCGCGCGCAAACGCAACGCGCTGCCGCTGGCCGCCGGACAACTGGCCGGGGAAACGCTTCTCGAGGCCGTTGAGCTGCACGAGATCGAGCAGCGACATCACCCGTTCGCGGATCGACGCTTCGCTCGGCCGCGTCGCGCTCGGGCGCACGCGCAGGCCGAACGCGACATTCTCGAACACCGACATGTGGCGAAACAACGCGTAGTTCTGAAACACGAATCCGACATTGCGCTCCTGCACCGTCTTCGACGACGCATCGTCATTGCCGAACAGGACGCGGCCGGAATTGGGAAAATCGAGACCGGCAATCAACCGCAACAGCGTCGTCTTGCCGGAACCGGACGGCCCGACCAGCGCGATCAACTCCCCGCTGGCGATGTCCAGCGACACGCCATGCAGCGCCGGCGTCGCCCCGAATGCCTTGACCAGATTCTCGACGGTCACATTCATGGTTTTGACACGCAGACTTTCTTCGACGAAGGGCGCGACGAGGGCGAGGTTCGCCTGCGTATAATCGGTGTCCCTGCGAAATTGCGCAAGCGCGGTCATGGTCCAAGGTTCCTTATCGGGGGCCGTTCGCCAGTTCGTGGCTGAAGCGCCATTCGAGCACGGATTTCACGACGAGCGTCACCAACGCAAGCAGCGCCAGCAGCGAGGCGACGGTGAAAGCCGCGACCCATTGGTAATCGTTGTAGAGAATCTCGATATGCAGCGGCATCGTGTTGGTGAGGCCGCGAATGTGGCCGGACACCACCGCGACGGCGCCGAACTCGCCCATGGCGCGCGCGTTGCACAACAATACGCCATACATCAGGCCCCATTTCACGTTCGGCAACGTCACGCGCCGGAACGTCTGCCAGCCGCTGGCGCCGAGCGAGATCGCCGCTTCCTCGTCCTGCGTGCCCTGCTCGTCCATCAGCGGGATCAATTCGCGCGCGACGAACGGAAACGTGACGAAAATCGTCGCCAGGACGATGCCCGGCACGGCGAAGATGATCTGGATGTCGCGGTCATTCAGCCACGGCCCGAAATAGCCGTGCGAGCCGAACATGATCACGTAGATCAAACCGGCGATCACCGGCGACACCGAGAACGGCAGGTCGATCAACGTAATCAGGAAGGCCTTGCCGCGGAACTGGTACTTGGCGATCGCCCAGGCGGCGCATACGCCGAACACCAGATTGGCCGGCACCGCGATGGCCGCCACCAGCAAGGTCAGCAGGATGGCGTGCTGCGTATCGGGATCGGCGAAGGCGCCGAAATAGGCGCCAGCGCCATTGCGGAAGGCCTCGATAAAAACGACCAGCAGCGGAAAGCCGAGAAACAGGACGATGAACGCGACCGCGACGCCGATCAACAACAACCGCACCGGGCGGCCTTCGGCGGTCGGCGCGCGCCAGGTTGCAGGTGCCGCGAGCGCAGGGAGAGATTGTTCAGACATAGCCGAACCTCCGCCGCGCCCAGACCTGAATGAGGTTGATGGTCAGAAACATGACAAAGGCAATCGCCAGCATGATCGTGGCGATGGCGGTGGCGCCATTGTAATCGAACTCGGTCAATCGGATCACGATCAGCAGCGGTGCGATCTCGGTGCGGTACGGCAGATTGCCGGCAATGAACACTACCGAGCCGTATTCGCCGATACCGCGCGCCAGCGCGAGGACGAAGCCGGTCAGCAGCGCCGGCACCAGTGTCGGCAATATCACGCGGAGAATCGCCTGCCGGCGATTGGCGCCTAACGTCGCCGCCGCCTCCTCGGTCTCGCGCTCGATTTCCATGATGACCGGCTGCAACGTGCGCACCACGAACGGCAGGCCGATGAAGGTCAGCGCAATCACCACGCCAATTGACGTATAGGCGACCTTGATGCCGAGCGGCTCGATGAACTGTCCGACCCAGCCGTTCCCGGCGAAGATCGCAGTCAGCGCGATGCCGGCGACCGCCGTCGGCAACGCGAACGGCAAATCGACGATGGCGTCGATCAGGCGCTTGCCGGGAAATTCATACCGCACCAGGACCCAGGCGACGATGACGCCGAACACCGCGTTGATGGCCGCCGCGATCAAGGCCGCGCCGAACGACAACCGCAAGGCGGCAACCACGCGCTCGCTCGTGGCGATCTCCCAATACTCGGCCCATGACAATTGCGTGGTGCGCAAAATCAGCAGCGCAATCGGGATCAGCACGATCAGGCTGAGATAGACCATGGCGACGCCGAAGGTCAGCCCGAAACCCGGGATGATGCTCGGCTGCCGCCAAGATCGAAACGTTGCGCTGGTGGCCGCGAGAGTCATTACCGTTTCAATCTTCCGGATCAGCGCTTGTAAATCTGGTCAAAGATCGCACCATTGGCGAAATGCTTCGGCGTCACTTTGGCCCAGCCGCCGAACACCGGATCGTCAATGGTCAGCAACTCGACCTCGGGGAAGCGCTTGAGGTCTGCCGGATCGGCCAGTTCGGGCTTGGCCGGGCGGTAATAATTCTTCGCGATGATCTTCTGCGCCGGCGCGCTGTAGAGATGTTCGAGGTAGGCCTGCGCCACCTTGGTCGCGCCTTTGGCTTCGGCATTGCCGACGACCAGGGCCACCGGCGGCTCCGCCTTGATCGACAAAGGCGGCACGACGATATCGAACTTGTCGGGACCGAGTTCGTTGATCGCGAGGAAGGCTTCGTTCTCCCACGACAGCAGGACGTCGCCGAGGCCACGCTGCACGAACGTGGTGGTCGAACCGCGCGCGCCGGAATCGAGCACCGGCACATTCTTGTACAGCGCCGCAACGAATGCCTTCACCTTGGCCTCGTCGCCTTTGTAAAGCCGATCGGCATAGCCCCAGGCCGCAAGATAGGCCCACTGCGCGCCGCCCGACGTCTTCGGATTTGGCACGATCACGTCGACGCCCGGCTTTACCAGGTCGCCCCAATCTTTCAAATTTTTCGGATTGCCCTTGCGCACCAGGAACACATAGGTCGAGGTATAGGGGCCTGAATTATTCGGCAGTCTGCCGCGCCAGTCGGCGGGAATCTTTTTGGTCTTCTCGGCGACCGCGTTGATGTCGCCTTCCAGCGCCAAGGTGAGAACGTCCGCCTTGAGGCCGTCGATCACCGCGCGCGCCTGCGCGCCAGAGCCGCCATGCGACTGCTGGATGGTCACGGTCTCGCCAGTTTTCTCTTTCCAGAACTTGATAAATTCGGCGTTATAGGCGCGATACAGTTCGCGCGTCGGATCGTAGGACACGTTGAGCAACGTGGTCTGCGCCTGCGCGGATACCGCCAGAACCATCGACAGGACCGCCCCGTAAACCAGCCGCCGCATTGGCATCTCCATCGCTCTTCGCATATTGCGAATTGATGGCCGATGTGAACTGCTTAGGCCGTCACGGTCAATTACCTTAATGTCGCGATCGAGACAAATATATGCCACCGCTATGCTTGATTTGAGATAATAATAATTTCACAAGCCTAATATGTCCCGACGACAGTAGTTTTATTCTATTCTGTTCGTGTCGGACTCAGGCCGGCCAGACCATTGGCACGATGCTGGCGACCAGCAACAGCGCCATCACAACGTTGAAAATCCGGGCGCGGCGCGGGTCGCGCAAGACGGCGCGTAAGGCGACGCCGAAGCCGGTCCAGGTGATGACAGTGAGGGCTGTAAAGAAGCCGAACAGCAGCAGCACCATCAGGATATCGGCAACCCGGTGATCCGGCCGAACATAAAGCGAGATGGCGCTCAGCGCGATCACGACGGCTTTCGGATTGACCCATTGAAAAGCAGCGCCTTGCAAGAACGTCAGAGGCCGCGCCAGACCATCGCCACCGTCGTCATCCCCCTCGCTCGCCGGCCGCGCATTGGCGACCTTCCAGGCCAGCCACAGCATGTACAACGCGCCGACGATCTTCAGCGCCAATTGCAACGCCGGCACGGCGGTGAATACCAGCCCAAGACCGGCGGCGCAGGCGACGATCAAGACAAGAAAGCCGATGGTGATGCCGGCCATATGCGGGATGGTACGCGCGAAACCGAAATTCACGCCCGACGCCGTCACCATGATGTTGTTCGGCCCGGGTGTGAACGCCGTGGCAAAAGTAAAAACGGCCAGCGCCACGATGGCGTCGAGCGGCATCATCAGGTTTTTTCGCCGCGCCGGCGCCTGATCTGCCGGCGCCCGGCATAGATAAAGCCGAAGCCCAAAGCGACGCTGCCGAATTTGACGATCTCCGGCATCGGCGAGCCTTGCTCGAAACAGAACGGCGTTTGATTGACGTTAAAGCAGCGTTGCGACTGCTGATCATATGGCTTGACGAACGCGCCAAACATAATGAACGGGATCGCCAGAAGGGTCAGCAGCATATCGCGCCCGCCTCACATCGCTTCCGGGCCGCGGGCGATCGCCGCAATGCCGGTGCGCGACACTTCGACGAGGCCGAGCGGCAGCATCAAGGCGACGAATTGCTCGATCTTGTCGCTCTTGCCGGTGATCTCGAACACGAAACTCTCGGTGGTCGCGTCGATAACGCGGGCGCGGAAGGCGTCGGCCAGCCGCAAGGCCTCAACCCGGTTGTCGCCCTTGCCGGCGACCTTGACCATGGCCAGTTCGCGCTCGATCGAGCGGCCGCTCAAGGTCATGTCGACGACGCGGTGCACCGGCACCAGACGATCGAGCTGGTTCTTGATCTGCTCGATCACCATCGGCGTGCCGGTGGTGACGACGGTAATAAGCGACAGGTGCTTGGCGTGCTCGGTTTCCGACACTGTCAGCGACTCGATATTGTAGCCGCGGCCGGAAAACAGGCCGATGACGCGGGCCAGCACGCCGGGTTCGTTATCGACCAGCACCGATAGCGTGTGCGTTTCCAGCTTCTGCGCCATCGGCGCGTTCGGATAATGCGAGGTACTGCTCGAGGGCACGTTTGCGTTCACGGTCGTCGTCCTTGTGCGTTGTGCGCGCGTTAAGCGCTTAAACCAGCATCTTGCCTTCTTCGGTGATCGCGTCGTCGAGGCTGACGCCGCTATCGCCGAGGATCATTTCGTTGTGCGCCTTGCCCGACGGAATCATCGGGAAGCAATTTTCCTTCTGGTCGACGATGCAGTCGAACAGCACCGGCCTATCGATGTCGATCATCTCCTTGATGGCGTGATCGAGATCGCCCGGTTTCTCGCAGCGGATGCCGACGGCATGCATCGCTTCGGCGAGCTTGACGAAATCCGGCAGCGCCTCCGAATAGCTTTCCGAATAACGGTTGCCATGCAGGAGTTCCTGCCACTGCCGGACCATGCCCATATAGCCGTTATTCAAGATGAAGATCTTGACCGGCAGCCGGTACTGCACCGCCGTCGATAATTCCTGCATGGTCATCTGTACGCTCGCCTCGCCGGCGATGTCGATGACCAGCGACTTCGGATGCGCCAGCTGCACGCCGACCGAGGCCGGCAGACCATAACCCATGGTGCCGAGGCCGCCGGATGTCATCCAGCGGTTCGGCTCCTGGAAGTGGAAGAACTGCGCCGCCCACATCTGGTGCTGGCCGACTTCGGTGGTGATGTAGACGTCCTTGTCCTTGGTCGCTTCGTAGAGCCGCTGGATGGCGTATTGCGGCTTGATGACTTCATTGGAGCCGCGATAGGCCAGCGACTTGCGCTCGCGCCACTTGGCGATCTGCTTCCACCAGTCGCCCATCGCCTTCTTGTCGTTGTGCTTGCCCTGCGCCTTCCACAGCCGCAGCATGTCTTGCAGCACATGGGCACAGTCGCCGACGATCGGGATATCGACCTTGACGTTCTTGTTGATCGAGGAGGCGTCGATGTCGATGTGAATTTTCTTCGAGCCCGGCGAAAAGGCGTCGATGCGGCCGGTGATGCGGTCGTCGAAGCGCGCGCCGACGCAGATCATGACGTCGCAATCGTGCATCGCCATATTGGCTTCCATCGTGCCGTGCATGCCGAGCATGCCCATCCACTGCGGATCGGCGGCCGGATAAGCGCCAAGCCCCATCAAGGTCGAGGTGATCGGGAAGCCGGTCAGGCGCACCAGCTCGGTCAGCAGCGCGCTGGCATGCTTGCCGGAATTGATGACGCCGCCGCCGGAGTAGAACATCGGCCTTTTGGCGTTTGCCATCAATTCGACGGCAGCCTTGATCGCTTCGATATCGCCCTTGAGCTTAGGCTTGTAGCCGGTGTGCGGGAATTCCTTTGGCTTCGAATAGACGCCCTTGGCGAACTGGATGTCCTTCGGGATATCGACCACGACCGGCCCGGGGCGTCCGCTCGAGGCGATATGGAATGCCTCATGCAGAATGCGCGGCAGGTCCTCGATGCGCTTGACCAGATAATTGTGCTTGGTGCACGGCCGGGTGATGCCGACGGTGTCGCATTCCTGGAAGGCGTCGTTGCCGATGAGATGTGTCGGCACCTGGCCAGTGATGCAGACCAGCGGGATCGAGTCGCACAAAGCATCGGTCAGGCCGGTGACGGCATTGGTGGCGCCGGGGCCGGAGGTGACCAGGATGCAACCGACCTTCCCGGTCGAGCGGGCATAGCCTTCGGCGGCGTGGACCGCGCCCTGCTCGTGCCGCACCAGAATGTGCTTCACTTCGGTCTGCGCGAAGATGGCGTCGTAAATCGGCAGCACCGCGCCGCCCGGATAGCCGAACAGGTGTTTGACGCCCTGGTCCGCCATCGCCTGGATCACCATTTCGGCGCCGGTCATTTCCTTTGTCATCGTCGTCGTCCTTGTCAGCAGTCCTGATCGAATTGACGCAATAAAAAAGGCCCGCGAAGGGCCATGTCCGGACACTCACCTGAGGAACCTTGCGGGCTACCTGGCCTGTGTCCGAGCTTCTACTACGAGAGTAATAATCTTGCGCATTGTTATGTCCACTCGTACTTTCGTTGCGCGGTTTATAGGGGCAGCCTTTTCCCCGGTCAAGCGCGAATTCATAAGCTAACGGCCCGCCTAGCGGGCCGCAAGCAGGCTCAGGGCTCAATAGCGATGTCAGGCGGCGCGGGACCGGACGGCGGCCTGAGACGGCCGCGCGGCCGGCTGCGGAGCAGGCCGGCCGATCTCGGCGCCGAGCTGGAAGAACCCGACCTGGCCGTCCATGTTTTGTGCCTGCATTTCAAGCGCCTTGGCCGTCGCGGCATTTTCTTCCACCAGAGCCGAATTCTGCTGCGTCACGCCGTCCATCAAGGTCAGCGCCTTGTTGACCTCATCGACGCCGGTCGACTGCTCCATGCTCGCCGCCGCGATATCGGCGACGATCGCCGTCACGTTATTGATCGACTTGGTGATCTCGGCGAGAGCGGTGCCGGCTTGATTGACCAGTTTCACGCCGTCCTGCACCTGATCGCTCGATTTGGTAATCAGGTTGGTGATGTCCTTAGCCGCCTGCGACGAACGCTGGGCGAGGCTGCGCACTTCGGACGCCACCACGGCGAAGCCACGGCCGGCCTCGCCGGCGCGCGCCGCTTCCACCGCCGCGTTCAGCGCCAGCAGATTGGTCTGGCGCGCAATCTCGTCAATGACGATGATGATCTCCGAAATATTCTTCGATGAATCTTCAATGCGCGCCATCGCCTCGATAGCCTTGGCGACGACCGCGCCGCTCTGATCGGCAATCTGCCGCGTCTGGCCGGCCGACACCGCAGCCTGCTGGGCATTCTCGGCGTTCTTTTTGACGATCGACGATATCTCCTCCATCGAGGCGGAGGTTTGCTCCAGGCTCGCCGCCTGTTCCTCGGTGCGCTGAGACAGATCGGTCGTCGCGGTGGCAATCTCCGCCGAAGCACTGGTCACTTCGCGCGCCGACGATTTAATCTCCAGCAGCGCATTGCGAACCTTGCCGGCCATTGCATTCACGGCGTTGGCGATCTGGCCGATTTCATCGCTGCGCCCGAGACCCGGTACGGTGGTGGCGAAATTGCCATCGGCAAAATCGGCGAGCGGAGCGGTCAGTGCGCGCAGCGGCCGAACGATGGTCACGACCGAGAACATGATCGAACCGACGAACAGGAATGCACAGGCGCCCAGCAACGCAATCGCAACGATGACATTGTTCCAACTGGTGCGTTGCAATTCGTCAGTATGGCGTTCGCTGGCAACGCTGGCGCCGTTCATCACATCGAGGATCGTCGCCAACAGCGGCGTGCTGGTATCGACCCATTGCGGCAAGGTCATCGGATACTGTGCGCCCTCGCCCGAGACCTTGCGCAGTTGATCGGCCAGCGGCTGGAATTTGGCAAAGTAGCCGGATTTCGCGGATTCGACGCCCTGTTTGACGTCGTCATGCTCCCCGTTCTTCAGATTGGCCTCAAGCAGCCGCCACATCAAACCGACCTGGGCGCGGATCGCGTCGATTTTGACCAGATTGGCAGGCGGAATCGCCGTCTTTGCCGATATAGCCTGCGCAATCGCCGCGCGCTCCTGACCGGCCGTGTCACGCATGTTCCAGGCGAGAATGCGGATATTGGAAAGCCGCGACAATTCCGGATCCATCGCGCTGGTGCTGCTCAGCACCTGGTTCCAGACTTTTTGCGCCGTCACCACGAAGGCAGACAGAACCGCGTAGGAATTCTTGACGACATCGGCGTCGCGATTGGCCTTGTTTTGCTTGATCGCTTCGTCCGACTTGTTCCGATACAGATTGGCCTTGTCGCGCGCCGCATTGAACTCGGCGAACAACGCGGCCTTGTTCGGAAAGTCTTGCGTCTCAAGCGCAGCGATCGCCGCGTCGATCTTCGCTTTTGCCGGCGCGCGATAGGTCTCGATATTTTTCAAGTCGTCCGCGCCGGCGATCTTGTCGGCCCCGAGGGCGCTGTTGACATACTGGCGCTCGATCAGAATTTCGTACACGCCGAGGATAAGTGCGTTGGCCGCGGCGTTTTGCCGGTCGGCAATCTGCGCCGTGCGATAGACAGTCCATGAGCTGTGCAGTTGGGTGGACAGCGCCCAGATTGTGATCGGCATGATGAGCGCGAAAGCGAGCGCTATCTTTGTCGAAATGCTGTTCAAACCAATCCGCGACATTCAATTTCTCCAGCTATCCGCACATCAAACAGCGGAATTTCTACAGATCAAATTGAGGGATCGGCATTAAGGAAAAATAAATTGCGGCCGATGAAATTGCTAACCCAGTTTGTAAATGCAGATTTAAAACGTCCGGTTGCGCGGTACTACAGTGCCGCGAACCCTCTTGTCGCCGCGTCATAGGCCCGATCAGGCGGCGCCGCGGTCCAGTCCTTCATCTGGCCGCGAAACCAGGTGAGCTGCCGCTTGGCATAGCGGCGCGTGTCCATGATGCTGCCTTCGGTCGCCTCATCGAGCGGCAATTCGCCTTTGAGGTGACGGATCAGCCATGGAACGCCGTGCGCTTTCATAGCTGGCAAGAGCGGATTGAGCTTTCGCGCGGCCAATGTCCGCACCTCGTCGAGCGCGCCGCCGGCCATCATCGCGGCGAAGCGCCGCTCGATGCGCGCCACCAGTTCCTGGCGCTCGCAAGTGACGAAAATTTTCGCGGCGCGATCGGCATCGAGCAAAGGCGGCAGGCCCTCTTTGTGCCAGTCGGTCAGAGAGCGCCCGGTCGCCAGCACCACTTCCAGCGCCCGCGCGATGCGGGCGCGGTCGAGCGGCATCAGCCGCGCCGCCGCGACCGGATCGCGCGCGGTCAGTTCGGCGTAGAGCGGCGCGATACCGTCGACTTCCAGCCGGGCGCGTACGCCGGCGCGAATATCGGGCGGGATCGGCGGCACCGCCGCCAGACCTTGGGTCAGCGCCTTGAAATACAGGCCGGTGCCGCCGACGACGATCGGGACGCGGCCCGCTGCAGCGATGGCCTTTAACGCTTCGGCGACGTCGGCCAGCCAGCGCCCGGTCGAGTAGATCTCGCCGGCATCGACATGGCCGTACAGCAGATGCGGCGCGCGCGCTTCTTCCTCTGGGCTCGGCCGCGCCGTGATGATGCGAAGCCCGGCATAGACCTGCATCGAATCGGCATTGACGATGGTGCCGCCAAGGCTCTCGGCCAAAGCCAGAGCGAGCGCCGACTTGCCACTGGCGGTCGGCCCGGCGATCAGGATGGCGGTGGACTTGCTCACACGCTCTGGTAGCCAGCGCGCCGTCTGAAATCAACCGGGGCCGGTCACCGCTGCAACTGCTTGAGTGTCGGCTCGCGCGGCGCCGGACTCAAATCATTCTTGACGCTGCGAAAGCTTGGCATGCCGGCGGCCGGTTTCAACGGCTCGAAACCGAACCCCACGGCCTTACTCTCTGCGGCGGCGTTGCGAATGAGCGAGAGCGCCTTGGCGTCCATGACCGAACCGTACAGAGCCGTCCGCGCCAGCGTCATGTCGTCCAGATCGGGACTGTCGCTGACCGGCACGAAACGCGCCCATTTCAGCGACTCCGCCGCATCCGCCTTGACGCCCTGTCCAATCCGATAGGCGAGCGCAACATTGATCGCGGCGACAGGATTGCCGGCGCGCGCGGCGCTGAGATGCCAGCCGATCGCCGCTTGATAATCGCGCGCGCCGAGGAGTCCGAACAGATAAAGCTGCCCCAGATTGTTCATGGACGGCGCATGGCCTTTGTCCGCGGCTTGGCGATACCATTTCGCCGCGTCCGCCATGTTGTTGGGTGGCGGCGGCTCCGGTGCGGCATTGACAGGCTGGGGCGGTGCGAATTTGGACACCAGCCGCCCGGGCTGACCGCGATTTGGTTCGGCGTAGCCTAACTGCTGATGGGTCCATGCCAGATGAAACATGGCCTCACGGTCGCCGGTTTCCGCAACCCGCCGGTACCAAACAGCCGCACGATTCAAATCGTCCCTGCCCGACCAGATATGACCGAGGGCGACCATGCGCGCCCGGCAACCCCGATCCGGGGCCGTCATCGAACACGTCGCTTCAACCAGCTTTTCGTTGATTTGCGGGAACGCTGCGAAGGCGACGAAGCCCGCAACAACCGCACCGGCCAATAATCCAACGATCCAGAGAGACCGGTGCATAGGAAGGCATCCTCGTGGCGATTTTATGCTACCAGCCGCCGCCTAATTCATCGTAAAGCCAGTCACAACAAGTGTCGCAAACGGCGAAGGCGAATTGATGGACGGCGTAGCAACTTTAATCGCGGCTTCGGCGCCGCTTGATGACGACATGCTGACGCGCGCGCGCGCGGAACTGCCGGGCGCGGCAGAACCGCGCTGGCTCAGCCGCGGCGCCGCGGCCGACATTCCATTTGAGCTGCCCGCCGGCCTGAGCGCCGCCGCCGCTCCCGCGTTCGCCGACCGCCTGCGCGCCTTGCTCGGCGCGGTCGATGTCGTCATCCAGCCTGCCGCCAATCGCCGCAAGCGGCTGTTCCTCGCCGACATGGATTCCACCATGATCGGCCAGGAATGCATCGACGAGCTGGCCGATTTCGCCGGCCTCAAGGCGCATGTCGCCGCGATCACCGAACGCGCCATGCGCGGCGAGATCGAATTCGAGCCGGCCTTGCGCGAGCGGGTCGCGCTCCTGAAAGGGCTGCCCGTCGGCGTCATCGATGAGGTGATCGAAAAACATATCACTTTGACGCCCGGCGCCCGCACGCTGGTGGCGACCATGCGCCAGAACGGCGCCTACACCTGTCTGGTGTCCGGCGGCTTCACGTTGTTCACCGGCCGCATCGCCGCGATGATCGGCTTTGACGAAGCGCGCGCCAATGTGCTGATGCTCGACGGCGGCACGCTCGCCGGCTTGGTGCAGGAGCCGATCTTCGGCCGCCAGACCAAGCGCGACACCTTGCTCGAATTGCGCGAACGCCTCGGCGTTGCGCCGGCCGATACGATCGTCACCGGCGACGGCGCCAACGATCTCGACATGATTATGGAAGCCGGCCTCGGGGTCGCCTACCACGCCAAGCCGAAAGTCGCGGCGGCGGCGCCGGCGCGCATCGAACACAACAACCTCACCGCGCTGCTGTATGCGCAGGGGTACAGGCGGGAGGAGTTTGTAAGCTAGATTTGTCATCACCGGGCTTGTCCCGGTGATCCCGCTTAGTTCAGCACGGTGCCCTACTAAGCGAGATGGCCGGGACAAGCCCGGCCATGACACATTCGTTGCTGAGCGACGCGCACTCTACTGCAACGTAATCGCCACAAAATTCGGATCGCCGTCGGGCGACACGACCAGCAGCACGACGGCCTTCTTGCCGTCCTTCTTGAGCTGATCGATGCGCTTTTGCAGATCGGCGGCATTGGTCACCGGCTGCTGCTGCACTTCGGCGATCACCATGCCCGGTTGCAGCCGCTTCTCGGCGGCCGGCGAATTGGCATCGACGCCGGTAATCAGCACGCCCTTCACGGATTCCTTGATCTTGTACTTCTTGCGCGAGTCCGCTGTGAGGTTGCCGAGATCGAGGCCGAGCGCCTTCTTCACCGACGATTTATCCTCCGGGGCATCGGCCTTCGGCGTGACAAGCGCCGCCTGCTTCTCGCCATCGTCGAGCCGGCCGAGCTTGACCGTCTTGGTCTCTTCCTTGCCTTTGCGGATGATCAGCACTTCGACATCTTTGCCGACCGGCGTATCGGCGACGATGCGCGGCAGATCGCGCATTTCCTTGATGTCCTTGCCGTCGAACTTGACGACGACGTCGCCCGGCTCGATGCCGGCGGGCTTGGCCGGGCCTTTGTCGTCGATGCCGGCGATCAGCGCGCCGCGCGTCGGCTTGATGCTGAGGCTCTCGGCGATCTCGTCGGTCACCTGCTGGATGCGCACGCCGAGCCAGCCGCGCCGCACTTCCTTGAAGTCGCGCAACTGGTCGATCACCGCCAGCGCGGTCTTGGCCGGCACGGCAAAGCCGATGCCGATCGAGCCACCCGACGGCGAGATGATCGCGGTGTTGACGCCGATCACATCGCCATTGAGGTTGAACAACGGCCCGCCGGAATTGCCGCGATTGATCGAGGCGTCGGTCTGAATGTAGTTGTCATACGGACCTGACTGGATGTCGCGGTTGCGTGCCGAGACGATGCCGGCGGTAACGGTGCCGCCGAGACTGAACGGATTGCCGATGGCGATCACCCATTCGCCGAGACGCACGGTGTCGCTGTTGCCGAACTTCACCGCCTTCAGCGGCTTGGTCGGGTTCACCTTGAGCAGCGCCAGATCGCTCTTCTTGTCGGTGCCGATCAGTTCGGCTTTCAGCGTCGTGCCGTCATTGAGGATGACGCTGATCTCATCGGAGTCGGCGATGACGTGGTTGTTGGTGACCACCAGGCCCGATACATCGATGATGAAACCGGAACCGAGCGAATTGGCGCGGCGCGGCGTCGGCGTGCCGCCGTTCGGGGCGCCGGGCGCGCCCGGTCCGCGCCGGTTCTTGAAGAACTCCTCGAAAAATTCCTCGAACGGCGAGCCCGGCGGCAATTGCGGCATGGCGCCGCTTTTGATGTCCACCGTCTGCTTGGTCGAAATGTTCACCACCGCATCGATCACCTGTTCGGCGACGTCGGCGATGTTCTCGGGCCCGCGCGCCTGCGCCGGCAGAGCGGCACTCATGGCGATGGCTGCGGCGGTCAAAAGCGTCAGGGAACGGGAAGAGAAAAATGCGCCCATGGGCGTCGGTGCTCCTGGGGAAAAAGCGGTCAACAAGGAGAGTGCCGCCGACTTCGCGGCGTTTCAAGGGCGTTTCTCGGCATTGCCATCACTACAATGCGAGCGCGCCCCCTATGAAAGGCCGATTCGCCAGCAAAAGCGATAGTTTTACGGCCGATACCGCTTAAACACTCTAGCTGCGCGCCAGCCACACCAGCAAGATGCCGATCGCGGCCGAACCGATCCCGATGACGCGCAAGGTCGCCTCCGGCGTTTCCAGCACGCTGAGCATTGCCCGCTTGGCGTGCGCCGGAAACGCGGCGAAGACCAGGCCTTCGATCACGAAGACCAGCCCAAGCGCGGCCAGAAAGTCGATCATGCTGGCCGCGCCGCCTCGTTATCTTGCTACCGGCGCCACTGATGCCGTGGGTGACGCTGACGGCGGTGCCGCCGCTGGTGCCGCCGGACCCGTTGGCTTACCCGACGGATCGTTGAAGTAACGGAAGAAGTTGGTGTCGGGCTTGAGCAGCAGGCGGGTGTCGCCGGCCTTCAAGCTCGCTTCATAGGCCTGCATCGACCGGTAGAAAGCGAAGAAGTCCGGATCCTTGTTGAACGCGTCGGCAAAGATCTGATTTCGGGTAGCGTCGCCTTCGCCGCGGATCTGTTCCGACTTCGACGTCGCTTCGGCGACCAAGACGGTCACTTCACGATCGGCGCGCGAACGGATTTCCTGCGCGCGCTGGGTACCCTGCGCGCGGAATTCCGCAGCTTCGCGCTGACGCTCGGTCTGCATCCGCTGATAGACCGCCTGGCTGTTCTGCTCCGGCAGATCGGCGCGGCGGATTTTCACATCGACCACGCCAATGCCGTAGCCGGCCGCTTCCCTATCGACCAGACCGAGAATGCGCTCCATCAGATCGGCGCGCTGATCGCGCACCACATTGGTGAAGGTCGCCTCGCCAAGCACCCGGCGCAGTGCCGAGTTCAGCAGGATGGTGAGCTGCGAGTTGGCGCCCTGGATCGAGCCGAGCGTCTGGTAGAAGCGCAGCGGATCCTTGATGCGGTAGCGGGCAAAGGCATCGACCACCAACCGCTTCTGGTCGGAGGCAATCACTTCCTGCGCCGGCGCTTCCAGATCGAGAATGCGCTTGTCGATGACGATCACCGTATCGATGAACGGCACCTTGAAGTTGAGGCCGGGCTCACTGACCACACGCACCGGCTGGCCGAGGCGAACCACCAGGGCCTGCTGGGTCTGATAAACCGAAAACAGCGACGAATAGCCGATGATCAACGCGGCGACGAGAAGGACGACGGCAACGCCGCCAATAAAATTAAGCCTCATGGCCGTGCTCCCGTCTGGGTCCGCGGCTGAGCCGGACGATTGAGTTCACCGAGCGGGAGATAAGGCACCACACCGCCGCCACCGTCGCGGCCGCTGTCCATGATGATCTTGTCGGCGCCGCCGAGCACGCGCTCCATCGTTTCCAGGTACATGCGGGCGCGGGTCACTTCCGGCGCCTTCTTGTACTGTTCGTAGATGTTGTTGAAGCGCGAGGTCTGGCCTTGGGCTTCCGCCACGGTCTGCGACTTGTAGGCTTCCGCGGCCTGCGTGATCTGCGCCACCCGGCCGCGCGCTTCCGGCACGACTCGATTGGCGTAAGTCTGCGATTCGTTGACCGACCGTTCGAGATCGGCGCGCGCGGCCTGCACGTCGCGGAACGCGTCGATGACCTGCGTCGGCGGATCGACCTTCTGCAACTGCACCTGCTGCACCAGAATACCCGCGCCGTACTGGTCGAGCGTCTTCTGCATCAGTTCCTGGACGGCGTTCTCGATGGTCTGTCGGGCGCCGGTCAGGATCGGCTGAATGTCGGAACGGCCGACCACTTCGCGCATGGCGCTTTCGGCCACCGCTTTCACGGTGCCTTCGGGATTCTGGATATTGAAAAGATAATCGCCGACGCCGGTCGGCTTCACTTTCCAGAGCACCGAAAAATCGACATCGACGATATTCTCGTCGCCGGTCAACATCAGGCTCTCTTCCGGCACGTCACGCACGCTCGAGCCGCGGCGGGCGTCATCGACGGAGCGCATGCCGATATCGATCTTGTTGACGCGCAACGCCTTCGGCGTCAGCACGGTCTCGATCGGATAAGGCAGGTGGTAATTCAGGCCTGGCTGGACTTCACGCACGTTCTTGCCGAAACGCAGGACAGCGCCGAGTTCGTCCGGTTCGACCTTGAAGAAGCCGGAAAAGCCCCACAACGCCACCGCGGCGAGGGTGATCAGCGCAAAACCCTTGGTGCCGAGATTGCCGCCCGGCAGCACGCCGCGCAGTTTGTCCTGACCGCGGCGGAGAATTTCCTCCAGATCCGGCGGTTTCGGGCCCGACGATTGCGGTCCGGAGCCCCACGGGCCTTTGCCGCCGCCGCCGCCCCATGGGCCGCCGCCACCGCTGCCGCCGCTACCGCCGCCTTGATTGCTCCATGGCATCGAAAATATCTCCCGCAGCCCGGCTCTCGTGCCGGCTGGACCTTAGTTGGGACGGGTTATAGGGGACGCAAGGGGGCGTTACAACGCGCCGTGATGCGGCATTACCGCCGATCCGGGCCGGAATTCGGATCATTTCGACCGCGGCGGCGGCCGCTCGCACGACCTATGCGAAAGCATGCGCCCCCACCTGCTTTAGCCCGGTCCGCCGTGCGATAGTGCGGCGGCCGTAGACCGCGACAGATGAGAATTCCGGTCCGGCAACAGGAAGCAAAAGGGCAAAAGGCAAGAGGGAATGGCGGCAATGGCATCTTTCGATTTGAGCAAGCGCGTCGCACTGGTGACCGGCGGCAATGGCGGCATCGGCTTGGCCATGGCCAAGGGTCTGGCCGGGGCCGGCGCGACGGTGGTGATCGCCGGCCGCAACAAGACCAAGGCGGCGGCCGCTTTGGCCGAGTTGAAGGCCACCGGGGCGCAAGCCGAATTCGTCGAACTGGATGTCTTGCAGGAGACGTCCTGCCATCAGGCCATCGATCAGGCCGCGCAAAAATTCGGACGTCTCGATATTCTCATCAACAATGCCGGCACCAGCGTGCGCAAACCGCCGGAAGAACTGACCGCGGCGGACTGGCACCTCGTCATGAACACCAACCTCACCAGCGCCTTCTTCTGCTCGCAGGCCGCCTACCCGCACATGAAGCGCGCCGGTGGCGGCAAGATGATCAATATCGGTTCGATGATGTCGGTCTTCGGGGCGTCATACGCCTCACCTTATGCCTCGAGCAAAGGCGCCATCGTGCAGATGGCGAGGTCCTTCGCCGTCGCTTGGGCGAAAGACAACATCCAAGTCAACACCATCCTGCCCGGCTGGATCAATACCGACCTGACGCGCAAGGCGCGCGAACAGGTCGAAGGCCTGCATGACAGAGTGCTCGCCCGCACGCCGGCGCAGCGCTGGGGCGAACCGGGCGATTTCGCCGGCATCGCGGTGTTTCTTGCAGCGCCCGCTTCCGACTTCATCACAGGCGCGGCCATCGCCGTCGATGGCGGCTATTCGGTGCAGGCTTAAATCTTTAAGGAATGCTCGATGCCGGTTCGCCGTATCGATCACATCCTGATTGCGATGCCGGCCGGGCGTGAGAACGACGCCCGCGCCTTCTATTGCGGCGTGCTCGGCATAACCGAAAAGATGAAGCCGCCAGTGCTGGCAGCGCGGGGCGGCTGCTGGTTCGAGATCGGCGCCTTGCAGGTGCACCTGGGTGTCGAAAACAACGTCACCGCCGACGAACCGCTCGAAGGCTGCGACCGCCGCCATATCGACGATCCATTCGGCAACCGCATCGAGTTGATCGAGCCGAACCAGACCAACGGCTAACGCCGCACATAGGTCACGGCGTCGAAGCTGGCGTCGTCATCCGGCCCGGCGGAAAAAGACGTGCGCTTGGCCTCGCGCCATTCCGACGGCTCGATGCGCGGAAAGAAGGCGTCGCCTTCCGGGCTGGCATTGACATGGGTGATTTCGAGCCGGTGGGCCCTGGGCATCATCCGTTCGAAAACATCGCCGCCGCCAATGATCATGATTTCATCGACACCACGCCGCTCGGCATCCTGCCGCGCAAAGCCCATCGCCGCATCGAGGCTGTTGGCTAGAACGCCGCCCGGCACGATCAGGCCGAGATCCTTGGTCAGAACGATGTTGGTGCGGCCCGGCAGCGGCTTGCCGATCGACTCATAAGTCTTGCGCCCCATCACCACCGGCTTGCCGATGGTGATGGCGCGAAAATACTTCAGATCGGATTTCAGCCGCCACGGCAACTGGCCGTCACGGCCGATGACGTTGTTGCGCCCGACGGCGGCGACCAGAACGATCTTCATGCGCGCGCCTCTTGCGTTGCTAAAGCTTGGGCTGCAAAGGATTGCAAAGCCGGCCCGCTCAGCCGGCAGATTTTCCAGTCGTCCATTACATGGGCGCCGATCGATTGGTAGAACGCGATCGACGGCGCATTCCAGTCCAGCACCGACCACTCGAACCGCGCCAGGCCCTGCGCGACGCAGCGCCGCGCCAGTTGCGCCATCAGTGCCTTGCCCAGGCCACGGCCGCGAAACGCCGGCCGAACATAAAGGTCCTCAAGATAGATGCCGTGGCGGCCGCGGAAAGTCGAGAAATTCAGAAACCAGATCGCTAGACCGGCCGCCTCGCCGTTCCATTCGGCGATGTCGCAGAACAGCCGCGGGGCCTCACCGAATAAAGCCGCGCCGATCATTTCCGGGGTGGCATCGACGGCGTCAGCCAGCTTCTCGTATTCCGCCAGTTCACGCACCAAATCGAAGATCAGCCCGGTATCGTCTGAACGCGCGGCGCGGATCAGGACACTCATACCGCCACTTGCGCCTTGATGTGCGGATGCGGCTCGTAATTCTCGATGGTGAAGTCCTCGAAGCGGAAGCCGAATATATCCTTCACTTCGGGATTGATATGGATCGCCGGCAGCGCCTTCGGCGCGCGCGACAGTTGCAGCTCGGCCTGTTCGATATGGTTGTTATAAAGGTGCACATCGCCAAACGAATGGATGAACTCGCCGGGCGAGTAGCCGGTGACCTGCGCCACCATCAAGGTCAGCAGCGCGTAGGATGCAATGTTGAACGGCACGCCGAGAAACACGTCGGCCGAACGTTGATAGAGCTGGCACGACAGCTTTCCGTCGGCGACATAGAACTGGAACAGGCAATGGCACGGCGGCAGCGCCATCTTGTCAACGTCGGCCGGATTCCACGCGGTGACGATCAGCCGGCGCGAATCCGGATTGCGCTTGATCATCGCGATCACATTGGCGATCTGGTCGATGGTCTCGCCGTCCTTAGCCGGCCATGAGCGCCACTGATGGCCATACACGGGCCCGAGATCGCCGCGCTCGTCGGCCCATTCGTCCCAGATGCGCACGCCGTGGTCGTTGAGATATTTAATGTTGGTGTCGCCGGCGAGAAACCACAGCAGTTCGTGCACGATGGATTTGACGTGCAGCTTCTTGGTGGTGACCAGCGGAAAGCCTTCGGCGAGGTCGAAGCGCATCTGATAGCCGAACACCGAACGCGTGCCGGTCCCGGTACGATCATGCTTCTCCGCGCCGTGGCGGAGAATGTGATCCATCAGTTCGAGATATTGGCGCATCGCGTCAGCCTGATTTTGGGGGCCAGACCGCCCGCTGGCGGCCCGACTCGGGCGAAGATGGGCAAGTTTAGCGCCCCCCGCAACCGTCCGGCGGGCTTTTCCCCGCCATGCAGACCCGCCGTTTCGCAATCCGCAGCCGTTCCGCCGCTGCCGGTAGCCGGTTCCGGCGTTAAGAGGTGGTTAAGCAAGATGTTCCATGGTTAATCGGCGGTTAACGTCCAGTGATTCGGTTGTGGCAGCGTCCGTACGCATTTCCACGTCGAGCAAACCTTGAAATACCTCGAAACCATTTTCGACGAGATGCCGAAGTTCGCCGGTTCGCGCCGTGGACCGGCCTTGCGTGACCGTGCCAGCTTCGATCTCGACGAAGACCTATTTTCGCCGGCTGGCGAGGCGGCGGCCGTATCGGCGGACCCGCGCCCTGGCCGAACCGCCGCTGCCGCCACCGATCTCGATGACCGCCCGTGGCCGACGCTCGAAGCGCCGCCAAAAGCGGGGCCGAGCGCAATCGAGAAAAAAGTGGCCGAGCAGGAACGCGAATTGGCGATGCGCTGCACGCAGGTCGCCGATTTGTACAACTTGCAAGAACGGCAGGCGGCCGACCTGGAGGTCGCCTACGCCGAAATCGAGCGCCTCAACAAGGCTTTCGCCGAGCTTCAGGACACCGCCACCCAGCACGCCACGGCCGCGGCCGAACGCAAAAAGGCCCTCACCGCGCTCCATCAGGACAATGCCGTCCTGCGCAGCAGACTGGACAAGGCGCTGGACGACACCGCTGCGCTGGCCAAACAGATGCTCACCGTCGAGACCATGTTCAATGATCGCGAACTGGTCGTTACCTCGGCGCTGGAAAGGGCCGACCTCCTGAAGGCGGAACTCGCCGCCGCCGGGGAGGAGAAAGCCCGGCTGATCGCCGAAATGCAGGAAGCCGAGCAGCTGCGTCAGGACGACAGCCAGCGCCAGGCGAGGATCGTCGAAGAGCTGAACCGCAAGGTCGAGTCCTTGTTCGCCGATAACGGCGTGCAGATGAAGACGCGCGAAAAACTGGCCAAACGCTGCGACGAACTGGCCAAGACCGTCGCCGCGCTCGAAGCCGACAACGCGGAAGCCCGTTCAAAACTCAGTGCCCAAGGCGAACACACGACCTTCCTTGAAACGGTCCTGCGCGTCGAGCGCGAAACTGCTGACGCCAAAATCCGGGAACTCAACGAGAAGCTCGAGCAAGAGCGCCGGCAAAACGTCGCCGGCGGCGAGGCGGCCAGCGCCATGCGCCAGGAAATGGCGGCGTTGCTGCGGGAAATGACCGCACGGCGGCGGGCACCCATCAGCGTCGAAACGGCCGCCCCGGCGCCGCAATCGGACGCGGCCTGACCGGCATTCGCCGGCAGACACGTCCAAGTTTGCGCGCAAATTTGCGCCAAAGTTCCCGTTAACCGTAAACGTTAAACGGCATTTATTAATATTAACAATGCGTTAATTTAAGAGAGGCGTCCGGGCAACCGGCCGTCCCGCGCGGCTTTGGCCGCACGCTCCGCGAAATCGCGAAGGAGAATTTCTGGTGACGGCGGCAAGCCTGCTCAGCGTCCAGGTCAACAGCGGCGGTCTCGATCTTGCCGCCTCCGGCTCATGGACGGCCGAGCACGCCCGCGCGCTCGAGCCGCAGATCGAACACGCCAGCCGCGTCGATCCTTCCGTGCGCCGCATCGTCGTCGACGTGACGCAGGTCGAGCGTCTCGACACCTACGGCGCATGGCTGATCGAGCGTACGCTGCGGGTCTGGTCGAGCCGCGGCGTCGAAGCCGAACTTGTTGGCCTGTCCGGCCGCTACAATAACCTTTTCAAGAAAGTGCGTGCCGGCCAGCAAAAGCTGACGCCAGAGAAACACAAGCGCACCGGCATCGTCGCAACGCTGGAAAGCGTCGGCCGCACCATGACCGCCGTCGGCAGCGACCTATTCACGATCTTCCAGATCGCGGGCGCATTGCTCGTCGCATTTCTCAGCATCGTGGCGCATCCCCGGCGCTTTCGCTTCACGTCACTGATCAACCATCTCGAACGCGTATGCTGGAATGCCGTGCCGATCATCATCCTGATCACGTTCCTGATCGGAGCGATCATCGCGCAGCAAGGCATCTTCCATTTCCGCACCTTCGGCGCCGATATCTATGTCGTGGACATGGTCGGCGTTCTGGTCTTGCGCGAACTCGGCGTCCTCATCGTTTGCATCATGATCGCCGGCCGTTCCGGCTCGGCCTACACCGCCGAACTGGGCTCGATGAAGATGCGCGAGGAAATCGACGCCTTGCGCACGATGGGGTTCGACCCGGTCGAAGTTCTGGTGCTGCCGCGCATTCTCGCGCTCATTATCGCGGTGCCGGTGCTCGCTTTCATCGGCGCGATGGCCGCGCTCTATGGCGGCGGCCTGGTGTCGTGGCTGTACGGCGGCATCGATCCGAAAATCTTTCTTTCGCGACTGCACGAGTCGATCACCATCAAGACTTTCGCCGTCGGCATGATCAAGGCGCCGTTCATGGCGTTGATCATCGGCCTTGTCGCCTGCATGGAGGGCCTGCAGGTCAAGGGCTCGGCGGAATCGCTCGGCGCCAAGACCACGGACTCCGTGGTCAAGTCGATCTTCCTCGTCATCGTGATCGACGGCCTGTTTGCCGTCTTCTTCGCCGCGATCGGGGTTTGAACATGCCTCGATCCGATGACGCGGTCATCAAGGTGCGCGATCTGGCGGTGGATTTTGCCGGTCGTCACGTCCTTAAGGGCGTCAACCTCGATCTCAAGCGCGGCGAAATCCTGGGCTTTGTCGGCGCCTCGGGCGCCGGCAAGTCGGTGCTGACTCGCACCATCATAGGTCTTCTGCCGATGCAGGCCGGCACGATCGAAGTGCTGGGCGTCGAACTCAGCAAAGCCAGCGCGGCCGAACGTCAGGCGGTGGACCGCCGCTGGGGCGTGCTGTTCCAGCAGGGCGCCCTGTTCTCCTCACTGACTTCCGGCAAGAACGTCGAGTTCCCGATCCGCGAATACCTGCGTCTGTCGCCGAAGCTGACGACAGAGATCGCCATCTCGAAGCTTGAAATGGTCGGCCTCAAGCCCGACGTTTACCGCAATTTTCCGTCTGAGTTGTCCGGCGGCATGATCAAGCGCGTGGCGTTGGCCCGCGCGCTGGCGCTCGATCCGGAAATCCTGTTTCTCGACGAACCGACCTCCGGCCTCGACCCGATCAGCGCCGCGGAATTCGACCACTTGTTGCTGACGCTTCAGGAAACACTCGGTATTTCGGTATTCATGGTGACACACGACCTCGACAGTTTGCACCGCACCTGCGACCGCATCGCGGTGCTGAGCGAGGGCAAGATCGTCGAAGCCGGCAACATGGAAGTCATGCTGGCGTCGCAACATCCGTGGCTCAAAGAATATTTCCACGGCGAGCGCGCGCACACCGATTTCCAGGTTGCGATCAAAGGACGGCGCGTCACCGAAAAACGCGCGTGAATTGGAGTTGAGTGATGGAAGACAGGGCAAAATTCGCGTTGATCGGCTTGTTCACCTTTGCCGTGATCACCGCCGCATTCGGCTTCGTCTACTGGCTGCACAGCGCATCCGGAACGAAGGAGACCAACCCCTATCTGATCGTATTCGAGGGCTCGGTGTCGGGCCTGCGCGTCGGCGGCCCGGTCTTGTTCAACGGCATCCGCGTCGGCGAAGTCACCGAGATGCGCCTCACGGAAAACCCGTCCGAAGTCGCCGCCGTTATCTCGGTGACGCCATCGACACCGATCCGGTCCGATACAAATGTGACGCTGGAATATGCCGGCCTCACCGGCATCGCCTCGGTGTCGCTGAAGGGCGCCGCCGCCTCCTCGCCCGCAGTGGCGCCGCCCAAGAGCGGCGGCTTGCCGACCTTGCGCGCGGCTTCAACGGCGGGCGACATGGGCACCGCGGTGCGCGAAACCCTCGCCAAGGCCGACGCCATCATCGTTGAAAATCAGGAATCGCTGCGCAACACCATCAAGAATCTCGAGACCTTCACCGCCGCGCTGGCGCGCAACGGTGACAAGATCGACAAGCTCGTCGACAGTAGTTCCAAGCTGATCGAAACCGGCACGCAGACAATGGGCTCGTTCACCGAACTGGCGGTGTCGCTCAAGAAGGACACCAATCAGCTTGCGGAAAGCCTCGACAAGCGCACCGCGGAGATCACCGAGGGCATCACCAAACTCACTGAGACCACGAGCAAGCAGGTCACCGTCGTCAGCGCCAATCTAAACCGGGCCATCACCAATATCGACAAATCGGTCACCGATCTGGCGAAAAACCCGCAGCGCATCATTTTTGGCGGCGGCAGCAGCAACACCAGCCCCGAACCGCGGCGATAGCCTTCATCGGGCGTGCACGCAAAGGATAAACCCGTCATCTGGGGGCGAGCCGCGAGAACGGCGAGCCTCGAAGGATAACGATTTAAAGCAAACGCCCGCCGGGATGTCCCGGCGGGCGTTTTTTAATGCGTCATGTTGCATCCGCCTATTCGACGAACACCGTCTCGCGCTTTTTGCTGATCATGGGCAGCATGGCCACGATCAACAGGATCAGCGCCACCGCCAGCAGCACGCCGGAAATCGGCCGGGTCAGGAACACGGTGGCGTCGCCGCGCGCGATCAGCATGGCGCGGCGCAGGTTTTCTTCCAGCAGCGGGCCGAGCACGAAGGCCAGCACCAGCGGCGCCGGTTCGAAGTCGAGCTTCACCAGCGCGTAGCCGACCAGGCCGAAAATCGCTGCGATCAGCACATCCGTCGGCGCGTTGTTGATCGAGTAGATTCCGATGCAGCAGAACACGATGATCGACGGGAACAGCAGCCGGTAAGGCACGCGCAACAGGCTGACCCAGAGGCCGACCAGCGGCAGGTTGATGATGACCAGCATCAGGTTGCCGATCCACATCGACGCAATCATGCCCCAGAACAGGTCCGGCTGCTTGATCATCACCTGCGGGCCCGGCACGATGCCGTGGATGGTCATGGCGCCGACCATCAGCGCCATTACCGCGTTCGGCGGGATGCCGAGGGTGAGCAGCGGGATGAAGGAGGTTTGCGACGCCGCGTTGTTGGCGGCTTCCGGCGCGGCGACGCCCTGAATGGCGCCGTGACCGAAACGCTCCGGATGCTTGGAGATGCGCTTTTCAAACGTGTAGGCGGCAAACGACGCAACGATCGCGCCGCCGCCAGGCAGGATGCCGAGGATCGAGCCAAGAACCGTGCCGCGGGCGATGGCGCCGGATGAATCCACGAGGTCCTGCCGCGTCGGCATCAGACCGGAGATTTTCGCCTTCACGATATCGCGGCTCTCCTGCGACATTTCCAGATTGCGGATGATTTCGGCAAAGCCGAACAGGCCCATCGCCACGTTGGTGAAGCCGATGCCGTCGGACAGTTCGGCGATGTCGAAGGTCATACGTCCGGCACCGGTTTCGAGATCGGAGCCGACCATCGACAGCAGAAGACCGAGAACGATCATGGCGACCGCCTTGAGCACCGAGCCCTTGGCCAGCACCACAGCGAAAATCAGGCCGAGCACCATCAGCGCGAAATATTCCGCCGGACCGAACAGCAGGGCCAGCGACGTCAGCGGCGCACCGAGTGCGGCGACCAGCACGGTGGCGACGCAGCCGGCGAAGAACGAACCAAGCGCCGCGATCGACAGCGCCGCGCCGGCGCGGCCTTTGCGCGCCATCTGATGGCCGTCGAGACAGGTCACAACCGATGTCGCCTCGCCCGGAATGTTGACCAGGATCGACGTCGTCGAGCCGCCATACTGCGCGCCGTAATAGATCCCGGCGAGCATGATCAGCGCGCCGACAGGCGGCAGGCCGAAGGTAATCGGCAACAGCATCGCCACCGTCGCAACCGTGCCGATGCCCGGCAGCACGCCGACCAGGGTGCCGACCAAAGCGCCCAGCAGACAGAAAGCAATGTTCATCGGGGCCGCGGCAACAGAAAAGCCGAGCGCGAGATTGGCAAGGAGATCGGTCATTGTCGCACTCGCTCTAGAACATGGGCCAAAGCTGGAACGGCAGGCCCAGCAGATGGACGAACAGCACGACACAGAAAGCCGTCATCGCCACCGCCGCGATCAGACTTTCGATCCAGCGAAATTCCTTCGAACCGAACAGCGACACCATGAAGGCGACGAATGTCGAGAACACCATGCCGAAAGCCGGAAGGTGGATCGGAATTCCGGCAAGATCGACGCGGATGCCGCGAATAGTGGCGGCAAAGATCAGAATGGCGAGGATGACAAACGCCGGGCCGCGAATGGCGAAGCCTTCGATCGGCGGTCCTTTGACGAACAACCCGGTCAGCGCAACCACCGCGCCGATGAACATCAAAAGGCCGGCGAAGATGCGTGGGGCGGTGCCGGGGCCGAAGGCAAAGCCTTGCTGGCCGGGCAGATTGCTCGATGCCCAGAACGCGAGCGCGGCAACCAGGATCAGCGCCACGCCGCCGAAGAAATCGCGCGGCCCGCGAATTTTCGCAAGTAACCCACCCCCCGTCGCGGAGGAATTCGCCCCCTCGGCCATTTTTCCTCTCCCTTGCGGCAATTTGCCGCCCCCCAAACAATCCCTGTTACCGATCCCTAGCATAGCTTCCGCATCGACCGGAAGCGCGACGGTCCGTGTCGCTCGAAATTTGGTCAGGCGGGAAGATTTCGCGGTTGTAAAAGGGCCGTTCGGACTAACGGCAATGCAGCCATCGTCAAGCCTGCGATCCGTATAACCGCGGCGGTAATGCGCAGGAGAACGCGTTAGGCCGCAAGCGTCGCATCGACGCGCTTGAGCGCGCCGCGCAGCGCGTCGAAGCACACCGGATCGATTTGTGTTCCGACCATTTCGGCCATGATCGCCAGCGCTTTTGTCACCTGTATCGCGGCGCGGTACGGCCGGTCGGCGGTGAGCGCGTCGAAAATATCGGCGGTCGTGACGATACGGACTGAGAGCGGCAGAGTGTCGCCGGAAATCCCGCGCGGATAGCCCTTGCCGTCCAGCCGCTCGTGATGCGCGCCGGCAATGAAGGCGAGATCCTTGAACGCGCCGATACGCGACAGGATGGTTTCGCCGAGCGCGGAATGTTTTTGCATCGCGCCCCATTCGTCGGCGTCGAGCTTGGCAGGCTTGTCGAGAATGGAGTTGCTGACGCCGAGCTTGCCGATGTCGTGCAGCAGAGCGGCGCGCTTGAGCCAGCGGCGGCGTGGCAGCGGCACGTCGAGTTGTTCGGCGATCAGGTCGGCGAACAAAGTGACGCGCTCGCTGTGGCCTTTGGTGAAGGGGCTCTTGGAGTCGATCACCTGGGCGAAGGCGGCGGCAATGTCGTCCAGAAAGTCTTCATCGACCAGGATGCGCCGCTGCGCCGGCTCCAAGTCGAAAATCGCGTTTTGCAGATCGTCCGATTGCAGCATCGCCCAGAATTCGGGCCTGGCGGCGGCGCGGTCGAAGGCCCAGGCGACCTTGGGATCGAACCATGTACCGGTGCGGTGCTGGATTTCACGTCTCGCCGCTTCATGACCGTTGGTCATGTTGAACACATCGACAACCTGCGCCATCAGCGCGATGCGCGAATAAAGCGGTATGGCGTCGCCGGCAATGCCGGTTGGCATGCCGCCGCCGTCCCAGTGTTCGTCGAATTTGCGGATCGCCTCAACGACGTTTTCCGAGAACCGCATCTTGCGCGCGATCTCGGCGCCGCGGTCGCAGCGCGTCTCCATCAGTTCATGCGCGATCTGGCCGCCGTTCTGAAAGATATTGACCAGCGCACGGAAGCGTTCGGCGAGCGGCGCGTTCATGCCTGTGTGCGACAGCACGAAGCGCAGCACCTGCGGCAGGCTGCCATTGACCGTCATGAAGTCGCGCTTGAACGAAATATCATCGGTCATATAGAGCTGGCAGATACGCGCGGCATTGCTGCTGCAACCGACGTCCTTCATCAGCAAGGTGTAATAGAGTTCGGACAACTCGGCTTCGCTCAGTCCCAGTTCGCGGCCGATGTGAATGCCGATCCAGCAGCCGCGCACGCAATGACCGGCGGGCTGGCCTTCCACCATGTCGAGCGCGTAGCTCAGCGCGCCGAGCAACTCGGCCAACCGCAGTTCGGGCATCGGGGTGGCAAAATCGCGCGACGGCATAGGAGAGAACTCCAGGCTCCAAGGCCAAACGGGCCGGAGCGGAGTTTTCCCTAGACAAGTTAATAAAATTGACGCGCAATCAAAGACTTGCCGGGGTCTGTCCGCGGCTTTTTGCGGCCGCTGCGGAAAATCCACCGCATCGCCCTTACCTCGTCAACTTTTAGCGCTTATATTCAAGGTGCCGGGGCAACCCGGCTATGGCGATAAACGGACGTCGTAATAAACCTTTCGGACCCGGGGGCAGTACCCGGCGCCTCCACCCAAGTCCTGACCTTCGGTCATGAATCAGGGCTTCGGCGGGGGCGAACTAGGATCGACGAGGGCGTAAAGGACGAACTTTTGCTCGGCATGGTTCCGCCGTTATCGGGCCAAATCGTAGTTGCAAACGACAACTATGCTCCGGTTGCTCAGGCTGCGTAAGCGGTTTGAAAAACCAAGACTAGAAGTCCTGGCGGGTTAAGCTCCGTCAGGCGGGGTTCGGAGGCACCTGGCAACAGAAGCCTCCACTTTCCTTGCAAAGAGCCATTATTCGACACACCGACGGGATGAATTTCGCCGCCCGGCGCGCTATCATGCCAAAACGATGACTCTCCCGACCGCAGGACGCGAATGGCCGACCATATCCGCTACGATCTCTTGACCCAGCAGGCGCTGCGCGGGGTGGTCCGCAACGTGCTCACCGACGCCGCCAAAAAAGGCCTGCCCGGCGACCATCACTTCTATATCTCGTTCAACACGCGGGCCGACGGCGTGCGCATGTCCGACCGCCTGCGCGCGCAATACCCGGAAGAAATGACGGTCATCCTCCAGCACCAGTTCTGGGACCTGGCGGTGACCGAGCCTGGTTTCGAGGTCGGCATGTCGTTCGGCGGCATCCCGGAAAAGCTTGCGATTCCCTTCGACGCCATCACCGGCTTCTTCGACCCGTCGGTACAGTTCGGCTTGCAGTTCGAACAAATCGCCGAGAGCGACCAGAAGCCGGACGGCAAAAAGCCGGATGCCAAAAAAACCCAACTGACCTCGGTCAGCGCCGCGGAAAACGCCAGCAAGGCGGCGCCGAAGAAAGCCGACCCGACGACCCGTCTGCCCGTCGCTCCGCCCGCCGCCAGTGTACCCGCGGTGACGCCACTGCCGCCGGTCTCACCAGCCGCCGAAGCGGAACCGACCGATCCCAATCCCGACAAGCCGTCCGGCGGCGGCGAGGTCGTGCGTCTCGACCGGTTCCGCAAGAAATAGCCGTCCCCTCCCCGACTTGTTTGCCGGCGCGATTGGCATAGGTTTAGCCAATGGCAAAAACACGCACTCCCAGCGCGACGACCCGCAGCGAAGCTGACTCCTTCGGCGCGCTCGACATCCCCGCCGACCGGCTGTGGGGTGCGCAGACCGAACGCTCGCTGCGAAACTTCCGCATCGGCACGGAACGCATGCCGATCGAAGTCGTGCATGCTCTCGGCTTGGTCAAGCGCGCCGCCGCCGACGTGAACCGCGATCTCGGCTCGCTCGACAGCAAACGCGCCAACGCCATCGCCGCCGCGGCGCAGGACATCGCCGACGGCAAGCTCGACGATGAGTTTCCGCTGCTGGTGTGGCAGACCGGCTCCGGCACGCAATCCAACATGAACGTCAACGAGGTAATCGCCAACATCGCCAATCTGGCGCTCGGCGGCGAACTCGGCGCCAAGACGCCGGTGCATCCGAACGATCACGTCAATATGAGCCAGTCGTCCAACGACTCGCTGCCGACCGCCATGCATATCGCCGCCGCCCTGCAGATCGCCAACCATCTGCTGCCGGCATTGACGACGATGCAAGCCGCGCTAGACAAGAAGGCCAAACAGTTCGCCCGGATCGTCAAGATCGGCCGCACCCACACGATGGATGCGACGCCGGTGACGCTCGGCCAGGAATTTTCCGGCTACGCCGCGCAGGTGAAATCATCGATCGCGCGTCTCAGACTGGCGCAGCGCGAGCTTTATCCCTTGGCGCAAGGCGGCACCGCGGTCGGCACCGGCCTCAACACCAAACCGAAATTCGCCAAGGCTTTCGCCAAACGCATCGCCACGTTGACCAAGCTGCCCTTCGTCAGCGCGCCGAACAAGTTCGAACACATGGCGGCGCACGATGCCTATGTGTTCGCGCATGGCGCCATCAATGCCGCCGCCACCGCGCTGTTCAAGATCGCCAACGATATCCGCCTGCTCGGCTCCGGGCCGCGCTCCGGCCTTGGCGAACTGATCCTGCCGAGCAACGAGGCCGGTTCGTCGATCATGCCAGGCAAGGTCAACCCGACGCAGAGCGAAGCGCTCACCATGGTGTGCTGCCAGGTGTTCGGCAACAACACGTCGATTACAGTCGCCGGCAGCCAGGGCCATTTCGAACTCAACGTCTACAAGCCGGTGATGGCTTACGCCATGTTGCAATCGATCCGGCTGCTCGGTGACGCCGCCACTTCGTTCACCGACAACTGCATCGTCGGCATCGAGGCCAACGAACCGCGCATTGCCGAACTGATGCAGCGCTCGCTGATGCTGGTCACCGCGCTGGCGCCGAAAATCGGCTACGACAACGCCGCCAAGGTCGCCAAAGCGGCGCACGCCAATGGCACAACCTTGCGCGAAGAAGCGCTGCGGCTCGGCTTTATCTCGGGCGCCGACTTCGACCGCTTGGTCAGGCCGGGCAAAATGACGCGGCCGGGTTGACCGAAGTGGCTTGCGATTATCCTGGGGGAGAAATCGCGGCCAAGTGCAAAGAGAGAGGGCACCGGTCGCATAGAATATCTGCTCGCAAATACCTAGATTTTAGCCATCGACTAATTGCTTCAGCGCAATTCTACTTATTTTTAATGTCATTTATGCCTGTTAACAGGTCGCGGCGGGAGTTCGTAAGGTTCCGCACGCAACTTTTAAAGTATTTGTTGGCTTCGCTCAAAATAATGCTCTCCCTTTGACTTGGCAGGACTGTAAATGCGGGCGCAAATCCTGGGGGCGGTCACATAATGAGCAGCCCGCGTATTCTGCGATCAACTAACCGTGTCTTGAATTGGGATTGCACTAACCCGCATTGTCTACCATGGAATGCTTCCAAGCTGGCCGATGGTGAAGCACCGCGTCCAGCGACACTTTTCAAGACACTCGGCCGTTACAAAAGGCGGCCGCAAGAGTTGCTGATATAGAGGCGATGCAATGGCGGACGTGGTGAATCTTCGGGCGGTGCGCAAACGGGCTTCGCACGCGCAGGATGAGACGCGCGCCAGCGCCAACCGGCTTGCCTATGGCCGGCCAAAGCACCTCCGCGACTGCGAAGCGGCCCAGCAGAAGCAGGCTGCGCGTAGCCTCGATCAGCACCGGATCGAAGGAGGTGACGGCCAATGAAATCGCCGGTTGTCAAACGTTCGATCGTTATCGCCACACACAAGACCAGCGTCAGTCTTGAGGACGCGTTCTGGTCGGCGCTCAAGGAAATCGCGGCCCAGCGCGATATGACCTTGTCGGACCTGGTGGCTTCGATCGATACCGACCGCCGCCACGGCAATCTGTCCTCAGCCATCCGCATATACGTGCTCGACCATTTCCGCGCCCTCAGCGAGAGCGGGCGCGGCTCCCGCACCGACAAGCGCGAAGGGGCCGGATCTCGTCCGGCCCCGCTCAGTTCTGGGGGCTGATGGAACCTGCCGGTTGCCCGGCGCGCTTCGGCAATGGCGCTGGATTGGGCGCAGGATGAATCTCGACGGGCGCCGGCAATGCCGGCGCCATTTCTTTTTCAGGCAATATTTCTTTCGGCGGCGCAGCTTCTTTTTGCGGCGGCGTTTTTGTCGGCGGCGAAACTTCTTTCGGCGGAATAACAATGTCGCCGGCGGGCGGCAGCGGCGGGAGCGGCTTCGGCTGCGCCGCCTCGATGGCGCGCAGGCGGCTCGCCTGCAATTCAACCGCCCGCAGCGTCAGCCAGCCGGTCAATGCCGACACGTCGATGCTGCGCGACGGCGCCGCGACCGGCCCGCGCAATGCCATGAAGATGTCCGGCCGCGCGCCGGCCGCTTCGCTCGATCCCGACAGAACCAGCCGCGCGTCGAGCGTGCCGTCGGTCAGATCGACACGGCCCGTAATGTCGAGATTGGCGTTCTTGCTATCGACGGTGACATTGGCCAGACGCAACTGGCCGGCGCGAAGGGTGAAAACGCCGCCGGCGCGCTTGACCGGCAACTGACCGCCTTCCAGCGCAGTGCGCACGACGTTGGCGATGCGTTGCGAATCGATGGCCAGACCTTGATCGACCGCGCGCGTCACCGTGTCGAAGGTGCGCGGATCGAGCCCGGCCAGTTGCGCGTCGGCAAGCGCAACGGTGCCGTTGCCTTGCAGCGAGCCGAGCAGCGCCACAGGGCTCAAGCCCGAACCCTCGACCTCGGCGGTCAGATCGAGCGCTCCTGTTACCGGCGGCCGCGCCCCGGCGGCGAGCAGCGCCGCGGCATCGGCGCCGGTCAGCGACAACTTGGCTTGGGCAGTCAGGCCGAGGTCGGTGTCCTTGTAGACGATGCCGCCGCTTAGCCTGCCGCCGGCCATGTCGCCGCTGATGTCGCCGACGGATATTTCGCGCTTGCCGAAACGCAGACTGCTGCGGAATTCACGCACCACAAGCGGCGCCGGCAGATCCAGGCGGCGCACTTTAAGCGCCACCGTCCCGGCATAGTCGCCGAAGGCGCCGTCGGTGAAGGGTTCCGTCGACCACACCCAGTTCTTGTCGGAGCCCGGCGGCAAGGTCGCCATGCCAATGGCGGCGGCGACCACTGTACCGCCATCGATCGTGTCGGCTTCCAGTTCGCCGGAAATCCGGTGCGGCATGCCGAGCGACCAACTGGCCTTGCCGCGCAGCGCGGTGCCGCCAGCATTGGCGTTGATGTCGGTCAATGTGACTTCGTCGCCGGCAAGCGCGACGCCGCCATCGAAGGTCACCGGCAGCGCCGCCCGGCCACCGCCGGCGCCGCGCAACGGCGCGGCATTGGCGCGCACGATCGTCGCGCGCAGCGATGCGGAGGGCTGAGCGCCAAACGGCCGCGCGGTGCCGGCGGCCCTGGCCTCCAGCCCTTTGGCGACAAGACGGCTTTCGAGCTTCAGATCGCCATTCGCCGGACCATTGAGAGCAAGAGTCAGCGCGCCGGGACCGGCTTCGATCTCCACCGCTCTGTCGAGACCGAGCATGGCCATCAGGATCTTGCCGTCATCGGCGTCCAGCTTGCCATCGAGCCGCACTTCGCCGGCATTGGCGCCGGCGGTGAAGAAGTCGGCATTGCCCTGCCCGGCCAAAGCGACGCGCACCTTGCCGAGAACGCCGTCGATATTGACCCTGGCCAGCGCCGCCTGCGCCGTGCCATCGATCACCAGCCGTGCGCGCAACCGGGCCGGCGCCATCGCCGCGGTGCCGCGGCCCAGCGCCGAGACGGTGGCCGGCGCGAAGCGCGACAGCACCGCCATCACCGGCGCCATGTCCGGCGCGGTGAGATCGACATTGATGCTGCCGCGCGGCGTCGGCTGCGTCGTGTCGATACGGCCGCTCGCCGAAAACGCCGCGCCGCCAAGATCGGTGACGGACAATTTGTCGATCTGCAAGCCGCCGGCATCGACTTTCAGCCGCGCGCTGGCATTGCGCGCGACAAAACCGGCGACCGAGGCGCGGCCAATATCGGCGGCGATAATCATGTCGCGCGGCCGTTGCATCGCCGAGCCGGCGAGCAGCGCTTTGCCGAAGCCGAGCGCGGCATCGATGTCGAGTTCTGGCGCGTTGAGCGCGGCATCGAGCTTGGCCTGCTCGCGGCCGGCGGCGAAGACATATGACAGCCGCCCGGAGATCGTCTTGCGGTCGAACTCCGCCTTCAGTTGCTCGATGGCGACCTTCTCGCTGCCGAGCGTAACATCGCCGCGCAGATTAAGCGTGCGCAGATCGATCGGTGGCGTCACCGGCACATCGCTGCGGCCTTCGAGCCAGGCGGCCAGCACTTTCGGATCGTTGGCTTCGATCTCGGCCGGTCCGGTGAAGGCGACGCCGTCGGCGCCGACGGCGAGATGGCCGCTCAGGCGCACCTGCGTATAGCCGGGCGCGCGAAACTCAAAGCGGTCGAGACTCCAGCCTTTGGCATCGGAGCTGATGTCGCCGCGCAAGTTCTGAACCGTATTGCCGCCGAGCGTGATCTGGTCGATGCCGATGCCGAGGGCGATCGGGAATCCCGGGCGAAAGGCGCCGCCGCCAAGTTCGATGAGTTCGCGGATGGCAGCGGCCGGTGGCGGCCGCGTGCCGTCGCTTCCGATCAGCACGCGGTCGAGATCGATCTGGCGACCGGACAGCACGCCGTCGAAGCGCGCATTGCTGCCGAACTTGAAGTCGGCGACGCCGGTCAGCTTGAGCCCCTGCTCTTCCGAACCGTAGAGATACTCGATCTGCTCGATCAGCGCCGATTGCGCGCCGGCCTTGATCTTGCCGCTCAAACGCCACGGCTGCGTCAGCCGCGCATTGGTGCGCAGGCCGATGCCGACCGGCTTCGACAGGCTCCAGGTACCGTCGAAGCGCGGCTCGCCGCCGGCAAGCTTCAACTGGCCGTCGGCTTCAATGCTGAGCGGGCGGTTGACCGGATCGACGTTGAGATGAATCTTGATGGCGCCTTCGTCGCTGTAACGCCCCGTCGACAGGCGGAACGGATAAAGTTCGCCGCCAATCGTGACCGCGCCTTCGCCCTTGAACGGGCCGGTGAGCGACTTGGCGTCGCCGTTGAACCACAAGCGGCTGAGGGTGACGGCGCCGCCGCTGCCGGCATCGACGAAAGACACCGTGCCGTCCTCGATGCTCAGGCGTTCGACCGTGACTGAGTCCGGGCTGAACGCCATGTTGAAATCAGGCGCGGTGACTAGACCGGCGGCATCGACGCCGAGCTTCACGTGCGGTCCGGCGAGGTGCAATTCGGTCGCATGCCAGTCGCCGCGCATCAGGGGGCCAAGCGCCAGTTCGACGGTCAGCGCGCGCAGCGCGATCTTGCTGTCGCCCTGGCCAAGTTCGACATCGTTGAGGGTGAGCCGCGGCGACGGCAGCAGGCGCGCATCGATGCCGCCCGCGACCCGCACGTTGACGCCGAGGAGACGGCCGGCTTCGGATTCGAAAATCGAGCGCTGTCCGCTCCAGTCGATCAGCAGCGGCCCGACCAGTGCGGCCAGCACCGCCAGGATGATCGCTACCGCCAATCCGAGCAAAGTGGTTTGCAAACGCCAACTCCAGCGCCAAAACCGCAACAGCCTGGCTTGCGCTTAATCTATCGAAATATACGCCAGTCTTCGAGAGTTTTGGCGGCAAATCTATGTCGCGGCTGGCATTCAGCCATGCGCGATCAGTTTTGCGCGATCATTTTGCCCGGATTGAGGATATTCTGCGGGTCGAGCGCCTGCTTGATCGCCCGCATGGCGGCCACCGCAGCCTCGCCGTGCTCGGCCTGCATGTATTTGATCTTGCCTTGGCCGACGCCGTGTTCGCCGGTGCAGGTTCCGTCCATCGCCAAAGCGCGCTCGACCAGGCGGCCGGAGAGGCCCTCGGCGCGCGCGACCTCGTCAGCGTCATTCAGGTCGATCAGCATCGTGAGGTGGAAATTGCCGTCGCCGACATGGCCGACGATCGGCGCGACGATACGGCTGTCGGCGATGTCGGCCTGCGTCGCGGTGACGCATTCTGCCAGCCGCGAGATCGGCACGCAGACGTCGGTGGCGATCATCGCCGCGCCGGGGCGCAGCGTGAAGTTTGAGAAGGCGGCGTTGTGGCGCGCTTCCCAGAGCTTGGTGCGTTCTTCCGGCACCGTGGTCCAGACAAACGGACCGCCACCAAGTTCTTCGGCAATCTCACCGAAGCGGGTCGACTGTTCAGCGACCGAGGCGGGAGAGCCGTGGAACTCCATCAGCAGCAACGTCGTCTCCGGCAGATCGAGTTTCGACCCGAGATTGATGGCGCGGACCTGGAGCGCGTCGAGCAGTTCGATGCGCGCCACCGGAATGCCGGCCTGGATGGTCATGATCGCGGCGTTGCAGGCCGCCTCGACGGAAGGAAACGGGCAGCGGCCGCCGGAGATCGCCTCCGGAATGCCGGACAATTTCAGCGTCAGTTCGGTGATGATGCCGAGCGTGCCTTCCGAGCCGACCATCAGGCGGGTCAGGTCGTAGCCGGCCGAGGTTTTCTTGGCGCGGCGCGCAGTGTCGATCACCTCGCCATTGGCGAGCACGACTTTCAGCGCGATGACATTGTCCTTCATGGTGCCGTAGCGCACCGCGTTGGTGCCCGAGGCGCGCGTCGAAGCCATGCCGCCGAGCGAAGCGTCGGCGCCGGGATCGATCGGGAAGAACAGCCCGCTGTCGCGCAACTGCTCGTTCAGGGTCTTGCGGGTGATGCCGGCCTGCACGACGCAGTCGAGATCCTCGGCGTGCACGGTCAGCAACGCGTTCATATCGCGGAAGTCGATCGAGACGCCGCCCTGCGGCGCGTTAACGTGGCCCTCCAGCGACGAACCGGCGCCGTAGGGAATGATCGGCATGCCGTGCTTCGAGCAGATGCGCACGATCTGCTGCACGTCTTCGGTGCTCTGCGGAAACACCACCGCGTCAGGCGGCTGGTTCGGATGCCAGGTGACCGTATTGCCGTGCTGCTGGCGCACCGCTTGCGAGGTCACGACGCGATTGCCGAAGGCGGCGGTCAGGTCGCCAATGGCGGCGGCAAAGCCGTCCGGACTACGGGATTTGATGGCGGCTGGAACGGTCACGGCGATGCCCCGGGCTTACAGGCAGATGAGGGCAGCAACCTGTCGGCCAGCGGCGCCCAGGTCAAGCGGCCGGCGCGGAGCCGAAGCTCAGGAATACATGCGGTCGGTCGGCAGCGCCTCGCTCGGCGGCGCCGGCTCGCTGTTGCTGATGGTCATCGCCCACGAGGCGACCATGATCGCCAGCGCAAACAAAAATACAGCCCGGGCAATTGTCTTGACCATCGTCGCCGCTCCCGATTCCAGACATCAGGATAGCCGAGGCGACCGGCCGGACGAACACTCCGTTAATTTTTGGTTAACGCCGGGCGGGCGTCATCCCCGATTTTCCGCCGGATTGGCCGGTTTGCGGACGAAAAGATTGCCGATCATCGACGAAAACATGCCGGGCACCTCTTCCGGCAGGAACGGCACCGGGCGGCACATGCCCATGGTGATGAGCCCGATGCGGGCCATGCGCTGCCCGGCATACATCGACTCGGCGGTGTTGGCGGCGATGCGCTCCGCCAAGGCGCCGCCGATGTGCTGCGTCAAGGTCATGCCGGCGAGATCGACGGCGCCCAGTTTGCCGGCCTCGGTCAGCAGCCGCCGCAGGAGATGCGCGGTCGCCGCCGCCGTCGGGCGGTGGCCGTAACAGGCGGCCACGGTGCGCACCATGCGCACGCTCATCGCCACGAAGAACAGAACGTCGGTCATCGCCGTTGGCGACACCGCGGTAATGCCGAACGCCGCAGCGGTGGCGCGGCGCACCGCCGCCTCGGCGCGGCGGTCGAGCGGCGTCATCACCGTGCGCGACAAAAGTTCAAGTTGCTGCGCCGGCGTGTGATGCGCCTGCGCCTGGCGCTGGAAGGCCTCGATCGCCGCTTCGGTTTCGCGGTCCTTCGGCACGACGGCGAGCACGTCGCGGATCGCTTCGCGCATGTCGGCCGGGCGCAGGTTCTCGGCGGCGAAACGCTGCTGATGCTCTTCGACGCTTTTCAGCGCGTAGAAGCTTCTCATCTCGCGGCCGACGATCAGCGCCGCGCCGCCGAAACCGGCGACGACAACCGTCGATGCGACAGCGCCCAAAGTGTTGCTGGTGGCGAAAGCGCTCGATATCCAAAGATAGGCGTCGATGCCGAGCCAGCCGACAATCGCCGCGCCAACACCGTAAAGACCGAGCCGCACCCAGCGGTCACGCAAACGCGGCCGTGCGGGCAATGCGCTTGCGCCTTGCGCCACCGCGGCGCGTTCGCGCGGCACGATGCGGTCGGTGTCCGCAGTCTCGACAACCAAGGGAGCATGCGGCGTGGCGAAGGGCCGCGTCTGCGACGGTTCGTCATCGACAATGATGCGCGGCCCCTGGGGGCGTTTTGAATGGGGATCGGTCATCGCAAGCGGTCTCCGATCAGATAATCGAGCGCCAAATCGAGATTGATATGCGGAATGCCATCGACCGGCGCCGGATCGATCAGTGGCGGCTCGAACTGGGGAATGCTGAGAAACGGTGCGCCCCAGGCATCCGGCCGCGGCGGCTGAACCGGAATCGCATCGATATAGAAGCGCGTCTGCTTGCCGGCGCCGACCATGCGGCCGATGACGCCCTGCCGGCCTTCGACCTCTTGCGCAGCTTCGACGGTCGACGCGACCGACGCCAAAGTGGTGAAATGAATGTCGGCATTGTTGCCGCGCGCTTCCAAAGCCGGCAGGGCCGCCATGTTGCGCAACAGCGCGCTCATATTGTCGCGTTGCAGATCCGGGATGTGGTCAGCCTTGGTGGCGGCGAACAACACCTTCTCGACGCGGGCGCTGCCAAGCAGCTTGGTCAGGATATTGTGCTGGCCGTAGCGGAAGCTCTGCAGAATAGCCTCGCTCGCCAGCCGCGTATCGTCGAACGCCTCGCGGCCTGCCAACAGCGCGCCGAGCACATCGACCAGGACGATCTGCCGTCCGTAGTGGCGGAAATAATCTTCGTAGAATTTGGCGACCACCTCGCGCTTGTAGACCTCGAAGCGCTCTTCCATCAGCGCGCCAAGCGTGCCGGCGGCAGGCCGCTCGACACTGTCCGGCACCTCGAGCGGTGCGAACCAGAGATAAGGCACGTCGCCGAGCGCACCCGGGCAGACGAATCGGCCCGGCTGCAAATAGCTCAGGCCATGCTTGTCGCGCGCGGTGATAAGCAGCGCGCGATAAAGATCGTGCGCCTGCTTGGCGACGGCCTCGCTCGTGCCCTCATCTGCTGGATGATCGGCAATGAAGGCGAAGTAATCGCGGGCGATGTCAGCGCGCAGACCGCGCCGCCACAGCTGGAGCATGGCGCGCGACCATTCGGCGTAAGTCTGCGACATCAGCGGCAGGTCGAGCAGCCACTCGCCCGGATAATCGACAATGCGCAGCTTGAGCGTTGCCGCGCCGCCGCTGACGCGGCCGAGCACTTCGCCAACAAAGCCGGACGGCACGAAGCGGATATCGACGCCGATCTCGCTGATGTCGGCGGTGCGCTCCGGCCAGCCGGCCGGCGTTTTCGCCATTGCCTCGATATTGGCGGCGTAGGGGAAACGCGGCAAAAGATGCGCCTTGGCGCCTTCCTGACGCGCGGCAATCAGCCGCCCCTCGCCGACCACTTTGAGCAGCGGCATCCGGTTCGGGTTATGCAGCGCGCTGAGAAGATTGTGCACCAGGCTGGTGATGAACACCGTCTTGCCGGCGCGGCTGAGCCCGGTGACAGCGAGCCAGACGGTCGAGCCCTTGGCCAGTTCGGTGAGACTGGGGACATCGGCCAGCCATTCCGGCAGGCGGTCGAGCGCGGGGAGCTTCAACATGCGTAAAAATCTCTCGGCACTCATGGGCGGAAACGGCTATGTGTTCATGATGATGTAGCGACCGACTGACGTTTATCAATACGGGACCCGATTGAATGCCTTCCGACTTCCCCACGCCCTTCGTTTCCTCGACAATGCGGATCCAGCCCGAGTGGATCGACTTCAACGACCATCTCAACATGGCCTATTACGTCGTGTTCTTCGACCGGGCAGTGGACGAGCTGTATGAACTGCTTGGCCTCGGGCTGAATTACCTCAAGACGCATAACCACTCGACCATGGTCGCCGAGATGCACGTGCGTTACCTGCGCGAGGTCAAGGTGAGAGATCCGCTGCGCGTGCGCTGCCAGTTGCTGGCCTATGACGCCAAGCGCATCCATCTGTTCGAGGAGCTGGTGCACGCCGACGAAGGCTGGGTCTCGGCGACCTGCGAGACGATGACCCTGCACGTCAACATGGCGACCAAGAAGGTCGCGCCCTGGCACGAGGACGTGCTGGCCGCGCTGGCGCGGATGCAGGATTCCCACGCCGGACTGCCGGTTCCGGAGGCCGCCGGGCGCCGGGTGGCGATGCCGGAAAAGCGCGGGTAACTGGCCCGCCCACCCTCGAAAATGCCACCTGCGAGTGCCATCTTGGGGAAATAAGGAATCATCCCGATTATGGCCGACCCCAAGCGCCACGTCTCCGCGCCGCCCGCCCCCGTTCCGGGCGGCATAGCCGCGCGCGCCATGGCGCAACGCACGACAAACACGCCCTATCTGGCCGATTTGAACCCGGAACAGCGCGAGGCGGTCGAAACCCTGGACGGCCCGGTGCTGGTGCTGGCCGGCGCCGGAACCGGGAAAACACGAGTCCTTACGACCCGGATCGCGCACATCCTGAACCTCGGTCGCGCCCATCCGCGCGAAATCCTGTCCGTCACCTTCACCAACAAGGCGGCGCGCGAGATGAAGGAGCGGGTCGGCAAGATGGTCGGCCAGATCGTCGAGGGCATGCCCTGGCTCGGCACCTTCCACGCCATCGGCGTCAAGATCCTGCGCCGCCACGCCGAAATGGTCGGCCTGAAGAGCGACTTCACCATTCTCGGCGTCGACGACCAGATCCGCCTACTCAAGCAGATCCTGGAAGCCGAGAAGCTGGACGAGAAGCGCTGGCCGGCCCGCGTCTTCGCCATGATCCTGGACGGCTGGAAAAACCGCGGCCTGACGCCCGAGCAGGTGCCGGCCGGCGAGGCCGCCGCCTTTGCCAACGGCAAGGGCAAGAAACTGTACGGCGCCTATCAGGAGCGGCTGAAGACGCTGAACGCCGCCGACTTCGGCGATTTGCTGCTGGAATGCATCCGCCTGTTCCGCGAGCACCCGGACGTGCTGCGGCAATACCAGATGCGGTTCAAATACATTTTGGTGGACGAATATCAGGACACCAACGTGGCGCAGTATTTGTGGCTGCGGTTGTTGTCGCAGACGCCGAGCAAGGCTGTCATTCCGGAAGCCGCGCAGCGGCTGTCCGGAATCCATACGCCCAGTGTTGAAGACGAAGGCGAGACAGGGGTTATGGATTCCGGGTTGCCGCCTGCGGCGGCCCCCGGAATGACGGAAAGAAAAAACATCTGCTGCGTCGGCGACGACGACCAGTCGATCTATGGCTGGCGCGGCGCGGAGGTCGATAACATCCTGCGCTTCGAGCATGACTTTCCCGGCGCGAAGGTCATCCGCCTGGAGCGAAACTACCGCAGCACTGGCCACATCCTCGCCGCCGCCTCGACGCTGATCGCGCACAATGAAGGCCGGCTCGGCAAGACGCTCCGCACCGAGGACGAACTCGGCGAAAAAGTGCAGGTCACCGGCGCCTGGGATTCGGAAGAAGAAGCGCGCGCCATCGGCGAAGAGATCGAGCAGATGCAGCGCGCCGCGCGCGACGAGGGCCAGGACCATCCACTCGACGAGATCGCCATTCTGGTGCGCGCTTCGTTCCAGATGCGCGAATTCGAAGAGCGCTTCATCCAGCTCGGCCTGAACTATCGCGTCATCGGCGGGCCGCGCTTCTACGAGCGCGCCGAAATCCGCGATGCCCTCGCCTATCTGCGCGTCATCGCGCAGCCGGCCGACGACCTCGCCTTCGAGCGCATCGTCAATGTGCCCAAACGAGGTTTGGGCGACGCCACCGTGCAGATGCTGCACGACTATGCGCGCAAGATGCGCGTGCCGTTGACCGAAGCGGCGCGCCTCTTGTCCTCCACCGACGAGATGAAGCCGAAGCCGCGCACCGCGCTGCGCGACCTGATGGCGAATTTCGAGCGCTGGCGCAAACAGAAGGACACGCTGCCGCACAATGAGCTCGCCGAAATCGTGCTCGACGAGTCAGGCTATACCGAGATGTGGCAGAAGGACCGCAGCGCCGACGCCGCCGGCCGCCTGGAAAACCTCAAAGAGCTGGTGCGCTCGATGCAGGAATTCGAAAACCTCGCCGGCTTCCTCGAGCACATTTCGCTGGTGATGGATGTCGACCGCTCCGAAGGCGAGCAGGCCGTCAACATCATGACGCTGCATTCCGCCAAGGGGCTGGAGTTCGACACCGTGTTCCTGCCCGGCTGGGAGGAAGGCCTGTTTCCGCATCAACGTTCTTTAGACGAAAGCGGCCGCAACGGGCTGGAGGAGGAACGCCGCCTCGCCCATGTCGGCATCACGCGGGCGCGCAAGCGCGCCAAGATTTATTTCGCGTCGAACCGGCGCATTCACGGCATGTGGTCGACCAACATTCCGTCGCGCTTTCTCGACGAGCTGCCGGAGGCCCATGTCGAGGTGAAGGAAGCGGCCGGCGGCACCGGCGGCTTCGGCATGTCGGGCTATGGCGCCTCGCGCTTCGACGACGCGCAGAGCTTCGGCTCGACCTACAACACGCCGGGCTGGGGGCGCGCGCAGGCGCGCAAGGGCGCCGGCGGGTTTGATGTCAGCGGCAAAGCATATGGACAGACGGGCCGCCAAGGCGGCCCTGGTGGCGAAGCGCGTGGTGGTTTCAGCGAGAACGGCCAGCCGCGTTATGTGCCGGATGGCGTGTTCAATGAATCAGAGAGTGACGATGCCTTCGCCCCATCGTCCCCTCCCCCCTTGAGGGGGAGGGACAGGGAGGGGGGTGCAAGCCCGAAATCAAGCTCGAAGTCCCGCCGCCCCTCTTCTCCCCTCACCATCGAAGGCGAACTGGTCGCCAAATCCTCCGGCACGCCATCGCACTTCGCCGTCGGCGAGCGCGTGTTTCACCTCAAATTCGGCAACGGCAACGTCACCGCCGTGGACGGCAACAAGCTCACCATCCGCTTCGACAAGGCCGGCGAAAAGCGGGTCGTGGATAGTTTTGTGGAGAGGGTGTGAGCGGACTTGAACTTCGCCTGTCTTTCCATAAGCTCCTTAATTGCAACCAGTCCGGGAGAGAACTATGGTCCGATATGCTGGCACCGCTGAGAAAACTGCGCAGCGGATAGCTTCCGCATACGCAGAAAAAGAGCAAGAGGCGCTAGCGGTTTTGCAGACGGCAGATAATTTGGTCGGTAATTTGATCGAGCTGGCTGACGACTTGAACGCTGCCTTCGATAAGCACATGCCCAAATCGCAAATTCGTTTCAAAGCAGAGCAATGGGTCCGCGAAGGCGGAAATATTAGTGGGCGCGTTGCGATTGAAGGGATCGTAAATGGGGAGGTAGCAATTCTCGTCCCGTTCGGTAATGGCGACATCACTGTTAACGGAGCAGTCGTCCCTCGCGGGGACTCTGCGATGGGCGCTATCAACCGGGAAATTATCAAAATCCTAGAACCCGCGTGATTATCTCGCAGCAAGATTGGCAATCTCTTGACGTGCGGCAAAACCTGTTCAATAGCTGTTTATGGCGCAGCCGTGATATTTGTTCTGGTCGTTGATCCTGCGACCTGAGTTCGAATGGCAGAGCAGAAGCACCTGCCGATTGCTGAATGTCCATGAATAATGGACCATGACTTTTAGATAAGGGTGAAATCCTCACGGCTGCGTTCACTTCAAACAATGACCATAAAGAGCGCGAATAATTTACAAGAGCTCGCTTGGCTATTTGGATGCACAGCGAAGCAGTTGGGCTATTATCTTTATAAGCGGTCGCTATCAAGCCAATATAAAAGATTCGAAATTAAGAAAAAAAGAGGCGGCGTTCGAGTTATTCACGCCCCGCAGTCGAACATTAAGCTCATTCAGCAAAGCATCCGGCGTGAACTAGACAAATTGAAACTATTTAAGCCGTGCGTGAATGGATACGTTCGTAACCGAAACATAATTACAAACGCCAGACCGCACGTAGGTCAACGATTTGTCCTAAACATTGATTTAGAAGATTTTTTTGGAGCGATTAATTACGGTCGCGTATATGGCCTACTGTCAAAGCCGCCATTCAAACTTAGCAAACCCGTAGCGGCAGCTATAGCGAAAGCCTGCACGCTGGATAATAAACTACCACAAGGCGCGCCCAGCTCTCCAATAATATCAAATCTTGTTTGTTCAAAATTGGACTCCGAGTTATCGCGGCTCGCTAAAGCTCATGGCTGCTCCTATACGCGATATGCAGATGACCTTACCTTCTCATCTTCGGGTTCAATGTCGCTCGCAACTCGAGTACAGCAACCTGATGGAACGTCAGTATGTAATATTTCTCCGACTCTTTCGGATATCATCGAGAGCAATGGCTTCCGGATCAATCAAGCGAAAGTGCGCCTTGCGCAGCGACAGCACAGGCAAGAAGTCACAGGCCTAATCGTTAACAAAAGGATCAACGTAAAGCGGCGCTACGTAAGAGAAGTTCGAGCGATGCTGCATGCTTGGCAGAAATTTGGATTGGCTGCTGCGCAAAAGGATTTCAATGCATTATATTCGGGAAGCTCAGATTTTGAAGCTGCGGTACGCGGAAAAATTGGGTTTATAGGGCACGTCAGGGGCCGCCCCGACAAAGTCTTCAAAAAATTCGCCACGCAATTTAATGCTCTTGCGAAAGGGCCGAAAATTAGAACCGAGCTTACGCCTGAAGAAATCGTCTTGCAGGCTGTTTGGGTGGTGGAACATGACAGCGACCAAGGGACAGCCTTTTTCCTGGAAGGCTATGGACTGGTGACTTGTGCCCACTGCGTTGGCTCAGGGCCAATCGTTATCTATCATCCCGCCGACCATACGAAGAAATTTTCTGTCGCCCTCTCAAACAAGAACGTCCACAAAGATCTTGCCATATTAGATTTCCCTTCAGCATTGAGCGAAATAATTCCAATTCCACTGAGTAAAACAAGCGTCCCTCCGAAGGGGGCGTCCGTCCACCTTTTTGGCTATCCTGCACACCATGCCGCGCGTCCTGTACGGGTCGAAGCTGGGACTATAATTCGATCATTCCCGAAGAGCGCCGTCACCTATCTGGAAATTACCCCGAAAATAATAGGCGGGAATAGTGGCGGACCTGTCGTCAACGAGACTTTTGCAGCCGTAGGGGTGGCTGTTCTCGGACTAAATGGCGAAATAGATCTAAAAAGTACTGAGTTCCTCGCTGTCAGCGTCGATGAGTTTAAAGGAATGCCGACAAGCAAAATAGTTTAGGCATGAGATGATGAAGAAGGCCGGCAATTTATAATTTAGACTTTCCGCTATCATTTTTGCTTTCAACGAATGGCTTACAAGGCAAGACGTGGATGGCCGGGACAAGTCCGGCCACGACGGACTGAGGGGAGCCATCGCCCCTTAAAGCCCCGCCTCATTATCGCCCCGTTTCCCCGCCCTGTTCCCTCCGGGGAGGTTCGGGACGACAAAGAGGACGATGCCATGAAGCATCTGGGACTGGGACGACGCCTTCAAACGACTTTGGGCCTTGCGGCCGGGCTATGCGGAATTTTTGCGGCGGTGCTTGTTGCGTTTCTCGCCACCGCGCCAATGGCGAACGCCGGCGGATGGGCCACGGTCCACCGCTACGTCAAGAAGACCGGCAACTGTTCGGGCCAGGAAATTCTCGCCAGCTATTATCACACCGGCAAACGCACCGCGACCGGCGAGCGCTTCGACGCCAACGGCAACACCGCCGCCGCCCGCACCTGGGCGCTCGGCACCTCGCTCACCGTCACCAATCCGCACAACGGCCGCTCGCTCACCGTGCGCGTCAACGACACCGGGCCGTGGGGCCTCTCTTACAAGATGGGCGCGCGGCTCGATCTGGCGCGCGGCGCGGCGCAGCGGCTCGGCATGAGCGGCACGCAATATGTCTGCGTGAGCTGACTCAGCGGCCGGCTCACGCCGTGGTGGTATCGTCCGCCGTGGCATGAACCACGGGCGGCAGGCCGAGCTCCTTGCGCACGGTCTCGCAATTGTCGCCGACCTTCTCGATCGCGGCCGCGATGTCCTCGCGGCTGCGGCCCAGATTCCGGCTCCACCACCGCGCCAAGTCGTCGTCGGTCAGGGAGATGCGGCTGCGGTCGGGTTTCACGGGGCGGATCGTGGGCATTGTCGAACTCCTGGTCTCGCGCGTTATGCTGTCGGACGGCATCAGAACGCGGTACAACGCCGATGGGCCGTGAGGGTTCGACCGGGGAGCGCGCCGATGCCCGTCGTCATTCATCCAGCGTTCACGCGCCGCGCCGCCCTTGCCGCGGCCGTCGCCATGCTGACGGCGTGGCCCGCGCCGGCCTTCGCGCTCGACCTCAATGCCTTCCGCGCCGAGCACAAACTGCCGCCCCTCGCCTACAGCGCGACTTTGGGCGGCGCGGCCTATGGTCATGCGCAGGACATGGCGAAGCGCAACAGCCTCGACCACAACGGCTTCAAGGAACGCGCCAAGCTGTCCGGCGGCACGGCGGCGGAGAATGTGTCGTGGGGCTGCGACGACGAGGACTGCGCCATCAGGCAATGGGCGAAGTCGGCGGGGCACCGGAAGAACATGCTGATGAAGGGCGTGTCGGCCTATGGGTTGGCGTCGGCGGTGAGTGAGGGCGGAAGGAAATATTGGGTGATGATGCTGGGGAATTGATTTCTTCCCTCGCCCCGCGAAGCGGGGAGAGGGTGGGTGAGGGGCAATCGCAAAGCTCAGACTCGCGTTGACGCCCCCTCACCCGACCCACCTGCACTTCGTTTCGGTGGGTCGACCTCTCCCCGCAAAGCGGGGAGAGGTGAAGAGTTATTTCTTCTCCAGCATCAACGTCCCCTTCTGCCCGATCACGCGTTGCGCGGCGGCGGCGAATTTCGCCAACAGCCACGGCAGCGTCACTTCGAGCCGCACCGACGCCTCGCCGATGTCGATGATGCCGGCCGCGCTCTGGCCGAGCGCGCGGGCCGAGAAGCTCAGCCGGTTGTCTTCCCAGCGCTCGTTCTCGATGGTCAGGATCTTGGCGAATTCGCCCTTGGCGCGGCCGATGCCGTCGCGGATGCGGCGCGTCGCCTCGGCCTGGCCGAGCTTGTGCGGGATGACGACGATCAGCGGTTCGGCCATGCTCTAAACCTTCTTCTTCTCGACCTTGAAATCCGACTCCTTGCCGCATGCCGGACAGGCATAAATGTGGCGCATATGGCCCGGGTCGTCGGCGATCGGCGCCACCGTGGCGATTTTCGCCGTGGCGCCGCAGGCGCATTCGACAAAAGCGTCGGTGCGGGTCGGGATTTTCGGAATCATGGCGGGCCGAGTTTTGCGCTGCGCTGAAGGACGGGGCAAGAGAGTTCAAAAGACAAGCCCAAACGGCTTGACCGGTTCCCTCCGGGTCGCTCGCTCACAGCCGCCGCCCTTTGCCACGCATCGCATCACGGAAACTTTAGCGCCGGCGCGCGTTGACGCGGCAGGCTTGCCTTAATCCCGCCCGCCGGCGTGATAGACTATGCAGGCTGGGCTGGAGTATCCGACGATGTTTTTCCGACGTGTTGCGCGTGTTTGTGGCGCCGTTGCCGCGCTTGTCCTGTGCGCGTTGGTGTCGGCGCAGCCGGCGCGCGCCGATCTGGCCATCGACATCGACAAGTCCACCCAGCAGATGTCGGTGTCGCTCAACGGCGAGCCGCTGTTCCTGTGGCCGGTGTCGACCGGTGCGGCCGGTTACGACACGCCGTCCGGGACGTTCACGCCGTTCCGCCTGGAGAAGGACCATTTCAGCAAGGAATGGGACGACGCGCCGATGCCGCATTCGGTGTTTTTCACCACGCGCGGCCACGCCATTCACGGCTCCAACCATTTGAAAGCGATCGGCACGCCGGCGTCGCACGGCTGCGTCCGGCTCGCGCCGAGGAACGCCCAGATCCTGTTCGACCTGGTCAAGCAGGAAGGCCTGAACAAGACCCGCATCACCTTGCGCGGCGAGACGCCGTCCGCGGCGCACGTGGCGCGGCGCGGCGACAATTACGACATTCTCGGCGACGAGACCGGGGCGGCCGCCAGCGCGCCGCGCCGGCGCGTCATCGTCCGCGAATATTATCGCGAGCGCCCGCGCGACTTCTATTTCAGCGAGCGGCCGTATTATCACCCGCCCCGCTACGGCTACGCGCCGCCGCCGCCGCCGTTCTTCTTCGGGCGCTAGTTTTCGATTGCACGGGCGTGAATGCCGGGCGAACGTCCCGCCATGAGCGATTCCGCCACGACAGTTGCCCGTCTTGTGTGCACGGATCAGGCCGCCGCCCGCCGCATCTCGGCCTATATGGCCGAGACTTTGGACGCCAACGATACAGCCTGTGGCTCGTTCGAAACCGACGACGGCGTCTGGCACGTCGCGCTGCATTTCCGCAATCCGCCGGACCAGGCGATGGTGCGCGAACTGATCGCGTTGGCGGCCGATGAGGAAAGCGCCGCGGCGCTGACTTTCGAAGATATCGATGCCAAGGACTGGGTGGCGGAAAGCCTGAGCGGGTTGAAGCCGGTGCGCGCCGGCCGCTTCATCGTGCATGGCGCGCATGACCGCGCCGCTGTGCGCTCGAACGACCTCGGCATCGAGATCGAAGCGGCCTTGGCCTTTGGCACGGGCCATCACGGCACGACGCGCGGCTGCCTCTTGGCGCTCGATGCGCTGGCAAAACAGCGGCGCTTCCAGCGCGTGCTCGATATCGGCACCGGCTCCGGCGTCCTGGCGATCGCCGCCGCCAAGATCTTCCACACCCGCATTCTCGCCACCGACATCGACCGCATCGCCGTCACCGCGGCGCGCAACAATGCGCGGCTCAACCGCGCCGGGCCTATGGTCCGTCTGGCGCATGCCACCGGCACCAAGGCGCCGGTGATCGCAGCCGGCGCGCCTTACGATTTGATCTTCGCCAATATTCTGATGGCGCCATTGCTGCGGCTTTCGGTGGCGCTGTCGAGTCTTGCAGCGCCCGGCGGTCGCGTCGTGTTGTCCGGCCTGTTGCCGGCGCATGCCAAGGCCATTCTGTCGATCTATCGTGCGCAAGGCCTGGTGCTGGTGCAGCGAATTCCGCTGGAAGGCTGGATGACGCTCGTTCTCAAGCGCGGCTGAAGCGCAAAAGCAAACCGCCCCGGGCGGGGGACCGGGGCGGTGCAAGCGTCAAACGTCTCCGTTCTAGATGCCGCCGTGCGGCGCATCCTTGTCGGCAGCCAGCGGCAACAACGGCGCCAGCCGCGGCGCATAAAGCCTGATCTCGCGCTCGGCCTGGCGCATGCGCGCTTCCATCATCGCGGTGAGCAAGCGGGCAAAGAAGCCCTGGCGCGGCGCGGTTGTGGTCGCGGCCTTGACGTCAGGCGTCGCTGCGCGGGTATCGCCATAGGTAAGGGCAACCATGATTGTCTCTCCTTCGAAACTGTTGGGTCAGAGCGCTGGGATGCGCTTGACTGCTGCAATGCAACATAATCTATCTCGCAATTGCGAACACCCCATGACATTGCATGATAGCCCCGTAATTCAAGCATAAAGACGTTAACCGCCGTAAAGATGAGCGGCGAAATTGCGACATTTTTAATGCACTGCACAATTTTGAATCAGGGAACCGATTCATTGCGCGGTTGGCCGCCATGCCGATGCGAATATTTCGCTCAGGGCTGCATTATCGTAAGGCATTAGCCTAAAAGGCGATGCGGGCCCACGCGCGTTGCCCGCTTTCCCCGGAAGGTTACAGTGCCAACCATGTTTGAAGCCCGCTTCCAGACCTTCGATGATTCGAGCGAGCCGGCCGAAAGCGCGAATCGAGTCGCGCGGCTGCGCGCTGCGCTGAAACAACAAGGCCTGGACGGATTCGTGGTGCCGCGCGCCGACCGCCAGCAGAACGAGTATCTGCCGGCGAGCGAAGAGCGCCTGGCCTGGCTCACCGGCTTCACCGGGTCGGCCGGCGCGGCGATCGTGCTTACCGAGCGCGCTATTCTGTTCGTCGACGGCCGCTACACGGTGCAGGTCAAGACCCAGACCGACAGCGCGGTGTTTGCCGTCGAGCATCTGGTCGAGTGCCCGCCGCATCAATGGCTGGAAAAGAACCTCAAGAGCGGCAGCAGGATCGGTTACGATCCGTGGCTGCATACCGCCGACGGCGCCGAGCGATTGTCGAAAGCCTGCGCCAAGGCGGGTGCGACTCTGGTCGCGCTCGACAGCAACCCGATTGACGCGCTGTGGGACAAGCGCCCGGCCCCGCCGCACGGCCCGGTCACCGTGCGCGATATCAAGTTCGCCGGTGAAACCGCGGCGGAGAAGGTGCGGCTGATCCGCGCCGAACTGGCCAAGCTGCGCGCCGACGTGCTCATCGTGTCGGACCCGCAGAATGTCGCCTGGGCCTTCAACATTCGCGGCACCGATGTGACGCATACGCCTTTGGCGCTGGGCTTTGCCACGATCCCGCGCGACGCAAGGCCGCGTCTTTATATCGATGCCGGCAAGCTCTCCAACGATGTCCGCAACACGCTGGAAGAGATCGCCGATGTCCGCGATAGCGCCGACCTCGTTCCCGACCTCGCCGTGTTCAAGGACAAAACAGTGTGGCTCGATCAGGCCAGCGCGGCCGAAGCGCTGACGCTTGAAGTCGCGGCCAAGGGCGGCAAGCCGGCGCGCGGCGCCGATCCGATCACGCAGATGAAGGCGGTCAAGAACAATGCCGAGATCGCCGGCACCCGCGCCGCGCATCTGCGCGACGGCGCGGCGCTGGTACGGTTTCTCGCCTGGTTCGACAATGAAGCGCCGACCGGGCAACTGACCGAGATCAGCGCGGTCGAGGCGCTGGAGACTTTCCGCCGCGACACCGGCGTGCTGCGAGACGTGTCGTTCCCCACCATTTCCGGCGCCGGGCCGAACGGCGCCATCGTGCATTACCGCGTCACCCGCGATACCAACAGAGTCATCGGCAACAACGAATTGTTCCTGATCGACTCCGGCGCGCAATACGAAGACGGCACCACCGACGTCACCCGCACTATTGTCGTCGGCACGCCGAGCGACGAAATGCGCGACCGCTTCACCCGCGTGCTCAAGGGCCACATCGCCATCGCCTGCGCCGTGTTTCCGGAAGGCACCAGCGGCGCGCAACTCGATACGCTGGCGCGCGTGCCGCTGTGGCAGGCCGGACTCGATTTCGACCACGGCACCGGCCACGGCGTCGGCAGCTATCTGTCGGTGCATGAAGGACCGCAGCGCATTTCCAAGCTCGGTACCGCGCCGCTCAAACGCGGCATGATCCTGTCGAACGAGCCGGGCTATTACAAAACCGGCGCCTACGGCATCCGCATCGAGAACCTGCTGCTGGTGATCGCCGCGCCGCTGCCGGATGGCGGCGAAAAAACGCTGAACGCTTTCGAGACGCTGACCTTGGCGCCGATCGACCGCCGCCTGATCGACACGAGACTTCTTACCGGCAAGGAGCGGCTCTGGGTCGACGGCTATCATGCGCGCGTGCGCGACACGCTGCGTCCGCAACTCGACGGCGCGACGCAAGGCTGGCTCGACGCCGCGACCAGGCCGCTTTAGGCCATGCAGCATTCCAGAGAAGACCACACCGCCCGGCCGTGGCGCTTGCTGCCGCTGCTGATGGCGATGACCGCCATCGGCCCGGTCACGCTCAACATCGTCGTGCCGGCCTTGCCCGGCATGATCACGCTGCTCGGCACCGATGCCGCCACCATGCAACTGACATTGTCGCTGTTCCTGCTCAGCCTCGCCTGCGCGCAGCTTGTGCTCGGGCCTTTGTCCGACCGTTTCGGCCGCAGACCGGTGGTGCTCGCAGGCCTTGCCCTGTCGGTCATCGCGTCGCTGGGCGCCATCGCCGCCTCCTCGATCGGCGCCTTGATCGCCGCCCGCATCATCCAGGCCGCCGGCGCCTCCACCGGTATCGTCATCGGCCGCGCCATCATCCGCGACCTGTACGACCGCGACCGCGCCGCCGGCATGATCGGACTGGTCACCACCGCGATGGTGATCGCACCGATGGTGTCGCCGCTGATCGGCGGTATTCTCGACACAGCTTTCGGCTGGGAAGCGATATTTGTCTTCATCACACTGATGTCCGGCACGGTGCTGGCGTGGGCGGTGCTGATGTTGCCGGAGACGCACCACACCAGGGTGTCGGCAGGTCCGGCGGCGCTGGGGCGCGAGTGGCGCGCGCTGCTCGTCAACCCCAAGTTCCATGCTTATGTGCTGGCCGGGGCGCTCGGCTCGGCGCCGTTTTTCATTTTTATCGGCGGCGGGCCTCATGTCGTCATCACTTTGATGGGCCGTACGTCGGCCGAATACGGCCTGTGGTTCGCGCTGTCGTCGTTCGGCTACATGGTGGGAAATTTCACCGTGTCGCGGCTGGCGCAGCGCGTCTCGCTCGAAACCATGATCATGGCTGGCCTTGCGCTCGGCATCGCCGGCGCTTGCCTGACCGCCGCGTCGTTCATGCTGTGGCCGAATGGCGGGCCGGCGACGGTGTTCCTGCCGCAATTCCTCATCTCCTTTGGCAATGGGCTGTTGCTGCCGAACGCGATCGCCGGCGCGGTCAGCCTGCGGCCGGAAGCGGCGGGCGCTGCGTCCGGCCTGACCGGCTTCTCGCAAATGGCGATCGGCGCGGCGGCGACGCAGACGATCTCGATGCTGCTCGCCGGATCGAGCAGCGCCATGCCGATGGCGTGGATGATGCTCGGCATTCTGATTGTGGCGATCGTGGCATTTCGGGTGCTGGTGAGAAGGTGAGCGTCTTCGCCGCGCAGCAACGATTCAATTGTCAAACAGCGGGGTTTCTTTCTTCACCCTCCCCTGGAGGGGGAGGATAAAGAAGGCAACGGCTACGAAATCAGTTTCAGCCACTCGTCCTCGGTCAGCACCGTGACGCCTTGCTTCTGGGCTTCGGCCAGCTTCGACCCGGCGCCGGGGCCGGCGACGACATAGTCGGTCTTCTTCGACACCGAACCGGACACCTTGGCGCCCAAGCGCTCGGCGGTGGCCTTGGCCTCGTCGCGGGTAAACTTCTCCAGCGCACCGGTGAAAACCACCGTCTTGCCGGCGATTTTCGAATCCGTCTTCGGCTTCTCGGCATCGACAATGGTCAGTTCGCGGGTCAGCCGCTCGACGATGCCGAGATTGTGCTTCTCGCTGAAATAGGCGGCGATGGCCTGGATCACCGTATCGCCGATCTGGTCGAGGGCATCCATCTCGGCGATGGTCTCCGCGTCGCCCTTGGCGACTTTCAACGCGGCGTCGTGAAACGCCTGCCACGAGCCGTAGCCGCGCGCCAAAGCCAGCGCCGTGGTCTCGCCGACCTGGCGGATGCCGAGCGCGAAGATGAAACGCTCCAGCGAAATCGTGCGGCGCTCGTCGATGGCGTTGAAAAGATTGCGCACCGAGGTCTCGCCATAGCCTTCGACTTCTTCCAACTTCAATTTGGCGTTGCGCGCCTTGAGCGTGAAGATGTCGCCCGGCTCCTTGACCCAGCCCTTGTCGTAAAAAAATTCGATCTGCTTTTCGCCGAGGCCCTCGATGTCGAAGGCGCGGCGCGACGCGAACAGAATGAGGTGCTGGATTTTCTGGAACGGACAGGCGAACTCGCCGGTGCAGCGGTTGCGCGCGCCCTCCTCGCCGGCGGACGTCGCCTCGCGCACCACGTCGGTCTTCAAAGGGCACGGACATTTTTTCGGGAAGTGATAGGGCTTGGCGGACTTCGGCCGTTTGTCGAGCAGCACATCGACGACCTGCGGAATGACGTCGCCGGCGCGCTGCACGATGACGGTGTCGCCGATGCGGATATCGCGGCCCTCGCGCAAGGGCTCGCCGTCGCCGCCGATACCCTTGATGTAGTCCTCGTTGTGCAGCGTGACGTTGGAGACGATGACGCCGCCGACGCCGACCGGCTCGAGCTTGCCGACCGGCGTCAGCGAGCCGGTGCGGCCAACCTGGATTTCGATGTCGTTGAGAACGGTCGTCGCCTTCTCGGCGGGGAATTTGTGCGCGATGGCCCAGCGCGGCGTACGCGAGACGAAGCCAAGCCGTTCCTGCCAATCGAGGCGGTCGACTTTATAAACGACGCCGTCGATATCGTAATCGAGCTTGGCGCGTTGCTCGCCGATCTGGCGATGGAAGGCGAGCAGTTCCTCGACCGAGTGACATATTTTGGTGAGCGGATTGGTGTTGAAGCCGCAGTGCTCGAACCACTTGATCATGCCGGACTGCGAATTCGCCGGCATCTCGCTCATCTCGCCCCAGGCATAGGCGAAGAAGCCGAGCGGCCGCGACGCAGTGATGGACGGATCCTTCTGGCGCAGCGAGCCGGCGGCCGAATTGCGCGGATTGGCAAAGATGGTGTCGCCGGCGGCCTTCTGGCGTTCGTTCAATTTGAGGAAGTCGGCCTTGGTCATGTAGACCTCGCCGCGCACTTCGGTGATCGCCGGAATTTTTTTGCCCTTGAGGCGGTGCGGCACTTCTTTATCGCCGAGCGTCTTGATGTTGGCGGTGACGTCCTCGCCCTCCTCGCCGTCGCCGCGCGTCGCGGCGGTGACGAGTTCGCCATCCTCGTAGCGCAGCGACATCGACAGGCCGTCGATCTTCGGCTCGGCGGAGAACGTGATCTTGTCGTCGTCGGCGAGGTTGAGAAAACGGCGGATACGGCCAACGAAATCGACGACGTCCTGCTCGGCGAAGGCATTGTCGAGCGACAGCATGCGGACAGTGTGGCGCACTTTCTTGAAGCGGCCGGTGGGCGCGGCGCCGACTTTCAGCGACAGCGATTCAAAGGTGCGCAGATCGGGAAAGCGCGCCTCGATGGCGTTGTAGCGCCGGCGCAGTTCGTCGTAATCGGCATCGGAGATGACTGGTGCATCCTGCTGGTAATAGCGTCGGTCGTGTTGCGCGATCTCGTCTTGCAGCCGCGCGTATTCCGCAGCGGCCTGCTTGGCGGTCAGGAGTTCGACGGGGGTTTTTTGCGTATTCGTTTTGCTGCTGATTTTCTTGGCCATGGTCTCTACCCATCATCCTGAGGTGCGAGCGCGAAACGCGCGAGCCTCGAAGGACGACGGCCACTCTAATTTGAAAACACGGGCCGTCCTCCTTCGAGGCTCGGCCTGCGGCCGAGCACCTCAGGATGACGGGTTAACTCGCCGCCTTGATCAACCGTTCGGCGGCGGCGCGGGCCTCGGCGGTGATCTCGGCGCCGGCCAGCATGCGGGCGATTTCCTCGCGGCGGCGCTCCTCGGCGACTTCAATAACGCGGGTGGCGACGCGCTGGCCCTTCTCCAGCGCGTCCTTTGAGATGACGTAGTGCCGCGTCGCGCGCGCGGCGACCTGCGGCGCATGGGTGACGGCGAGCACCTGCACGTTGCGGCCGAGCCGCGCCAGCCTCATGCCGATCGCATCGGCCACCGCGCCGCCGACGCCGGTGTCAATTTCGTCGAACACCAGTGTCGGCGCCGAACCGCGATCGGCCAGCACCACTTTCAGCGCCAGAAGGAAGCGCGCCAGTTCGCCGCCGGAGGCGATCTTCATCATCGGTCCCGGCTTGGTGCCGGGATTGGTCTGCACCCAGAACTCGACGCGGTCGATGCCGTTCGGCCCGGCAGAGGCGGGATCGGTGGCGATCTCGGTCGAGAACTTGGCGCGTTCCAGTTTGAGCGGCGGCAGTTCGGCGTTGACCGCTCTGTCGAGTTTGGCCGCTGCCTTGGCGCGCGCCTTGGAGAGCGCGTCGGCGGCCACGCTGAAGTCGGCCCTAGCCTTGCTGGCTGCGGCGATCAATTCCTTGAGTCTCGCTTCGCCGGCATCGATCAGCGCAATGTCATCGTTGTACTTGCGCGCCAGCGCCGCGAGATCGTCAACCGGCACATTGTATTTGCGCGCGGCGGCGCGCAGCGCGAACAGCCGCTCTTCGTTATGCTCCAATTCGACGGGATCGAAATCGGCATCGCGCAACGCCTGTTCGAGATTGCTACGGGTTTCGTCCAGCGCCTGAAGCGCGACTTCCAGCGCCTTGACCGACGGCTCGACAAGAGACGGCGCCTGCGTCGCGCGCCGTTCCAGCCGGCGGGCGACCTGCGACAAGCCGGGCACCGCCGATTTCGGACCGGCGATGGCGTTAAAGGCGTCGCGCAAATCCTCGGCGACCTTCTCCGATTGCATCATGACGCCGCGGCGGGTCGATAGCGCGGTTTCCTCGCCCGGCTGTGGCGCCAGCTTGCGCAATTCATCGACGGCGTGACGCAGCCATTCGGCCTCGCGCTGGGCGCGTTCGATATTGGCGCGATGCGTCTCGACGGCCTCTTCCGTGGCGCGGCGCGCTTCCCACAAAGCGGCAACGCCGGTCGCATCGGCATCGAGACCGCCATAGGCATCGAGCAGGCTGCGATGCGTCGCGGAGTCGACCAAAGCGCGGTCATCGTGCTGGCCGTGGATTTCGACCAGCACCGAGCCCAACTGCTTCATCACATTGACGCTGACCGGCTGGTCGTTGACGAAGGCGCGGGTGCGGCCGTCGCCGAATTGCACGCGGCGCAGGATCAGTTCGTCCTGCGCGGCGATGTCGATGTCGTTGGCGGCGAGGATGGCGCGCGCCGGATGTTTGGCCGAGACCTCGAACACCGCGGTGACCTGCCCCTGCTCGACGCCCTGCCGCACCAAAGTCTGGTCGCCGCGGCCGCCGAGCGCCAGCGCGAAGGCGTCCAACAGGATCGACTTGCCGGCGCCGGTCTCGCCGGTCAGCACGGCCAGGTGGGCGGCGAAATCGATGTCGAGCCGGTCGATCAGGACGATGTCACGAATGGAGAGGCGGGCGAGCATGCGACCTTGTACCAAAGATTCGGGCTTACCGCTCTCTACCCGTCACCCTGAGGTGCGCGCTCTTGCGCGCCTCGAAGGGCGACGGCCCGGGCCTTTGGGCCGCTCATCCTTCGAGGCTCGGCCTGCGGCCTCGCACCTCAGGATGACGGGGATAGGTTCGTGATGACGGACAGAAAAAGGGAGCCGGGGCGGCTCTAGCCCAGCCCGACCTTCTTGAAGGCCTTGCTGATCCAGGAGCCCTTGTTCTCGGACGGCTCCAGCCCGCCGCCCTTCACCAGGGCGTAAGCGTGCTTGTACCATTCGCTGTCGGGGAAATTGTGCCCGAGGACGGCGGCGGCGGTCTGCGCCTCGCCGACGATGCCGAGCGACATATAGGCCTCGGTCAGCCGCTCCAGCGCCTCTTCGACGTGACGGGTGGTCTGATAGCGGGTCACCACCACTTTGAAGCGGTTGATGGCGCCGGTGTAGTCCTTCTTTTCCAGGTAATAGCGGCCGATCTGCATTTCCTTGCCGGCGAGCTGGTCGCGCGCGACTTCCATCTTCTGCCTGGCGCTGACGGCGTATTCGCTGGTCGGATATTTGCGCACCACCTCGTCGAGCGCGGCCAAGGCCTTTTCGGTGCGGGCCTGATCGCGGGTGATGTCGGGAATTTCGTCGAAATAGGAGGCGCCGATCAGGTACTGGGCATAGGCCGCGTCCGGGCTGCCGGGGTGCAGCGAGATGTAGCGTTTGGCCGCCGTGACGCTCTCGTCATAGGAGCCGGCCTGGTAATAGGCATAGGCCGACATGATCAGCGACTTGCGCGCCCATTCCGAATAGGGATGCTGGCGATCGACTTCCTCGAACTTTTCGACCGCCTTCTTCGGGTCTTTCTTGTTGTTGAGGACAAAGAGGCCTTCGTTATAGAGGCGGTCGGCCGGCTCGTCGGGCGGCGTGTCGTCCTTGCCCCACAGGCTCGAGCAAGCGCCCAAGCTCAGCGCCAGCACCATCATGGAGAGCGCGCGCATCAGGCGCGGCGTCGTCGCGGCGGCAAGATTCTTGTTTTGACGCGTTTTCTTCACGCGAACCGGTACCCACTTCGCTTGAAAACGCTCTAGAGCCATATACTCAAATCCCCTCGAACCACGCTGATTTTAAGCAAAAAACGCGGTCCCGCCAATCGATTAGCGAGCAAATAGGCCGACATTCGGCCGGGATTAAGGCGAATGGTTAAGGCGAAATCAGGCCGAAACGGCGGTTTCAGGAGACGTCGGGACCATAGGCCGCAGCCGCCAGCGCCGGGGCGACCTCGGCATGGCCGCGCGAGCGGCGGGAAGGCTCGGCCGACGGCCTGGCTTCGACGACGCGCCAAGCGGAGGTGTCTTCCATCAGCGCGGACAGAACTGCGTGGTTGAGCTTGTGGCCGCCGCGCACGGTCTTGTAGGCGGCCAGCAACGGATGACCCGACAGCGCCAGATCGCCGATGGCGTCCAGGATCTTGTGGCGCACGAACTCGTCGGCGTAACGCAGGCCTTCCGGGTTGAGGACGCGGTCGTCGCTGATGACCAGCGTGTTGTCGAACGAGGCGCCGAGCGCAAAACCGGCGCTCCACAGCTTCGACACATCCTTCATGAAGCCGAAAGTGCGGGCGCGGGCGATGTCGCGGCGGAAGCTCACCGGCTCGATATCGA
>LNDS01000030.1 GCA_001464835.1 Rhizobiales bacterium Ga0077525 | reverse complement strand
TCTCGATGTAGTTCTTGCCCGAGGAGGTGTTGGCCAGCTTCTTGCGCAGCTTGCAAATGAAGACGTCGATGATCTTGAGTTCGGGCTCGTCCATGCCGCCATAGAGATGATTGAGGAACATCTCCTTGGTCAGGGTGGTGCCTTTGCGGAGCGAGAGCAGCTCCAGCATCTGATATTCCTTGCCGGTCAGGTGGACGCGCTGGCCGCCGACTTCGACCGTCTTGGTGTCGAGGTTGACGACGAGGTCGCCGGTGTTGATGACCGACTGGGCGTGGCCCTTGGAGCGGCGGACGATGGCGTGGATGCGGGCGATCAATTCGTCCTTGTGGAACGGCTTGGTCATGTAGTCGTCGGCGCCGAAGCCTAAACCCTTGACCTTGTCCTCGATGCCGGCCAGGCCGGAGAGGATGAGAATGGGTGTCTTGACCTTGGAGACCCGCAGCGAGCGGAGAACCTCGAAACCCGACATGTCCGGCAGGTTCAGGTCGAGAAGGATGATGTCGTAGTCGTACAGCTTGCCGAGATCGACGCCTTCCTCACCCAGATCGGTGGTGTAGACGTTGAAACTCTCGCTTTTCAGCATCAGCTCAATCGACTGAGCCGTCGCGCTGTCGTCTTCGATCAATAGAACGCGCATGCCAGTCCCCTATCTCGCCGCAACCGGGCTGAAGGTCAGCGCCGCAAAGGCGGCGAGTGTGAAAAAACGCGGTGGGACAAACCGATTCGACACTATTCGGACATGGTTAACAAAACCTGATTCTTCAGTGCAAGCATTCACTGGCGATTGCAAGCCGAATCGCCTTAAGATGTTGCAGATGAGTGGTTTTTTGGCCACGTACGCTTCATGCCCCAGTTGGTTGAGCCGGTGTGATCCGGCCCGTTCGATCCGCAAATGGCCGACCCAGCCCGCCGCGAATCGTTTAGGTCCCGTCCCACGGACGATGACCCAATGATTAACGACCCGGGTAAACACGGAGTTAATACGAGGGGTCTGCCGGTAAGCCTAAGGGCGGGTTTACGGCATTTTTTGGTGGTTCCCGGAGTGGTATTAGCGTGCCCAAATGATGAAGGCGGCCGTTCTTCACCTCTCCCATAGGGAGAGGTCGGCGCACGAAGTGTGTCGGGTGAGGGGTTATGGACTCAATCGAGTCACTTTCCCCCTCACCCCAACCCGCTCCCCAAAGGGGAGAGGGAGCAGGTCGGCGTTCGTTGCGTATTTAGAAGTTCACAGCGGAATAGATCGACGATGAAAGCCCTGGCTGAACAGATCGGCGATATCGACGGCGTCGAGATTTACGGCCGGGTCGTCGGCGTGCGCGGGCTGATGGTCGAGATCGCAGGTCCGATTTACGCCATGTCGGTCGGCTCGAGGCTGACATTGGACAATAATGGCGGCCCGGGGATCCCGTGCGAGGTGGTCGGCTTTTCCGGCAAACTGGCCTTGGCGATGCCTTACGGCGCGCTCGAGGGCGTGCGGCGCGGCTGCCGCGCCGTCGTTAACACGGCGGCCAGCGCGGTGCGCCCTTCCGACCGCTGGCTCGGCCGAGTCATTAACGCCATGGGCGAGCCGATCGACGGCAAGGGCCCGTTGCCGGCGGGGCCGGCGCCGTACAGCTTCCGCAATTCGCCGCCGGCGGCGCATTCGAGGCAAAGGGTCGGCGCGCCGCTCGATCTCGGCGTGCGCACGCTCAATACTTTCCTCACCGTCTGCCGCGGCCAGCGCATGGGCATCTTCGCCGGCTCCGGCGTCGGCAAGTCGGTGCTGTTGTCGATGCTGGCCAAGAACGTCGCCGCCGACGTGTCGGTCATTGGCCTGGTCGGCGAACGCGGCCGCGAGGTGCAGGAGTTCCTGCAGGACGATCTCGGCGACGCCGGCCTGGCGCGCTCGGTGGTCGTGGTCTCGACCTCGGACGAGCCGGCCTTGATGCGCCGCCAAGCCGCGTACTTGACGATGGCGATCGGCGAGTTCTTCCGCGACGAGGGCAAGGACGTGCTGGTGCTGATGGACTCGGTGACGCGCTTTGCCATGGCGCAGCGCGAGATCGGCCTTTCCGCCGGCGAGCCGCCGACCGCCAAGGGATATACGCCGACCGTGTTCACCGAACTGCCGCGCCTCCTTGAACGCGCCGGCCCCGGCACGACGGACCAGGGCACCATGACCGGCATTTTCACCGTGCTGGTCGATGGCGACGACCATAATGAGCCAGTGGCCGACGCGGTGCGCGGCATTCTCGACGGCCACATCGTCATGGAGCGAGCCATTGCCGAGCGCGGCCGCTATCCGGCGATCAATGTCCTGAAGTCGATCTCGCGCACCATGCCGCGTTCCGCCGATCCGCAATACCTGCCGTCGATCATGCGGGCGCGGCAGGTGATGGCGACCTATGCCGACATGGAAGAGCTGATCCGGTTAGGGGCCTACCGGCCCGGCTCATCCGCCGATGTCGATGAAGCCATTACGCTGCACAAGCCGCTCGAGGAATTCCTTAGCCAGGGCAAGGACGAGGCGACCACCATGGCCGCCGGCTACCAGATGTTGGAAGAGATCCTCAAAGCCACAGGGCCGGCCTGATAAGCGGGATTGGGCGGATTCCGCCATATGGCGTAACCGAAAACTAACGATATTGCCGCACAGTCCGGGGGCTGAACGATCCGGGACGTACCGGATGGCGGCGTTGTATGCCGCTGACGGGGCGCATTCGGGGCTTCGGGGGAGTATTTAGTCGATGAAGTCACGCGAAACCCTCATCCGTCTGAAGAAATTTCAGGTCGACGAGAAGCGGCGCAAGGTTGCCCAGATTGAGGCAATGATGGCCGAGTTCGACCGTATCGCCTCGGAGCTCGATCGCGAGATCAAGATCGAGCAGGACCGCGCCGGCATTCACGACCCCGCGCATTTCGCCTATCCGACCTACGCCAAGGCGGCGATGGGGCGGCGCGAAAACCTCAAGCGTTCGTCCGACGACCTCAAGGCGCAGCTCGACGACGCCAAGGCGATGCTCGGCGAAGCCTTCGAGGAACTGAAGAAGGTCGAGATGCTCGACCAGCGCGACCACGACCGCGAAAAGGCCGAGCAGAACGCGCGCGAGCAGCAGGAACTCGACCGCATCGCGGCGATGCGGTTCTCGGCCGGCCCGGCGCACGCTTAAAACTAAAGCTCAAACCTTCGCCGCGGGCGCCGGATCGCTGACGATGAACTGCGCCTTGGCGAGTTCGGCCAGCCGTCCGCCTTGCGCCACCAGTTCGTCGAAAGTGCCGGCTTCGACGATCCTGCCGCCTTCGAACACCAGAATGCGCGACGCCTTGCGCACGGTCGACAGCCGGTGCGCGATGACGAAGGTGGTGCGGCCCTTCATCACTTCGTCGAGCGCGGCCATCACCTTGCCCTCGGTGCCGGCGTCGAGCGCGCTGGTCGCCTCGTCGAGAATGAGGATCGGCGGGTCCTTCAGCAGCGCACGCGCGATCGACAGGCGCTGACGCTCGCCGCCAGACAAGGAGCGGCCGCGCTCGCCGACATTGTCGGAAAAGCCGTGAAACTTGCGGTCGATGAAATCCATCGCCTGGGCGCGGATCGCAGCGACGCGCATTTCCTCTTCGGTGGCGTCGGCCTTGCCGACGCGCAGATTGTCGGCGATCGAGCGGTTGAACAGCAGCGACTCCTGGAAAACGACACCGATATTCCGCCGCAACGCCGCGAGCTTGAAGTGGCGAATGTCGACGCCATCGATCTCGATCGAGCCCGATTGCGGATCGAAGGCGCGGTGCAACAGCGCAATGGCGGTCGATTTGCCGGCGCCGGTGGCCCCGACCAAAGCGATGGTCTCGCCCGGCATCGCCTTGAGATTGAGGTCGATGGCCGCCATGCGCTCGCCGTCATAGGAGAACGACACATTCTTGAATTCGACCATGCCGGTGAGGTGGCCGGGATCGACCGCATCGGGCGCGTCGCGAATGGCCGGCACCGTGTCCCAGACCGTGAAGAATTCGCGCAGGCGCGGCGCTTCCGAGCCGATCCTGTTGACGAAGGACACCACCTGCTCGAGCCGGGTGATGATCAGGCCGGCGAAATTCATGAAGGTGACCATTTCGCCGATGGTCGCCTTGCCGTTGATGTGCAGCAGCGTGCCGACGATGATGATGGAGAGAACCGTCAAGGTCGTCGCCGTGCGCGTCAACACCGCGGCGAGCGCCCACCACGACAGCACCGGCATCTGCGCAGCGAGCAGGCGCTCGACCACCTGGCGCAGTTCGATCACTTCCTGCTCGAGCCGAGAGAAGCTTTGCACCAGCGCGATATTGCCGAGCGTGTCGGAGGCGCGTTCGGCGAGATCCGAATAATGCTGCTCGACCGAGCTCTGCAGCGTCTGCGTCTTGCGCACGATCAAGGCGGTCAGCAGCGCGAAGACGATGCACAGCACGATCAAGAGCAGCGCCAGCCGCCAGTTGATGAACAGCGAGATCGGCAGCAGCACCAAAAGCGAGACGATCGAAGCGAGGTTGTCGCGGAAGAAGCCGATCCACAGACCCCACAGCGCGTCGGTGCCTTGCAGCATGACCTTCATCAGGCGGCCGGAATGGGTGTTGCCGTGATAGGTCAGCGGCAATTGCAGCACGTGCTCGAAATAGCCGGTGAGCACGACATGGCGGCGCCGATGCGACAGCCGGTCGGCGTACAGCGCGATCAAGGTGCCGCAGGCGATGGTGAAGAGGCCGAAGCCGGCCCAGGCAGTCAGCAGAAAGCCGAGCTGCGCCCATGACGGCGGCTGGCCGCTGGCCTGCGCGCCGGTCAGCGTATCGATGATGCGGCCGAGCAGCACCGGCTCGGCGAACTGCGCCGAGGCGAGCGCGATGTTGGCGATGGCCAAAGCCCAGGCGAGGCGGCTTTCCGTACCGAGCAAAGCGAGCACGCGACCGTAAAGGCGGAAAAGGTTCATCGGGCTCTCAGTCGGGGGAAATCATCGCGGTAATAAAGACGGCATAACACGCATGCCGCCGAACACGGCAGTCCATTGTGTGTATAACCCGGCGGAACCTGAAGATGGCGGACCGCGTTGGCCGCCATCGCGCACCCTAGGGGCCCATGACATCTTCAAAGCCGGCTGACGACTCTGCCTCGAGCGCGCCCGATGCCGCTTCTTCGATCGCCGAGGGCGACGCCAAGGTAGACGCCAAGACAGACGTCAAAATAGACGCCGAGACGTTCATCGCCGAGGGCGACGGCAATAATGGCGAGGTCAAAAAGACCTCCATCGACGATCTGCCGGAGAACATCCAGATCGCCGAGGCGGCCCATTCGGTCGATCAAGTGGCGCTGGCGGATCAGGAAAAGCTGCGCAAGAAATATCTGCTGCAACGGTTCTGGCATACCGCGAAAGGCTTCTGGAGCCGGCAGCGCGGCGACCGGCTCGCCTGGCTGCTGACTGCCAGCCTGGTGGCGCTGATCCTCCTCAATCTGGCGGCGATGTACGGCATCAACCGCTGGAATCGGGCGATCTTCGACGCACTCGAACAGAAAAACGCCGACTCAGTGCTTTATCTCTCGGCGGTGTTCTTTCCGCTGGCCGCCGCCAGCGTGCTGTTCGGCATGACCAATGTCTGGGTGCGGATGACGGCGCAGCGGCGCTGGCGCGCCTGGGTGTCGGACGCCGTCATCAGCCGCTGGCTGAAGAACGGGCGCTATTACCAGCTCAACCTGGTCGCCGGCGATCATACCAACCCGGAAGGCCGGCTGACCGAGGATCTGCGGGTGTCGACCGACGCGCCGGTCGATTTCGCCGTCGGCGTGTTGCAGGCGGCGCTGTCGGTGCTGACCTTCATCGCCGTGCTGTGGACCATCGGCGGCGCGCTGACGCTCAGCCTCGGCGGCACCACGGTGACGATTCCGGGATTCCTCGTTTTCGCCGCGGTGATTTATGCCGCGGTGGCCAGCGGCGCGATGACCGTGGTCGGCGCCAGGTTTGTCTCGGTATCGGAAGCCAAGAACCAGGCGGAAGCCGATTACCGCTACCAGTTGACGCGCGTGCGCGAGAATGGCGAGAGCATCGCGCTGCTCGGCGGCGAGGAAGAAGAGCGCGCCGGCATCAACCGCCAACTGGGCACGGTCTTGCGGCGCTGGCGCGAACTTTGCCACCAGCACATGAAGACGACCATCGTCTCGCAAGGATCGTCGCTGATCGCGCCGGTGATCCCGCTGATCCTGTGCGCGCCGAAATATCTCGACGGCTCGATGTCGCTCGGTCAGGTGATGCAGGCGGCTTCCGCCTTCACCATCGTGCAGGCGGCGTTCTCCTGGCTGGTCGATAATTATCCGCGGCTGGCCGACTGGAATGCGTCGGCGCGGCGTATCGCGTCGCTGATGGTGTCGCTCGATGCGCTGGAGAAGGCGGAGACCGGCGAGAATTTCAACCGCATCACGCGTGGCGAAACCACCGACGCGGCGATGAAGCTGATCAACCTTTCGGTTTCGCTCGACGACGGCACCGCCGTGGTGGACGATACCGAGGTTGTCATCAAGAAAGGCGAGCGCGTGCTGGTCGCCGGCGAAAGCGGCACCGGCAAGAGCACCCTGGTACGCGCCATTGCCGGCCTGTGGCCGTGGGGCGGCGGCGAAATCCAGATCCAGAAGGACTCGCGGCTGTTCCTGTTGCCGCAGCGGCCCTATGTGCCGTCCGGTACGCTGCGCCGCGCCGCGGCCTATCCGGGCGCCGCCGAGGACTGGGAGCCGAAGGAGATCAATGAGGTGCTCGACAAGGTCGGCCTCGGCCATCTCAAGGACCGGCTCGAGGAAGACGCGCCGTGGGACCAGACTCTGTCCGGCGGCGAGAAGCAGCGCCTGACCATTGCACGCGTGCTGCTGCACCGGCCCGACATCATCGTGCTCGACGAGGCGACATCGGCGCTCGACCCGAAGAGCCAGGATGAGTTGATGAAGCTTCTGTCCGAGGCGATGGAAGGCCTGACCATCATCAGCGTCGGGCACCGTCCCGAACTCGAGCAGTTCCACAGCCGCAAGCTGGTGCTGGAACGACGCTCGGGTGGCGCCAAGCTGGTGAGCGACGTCGCACTGGTGCCTTTCAGCGAGAGGGGCATGATCCGGCGCTGGCTGCGGCGGCGGTAGAGCTTATTTCTTCGCCGGCTCGGCCGGCTTGGCCTTCAACGCCGCAAGGTCGGCCTCAAGCTTCGTCAGCCGTGCTTTGAGCGCGTCGATTTCAACAGCGGCGGCCTTAATCTTGTCATCGGCAGCGCGCGTCTGCCGGGCCATAGCCTGTTGCAGGAATTCGACATTGGCTTGCAGGCAGCCGGTGCGGCGTTCCATCGTCTTTTCCGCCGTGCATAATTCCAGCCCGCGAACGTCCTGCGCGGCGGCAGGAGAATTGGCAAGCGAGGCGGCAAGCGCCATGAAAAGCAGGGGGTATGGTTTCATCGTCCGAACATTTCTCCGCGAATGTCGTTGGCCAACGTGAGGCCGAGGCCGATCATAATGATACCGGCGATGCGGTCGAGCCATGCGGCAAAACGCATATAATGCCGGCGCGCGAAGGCGGTCGACAAAGCCAGCGCGACGATGGCGTACCACAGCGCCGACTGAATGACGATCAGCAGCACCACCGCGCCGTAAAACCATAAAGGCGCATGCGCCGGAACCACCAGCACGAAGACGCTGGTCCAGAACACCGCCGATTTCGGATTGCTCAAGGTCGTCAGCAGTCCGGCCAGCATCGGTGAACGGCCGCCTTGCGCGGGCGCTGTGTCGGAGGCCGGGCGGATGCCGGCGATCAGCATGCGCACGCCGACATAGATGAGATAGGCGGCGCCGGCGAGGCGCAGCGCGCGATAGACGACGCCCGCCTCGAGCAGCAGCACGCCGACGCCGAGAATGCTGAGGATGACCCAGATCGCCGAGCCGAGCACGATACCGGCGACCGCCATCAGTCCGGCCTGACGCGACGTGCGCGCCGAGAAATAGGTGACGACGACGGTGTTCGGGCCGGGGATCATCGCCATGAGAATGTGCATGATCGAAAGCTGAAGCAGAACGAGGGGGTGGGACATCGCTGTCAGCCTTTCGCCCCCGCGCGCCGGTACGGCAGATAGCGCGGCGTCCACATTTTGGCGCGCACGGCTTGCTCGATGCCGTCGGCATCGACGTCCGACGTGAGGCCTTCGGCATACGCCTGCTTGCCGACGGCAATGGCCACCGCAATGGCGACCTCGCGCAATTGTGTGACGCGCGGCAACAGATTCAGTTCGGGATTGTTGCGCGCCGGCGACATTTCGGCGAGCGCCTTGGCGGCGGCCATGAACATGCCGTCGGAAATAACAGTGGCGTGCGTGGCGATCGCGCCCAGGCCGACGCCAGGGAAGATGTAGGAGTTGTTCGATTGATCGACGCTGAACGGCGCGCCGTTGCGCTTGAGCGGCGGGAACGGCGAGCCGGCGCCGATGATGGCGCGGCCGTCGCTCCAGCGTTCGATGTCGGCGGGCGTCGCTTCGGCGCATGAACTGGGGTTCGACAGGGGAAAGATGATCGGCCTTTTGTTATGCTTGGCCATGGCGCGCACCACCGACTCGGTGAAGGCACCGGCCTGCGCCGAGACACCGATCAGCGCCGTCGGCTTGGCGTTATAGATGACGTCGAGCAGCGAGATTTTGTTCGGATTGCCGCTGTTCCATTTGGCCAGCGCCGCGCGCGGTTGCAGGAACGGCTTCTGGAACGGCGCGATGTCGTTCATGCCTTCGATCAGGAGGCCGTCTTTATCGACGAGATAGAAGCGGCGCGCGGCGTCCTGCTGGTCGAGGCCGGCGTCGATCATCGCCGCCATCAGCAGGCTGGCAATACCGCAGCCGGCCGAGCCGCCGCCGAGAATGGCGATGCGCTGGTCCTGCATCGGCACGCCGGTGACATTGATCGCCGCCAGCAACGCGCCGGTGGCGACCGCGGCGGTGCCCTGGATGTCGTCGTTGAAGCTGCACACCTTGTTGCGGTAGCGGTCTAGAATGCGCGTGGCGTTGCTCTTGGCGAAATCCTCCCATTGCAGCATGACATGCGGCCAGCGCTCGGACAAAGCCGCGACGAATTCGGCGATGAATGAATCGTATTCCTCGCCGCGCACGCGCTTGTGCCGCCAGCCGATGTACAGCGGGTCGTTGAGATTGTCCTCGTTGTCGGTGCCGACATCGAGCAGGATCGGCAGCGCGGTGGCCGGATCGATGCCGCCGCAGGCGGTGTAGAGCGCCAGCTTGCCGATCGGGATGCCCATGCCGCCGGCGCCCTGATCGCCAAGGCCGAGGATGCGCTCGCCATCAGTGACGACGACGACCTCGGTCTTGTCGAACAGAGGATTGGCGAGGATCTGGCGGATATGGTGGCGGTGCGGGATCGACAAAAACAGGCCGCGCGGCTTGCGGAACAGGCGGCTGAAGGATTTGCAGCCGGCGCCGACGGTTGGCGTGTAGACGATCGGCAAAAGCTCTTCGACGTTCTGGCCGAGCAGGGCGTAATACAATGTCTCGTTGGTGTCCTGGAGATCGCGCAGGAAGGCGTAACGCTCCAGGTCGGTGTGAAATTCGCGAAAGGCCTGCAAGCGGCGGGTGACCTGCTCCTCGATCTTGACGACCGTCGGCGGCAACAGGCCGTGCAGGCCGAAAGCGGTGCGCTCTTCCTCGGTGAAGGCGGTGCCCTTGTTGAGGCGTGGATCGGTCAGCAGCCGGTAGCCGAACAATTCGGGCGGCAGGGTGAAAACGTGATCCTGATCGGGCGAATAGCTGCGCAAATCGAAAGGTCCCGGCGCTTCTTTGAAGATGCGTCGAGCCTAGCACGAATTCTTTCTGTTCCCTCCCCCCTTGTGGGGGAGGGTTAGGGAGGGGGGTATTTGCAATGCCGTGCCATGCGCCCCCACCCCCGACCCCTCCCCACAAGGGGGATCGTTGCGTAATTCGCTGCCTGTGATTCACTGCCTTTTTCGGATGGGAGGCAGAGATGGCGGAGCGGGATCAGTTGAGCC
>LNDS01000029.1 GCA_001464835.1 Rhizobiales bacterium Ga0077525 | reverse complement strand
CCTCGCAGCGGCCGCCCTTGACGTTGAAGGAGAAGCGGCCGGGCTCATAGCCGCGCGCCTTGGCTTCGGGCAGCGCCGCGAACCATTCGCGGATCGGCGTGAAGGCGCCGGTATAGGTCGCCGGGTTACTGCGCGGCGTGCGGCCGATCGGCGACTGGTCGATGTCGATGATCTTGTCGATGTGCTCGAGGCCCTCGATGCGGTCGTGCGGGGCGGGGGCGAGCGAGGCGTTGTTCAATTTGCGCGCCACCGAATTGTAGAGCGTGTCGATCAGCAGCGTCGACTTGCCGCCGCCGGACACGCCGGTGATGGCGGTGAACAGGCCGAGCGGAATTTCCGTGGTGACGTTCTTGAGATTCTTGATGGTGCGCCGCTTGTTGGGCGCGCGGCGCTCCGGAATCGGCACGTTCAATTCGCCGCTGAGATACTTGCCGGTCCATGAGGCCGGCGCGGCGATGATGTCGTCGACCGTGCCTTCGGCGATGATGTGGCCGCCGTGAATGCCGGCGCCGGGGCCGATGTCGAGCACATAATCGGCGGTCTTGATGGCGTCCTCGTCATGCTCGACGACGATCACGGTGTTGCCGAGATCGCGCAGCCTTTTGAGAGTGACCAGCAGGCGCTCATTGTCGCGCTGGTGCAGGCCGATGCTCGGTTCGTCGAGCACGTACAAGACGCCGGTCAATCCGGAGCCGATTTGGGAGGCGAGGCGAATGCGCTGGCTCTCGCCGCCGGACAATGTGCCGGCGGCGCGGGCGAGCGTCAGATAATCGAGGCCGACATCGACCAGGAACTTCAAACGGTCGCGGATTTCCTTCAAGATTCGCGTGGCGATCTCGTTCTGCTTAGGCGTCAGGTCCTTCGGCAGGTCGATCGCCCAGTCACCGGCTTTGCGGATCGACAGTTCGGCAATGTCGCTGATGGTGCGGCCCGCGATCTTGACCGACAAGGCCTCGGGCTTCAGGCGCGCGCCCTTGCACGCCGCGCAGGGCACGTCGGTGAAATACTTCTGCAAATCCTCGCGCGCCCACTCGGATTCGGTTTCCTTGAAGCGGCGCTCGAGATTGGTGATGACGCCCTCGAACGGCTTCTTGGTCTGGTAGCCGCGAATGCCGTCGTCATAGACGAATTTGATCTCGTCCTCGCCGGAGCCATAGAGGATGGCCTCCTGCGTCTTCTTCGGCAGGTCCTTCCACTTGGTGTCGAGCGTGAAGCGGTAGTGCTTGCCGAGCGCGGTCAGCGTCTGGATGTAATAGGGCGACGACGACTTGGCCCAGGGCGCGATGGCGCCTTTCTTCAGCGTCGCGTCGCGGTCCGGGATGACCAGATCGGCATCGATATGCTGCTCGACGCCGAGGCCGCCGCAGGCAGGACACGCGCCGAACGGATTGTTGAACGAGAACAGCCGCGGCTCGATTTCCGGAATGGTGAAGCCGGACACCGGGCAGGCGAACTTCTCCGAAAACATGATGCGTTCGGCATTGGCGTTGCGGCCGCGGTTGGCGGCGGCGCCGGAGGCTTTGGAGTCGGCGATCTCGACGATGGCCAGGCCGTCGGCGAGCTTGAGGGCCTGCTCGAACGAATCCGCCAGCCTTGTGCCGATGTCGGATTTGACGACAAGGCGGTCCACCACCACGTCGATGTCGTGGGTGAACTTCTTGTCCAGCGGCTTGACGTCGGCGATCTCGTAGAATTCGCCGTCGATCTTCACGCGCTGATAGCCCTTGCGCATGTAATCGGCGAGTTCCTTCTTGTATTCGCCCTTGCGGCCGCGCACGACGGGGGCCAGCACATAGATCCTCGTGCCGTCCGGCAAAGCGAGAACGCGGTCGACCATCTGGCTGACGGTCTGGCTCTCGATCGGTAATCCGGTCGCCGGCGAATAGGGAATGCCGACGCGCGCCCACAACAGGCGCATGTAGTCGTAGATCTCGGTGACGGTGCCGACGGTCGAGCGCGGGTTCTTCGACGTGGTCTTCTGTTCGATGGAAATGGCCGGCGACAGGCCGTCGATCTGGTCGACGTCCGGCTTCTGCATCATCTCGAGGAACTGGCGCGCATAGGCCGACAGCGATTCGACATAGCGGCGCTGGCCCTCGGCATAGATCGTGTCGAAGGCGAGCGACGACTTGCCGGAACCGGACAGGCCGGTGAACACCACCAGTTGGTCGCGCGGGATCGTGACATCGACGTTCTTGAGGTTGTGCTCGCGGGCGCCCCGGATGGTGATGCTGCGGCTGTTGTCGGGCTTTTTGCGCACTGGGTCGGTCATGAAATGTCGCTGTTTGGAACTTCGGGACAGGGGACGCACCGCGCAAACAGCGGCAGATGCCGGCGACATATAGTGTCGGACGGCGCTAATGACAGATTGGAACGTAATAAGAACGCCGGCACATTTCCAGTGCTGGCCGCCACTCATCGGTTGATAGATTTGCTCCGCAATAAAAAAGGGCCGGCGCGAGGCCGGCCCTTTCGCAGAAGATACGCCGCCTAGAAGCGGTAGTTCAGGCCGGCGCGGACGACGCTGAAGTCGTAATCGCCGGTCATGGTCACGCCACCCAGCGTCAGGCTGACGTCCCGGGTGTTGACGTAGAGATATTCGCCCTTGACGCTCCAGCGATCCCAGAGCGCCCATTCCAGACCGCCGCCGAGCGTGTAACCCGAGCTCCAGTCGGAGTCCGAGATCTGGCCGCCGGGGCCGGTCAGGCTGAGCGACGTGCGGGTATAGGCCCAGCCGCCCGTGGCGTAGATCATCGCGCGGTCCATGGCGTAGCCGACGCGGCCGCGCACGGTGCCGAAGGCATTGATGCGGGCGGTCGCAGTCACGCCGCCAGCGGTCGCCGAGCTGTCGATGTCAGCGCCCTGAATGTCGGCTTCGAGGCCGAACACGAAGGGGCTGCCGGCGCCCTGCCAGTTGTAGCCGATCTGGCCGCCGCCGACGAAACCATTGGCGTCGCCGGACCAGCCGTAGCCGCCGTTAAGACCGACGTAGAACCCGGTCCAGTTATACCCGATAGGCGCGACATAGGCCGGAGCCTTGCGGGGCAGGTCCGCAGCGGACGCTGACGTAACGACGCCAAGCCCGAGCAAGGCCGCGCTGATAGCTGTAAGAATTCGCATGGTGCCTCCAAAAAATGGATTCTGTGTCGAGAGAGATGAATCCGATGCTTCTCTTGCACGGACGGTGCGTCCGCTTGGGAATCCATTTAGCCCATTGCAAAGCAAATGTGTGTTGCTGCTAAGTCACTGGAACTTCTAAAGTAATTGCCGATAAATGGAACTTTTTATGGAACTTTTTGGCTGCACCCCCGGAGCTTTGCGAGTCCGTCCGCGAACCTTGGACTGAGCCAAATCCCTTGACGAAAACCGGTCGAGGCACTAAGAACAAAAAGAGAACGACCGTTTGTGCCAGATCGCGCGAAATGGCGGCAGCGCGTGCGCAGAGTTTCTAGGCCTGTGGATTAGCGGCGAACGCGCTTGCCGCAAGTGGGCCTCAGTCTAGGGTGGAAAATTATCGCGGGCCTGCCTGTCGCGACGGGCCGGCCCTTACCGGCGATCCGCGGCGGCTCTCTTGAAGGCCGTGCGAGCATCGCTCATCGGAGAAAAGTCATGGCGGGTAGCGTCAACAAAGTCATTCTGATTGGTAATCTGGGCGCCGATCCGGAAATTCGCCGCACCCAGGACGGCCGTCCGATCGCCAATTTGCGGATCGCTACGTCGGAGAGCTGGCGCGACAAGGCGACCGGCGAGCGCAAGGAAAAAACCGAGTGGCACCGCGTCGTCATCTTCAATGAAGGCCTGTGCAAGATCGTCGAGCAATACGTCAAGAAGGGCTCGAAGGTTTACATCGAAGGCGCGTTGCAGACCCGCAAGTGGACCGACAAAGACGGCCACGAGCGCTACTCGACCGAAGTCGTTTTGCAGGGCTTCAACTCGTCGCTGACCATGCTTGATGGCCGCGGCGGCGGCGGCGCCGGTGCATCCGACAGCGGCGATATGGGCGGCGACGACTTCGGCTCCAGCAGCCCGCGCGGCGGCGCGCCGGCGCGCAAGCCGGCGATGGCCAGCGCCGGAAAGCGCGACGACATGGACGACGAGATTCCGTTCTAGGTCGATCGCCCGGATGAACGATGACGCGAGCAACCGCGCGTCATCGCGCCAGCGGCGGCTCGCGGTGCAAGGCCGGCAGCCGCGACGCCAGCACTTTGTCGATGCGGCGGCCGTCGAGATCGACGACTTCGAAGCGCCAGCCATGCGCGGTGACGGTCTCGCCGGTGAGCGGCAGGTGGCCCATAAGGGCGAGCACGAAGCCGGCGACGGTTTCGTAATCGCGCCGCTCCGGCAGCGCGATAGCGAGATGTTCGGCCATCTCATCGGCCGACAGCGAGCCGGCCAGCAGCCAAGATCCATCGGCGCGGCGGAACGCTTCCGGTTCGTCGGTGCCGGCATCGGCCCGGAACGCGCCGGCGATGGCTTCCAGCATGTCGGCCGGCGTGATGATGCCTTCGAAGTGGCCGTATTCGTCGTGCACCAGCGCCATCGGCACATCGGCTTGACGCAACGTCGCCAGCACATCCAGCGCATCGGCGGTATCGCTGACGACCGGCGCTTCGCGGATATGCCTGCGGATGTCGAGGGGCTTGCGCGATAGCGCGGCGGCGAGCAGGTCGCGCGTTTGCACCACACCGATCAAGGCATCGACCGTTTCGCCGGCCGGTAGCCGCGAGTGCTGGGCATTCTTCAACTTGTCGCGGATGGTCTTGTCGCTGGCGGTGAGATCGATCCAGTGCACCTCGGTGCGCGGCGTCAACACGGCGCTGACGCTGCGATTGCCCAGCCGCATCACGCCGGAAATGAGCTTGCGCTCGCCGGGTTCGATGACGCCGGCATTTTCCGCCTCGGCGATGATGGATTTTATCTCATCGTCGGAGACGCCGCTTTGGCTCGGCATGTCCTGCCGCAGCAGGCGCAGCAGCGCGCGGCCGGAAAAGTCTAGCAGCCACACCAGTGGCCTGGCGATGGTGGCAAGGATGGTCATTGCCGGCGCGACCTTGGCGGCTACCCGTTCCGGATCGCGCAACGCGATCTGCTTGGGCACCAGTTCACCGACGATCAGCGATGCATAGGTGATCAGTGCCACGACGACACCGATGCCCGCGGGCTCGGCGATCGCAGGCGGCAGGCCAAGTTCGATCAGCGCACCGGTAAGGCGTAGGCCGAGCGTCGCGCCCGACACAGCGCCGGAGACGACGCCGACCAAGGTGATGCCGATCTGTACCGTGGAGAGGAATCGGCCGGGATTGGACGCCAGCGCCAGTGCGCGGCGCGAGCCGTAGACGTTGCGGTCGATCATCGCCTTGAGCCGGCTGGGGCGGGATGAGACGATCGCCAATTCGGACATAGCCAGGAGGCCGTTGATGACGATCAGAACGGCGACGATGGTAACTTCAAGATAAAGCATGATGGATCATCTTAGCATCCCGGAGTCCCGAAAGGGGCGTCATGGTGACGCGCTATCATTTGTAGCGGTTGCGCCGTATCTCAGCCGATCGCGGCTTTCACGCCGTCGATGACGAATTGCACCGCAAGCGCCGCGAGCAGCACGCCGAGAATGCGCGAAGCGACCGAGGTTGCGGTGGTGCCGAGCAGATTGCCGATGCGACCGGCCAGTTCGAAAACGACGAAGCACAGCAGCATCACCGCGGCGATGACGCCGAGCAGCAGGCCAAGGCGCAGCGGATCGCCGTCGGCGCGGCCGGCCAGCAGCACGCTGGCGGTGATGGCGCCGGGGCCGGCCATTAGCGGGATGGCGAGGGGGAAGGCGGCGATGTTGCGCACGCGCTCCTCAATGGCGTTTTCGGCGGTTTCGGTCTGGCGCACGACGCGCACGCCGAACACCATTTCCGAGGCGATCGAGAACAGCAGCAGGCCGCCGGCGATGCGGAATGCCGGCAGCGAAATTGACAGCATGCGCAGCAGCCAGTCGCCGGCCAGCGCGGCGCCCGCCAGGATCGCGGTGGCGATCAGGCAGGCGCGGAGCGCCACGTTTCGCCGTGACTTTGCCGGCAACCCCTGCGTGACGGCGATGAACGACGGCACCAGCCCGATCGGATCAAGTACGACCAGGATCGTGACTAGGGCCGAGATGACAAAATCGAGCGGAAGAAGCTGGAGCGACATGGCGGCGATGGTATCTTTTTGGCGGCCGGATAGCGCGCTTTATATGCCCGTTTCCATAAGGCCGCCGCGGCCTCGGCAAAGGCCGCTGATCGTGCTTGTAACATATTGAAAACAAAGATGAAAATAGACGTTTTTTGCGCGGTTTAAGATTGGCGCCGGGGCTTTGAATCAGATAGAAAATCGGAGATTCTCTCACCCTGCGGAACGCCTCCAGGAAAGCCCTTTTGTCTGACACTGAAACACCGAAATCGGGGGGCGATCAGCCCACCGACGTGCGCCCCGTCTCCATCACCGAAGAGATGAAGCGGTCGTATCTCGATTACGCGATGAGCGTGATCGTGAGCCGCGCGCTGCCGGATGTCCGCGACGGCCTCAAGCCGGTGCATCGCCGCATCCTCTATTCGATGCACGAGCAGGGCCACACGCCGGACAAGAAATACGTCAAGTCGGCGCGCGTCGTCGGCGACGTGATGGGCAAATATCACCCGCACGGCGATAGCGCGATCTACGACGCATTGGTGCGCATGGCGCAGGACTTCTCGATGCGCCTCCAGCTCATCGACGGGCAGGGCAATTTCGGCTCGGTCGACGGCGATCCGGCGGCGGCCATGCGCTACACCGAGTGCCGCCTCGCCAAGCCGGCGATGGCTTTGCTCGACGATATCGACAAGGACACCGTCGACTACCAGGAAAACTACGACGGCAGCGAGCACGAACCGGCGGTGCTGCCGGCGCGCTATCCGAATTTGCTCGTCAACGGCGCCGGCGGCATCGCCGTCGGCATGGCGACCAATATCCCGCCGCACAATCTCGGCGAAGTCATCGACGCAACAATCGCGGTTATCGACAATCCCGAGATATCGACCGACGATCTGATCCAGATCGTGCCCGGCCCGGATTTCCCGACCGGCGGTATCATTCTCGGCCGCGGCGGCATCTATAGCGCCTATCACACCGGCCGCGGCTCGGTGGTGATGCGCGGCAAAGTGCATTTTGAAACGCTCCGCAAGGAACGCGAAGCGATCATCATCTCGGAAATTCCGTACCAGGTGAACAAAGCGACGATGGTCGAGCGCATCGCCGAACTGGTGCGCGACAAGAAGATCGACGGCATTTCCGATTTGCGCGACGAGTCCGACCGCGACGGCTATCGCGTCGTTATCGAACTCAAGCGCGACGCCGAGCGCGATGTCGTCTTGAACCAGCTTTACCGCTTCACGCCGTTGCAGACCAGCTTCGGCGTCAACACCGTGGCGCTCGACGGCGGCCGCCCGCTGGTGATGAAGCTCAAGGACATGCTCAACGCCTTCGTCGCGTTCCGCGAAGAGGTCGTGTCCCGCCGCACCAAGTTCCTGCTCAACAAGGCGCGCGACCGCGCCCATGTGCTGGTCGGCCTCGCCATTGCGGTTGCCAATATCGACGAGGTCATCAAGCTGATCCGCGCCTCGGCCGACGCCAAGGAAGCGCGCGAAGCCTTGATGGCGCGCGACTGGCCGGCCAAGGACATGATCAACATGGTGCTGTTGATCGACGATCCGCGCCATCGCGTGTCACCGGAAGGCAATACGCGGCTGTCGCTCGAACAGGCGCAGGCCATTCTCGATCTGCGCCTGCAACGCCTGACAGCGCTTGGCCGCGACGAAATCGCCGCCGAACTGGACAAGCTCGCCGCCGAAATCGCCGACTATCTCGATATCCTGCGCTCGCGCGCGCGCATCCAGACCATCATCAAGGACGACCTGCTGTCGATCAAGACGCAGTTCGCCACGCCGCGCCGCACCGAAATCGCCGAGGCTATCGGCGATCTCGACGACGAAGACCTGATCCAGCGCGAGGAGATGGTCGTCACCGTATCGCATCTCGGCTACGTCAAGCGCGTGCCGCTGTCGACCTATCGCGCGCAGAAGCGCGGCGGCAAAGGCCGCTCCGGCATGCAGACGCGCGACGAGGATTTCGTGTCGCGGTTGTTCGTCGCCTCGACGCATACGCCGGTTTTGTTCTTCTCGTCCAAAGGCCAAGTCTACAAGGAAAAGGTCTGGCGGCTGCCGCTGGCGGCGCCACAGGCGCGCGGCAAGGCGATGATCAACATCCTGCCGCTCGATGCCGGCGAAACCATTACCTCGATCATGCCGCTGCCCGAGGACGAGACGTCCTGGGCCAATCTCGATGTCATGTTCGCCTCGACTAAGGGCACTGTCCGCCGCAACAAGCTGTCGGATTTCGTCGATGTGCGCCGCTCCGGCATCATCGCCATGAAGCTGACCGACGGCGAGGGCATTGTCGGCGTGCAGATCTGCACGGAAGCCGACGACGTGCTGCTGACGTCGTCGGGCGGCCAGTGCATCCGCTTTCCGGTGCCGGAAGTGCGCGTCTTCACCGGCCGCACCTCGATGGGCGTGCGCGGCATCGCGCTCGACAATGACGACCGGCTGATCTCGATGTCGATTCTGCGCCATATCGATGTCACCTCGGACGAGCGCGCCGCTTACTTGAAGCGCGCCAGCGCCATCCGGCGCGGCACCGGCGTGGAAGCCGACGATGCCGGCGCGCCGGCCGATATCGAGGAGACGATGGAAGCCGAGGGCGGCGACGCCGCCAATATCGAACTCGGCGAGCAGCGCTATGTCGAATTGTCGGAAGCCGAACAGTTCGTCCTGACGCTGTCGGAACGTGGCTTCGGCAAGCGGACGTCGTCTTACGAGTACCGGATCACCGGCCGCGGCGGCAAAGGCATCGTCGCCATGGATATCTGGGAAAAGAAGGGCGGCACGTTCCAGCTCAAGCCGAAGATCGGCCGGCTGGTCGCCTCGTTCCCGATCGAGGAAGACGATCAGGTCATGCTGGTCACCGACGCCGGCAAGCTCATCCGTACCATGGCGGCGGGCATCCGCATCGCCGGCCGCTCGACGCAAGGGGTTATCGTGCTTAACACGGCGGATGATGAACACGTCGTGTCGGTCGAGCGCCTCACCGAGGATGAGGCGGACTAGACCGGCGAGGCGCCGGCGGCCGCCGGCGCGCGGAACAGCCTCAGCATCAGCCAGCGATGGGCGAAGGCTGCTGGCGTCGCGATCGCGACATAGGGCACGATCAGAAACACCGCGCCGATCAGGCTCATGAACACATAGGCGACTGGCGAGGCGGCGGCGAGCAACAGGCCCCATTCCGGATCGGTCGCGGTCGCTACGATCGTCGCGCCGACATAGATGCCTCCGACCGCCAGTATCACCGCCACCAGGGCCCAGAGTGCGGCGAAAGTCATGACCACCAGCATCACGGTGTCGCCCACCGAATAGCTCCGTTTGCGGAAGATCAGCGCGTACCAGCACGCCGGATAGGCCACGACGCCGGGGGCGCAGATCTGCACGATATTGGCGGGCGTAAAGGATGGGTCGTCGCCGATCGACACCGCGAATAGCGCGAGCCACATTGCAACAAGCGCGAGCGTTGCGATAGCAACCCCGCTCACGACTCCGACGGTCAGAAACGCCCGGCTCCACATGGCATGCTCCGAGGCTCATTTTGCGCGCGGTGCGTTAACAGACGGTTCGGCTTGCGTCGGAGCGGCGCCCGTGGATTGATGGTGCTGCCACTGTCAGGGAGCAGCGTGACCATGAACTACCAGCTCTTCTCCGCCTTCCTCGTCGTCACCGCGATCCTCATCATCGTCCCGGGACCCGTTGTCGCCTTGGTAATCGCGACCGGCGCGCAGCGCGGCATTCGTCCGGCGCTGGCGACGGTGCTCGGCACCATGGTCGGCACAGCGGTGCTGCTGGCCGGCATCGGCTTGGGGCTGAGCTGGCTCCTCAACATGTCGTCGCAACTGTTCGAGATCATGCGCTGGACCGGCGCCGCCTACCTCGTCTGGCTCGGCATCCAGGCCTGGCGCCATGCCGGCGCGCCCATCGAGGCGATCGAGCCACGCGGCCATGTGTTCGCGACGCGCGGCTTCCTCGTTGCGGTGACCAATCCGAAGACGATTGCCTTCTTCACGGCGTTCCTGCCGCAGTTCATCGATCCGTCATTGCCGGTCGGTTTCCAGATATTTGTGATGTCGGTCGCGTCATTGCTGATCGCGGCGGTTCTCGACTCCGGCTGGGCGGTGGCGGCCGGCCTCGGCCGCGCCTGGTTCTTGAAGCCGCACCACAACAAATTGCTCGGCCGCTTGTCCGGCGCGGTGCTCGTTGGCGGCGGCATCTGGCTGTCGCTGGCGCGGCGGCCGGGCTGAAGACTATTTCGCGCCGGCTTTCTCCAAAATCGCCACCATCTCCTTGTAACCGCGGCCTTTGGCCAGCATCAGCGGCGTATTGCCGTTGCGGTCGGCGAGATTGAGGTTGGCGCCGGCCTTGACCAGATGATCGAGCGTCGCGGTGTGACGCTTGCCGCCGTCGCCGAGGACAATGGACTCGATCAGGGCCGTCCAGTGCAGATTATTGACGTGGTCGAGCGGCGCGCCAGCGGCGATCAGGATGCTGACGACTTCGTCGTGACCGAGATGCGCCGCGGCGATCAGCGCGGTGCCATCGTAAGGACTGGTCATGTTGCCCGGTTTGCAACCGCCGGCGAGGGCGACTTTCAGCATCGGCACGTCGTCGGCGACCGAAGCGATCGTGACGATATCGTATTTGTCGCCCTCGAGCGCGTTCGCGTCGGCCCCCAGCTTCATCAGCAGGGCGGCAGCATCATGACGCTTGAGATGGGCGGCGACATGCAATGGCGTGCGCCGATGGCCGTCGCGCGCTTCCAGCGCCGCGCCGGCCTTGACCAGTTTTTCGATTTCAGTGGTATCGCCCTTGGCGGCGGCAGCGTGCAGGCCGCCATAGGCGGCGATATCGGCCGCCGACGGCGGCACCTGCGCCAGGGCGGGAAATGGGGAGATCGCAAAGGCGAGACATAAAAGGCGAAACCAGACCGACATGAAAAAGCCTCCGGGAGAATACTCCCGAAGGCTAACCCCAAATGGGGCAATTTATGCGCCGGACGGCGGAATTACTGGAGGCGCTCGGTCGTCACCAGGCGAATCTTCTGGTTACCCAGCTCGGTCCCGACGCAGTTGAGATAGGGCCAGGGCCGCTGCGTGCAGGATTTGATCGCTGCCTCGGCGGGCGCGGCCAGCGGGCCGGCATCCACGGTGGCGCTCGGGCTGGAAAATAACGTGATCACCCCGGCAATCGCGGCGGCGGACAAAATGGCTGACACGGTTTTGAGCATGGCAATCCGTTCCTTGGTTGGCACGACCATCAGTCGCGCCCGCCGGGTGTTTGGTTCAAAACGTCACAAGAGGTTCGCGGCGATAACGGGCCAGATGCCGAAAGGTTCAAAACCGGACGGGGCGGGCCGGAAGCGCCCTTGCGGGCGGTAAAAGGGCGGGGTAGACCCCGCTGATGCCGAGGATTGCCCTTTACGCGGGGTCTTTTGACCCTGTCACCAACGGCCACATCGACGTGGTGCGCCATGCCGTACGGCTGGCCGACCGGCTGGTGCTGGCGATCGGCGTCCACCCCGGCAAGGCGCCGCTGTTTCCCACTGAAGAACGGCTGGCGATGCTGGAAGAGACCTGCGGCCCGATCGGCCGTGAGGCCAAATGCGAGATCGCCTGCATCACCTTTGACAATCTGGTGGTGGAAGCCGCCCGAAAAGCCGGCGCCTCGGTACTGATCCGGGGCCTACGCGACGGCACCGACTTCGACTACGAAATGCAGATGGCCGGCATGAACGAGACCATGGTGCCGGAGGTACAGACCGTCTTCCTGCCGGCCTCGCCGGCGGTGCGCCCGATCACGGCCACATTGGTGCGCCAGATCGCTGGCATGGGCGGCGACGTCGCCGCCTTCGTGCCGGCCTCCGTCGCGGCGCGCCTGAAAAAGCGCTTTTCGTCCAAATCCTGATTGCCGGGAGATTTCATGATCCGCACTCTCAAGCTCGCTTTTGCGCTCGCCCTCACTTTTGCGGTGGCCGCGCCCGCTCTGGCGCAGGCGCCCAAGCTGCCGGCAGGCGCCGATCCGCAAAATACGATCGTCATCGACACCACCAAGGGCCGCGTCATCATCGCGCTGAGCCCTGACCTCGCGCCCAAGCACGCCGAACGGATCAAGCTTCTGGCCCGCGACGGCTATTACAACAACGTGCCATTCCACCGCGTCATGGCCGGCTTCATGGCGCAGACCGGCGACGGCGCCAATTTCAACGGCACCGGCAATTCGAAATATCCGAACCTGCCGGCCGAATTCACTCCGACGCCCTTCGTGCGCGGCGTCGTCGGCATGGCGCGCGGTAGCGCACCCAATTCGGGCAATTCGCAGTTTTTCATCTGCTTTGACGACGCCTCGTTCCTCAACGGCCAGTACACCGTGATCGGCAAGGTGCTGTCGGGCATGGATGTCGTCGACAAACTGAAGAAAGCCCCGGCCGGCTCACAATCCGGCGCGGTCACCGATCCGGACAAAATGGTGAAGGTCCAGGTCGCGGCGGATATGAAATAACCTGATCATTAAAGAGAGAAAAGAAATGGCAAAACCTGAAGACACGCTGACGCTGGAAACCACCAAGGGCAACGTCGTGATCGCGATGCGCCCAGACCTGGCCCCCGGTCATGTCGCCCGCATCAAGGAACTGGTGAAGAGCGGCTTCTATGACGGCATCGTGTTTCACCGCGTCATCGACGGCTTCATGGCGCAGACCGGCTGCCCGGACGGCACCGGCATGGGCGGCTCCGGCAAGAAGCTGAAGGCCGAGTTCAACAAGGAGCCGCATGTCCGCGGCACCGTGTCGATGGCGCGCGCCTCGAACCCGGATTCGGGCGACAGCCAGTTCTTCATCTGCTTTGACGATGCCACCTTCCTCGACAACCAGTACACCGCCTGGGGCAATGTCATTGAGGGCATGGAGAACGTCGACAAGATCAAGAAGGGCGAGCCGGTCAGCAATCCCGACAAGATCATCAAGGCGACGATGGGGGCGTAGGGCACTTAGTCCACGCCTATTTCAGGCCGTCATGCCCGCGAAGGCGGCATCCAGCAATTGCGAGCGCCGACGAGATCGGCGACTTTGAAAGCGCTGGATCGTCCGCCTTCGCGGACGATGACGCCGGGTGAATATGAAAACCGACCTCTTTGACTTCGACCTGCCGGCCGACCGCATTGCCTTGCGGCCGGTGGCGCCGCGCGAGGCGGCGAGGCTGCTGGTGGTCAAGCCGGGCCAGGGGGCGGAGGACCGTACCGTCGGCGACCTGCCGGATTTGCTGCGGGCCGGCGATTGCCTGGTGGTCAACGACTCAAAAGTCATCGCCGCACGGCTCAAGGGCCGCCGCATCGGCCGGGGCGAGGTCGAACCTGCTATCGAGGCGACCCTGCACAAGCGGATCGACGGCTCGCACTGGCGCGCCTTTATCCTGGGGGCCAAGAAGGTGCAGGTCGGCGATACGCTTCGCTTCGGCTCGGAGGGCCGGGTCTGTTTCCTCGACCAGCTCGACGCTCATGTTTCACATAAAGATGAAGGTGGCGAGGTAACCCTTTCATTTTCCTTCACGGGCCCTGTCCTTGACCAGGCCATTGGCGAGCGCGGCGACATGCCGTTGCCGCCCTATATCGCCTCCAAACGGCCGACCGACGACCAGGACAAGACGGACTACCAGACCGTTTTCGCGCGCGAGGACGGCTCGGTGGCGGCGCCCACGGCCGGGCTCCACTTTACGCCGGCGCTGTTGGAGCGGCTGGCCGGACACGGTGTTGCCGTCCACAAGGTGACTTTGCATGTCGGCGCCGGCACCTTCCTGCCGGTCAAGGTCGACGACACCGCCGAGCACAAGATGCATGCCGAGTTCGGCGTGCTGACGGCCGCGACGGCGGCAGCGCTCAACGCGGCGCGGGCAAAAGGCGGGCGCATCGTCGCCGTCGGTTCGACCGCGCTGCGGACGCTGGAGACGGCGGCGGACGACGACGGCACGATCCGCGAATTCGCCGGCGACACCGCGATCTTCATCACCCCCGGCTACCGCTTCAAGGCGGTCGATCTGATGCTGACCAATTTCCATCTGCCACGCTCGACGTTGTTCATGCTGGTCGCGGCGTTCAGCGGCCTCGACACCATGCAACGCGCCTACCGGCATGCCATAGACAGCGGCTACCGCTTCTATTCGTATGGCGATGCGTGTTTGTTGTATCCCGATCTGTCATTCCGGGACGGCGCGGAGCGCCGGACCCGGAATCCAGAAACATAACCAAAGCGTCTGGATTCCGGGTTCGCGCAAGTGCGCGCCCCGGAATGACGAAAGAAACACATGCCCGAACCCTTCTCCTTCAAGCTCATCACAACCGACGGCGCCGCGCGGCGCGGCGAGGTGACGACGCCGCATGGGCGCATCCAGACGCCGGCCTTCATGCCGGTCGGGACGCAAGCGACGGTGAAGGGCCTCTATCCGGAAGCTATCAAGGCGACCGGCGCGGAAATCCTGCTCGGCAACACTTATCACCTGATGCTGCGGCCGACCGCGGAACGGGTCGCCGCGCTTGGCGGCCTGCACACATTCATGAACTGGCCGCACCCGATCTTGACCGATAGCGGCGGCTTCCAGGTGATGTCGCTGGCGACGTTGCGCAAGATGAGCGAGCAGGGCGTCACCTTCAAATCGCACCTGGACGGCTCGATGCACGAACTGTCGCCGGAGCGCTCGATCGAAATCCAGGCGCTGCTCGGCACCGATATCACCATGCAGCTCGACGAATGCCTGAAGCTGCCGGCGCCGCGCGACGAAATCGAGCGCGCCATGCAATTGTCGCTGCGCTGGGGCGAGCGCTCCAAGAGGGCTTTCGAGGCGCGCGCCCGCGACGGCTATGCCCTGTTCGGCATCGTGCAGGGCGGCGACGACATTGCGCTGCGCCAGCAAAGCGCAAAGGCGCTGACCGACATCGGCTTCCACGGCTATGCCATTGGCGGGCTGGCGGTCGGCGAGCCGCAGGACGTGATGCTGAAAGTTGTCGAGGAGACGACGCCGCATCTGCCGGCCGACGCGCCGCGCTATCTGATGGGCGTCGGCACGCCGCACGACATGCTTGAAGCGGTCGCTCGCGGCGTCGATATGTTCGACTGCGTGATGCCGACGCGCAATGGCCGGCACGGCACCGCGTTCACGCGGTTCGGTTCGATCAACCTGGCCAATGCGCGCCACGCCGACGATCCCCGTCCGCTCGACGAGCAGAGCGCGCATCCCGACGCGCGGACTTATTCACGCGCTTATCTGCATCATCTGACCAAGGCCAATGAAATTCTCGGCCAGGTGCTGCTGTCGACCATCAACATAGCCTATTACCAGCAACTAATGGCCGGGATGCGCGACGCGATCGCCGCCGGACGCTTCGCCGATTTTCATGCCGCGACCATGGCCGGCTGGGCGCAGGGCGATATCCTTCCGCCCTCATCCTGAGAGTCTGATAATTCAGCCAACGAAATGCGGGCTTTCGCAGGCTCGTCATGCCCGGCCTCGTGCCGGGCTCCACGTTTTGGCGTCGGAAGGCACGAAAGACTTGGATTGGCCGGGACGAAAAGGGCGTTTACGCCGGTCTTCGACGGGTTATGCCGGTCATGACGAAAATCGAGTCATTTTTCGGAGTGTTATAGACCCCCTGAAAATGCTGCCTGCATTTCCGATCCCACCGTGAGGCCGGAATAAGTTGTCCGACGTGGCCTGCTTCGCTATGCCGGGCCGCCACCCTTTTGAGGAGACCCGATGGCGCTGAAGCCTGATTTTCCAAACGGCCGCCGCAAGCCGGCCTTTGCCTTGCCGCCGGGCGCGACCGATGCGCACTGCCATGTCTTCGGTCCGGCCGGCCGTTTCCCTTACGCGCCGAACCGCCGCTACACGCCGGCCGACGCGCCCAAGGAGATGCTGCGCGCGCTGCACGATTTCCTCGGCGTCGATCGCGCGGTGATCGTGCAGGCCAGCTGTCACGGCCTCGACAACAGCGCGATGCTCGACTGCATCGCCTCGGACCCCGCGCGTTATCGAGGCGTCGCCATTGTCGACGACACGTTCTCCGACGCCGATTTGCAAAAGCTGCACGACGGCGGCGTGCGCGGCGCGCGTTTTAACTTCGTCAAGCATCTCGGCGGCGCGCCGGACATGGCGGTGTTCGGCCGCGTTATCGACCGCATCAAGGGGCTGGGTTGGCATGTCGTCTTGCATGTCGATGCGCCCGATGTCGTGCCGCTCTCCGGGATGATGGCAAAGCTGCCGCTGCCTTTCGTCATCGACCATATGGGCCGCGTGCCGTCTGCCGCCGGCATCAACCAGGAACCGTTGCGCAAATTGATCGAGCTTTCACGGCTGGAAAATTGCTGGATCAAGGTCTGCGGCGCCGAGCGCATATCGATGCCGCCGTACAGCGCCGCGGTTCCGATTGCGCGCATTCTGGTCGAGGTGAACCCGTCGCGCGTTCTGTGGGGCACCGATTTCCCGCATCCGAACCCGACGCATGAATGCGACGAAGCCGACCTCGTCGATCTGGTTCCGCACTACGCCGTCGATGCGAAAACGCAGGCGCGGTTGCTGGTGGACAACCCGGCAAGGCTGTATGGTTTCTGACGAAGCGAAACGGTTGACGTCGCGGGAAGCAGCATGAGCAGGCAGCTGATGTTCGCCGTCATCGGCGCCGGCATGGGCGGCCTCGCGGTTGCCGCCACCTTGCGCAAGGCCGGCATCGACGTGCAGGTCTACGAGCAGGCGACGCGGTTCGGCCGCATCGGCGCCGGCATCCAGATGATGCCGAACTCGATGAAGGTGCTGCGCGGCATCGGCGTCGAGGACCAGCTGCGGCAAATCGCGTTTGCGCCGTATTCGCATCTCAACCGCGATGGCTATAGCGGCGAAGTCTTGCGCGAACTGCCGATGCCGGACGATCTCTACGGCGCGCCTTATCTCTGCATGCACCGCGCCGATCTGCATGATGCGCTGGCGTCTGTGCTGCCGCCGGAGATCATCCATCTCAAAAAAAAACTGACCGGGCTGGAGCAGAATGGCGGCCCGGTGACGATGACATTCGCCGATGGCACGACGGCGACCGCCGATGCGGTGATTGGGGCTGACGGCGTGCACTCGCTGGTGCGCGACATTATCGTCGGCCCGGATGCGCCGGTGCACAAAGGCCGCATCGCCTATCGCGCGGTTTATGAATCGCGGCTGCTCAACGGTTTCGATATCGGCCCGTCGCGCACCAAATGGTGGGGCAAGGATCGCCACATCGTCATCTATTACATCACCAAGCCGAAGACCGAGCTGTACTTCGTCACCAGCGTTCCTGAGTCGTCGGAGTGGATGACCAAGGAGTCGTGGTCGGCCAAAGGCGACGTCAAGGAATTGGGCGCGGCTTACGGCGAGTTTCATCAGGACGTCCGCAACGTGCTCGATGCCTGTCCGGATTGCCACAAATGGGCGATCCTCGAACGCGAGCCGCTGAAGACGTGGAGCCAGGGCCGCGTCGTGCTGCTCGGCGACAGCGCGCATCCGATGACGCCTTATATGGCGCAAGGCGCGGCGACATCGATCGAAGACGCCGCCGTGCTGGCGCGCTGCGTCGCCGAGATGACCGGCGGCGATATCGAGGCCGCGTTCAGGCGCTACGAAGCGCACCGCAAGCCGCGCACCTCGGTGATCCAGGCGATCTCCAGCGCCAATAGCTGGATGCAGGGCGGCGATGCCGACACCGCGTGGCTCTACGGCTACGACGCCTGGGGCGCCGATCTCGACAAGCCTGGATCGACGCCCAAGCCGATGAAGGCGGCGTAACGGACGGTCATTACGATGGATTGGGGCAGCGCCGTCGATCTCTATTGCGAGCGCACCGACCCGTCGTTCTGGGCCGAGCCGGTCAATGCCGTTACCAATGCCGCGTTCCTGATCGCTGCTTTGATGGCCTTCGTACAATGGCGACGCGGCGGTGCAAAAGACTGGCCGGTGCTGGCCTTGATCGCGGTCACCGGGGCGATTGGCGTTGGTTCGTTCATTTTCCACACGGTCGCCACCAGTGCGGCCGCCAAATTCGACACCATTCCGATCGCCGTCTTTATTTACAGCTATTTGCTGCTGGCGCTGCGCCGGTTTTCCGGATTGTCGCTGCCGGTGTCGCTCGGCGTTCTGGTGGCATTCTCGACGCTCAATTACGTCGAAGCGATGATCGTGCCACGCGGCGCGCTCAACGGTTCGCACGCCTATCTGCCGGCGCTGGCTGCACTCATCGCCGTCGCCTGGCCGCTGCGTCGTGAAGAGGCGGGCCGCTGGCTGTTCGCCGCCGCCTGCACACTCGCGGTGTCGCTGACATTCCGCTCCATCGACATGGCGCTATGCGACGCGTGGCCCCTCGGCACGCATTTCCTGTGGCACAGCCTCAACGGGCTGGCGCTTTATTTGCTGTTGCGCGCGGCGATGAGCGTTCAAGGCCCGCCGTACAGCCAGGCGATACCGTCGTAAGACTGCTCCGCGGTGCGTCCGCCAACCGCCATGTCGCGCAGTTCGGCGGTGACGCCGCGCGCGTGATAGAAGTCGCCATAAACGCGCGCCATGATCTGCACGCGCGCGGTGCGCAAATAGCGCGCCTGTTCATAAGCCTTGAACGCGGCCGGCAGATTGTCCGGCTGTTCGGCGACTTTCTCCGCCAAAATGACGGCGTCCTCGGTCGCCATGCAGGCGCCTTGCGCCAGATATTGCAACATCGGATGGGCGGCGTCGCCGAGCAAAGTGACGTTGCCTTTGCTCCAGTCTTTCACCGGCTCGCGGTCGCACAGCACCCACATCTTCCAAGTGTCGATCAGTTCGAGCAGGCGCGTCACTTCCGGCCGCAGGCCCTTGAAGTGGTTGAACAGCAGTTCCTTGCTGCCTTCGGCGTTCCAGCCTTCCTCGTAATGGTCGGAGTGAAACACGGCGACGAGATTGAACAGTTCGCCGCGGCGCAGCGGGTAATGCACGAAATGGCATTTCGGTCCGGCCCACAGCACGACGTCGGGCCGCCACAGGTCCTTCGGAACCTGTTCGCGCTTGAGCACGCCGCGATAGGCGATGTGGCCGGAAACGCGCGGCTTGCCGTCGCCGACGATGCGCTCGCGGATCTTCGACCACATGCCGTCGCAGGCGATCAGCGCGCGGCCCTTAACCTGTTCGCCGCCTTCGAGCTTGATGGTGACGCCGTGGCCGGTGTCGTCATAGGCATCGACGCGGCGGCTGGTCTCCAGCGTGATAAGGTTGTTGTTTTGACAGGCCTTGAGGAAGCGGCTGTGGATGTCGGCGCGATGGATGACGGCATAAGGCTGGCCGAAACGCTTCTGGAACGCGCCGTCGAGCGGAATGTTGGTGATGAGATCGCCGGTAATGGCGTTGCGCATTTCCTGCGACGGCGGGATGTGGGCGTCGAGCAGCACTTCGTCCTTGAGCCCGATTTTTTCCAGCGCGCGGAAAATATTGGGGCCGAGCTGGATGCCGGCGCCGACTTCGCGGAATTCATCGGCCTGCTCGAAGACCCGCACCGGCAGTCCTTGCTGCGCCAGCGCATAGGCGGTGATCAGGCCGCCAATGCCGCCGCCGGAGATGAGGATCGGGTTTTCGGTAGCAGCAGCCATGAAGAGCCTCGTTCGCGTTTCCAGTCGTCCGTTTTGCCGGCACAATAATGCGCGCTCCGCCCTGACGCAAAGCGCGTCAGGCGTGCAATTTTGCGGGCTCGGATCGGCAGCAAAAAGCCCGCCGGAAAAACCGGCGGGCTTGTGGCAGCGAATTATAGTGCGGCCGCGGGACGCGGGACTATTTGGTCATCTGCCCGCGAATTTCGCCGGCCTTGTTGGCCTCGGTGTGGATGTTGGCATAGAGCCTGCCGGCCAGAAGATCGGCGGCTTGCGCGTCGGTCAAGGTCGCCTCACCCTCGAACGGGGACTTGGCGGCGGCGCCGGCGAAGATCGGCACCGAGACGGCGCCATTCTTGCCGGGCTCGCCGGCGTGGAAATGCGCCGCAATCGCCGGACCGCTGAGGCCGGTATAGCTGCCTTGCCAGGTCAGCTTCTTGGTCGCAGTGTCGTAAGTCGCGGTGACGCTGCCGGTCGCCGTGGTCGGGTTCGGCGGCACTTCGGCGGCTCCGTTCAGGCTGGCCTTGAGGGTGACGATTTCGGCGAATGCCGGGCCGGCAAAACCGATCGCGACGGTGCAGAGGGCGGCGGCCACGATGAACTGCCGGAAAGTGGACCGCGGGAATAATAAGGTCATGTTGATGCTCCTGGTTCTGGTTTGCAGGCAACCGGAATACCAACACCGCGCCGGCCGCCATATTCCGCAGCTCAGGCGGAATTAAACGTCGGCCGTCTCAGCGTCGATCGCAAAATTCAATCGACGTGCAGGAAGATTCGCCGCAAGCATCGCATTCCCAGTGGTGGCGGATTTCGCCGCCGACAACGAATTCCGACATGAACGGCGCGATCATCACGTCGCCGCAATGCGGGCAGCGCAAAGGGGCGGCGAAGGCGCGGATGGAGGAGAGCTTGTCCGGGTGGCTGTGAAGCTGCATGACCTTAAGCCTCCTGTTGGTTCGTGATCCTCTCGTAAGTGGCAACCATGGCGAGGGCGAGACGCTTTGATGAAATGGCGGTGACCGTCGCGACAAGTTTTTATGACAGCCATCGGCTGATTTTGGCGGCGCATGGTGCAATCGTCGCCATTATGTTGGCATTCTCTGCTCGGCGCGCCGCAACGCAACGACCAAGCGCAACGGTGGTGAACAAAGTTTCGACGATTTCGTTAAAGCGGGAGCAACTCGCCATCGGTCATTATCGGCGGGCGAATCAGCCTGCTTTTTGCGGCGCAATATTTCCTTCGAGCCATTCCTGCTGCACCGCAACTGCGAGCAAGCCGTCGCGCATCAGCACGAGGCGCTCATATTCTTCGCCGCTGGCGAGAGGATCCTTGGCGCGCGCATCGCATTGCGCCGCCCAGCGCCGCAGTTCGGCGGCGGACAGGTTGGTGTTCATCGTTGTCGTCTCCCGGCGCTTGATAAAGCGCCAGGCGAGACTGTCGTTCCAAAATGAGTTTAGTCGTCGTCTTCATCGACGAGCGGCGGCAACTGTCGGATTGGGCCGCTCGACAGGCTGATCTTGCGCCGCTGCGACAAGTAAGTCTCGTTCACCGTGTCGGCCGTGCGCGATTTGACGAACAGATCGGCGCCGAGATTGCCGCCATATTGAGCCAGATCGTCTTCCTCGCAGCTCGCCGCGATGGCGAGGCCGACCGAGGCGAGATGGGCGCGCCGGTAGCAATAAACCGCGAGCATGGCGCGGGTCTGCTGTGGAACCGTTTCGATCAAGGCGTCGAGCCCGTGCGGACTGGCGCGATAAAGCTGGCCGAGAATGCTCTCGGGCACAGGACAGGTCTCTTCGTTCAACTGCATGTTGATCTCCGACCCCCCGGGGACATGCTTTGATTGCCGGAAATTCATTAACAAAACGGAAACCATAAGGCCGGAACCGCGACCCTCTCGCGGTGTGTTTCATGCGCAGAAATTTAGAGGAGGTATTCGATGGAGTTCCTTGCGGTGCTGAGCGCCATGGGCTTGTCTGTCCCAGACGATAGTCAAAAGCCGCCCATCGGGCGGCATTTGTGCGTCGTCTTAAAACGCGCTCAAAGCTCGTCGAGTGTTCGCGGAACCTCGCCGAAGGCCCTGATGACAATGGCGTCGGAGAAATCGCCCATCGTCGGGTCGCCGCTGCGCTTGAAGGCGATCGCGCCGGCATTGGCCGGATCGCGCGCCATGGCGTCGGCGCGGCTGAGCGCCTGTTGTTCGCTCTGGCACTCCAGCGCTTGCCCAGCGGCCGCCGAACCGTCCTCGGAACGGACAAAGGGCAGGGCGACGTAATAAGTGAGGCTCACTTCCTTTTCCGCGCCTTCTTGGCCGCAACGGCCTTTGTGATCTCGCGGGCCTTCTCAAGCGGAATGCCAAAACTCTCGGCGATGTAGCTGGCTTGATTATCGATTTCGGTGTCGGTCATGGCACGAATCCTTTCTGTCGGGATGGGCGCGACCATCTAGAACAAAAAGAGAACGACAAGTCAATTCGAGGGAATATCGCTTCAAGGGGGCGATGGTGAGCGCGATGGGACTCGAACCCATGACCTCGCGATTAAAAGTCGTGTGCTCTACCAGCTGAGCTACGCGCCCGTCACCCTTGCGATGATCTTATCCGATTGGCCCGCGTCGAGCGGGATAAACGAAAGCGGGAAGTTACCCAGTCGGATCATGCGCTGGCCGGTGTGTAGGGGGGCGGGCCGGACAGGTCAATAGGCGCCAATAATTGTCCTTGCCGCATCCCGGGGGCATTTTGTCCCCATTTTTGCCGCCGAAATGGCGCGCGTCATGCTCGTATCTTGAACTCGCACCGCACCGCCGCGTTTTGCTACAGTCGGCGCCAAGGCCGCGTGACTCCCAGTCCAAATCCTCAAGCGCCGCCCGGAGCCCGATCATGCCAATCGTCAACCGCGTCGCCGACCTGCATTCCGACATCACCGCCTGGCGGCGCGACCTGCACGCCCATCCGGAGCTGCTCTACGACGTGCACCGCACCGCCGCCACGGTCGCGCAGCGGCTCAAGGAATTCGGTTGCGACGAGGTTGTGCCGGGCATCGGCCGCACCGGCGTTGTCGGCATCATTCGCGGCCGAAAAGGCACGTCCGGCAAAACCATCGCGCTTCGCGCCGACATGGATGCGTTGCCGATCGAGGAGGCCAACGACCTGCCGTACAAATCGACCGTGCCGGGCAAGATGCACGCCTGCGGCCATGACGGCCACACCGCGATGCTTTTGGGCGCGGCGCGCTATCTCGCCGAGACCCGCAATTTCGACGGCACCGCCGTGGTGATTTTCCAGCCGGCCGAAGAAGGCGGCGCCGGCGCCAAGGCCATGCTCGAGGACGGCATGGTCGACCGTTTCAAAATCGACGAATTCTACGGCATGCACAATGCGCCCGGCATGCCGCTCGGCGAATTCGGCCTGTCCAAGGGCCCGATGATGGCGGCGGCGGATTTCGTCACCATCGACATCGAGGGCGTCGGCGCGCATGCGGCGCGCCCGCATTTGGGCATCGACACGGTTCTGGTCGGGGCGCAGATCATCAACGCCATGCAGTCGGTGGTGTCACGCAATGTCGATCCGCTCAAGTCGGCGGTGGTGTCGATCTGCATGTTCCAGGCCGGCAATACCGACAACGTCATTCCGCAGACCGTGCAGTTGCGCGGCACGGCGCGCAGCCTGGACGCCGGCGTGCAGGATCTGCTCGAAGCGAACCTGCATCGCATCGTCGAGAACACGGCGGCGGCTTACGGCGCCAAGGCCAAGCTGACCTACCGGCGCAGCTATCCGGTGCTGGTCAATCACGACAGGGAAACCGAATTCGCTTCCGCCGTCGCCAGCCAGATCGCCGGCACCGAGCGCGTCAACACCAAATTGCCGCCGATGATGGGCGCGGAGGATTTCTCCTTCATGCTCAACACCAAGCCGGGCGCATTCATCTGGGTCGGCAATGGCGACAGCGCCGGGCTGCATCACCCGAAGTATAATTTCAACGACGACGTGATTCCGCTCGGCACGTCGTATTGGGTGAAACTGGTGGAGACGGCGCTGCCGGCGTAGACGTCATTCCGAGGCGCGCTGTAAGCGCGAACCAGGAATCCACATACAATTTCATTGCCGCATATCTGGATTCCGGATCGCCGCTTACGCGGCGTCCGGAATGACAGAGCATGTGCTACTGCGCCATTTCCGGCTGCTTCTGCGCCAAGGGCGCAGGCGTGGGAGCAACCGCTTCGGCGATGCGCGCCGGACGGCGGGCACGGCCGATCAATTCGCCGAACGAAGTTTCCAGCTCGCGCCAGGTGGCGAAGTCGTTCAGGCGCGACCGTTCCAGCAGCGCAATGGCGACGGCGGCGATGAACGGCAGGCTCTGAATCACCAGCACGGCCGCGAAGATGTTAATTTCTCGCACTTCCCTGATGTTGGTCTGCACCAGAATGATTGCGCCGAGGATCAACAGGCCGGCCAGGATCGATTCCCAGAAGGCATGGAAGTCCGCGCCGATGCGTGCCTTGCCGACGCCGCCTTTATCGGTGCGCACGAAGGGCAGGTGGTCCTTGATCATGCCCATGGCGACGGCGCGCGCCACCGTCCACTGCACCGACATCGCGGCAATCGCCGAGATCGCCATCTGGCCGGGACCGATATTGACGCGCATGCGATAGAGCGTGACGAAATGCGCCAGCGAAATCACGAAAGCGGCGACGATCGGCACGGTGAGGATGCGATCCGGCACGGCGATGTCGAGGAAGGCGATCACCGGCACCCAGACGATGTTGAGAATGGCGACAACGACGCCGACGCTTTCCGCGCCCAGCCAGTTGAGCCAGCCGAGCGAGAATTCGCGCTTCTGGTCGCGGGTCAGGCGGCTGCCGCCCGGCAGGAAGCGACGCCAGTGCTTCTTCAAAATCTGCAAGCCACCGTAAGCCCAGCGGTCGCGCTGCTTCTTGTAGGCGTTGAAGGTGTCGGGCAGCAGGCCGTGGCCGTAGCGCTTGTTGGTGTAATGCGCGTGATAGCCAAGCTCGAGTAAAGTCAGGCCGAGATCGGTATCTTCGCAAATCGTGTCGCTCGACCAGCCGCCGGCGGCCTCGATTGCCGAGCGGCGCACCAGGCACATCGTGCCATGCACGACGATGGCGTTGACTTCGTTCCGCTGCACCATGCCGATATCGAAGAAGCCGGCATATTCGCCGTTCATGGCGTGATGCATCGGGCTGCGCTCGCCGTCGCGGTGATCCTGCGGCGCCTGGACGAGGCCGACGGCGGGATCGCGGAACAGGGGCACAAGGTCCTTGAGCCAGTCCGGCGTCACCACATAGTCGGCATCGATGATGCCGATGACTTCGGCGTCGGCCGCGGTGTGCACGGTCGCCAGGCGCAATGCGCCGGCCTTGAAGCCTTCGAGATTGTTGGCCAGCACGAACTTGAAGCGTTCGCCGAGCAGGCGGCAATGTTCCTCGATCGGCATCCACATCGCCGGATCTGGCGTGTTGTTGACGACGACGACGCATTCGAAATTCGGATAGTCGAGACGCGCCACGGCATCGAGCGTCTGGCGTAGCATGTCCGGCGGCTCGCGATAGGCCGGGATGTGGATCGAGACTTTCGGCGAGGCGAATTCCGGCACCAGCGGCGGCGCATGCGGAATGATGCGCGACGGCTTGCGGCCGAAGGCGATGGCCGCCATTTCCTCGATGCGCGCCAGCGCGATGACGATGAGTGGGATCAACAGCACGGTGCCGAGGCCGAGAGCAAAGGCCGCGCCGGGCACGAAGTAATGGCCGTTCCAGTAGGCGAACAAGGCCGCCGACCAGGCGCCGACCGCGTTCGCCGCGGCGGACAGCAGCGCGACCTGCCAGACCGTGACGGCGCTGGCCGACAGGATCGGCAGCGACAGCAGCACGCTCACCAGGAGCGCGATGCCGGCGAGTTTCCAGTGATCGGGATTTTCGACCGGGCCGGTCCACGAGAACTTCGGGTTACGCGAGGCGTCGAGAATCCCCCAGTACGGGCCGACGCCGCCTTCGAAGATCTTCCACGGCTGGTCGATGGCTTCGACAATGTTGTAGTCGATGCCATAGGCTTCCGCGCGGGTCACGAAATCGCGCAGAGCGACGGCCTGTTCGATGCGGCCGGGATTGGCGGCTTTGAGATTGTAGCCGCCGCTCGGCCAGCCGAATTCGGCGATGACGATGCGCTTGCCGGGATAGGCGCGGCGCAGCTTGTCATAGATGATGACGGCCTGATCGACCGCCTGGGCTTCCGAGAAGCCTTCCCAATAGGGCAGGATGTGCGCGGCGATATAGTCGACCGCCGACACCAGTTCGGGATGCTCGATCCAGACGTTCCAGATTTCGCCGGTCGTCACCGGAACGGCGACCTGGCGCTTGACCTTCTGGATCAGCGTAATCAGTTCGCTGACCTTGAGTTCGTCGCGGTAGATCGTTTCGTTGCCGACGAAGATGCCGTTGACGTTGCTGTGGCGCTTGGACAGTTCGACGACCGAGCGCATTTCGCGCTCGTTGCGGGCCTTGTCCTTGTCGATCCAGGCGCCGATCGTGGCGCGCAGGCCGAATTCAGAGGCGATGCCGGGCACCAGTTCGACGCCGCCGGTCGATGAATAGGTGCGCACCGCGCGCGTCATCGGTGACAGAAGCTTGAGATCGGCGCGGATGCGGGTGGCATTGGCCCGGCCGCCTTCATCGGGGTTTACGTTGCCCTCGAACGGGGCATAGGAAACGCTGTTGAGCTGTCCGTTGAAATTGGGGGCGGTTACGCTGTCGCGAGAAAAAGCCCACAAGGCGGCATGCACGCACACCACGAGGGCGACGACAGCGGCAACGGTGCGCATAACTTTACAACCACATGGGGCAGGATGGCAGACCCTTGAACCCGTCCCCTGGGCTCAGCCGAAGCTCGTTCTGCTGCATCGCAGTATAGCTCAGCGGTAGGCATCTGTTCAAGTAAATCACGCGCATGACAAGTCCTTGACGCGCGCATGGCGCAGGCAAGTTTGCGGGGTAAAGATACCCCGCGATGTAACGTGGTTAGGGCTTGGCTGTTCCACCGGAAGTGGTAACCGGCGCAGGCGAAGCGTCCGCCGCGATCGGCTCGAGGCCGGGGTTGAGCCAGCAGGCGTGAACCCGTCCATTCAAGGTTTCCTGGGCTTTGGGATCGATGTTTCCCTGTCGCACCAGGCACCTGAACGTTGCCTGAATATGCGCTCCGGGGCAGCCGAAGCGGTCGTAAAGGTCGAGATGGCGGAAGGCAGTGTCGAGGTCGTCGCGCCACAGTAGGTTGACCACGCGCCGGCCGAGCCAGACGCATTCCGGGTTGCCGGCAGGTCCGGTCAGGCTGCGGGTCGCCTCGGCGATTTCGTCGATCTTTTTCTGGCCAGCGGGGTCTTTGGCGGCCGGTTCGGCCGTGGCCGCCTTCGGCGGTGTCGGCTCCGCCGGCTTGCCGCTCTGCGCAAAGGCCGCAGTGGCCGTGAGACAAAAGGTTGCCGTGCAGAGCATGGCAAAGAACTGACGCAGCGAAGTCATAAACGGTGTTTTCCCGCCGGTGTTGAAGGTAGCCGTCCGCCCGAAGTCCGGTCTCCTCTGAGACTGGATTGGGACGCTATTGCGGCGCCCCGAATGGTCCGGCCTTGATCGCCTTGATTATCTTTCTGGAAGCCTCAGCTTAGATCGTCGGTTTGTTCGGCTTAGGTTCAGGTTCGTTTCGACGGGAGTTTGCCTCTCGGATCGTCCCGCCCGTGCAGTTCTCCCGGGCGATCCTCTACCGCAAAACTTGGCCTTAGTGGCGCGACTTTGTCCAGTGCCTCCGCAAGCCTTGCTTAAGATGAGGGCCGGCCGGGGCTGAGCCGGTTTGGAAGCGGCTTTTTGGACTCTTTGGTGGAGCGGAAGAGTCTTGGCAGGCGCGGATCGCCGCTATATGCCGGTTGAGCCGGATTGCCTGCCGCCAATACTTCCGAATTGAGCCGAATATGCGCGTTGGACTGGTTTGCCTTATGTTCACGACGGCCGTCATCGCCGCCGGCTGGCTCTTCATGGGAAACCCGGTGCCGGTCCCCCAGTCGCCGATGGGCGTTAGTGAAAAGCTCTATTGCATTTCATACGCGCCGTTCCGCGGCACCCAGACCCCGTTCGATCCGAACACCAGCATCCCCGCTGCCCAGATCGAGGCCGACCTGATCCAGTTGTCGAAACTGACCGACTGCGTCCGCATCTATGCGGTCGATCAGGGGCTTGAGCACGTCGTCCCGATCGCCGCCCGGCTCGGCCTGAAGGTGCTGCAGGGATTCTGGATTTCCAATAACGCCGCCAAGACCAGGATTCAGTTCGAGGCGGCGGTCGAGATCGCCAACCGCTATCCGGATACGGTGCGCGCCATTGTCGTCGGCAACGAAGTGCTATTGCGCGGCGATATGTCGGCCCCGGATCTGGCGGCCATGATCCGGGCGATGAAGGCGCGAGTAAAAGTGCCGGTGACCTATGCCGACGTCTGGGAATTCTGGCTGCGCAGCCCGGACGTGGCGGCGGCGGTCGATTTCGTCACCATTCATATTCTGCCGTATTGGGAGGATTTCCCGATCGCCGCCAAACACGCCGGCGCGCATGTCGATGCCATCCGCCGCCAGGTGGCGGCGGCGTTTGCCGGCAAGGAAGTCATCATTGGCGAGGTCGGCTGGCCGAGCGCCGGCCGCATGCGCGAAGGCGCGCTGCCGTCGCCGGCCAACCAGGCGCTGGTCATCCAGGACGTGCTCGCCTTGGCCAAGCGCGACAACGTCAAGGTTAACGTCATCGAAGCCTTCGACCAGCCGTGGAAGCGGGCGCTGGAAGGCGTGGTCGGCGGGCACTGGGGCCTGTTCGACGATGCCGACCACAAGGCGAAATTCACCTTCGGTCAGCCGGTGTCCAATCATCCGCATTGGCTGATGCAGGCGGCCGGCGGCATCGCTTTCGCCGTGCTGGTGTTCGGCGCGGCCTATTTCGGCCGCAGCGGCGAGCCGACGTTTGCGCAATGGCTGGCGGTGACCGGCAATGCCATTGCCGGCGGCGGTTTGATCGGTCTGAGCGTGGCCAATCTGCCGATTGAAAGTTTGTATGTCAGCGGCTGGGTTCGCTCGCTGGCGTTCTTGACGGTGGCGGTGCTGTCGCCGCTGGCGCTCAGCGTCGCGGTCATGCGCGGCATCGCGCTGCCGCGCTTTTCGCGCATCATCGGCCCGGCCGATGACCGCGTCACCGACCGCCTGACGTTGTTAGTAGGCGTGATCCTGATGGCGACGATGCTTTTGGCGCTGATCGTGGCGCTCGGCCTGGTGTTCGACCCGCGCTACCGCGATTTTCCCTTTGCGCCGCTGACCGCCGCGGTGGTGCCGTTGCTGATGAATAGTGTTGTCGTGCCGCGGCCTTCGGGCGCACGCGGCGCGGCTGAAATCTCCGCCGCCGCCGTGCTGGCGGCGTCGGTGCCCTATATCGTGCTGAACGAAACATTCGCCAACTGGCAGGCTTTGTGGGTCGCCACGATGCTGGCGGCGCTGGCCGTTACGCTTGTTCGGGTTCGCGACGCGCGAGGCTGAGGATCAACAGTCCGATGGCCAAAGACGACAGGACGACGTTGTAAAGAACGACGCCGATGCAGGCGAGCGCCAGCGCCACGGCAAACAGCAAAAGCGACGGCCGCAGCAGGTTGATCGCAGCGACCGCCAAGGCGGCGATGCCGAACACCGAATTCTGGAACAGGGTGGTCGCCGTTTTGCGCGTGAGACACAGCCAAGTGTCGAGCCCGGCGCCGCAGGCCAGCCCGACCGCCGACTGTTCGATGGCCAGATAGCGGATATAGAGCGCATAGCCGAGCGCGGCAAAGCCGACGATCAGCAAGACATTGGTGGCGCGCGCGCTCGGTAGAAACAGCTTCATATCAAGTCAGCCTCGTTCGGCATGGCATCGAGACCGACTATGCCGCGCGGCCGCAATGACAGCAAATCTATTGCTGGATTGCCAGCGGCTCGCCGGCGAATTTGGTCGAGCGGCATGTCACTTTCGACGCGGCGAAGCGGGCGCAGACCTGCGCCGCGGCGGCGGCATTGGGCAGCGGGCCGACGATCAGCCGGTATGGGATCATGTTGGGACGGCTATCGTGCGCGACCAAAGGCTGTAGGCCGTTCAGCAGCGGGCCGAAATTGGCTTTCACCGCCGCCCAGCGCTGCTGCATGATCTCGAGGCTGCGGGCACCGCCGAGGTCGATGGCGATGTCGCTGGTCGATGTTGCGACCCCGGCAACGCGCATTGGCGGCAGCGGGATCGGTTCGCCAAGCGGGGGCGCCGCACGCGGGTCGCTGGCGGGCTCGCCGCCAAGCGAGTGACCGTTTCTTGCCTCGGCGGCGATCGGCTCGAGCGCGGCCGGCGCCGCCGTCTGCGGCGCACTGCCCGTGGGGGCCGGGGTGGTGGGCACTGTCGCCGGCACTACCACGGGTTTGGCCGCGGCGGCGGCCAGTTCGCGCTTGATCGAACCGGTCACGTCCGAAAGGCTGGTTTCAAGAGAAGCGATGCGGGCATTGAGTTTTTCCCGGTCGGCGGCCAGTTCACGCACCTGGGCTTCGAGCCGCAAGGTCTCGCGCTTGAGCGCATCAGCCTCGGACCTCGGTACGAAGTCGGCCTGGCTGATGGGCTTTGTCGCCGGTTCGGCCGCAAACATCACTTGCAGGCGTTGCGCGCCGATATCGGTTTGCGTCATCAGAACGGCCGCAGCCACCGCTAGGGTCGTGGCGCCGCCCCAGAGACTGACGCGCCACAAGACGTTGCTATCGCGCAACGGCCCGATTTCCGGCGTCTCCTGTTCAACGGCCATTCCTTGCCTCATCAACGGCGAATCAGGTCATTGAAAACATTAGCAGAATCCGGCAATGCTGGCTTTCAATCAATGCGGTAAAAGGCTAATGACGCGCATGAATGCTTCGACCTTGCCGCAACGCAGCTGTTTGGCGATCGTCCTCGCGGCCGGCGAGGGCACCCGTATGCGCTCGTCAACGCCCAAGGTGCTGCACGCCATCGGCGGCCGTACCCTGATCGCTCATGTCCTGAGCGCGGCGACCGAAGCCGGCGGCGCGGACATCGCGGTCGTCGTCGGGCCCGGTCGCGACGATGTCGCCGCCGCGGCGCACAAGCTTGCACCACAGGCACAGGTTTTCGAGCAGACCGAACGGCTCGGCACCGCGCATGCGGTGCTGGCGGCGCGCAAAGCGATCGAAGCCGGCGCTGACGACATTCTAGTGATGTTTGCCGATACGCCTTTGGTGCGACCCGAGACCCTGGCGCAATTGCGCCAGGCGCTGGCCGATGGCGCGGCGGTAGCGGTGCTCGGCTTTACGCCGAAGGATCCTTCCGGCTATGGCCGCTTGGTGATGGACGGCAAGCAACTCGCGGCCATTGTCGAGGAAAAGGACGCGACGCCCGATCAGCGTAGAATTGGCTTCGTCAATGGCGGGCTGATGGCGTTGTCCGGCAGACACGCGCTCGCGCTGCTCGACAAGATCGGCAACGCCAATGCCAAGAGCGAATACTATCTCACCGATGCGGTGGCCGTCGCCCGCGACAGGGGGCTGATAGCCGTCGCCATCGAAACGGCGGAGGACGACGTGCGCGGCATCAATACCAAGGCGCAGCTCGCGGAGACCGAAGGCGTGCTGCAAAACCGTCTGCGCGCGCAGGCGATGGAGGCCGGCGTGACCTTGGTCGCGCCGGAAACGGTGTTTCTGTCGAGCGACACAAAACTCGGCCGTGACGTCACCATCGAGCCCAACGTCGTATTCGGCCCCGGCGTCACCGTCGAAGACGGTGCGACGATCCGCTCGTTCTCGCATCTGGAAGGCGCGCATGTCGGCCGGGGCGCGCGGATCGGCCCGTTCGCACGGCTGCGCCCGGGCGCGAAGCTGGGCACCGATGTTCACATCGGCAATTTCGTCGAGGTGAAGGCCTCGACCATCGAGGACGGCGCCAAGGCCAATCACCTCGCCTATATCGGCGACGCACGGGTCGGCGAGGGCGCCAATATCGGCGCCGGCACCATCACCTGCAATTACGACGGCGTCGACAAACACAAGACCGATATCGGCAAGGGCGCTTTCATCGGCACCAATTCGTCGCTGGTCGCGCCCGTGAGCATTGGCGATGGCGCCTATATCGGCTCCGGCTCGGTCGTCACCAAGGATGTCCCGGGCGATGCGCTGATGTTCGAGCGCGCCGAACCTGTGACCAAGCCAGGCTGGGCGGCGCGCTTCCGCGCGGCCAAGGCGGCGCGCAAGAAGAAGTCATAAGTGGCTGCGCGCGGCGCCGCCGCTGACACATGACGCAACAGGTTTTGATTTCCTTCGCCGTTATCGCGGCGGGTAAACGGTAAATTCAGGCAGGGGCTCGCCAAGCGAATGTGCGGAATTGTTGGGATACTCGGCAACGCGCCGGTCGCGGGGCAATTGGTCGATGCGCTCAAGCGCCTCGAATATCGCGGCTATGACTCGGCCGGCATCGCGACGCTCGATCATGGCGCCATGGCGCGCCGCCGCGCCGAAGGCAAATTGCAGGCGCTTGAGACCAAGCTGAAAGCCGAGCCGCTCGCCGGCAATACCGGCATCGGCCATACGCGCTGGGCGACGCATGGCCGGCCGACCGAAAGCAATGCGCATCCGCACGCCACCGACACGGTCGCCGTCGTGCATAATGGCATTATCGAGAATTTCCGCGAGCTGCGCGAGGCGTTGATCGCCGGCGGTGCAAAATTTCGCAGCGAGACCGACACCGAAGTGGTCGCGCATCTGGTCAGCGAGAAGATCGCGCAGGGCAAGTCGCCGGTCGATGCCGTCGGCGCGACGCTGAAGCAATTGCGCGGCGCCTTCGCGCTGGCCTTCCTGTTTGCCGGCCATGACGATCTGCTGATCGGCGCGCGCAAGGGTTCGCCGCTCGCGGTCGGTTACGGGAAGGGCGAAATGTTTCTCGGCTCCGACGCCATCGCGCTGTCGCCGTTCACCGACACGCTGAGCTATCTTGAAGAAGGCGACTGGGCGGTGCTGACCCGCGCCGGCGTCAAGATTTACGACGAGCAGGATCGGCCGGTCGAGCGCGCCATCGAGAAGTCGAACATCTCGACGCAGCTGGTCGACAAGGGCAACCACAAGCATTTCATGGCCAAGGAAATCCATGAACAGCCGGAAGTGGTCGGCCACACCTTGGCGCATTACATCGACATGGTCAGCGAAACGATCGCGTTGCCTGTCGAACTCCCGTTTGAGTGGAGCAATATCAAACGGCTGTCGATCTCGGCCTGCGGCACGGCTTTCTATGCCGGTCTGGTTGCGAAATACTGGTTCGAGCGTTTCGCCAAGCTGCCGGTGGAAATCGATATCGCGTCGGAATTCCGCTATCGTGGCGCTCCGCTGGAGGCGGGCGATCTCGCCATTTTCATTTCGCAGTCCGGCGAGACCGCCGATACGCTGGCGACCTTGCGCTATGCGCGCGAGATGAAGCAGCACATCCTGTCGGTGGTGAACGTCACCTCATCGACGATCGCGCGCGAGAGCGACGTCATCATGCCGACTTTGGCGGGGCCTGAAATCGGCGTCGCCTCGACCAAGGCCTTCACCTGCCAGTTGTCTGTACTGGCCTGTCTGGCGCTGGCCGCCGGCCGTGCCCGCGGTCATCTTTCGGCCGAGGACGAGCAGAAGCTCGTGCATGCGCTGATCGAGGTTCCGCGCCTGATGGCGCAGGCGCTCAAGCTCGAGCCGCAGATCGAGAAACTTTCGCTCGATCTCGCAAAGGTGAAAGACGCGCTTTATCTCGGCCGCGGCACCAGCTTTCCGATCGCGCTCGAAGGCGCGCTCAAGCTCAAGGAAATCTCTTACATCCACGCCGAGGGCTACGCCGCCGGCGAACTCAAGCACGGGCCGATCGCGCTGATCGACGAGACCATGCCGGTGATCGTCATCGCGCCGCACGATAGGGTGTTCGAGAAGACCGTATCGAACATGCAGGAAGTCGCCGCCCGAGGCGGCAAGATCATCCTGGTGACCGACCCGAAGGGCGCCGAGGAGGCGACCATCGAATCGCTGGTGACGTTGATGTTGCCGGAAATGGCCTCGACGGTTACGCCTTTGGTTTATGCCATTCCGGTGCAATTGATCGCCTATCATACGGCTGCGGCAATCGGCACCGACGTCGACCAGCCGCGCAACCTCGCAAAATCGGTTACGGTAGAGTAGAATACCTTCATGGCTGAGATCGAGAAAAAACCGGGCGACGGACTCGCCGCGGATATTGAAGTGGTGGCTTCGGCATCGCAGACCAGCGCCGCCGGGCGTATCCGCAATTATTTCCTCACTGGGCTTGTCGTGGCCGGGCCGCTGCTGATTACAGCGTACCTGAGTTGGTCGTTCATCAACTGGGTGGACGATCTGGTGCGGCCGTTCATACCAGCGGCCTACCGGCCGGAAACCTATCTGCCGTGGCCGATCCCCGGCACCGGCCTGGTGATCGCCTTCTTTGCGTTGACGTTGCTCGGTTTCCTGACCGCCAACCTGGTTGGGCGGACTTTGGTCGAACTCGGCGAAAGCCTGTTGAACCGCATGCCGATCGTGCGACCGGTTTACAAAACCATGAAACAGATTTTCGAAACCTTGTTCTCGAAAACCGGATCAAGCTTTCGCAAGGTTGCGCTCGCGGAATTTCCGGCACCGGGCATGTGGTCGCTGGTGTTTATATCGCAGCCGCCGGGTGGAGATATCGCCGACAGGCTGCCGGGCGGCGAGCATGTCTCTTGCTTCCTGCCGTGTACGCCGAACCCAACGACGGGTTTTTTCTTCTTCGTGCCGCGCGACCGATTGATCGAACTGGATATCGGTGTCGAATCCGCCATGACGCTGATCATGTCGGCCGGCATGGTGCAGCCCGGCGCCGATGCGCAAAAGAAGCTCGCTTCATTGGCGGCGACCGCCAAGGCGGCGCAGGCCGCGAAGTCGCCGGTAATTGCGAAATAGTTAGCCGGCGCGGATCAACTTGATCGCCTCGTCCTTGCCGAACAGATAAAGCAGTTGCCGCAGCGCCTGGCCGCGCTCGGTCTGCAAATCCGGATCGCGCGTCAGGATCAGCGCGGCGTCGTCGCGCGCGGCGCCGAGATATTTGCCATGCACCTCGACGCGGGCGACGTGAAAGCCGGGCAGGCCGCTCTGCCGTGTGCCGAGCAGGTCGCCTTCGCCGCGCAGCTTCAAGTCTTCCTCGGCAATGCGGAAGCCGTCCTCGGTTTCGCGCAAAATGGCAAGCCGCGCTTTGGCGGTCTCGCCAAGCGGCGTCTTGTATAAAAGCAGACAGGTCGATTTGCCCGAGCCACGGCCGACGCGGCCGCGCAACTGATGCAGTTGCGCGAGGCCGAAGCGTTCGGCGTGTTCGATCACCATGATGGTGGCTTCCGGCACATCGACGCCGACCTCGATCACCGTGGTGGCGACCAGGAGCTGCGATTGACCCGATGCGAAGCGCGCCATCGCCGCGTCCTTCTCGGCCGCTTTCATCTTGCCGTGGATGAGATCGACCTTGCTGCCGAAGCGCTGGCGCAGTTCCTGGTAGCGTTCTTCGGCCGCCGCCAGATCGATTTTTTCCGAATCCTCCACTAACGGGCAGACCCAATAAGCGCGCTGGCCTTCGTCGATGGCGCGGCCGACCGCTTCCTCGACCTCGGTGACCCGCGACAGCGGAATGGTGCGGGTGTCGATCGGCTGTCGGCCGGCCGGCTTCTCGCGCAACTCGGACACGTCCATGTCGCCGAAATAAGTCAACACCAAAGTGCGCGGGATCGGCGTCGCGGTCAGCACCAGGACATCGACCGCGTCGCCTTTGTTGGTCAGCGCCAGACGTTGATGGACGCCGAAACGATGTTGCTCATCGACGATGGCCAGCGCCAGGTCGTGAAACGCGACATCCTCTTGAAACAACGCATGCGTGCCGATCAAGAGATCGATATCACCGAGCACCAGCCGGTCGAGGATAGTCTCGCGCTCGCCGCCGCGATCGCGGCCGGTCAACAGCGCAACGCGAATGCCGGCGGCTTTTGCCAGCGGTTCTATGGTTGCGAGGTGCTGGCGGGTCAGAATTTCGGTGGGCGCCATGATCGCCGCCTGACGGCCGGCTTCGATCACGGACGCCGCCGCGATCAGCGCTACGACGGTCTTGCCGGAGCCGACATCGCCTTGCAGCAGCCGCAGCATGCGTTGCGGCAAAGCCAGATCGTTGACGATGTCGTTGACGGCGAGTTGTTGCGAATGGGTCAGCGCATAAGGCAGCGCCTTCATCACCTTGGCGCGCAACGTACCCTCGCTCGACGAGCCACGCCCGGCCTGCCGGCGCATGTGGGCGCGCACCAGGGCGAGAGCTAACTGGCCGGCGAGCAATTCATCGAAGGCGAGCCGCGTCCAGGCCAGGCTTTCCGGCGCGATATCGTGCGGCTCGGCCGGGCGGTGCAACTGGCGTAGCGCCTCGATGAAGGGCGGGAAGCGCTCGCGCGAGATCCAGGCCTCGTCCTGCCACTCGGGAATATCGGGGAGACGCGCCACGGCGCCGTCCATCGCCTTGCGCAGCACGCCAAGGCCGACGCCTTCGGTCAGCGGGTAAACCGCTTCGACCAGAGGCAGATCGGCAAAGCCCTTCTCGTCGACGACGCGGTCGGGATGCACCATTTGCATGTGGCCGTCATAGAACTCGGCGGTGCCGGAGACGTAGCGCTTGGCGCCGATCGGCAGCAGCTTTTCCAGATAATCGCGGCGGGCGTGAAAGAAGGTCAGCGTTAAGGTCGCGTCGGTGTCGTCGCCGGTGACGACGCGATAGGGTGCGCGCGGCCGGTTCGGCGGCGAGGGCCTGTGTTCCAGCACCGTGACATCGACCGTGACGACCTGGCCGGGCAGCACCTCGTTGAGCCTCGGCCGGGCGCGGCGGTCGATGGCGCCGGATGGCATATGCAGCAGCAGGTCAATGACGCGCGGCTGCTCGCGGCCAAGCAGCTTGCCGTAAAGGACCTCGAGCTTCGGCCCGATGCCGGGCAGGCTGGTCAGCGCGGCAAACAGGGGATTGAGGGAAAGAGGGCGCATGCTTGCATGCTGGCTTTTGCAAACCGCGCACGCAATGCGGCTGTGCACAGGCGGGCGCTGACATCCCCATCTAACCTCTCTATATAACTTGCTCCCGGCCCCGTCCGGGTTTTTGGCGTTGGCGAGACTTAATTGGCGTTGGAGAGACTTAAATTGAGCGGCACCACGATTTCGAGCGAAGGGCTGGACGAGCGGCGCAAAAGGCTCAAGTTCCGGCTCTGGCATCGCGGCATCCGGGAAATGGACCTGGTGCTGGGCGGCTTTGCCGATGCCGAACTGGCCGGGCTGAGCGACGCTGCGCTCGGCGAGGTTGAAGGCTGGCTCAATGTCCCGGACCAGCAGATGTTCGCCTGGGTCAATGGCGCCGAAGTCGTGCCAGCCGAGGTCGATACGCCGTTGTTTCGAAAACTGCGCACTTTCCACGTTCAAGACCTGAAGGACTGATGGCGAAATCCCCGGCTGAGAACTTGCGTCCCGGCAAGGCGCTGACCCTCTCGCAAGTGGCCGATGGCGCCGAAGGCATGGTGCTGGCCGATCTGGCGCGCGCGGTCGCCGCCCGAGCCAACGCACCGGCGATTTCGCTCTGCGTCATCTGCCGCGACGGCCAGCGCATGGCGGCGTTGTCGCGCGCCTTGTCATTCTTCGGGCCGGAGCTTCAGACGCTGGAATTCCCGGCCTGGGATTGCCTGCCTTATGACCGGGTGTCGCCGAACGCCAGCGTGGTGGCGCAGCGCATGACGACTCTGTCGCGGCTGGCGCGGGTTAAAGGCCGCGACAAACCTTCCGTACTGCTGACGACGGTGAATGCGCTGTCGCAGCGCGTGCCGGCGCGCGACTTCACCGCGACGCATGCTTTGTCGGTCGCCCCTGGCAATGTGCTCGGCATGGCCGGCGTGGTGAACTGGCTGGAGCTGAACGGTTTCATGCGCGCCTCGACGGTGCGCGAGCCCGGCGACTATGCGGTGCGCGGCGGCATTCTCGATCTGTTTCCGCCCGGCCTCGACATGCCGGTGCGTTTCGATTTCTTTGGCGACTCGCTTGAGACGATCAAGACCTTCGATCCGCAAACACAAAGGAGCGAGACGCCGCTAGGCCAGCTCGACCTGGTGCCGGTCGCGGAATTCCAGCTCATCACCGAGACGATCCGGCGCTTCCGCACCAGTTACGTCGCCCAGTTCGGCGCGGCGACGCCCGACGATCTTCTGTATGAGGCGGTGAGCGAGGGCAGGCGCCATCCCGGCATGGAGCACTGGCTGCCGCTATTTCACGACAAGCTCGATACGCTGTTCGATTATCTGCCGGGCACGCCGCTGGTGCTGGAAGCGCTGGCCGACGACGCGGTGCATGAGCGCTTCACCCAGATCAAGGACTACTACGACGCGCGCATGGAAGCGCTGAAGGACGGCGTCACGCCGGCCTACAAGCCGCTACCGCCGGACCGGCTGTATCTGTCGGAAAAGGAATGGGCCGAACGGCTCGAAAAGGCGGCTTTGGCGCGGCTGACACCGTTCGAAGCGCCGCCGGGCAGCGACGTCATCGATATCGGCGCGCGCGCCGGGCACAATTTTGTCGCCGAGCGCGCGGTCGAAGGCGCCAACGTCTTCGAGGCCCTGAGCAAGCACGTCATGGCGTTGCAGGCGCAAGGCAAGCGCGTCGCCATCGCGCTGTGGAGCGACGGCGCGCGCGAGCGCATGGCGCATGTGCTGGCCGATCATAAGCTGCACAACCTCAACATCGCCGCGTCGTGGCCGCAGGCGCTCGCGGTGCCGAAGCGCGCGGTGGCTCTGGTCGTGCTCGGCATCGAATCCGGTTTCGAAACTGATGATACCGCGATTATCAGCGAGCAGGATATTCTCGGCGACCGTCTGGTGCGGCCGCGCCGCGCGCAACGCCGCGCCGATAATTTCATTCAGGAAGCGACGAGTCTGGCCGCCGGCGATCTGGTTGTCCATGTCGATCACGGCATCGGCCGTTTCGTCGGCCTGCAAGCGATCACCGCCGCCGGCGCGCCGCACGATTGTCTTGAAATCCACTACGCCGACGCCGCCAAGCTGTTTCTGCCGGTCGAGAACGTCGATCTGTTGTCGCGCTACGGCTCGGAGAACACCGGCGTCGAGCTTGACCGCCTCGGCTCCGGCAACTGGCAGGCCCGCAAGGCGCGCATGAAGAGCCGCATCCGCGAAATCGCGGGTGAATTGATCAAGATCGCCGCCGAGCGGCAGTTGCGCGAAGCGCCGAAGCTTCAGGTCGCCACTGGCGCCTATGACGAATTCTGCGCCGGCTTCCCCTATGAGGAAACCGAGGACCAACTCACCGCCATCGACGCGACGCTGAAGGATCTGGCGTCGGGACGTCCGATGGACCGGCTGGTGTGCGGCGATGTCGGCTTCGGCAAAACCGAGATCGCGCTGCGCGCCGCGTTCGACGCCGCCATGAACGGCAAGCAGGTCGCGGTCGTGGTGCCGACGACCTTGCTGGCGCGCCAGCACACCAAGAATTTCACCGAACGCTTCAAGGGCTTTCCGGTCAATGTCGGACAGTTGTCGCGGCTGGTGCCGAACGCACAGCAGACCGTGGTCAAGAACGGCCTAGCCGACGGCAGCATCGATATCGTTGTCGGCACCCACGCGCTGCTCGGCAAGACGATCAAGTTCAAGGACCTCGGCCTTGTCGTGGTGGACGAGGAGCAGCATTTCGGCGTCTCGCACAAGGAACGGCTGAAGACCTTGCGCGCCGAGGTGCATGTGCTGACGTTGACCGCGACGCCGATCCCGCGCACCTTGCAACTGGCGCTGACCGGCGTGCGCGACCTGTCGATCATTGCCTCGCCGCCGGTCGATCGCCTCGCGGTACGTACGTTCATTTCGCCGTTCGATCCGCTGGTGGTGCGCGAGGCGCTGCTGCGCGAGAAATATCGCGGCGGCCAGGCGTTCTACGTTTGCCCGCGCATCGAGGACCTCGCCGGCGCCAAGGATTTTCTCGAAAAGAATATTCCGGAAGTTCGCGTGATTGTCGCGCACGGCCAGATGCCGCCGACCGTGCTCGATGACATCATGACGGCCTTCTACGACGGCAAATATGACGTCCTGCTGTCCACCACCATCGTCGAGTCCGGCCTCGACATTCCGAGCGCCAATACCTTGATCGTGCATCGCGCCGACATGTTCGGTCTGGCGCAGCTCTATCAGTTGCGCGGCCGCGTCGGCCGCTCGAAGCTGCGCGCCTATGCGCTGCTGACACTGCCGGCCAACAAGCCGATCACGCCGCAGGCCGAACGCCGGCTAAAGGTGCTGCAATCGCTCGACACCCTGGGCGCCGGCTTCCAGCTTGCGTCGCACGATCTCGATATTCGTGGCGCCGGCAATCTGCTCGGCGAGGAACAGTCCGGCCACATCAAGGAAGTCGGCTTCGAACTGTACCAGCAGATGCTGGAAGAGGCGGTACTCAGCGCCAAGGCGGGCTTGAGCGAGCCGGTTGCCGACCGCTGGTCTCCGCAGATCACCATCGGCACGCCGATCCTCATTCCGGAAGACTATGTCGCCGACCTGTCGGTGCGGCTGGCGCTATACCGCCGTCTTGCCGACATGGAGGACGAGCGCGAGATCGAGGGTTTCGCCGCCGAGATGGTCGACCGCTTCGGGCCGCTGCCGAACGAAGTCGAGCATCTGTTGCAGATCGTGGCGCTGAAAGGCCTGTGCCGCCGCGCCAATGTCGAGAAGCTGGAAGCCGGGCCCAAGGGCGTCGTGCTGTCGTTCCGCGACAACAACTTCGCCAACCCCGATGGGCTGTTCGCGTTCATCCGCGAGCAGGGCGAGTACGCCCGCGTGCGCAACGAGAAGTCGGGGCAGAAGCTCGTCTTCCTCGATGATTGGGAAAAGGCCGACGAGAGGCTCAAAGGCGCGACGGCCATTGTGCGAAGGCTGGCCAGTATCGCCGCGCCGAAGAAGGCGGCGTAACGGTCATTTCTCGGCAGGTGCCGCAGGTGACGGCTGAGGAGCCCGGCCAAGCCCGCCGACGCCGAGCGTTGGCAGCGGAGCAGCAAGGGTCTGGCCCTCCGGAGTAATTTTAGATTCAGTCAACGGATAGACCCAAACAACAAACACCATAAAAAACGCGAATGAGACGGTGAGAATAAGCAGGCCTGTTACCGATGACTTCACGGAAAGTCGTTTTTCTTCAAGAGCAACTTCACCGCCTTGATCAAAATTTCCGCGTCCGGTCGAAGCCAATTTGTATGCCGCAAACAACTGAACCGCGGCTAGCACGACGCCGGATACTGTGATCACGACCAGCATCCAGAGAAAGACAATGCCCTGGAACTGCTGCCGGAGATAATTGGTTCGGCGAATGTTGAAGTCACCGAGCAGTTCTTCGCCCCGCACCTGTCCGTAGCAGAAGCTAGAAATCTGGGTGAGCAGCGCGATGTCGACTTTTTCAGGTTTGACAAGTTTGAGCGTTTCAGCGCGGCACGCCGATAGTTTGGCCGACTCGTCGAAAGCAATCGGCAACGCGGTTTGCGCCGCCGGTCTGGGCAGAAGCACGGCTATGACGATCAACAGAATAGCTAATGTGCCAGCGCCTATCCAAACGGGTCGAGACGCAAACCATTGCATGAGTTGCTCTACTGCGTTGTTCCGTTGATCGGACCACTCGGAGACGGACACCAGCAATCAACACCGGGCGGCGCAATGACATCCAGCCGGCACGATCCGAAATGCGTACTGCAGAGTGTGCTGCCTGGCGGGATCGTCGGGTTCGGTTGGCTGGGACCGATAGACATCGGACCGCTTGGCGGAGGTGGCGGAATATCCGGATGAATCTGCTGGTTAAATCCCCTCGGGAATTGCGGGCTTTCGCGCGAAAATTGCGCATCGACCACGGCCGGCAAACCAATGGACACCACGATTGCCAGGAATAGAACGGATTTCATTTCCTGCCCCCGTCAGCTAAATGTTCCCCCACAGGTTGTGATCTGTCAATGCCGGGTGCTGCCGTCCGTCAAGCAGACACGCAACGTATCGCGCGGCGTCTGGCCAGTATCGTGGCGCCCAAGAAAGCGGCTTAGTCGGCCTCATCCTGAAGAGCCCGCGTAAGCGGGCGTATAGAAGGACGGACATAATCTCATCCTTCGAGACGCGGCCTTCGGCCGCTCCTCAGGATGAGGGCTGAGATTTACTCCGCCGCGTCCGCGGTGCCCGAAGCAATACGCTCGATAGCCTGCGCCAGATATTCCGGCGACTGCGCGCCCGACACCGCGAACTTTCCGGCGAAGATGAAGCACGGCACGCCTTCGATGCCGGCCTGCTTGGCCTCTTGCGATTCCTGTTCGATGACATCGACATCCTGATCGCTCGCGAGCGCGGCGGTGATGTCGTCGCGGTCGAGCCCGACATCGACGGCGGCCTCGATCAGCACGGCGCGGCTGGTCAGGTCGGCGCCTTCGGTGAAATAGAGGTCCATCAGGCGCTGCTTCATCTCCGGCGACTTGCCGATGCCGCCCGCCCAGCGAATGAGACGATGACAGTCGAGCGTGTTGGGCTGGCTTTTGATCTTGGCCGCGTCATAGACTAGGCCTTCTTCGGCGGCGGCCGCGGTGACGCGCTTGGCGATATCCTTGTAGCGTTCCGGCGAGCCGAATTTGGTGGTGAGATACTGCTCGCGCGAAATGCCCTCGCGCGGGATCCAGTCGTTGAGGAAATAGGGGCGGTAGTGCACCTCAACCGCAATGTCGGGCTTGAGTGCCAAAGCCGCTTCCAGCCGGTGCTTGCCGATAAAACACCACGGGCAAACCACGTCGGAGACGACGTCGATGCGGACGGGCTGGTTCTGGGACATGGGCTTCGCTCCTGTTCGGAGCTAACCTAATATCGCGGCTACTCCGCCGCAACCATGCGGCTGTCCATGACGCGCTGCATCAGGCTGTCCGGCGTATCGCCGTTTTTCTGCGAGGCCAACGTGATGTTGGCGGTCACGCCATTCTGAACGTCGTTGCCCGGCGCCATCACGTTCTTGACGGCGGCGGCGAGGCGGCGGGCAACGACGTTGGCGCCGCGCAGGTCGGTCTGGGTGAAGGCGATCAGAAGCGAGCCGTCGTCGTCGCGGCAGCCGAAGTCGATAGCGCGGATGCTGCGCGCGGCGAGGCGGGCGCCGTCGAGGCGGGCGCGTTCGTCGAGCGCGCCGTCGAATGTGTAGCGCGCCACCGTCAGCGCCTGGCTGCGGTCGGCGGCCTCCAGCATCGATTTGTTGAGATCGCGCCAGAAAGAGTCGCGGGTCAAAAGGCCGGTCGCCGGATCGAAGATGCCGTCGGCCTCGAGCGACTTCAGCAGGCGCTTGAGCCTGGATTCGAAGGCGCGCATGCGCACCAGCGGCACCATGCGCGCGACAAGCCGCGCCGGATCGCCGCCGACACAATCGATGTTGGGCAGAAGGTCAGCGAAATCGGCCGGCGCTTCGCCGATTACTGCGATCGGAATTTCGTGGAAGCGGCTGTCCTGCGCCAGAACGGTCAGGAAGGCTTCGACCATGCGCGGCGAGAAACCATCGCCGATGACGATGCCGTCGATGTCGCGTTCGTTGAGCTGCCTGGCGGCGTTCTCGACGCTCAGCGTGCCGATCATCTTGGCCCGCTCGCCCATGGCGACGCCGAGCGCGGGATAGAGCGGACCGCGCCCGGCGACCAACACCGTTGCGTCGTCGAGCGCGTCGCCGATCGGCAGCAAGGGCATCTTGCCGCCGTGTGAAACGAAAAGTTCGATGCGGCGCAGCACCGTGGCGTGCAGCGCGCGTACGCGCATCGCCGACATCAGCCGCTTGATCAGGCGGTCGGCCGGCATGCCGGCGTCCGCGGTCATCGCGGTCGGGATCGCGGCGTCGTGCGTTGCGTCGGCAAAGGCGATGGTCGGCACGATCGGTCCGGCCACGGTTGCGATTTGCAGGCACAGCATGCGCGACGAGGATTCGCTGACCGGCGGTCCGGGCTCGGCGATGATGACGGCGGAGGGCTTGACAGAGATGAAGGCGGTCGGGGCGTCGGCCCAGTTGGCTTCGACAATCGGAAAGGCCCCCGCATCGGCCAAAGCCGCGACGAGAGAGGTCGCCGGGCTTTCGGCAACCACGATCAAGGGACCTTGAAGCGACATGGGGCGCACGCACGGGTTACAAAAACAGACTGAACCCTAGCGATGGCCTCTTAATACCACGTCAACGGCGCCTGACGATTTGGACGCGATCAGGCGGCGTGGGCATTGCCACGCGGGCGAAACGCCTCGGCGACCAGCGGATTGCCGCCGTTTTGCTGCAAAATCGAGCGAACCGCCGCTGGATCGAGGGCGCTTCCCGCAAGGCGCTGGGCCATGATGCCGCCGGGCAAAGCAACAATTGTCGCTGCCGCGTCAGCCATGCCGACTTGCGCTTCGAGGTCGGCGGGGCGGAAACGATAGCCGCCAATGGCGGCAATACCGCCCGGCGGGCCGGTGACGGTGAGGCTTTGCGACGCCACATCGAGCTTGCAGGTGTAGCCGGTATCGACAAACCCGGCGTCGTCCATGGTGAGGGTTGCGGCATCGCCATATTCCGCCCCTGGCGGAAAGGCGTGCGCCGGCACCATCGCGCCGCGCAAGCCGAGCGTGCCGTGCTTGCCGCGCATCGTCTCGAGCACGGAGCCTGCCGGATTCTGGCGGCCGATAAAGCCGAGCGGGATTTCCGCTGGCAATCGATCGTCGCCGCGTTGCGCCGCGATCAGGCCGACCTCGCCGAAACAAGCAACATCGACCAGCGAACATTCGCCGCGCCAACCGGAGGCGGAGGCGAGTTGCTCGGGCGAACGCCAAAGCGCGACGATAGTCGTGTTGGCGCCGGAGAGATAGGCCGAGCCGATCGCCGCCAGCGCCGGGCCGGGCAGCACGACCATGCCGCCGAAATGCTGCTGGCATTGTGCGAAAAACGTCGCGGGCTGGAAGCCGTGATGCAGCGACAGCGTGCCGCCTTCGAGCAGCCACGGCATCAGCGAGGCGGCCAAGCCGGCGAAGGACGACAGCGGGATCGCCGACAGGATATTGGCGTTGCGCGCGGCGCCGGCTTCGAGAAACACCGACGAGCCGCCGGCCATCAGTTGCGCATGGCTGCGCGCCACGGCGGCGAGGCCGTCGTTGGTGACATCGAAGGTGACGACGGCGACGTGGTCGGCGGCATTTCCAACGCGGATCGAGCGCGGCACGATCGAGGATTGCTCGGCGGTGAAAATATCGTCGAGCGGTACGACGCTGTCGGGCAGGTCGTTGCCGTAAGCGCAGACGAAGCGAATGGGAAACAGCTCGGCCGCGACCTGCATCGCCAACTCGGCATGGTCGACCGCGCCGACCCGCGACGTTGTGATGATGGCCTTGGCGCCGACATTGCTAAGTGCGGTCTTCAGATCGTGCGCCCGCCACAGCAGCGGCAACGGCACGGCGATCATGCCGGCGCGCAAGACGGCGAGCAGTGTAATGACGCTCTCGACCGTATTGGGAAGCTGGATCGCCACCACGGTGTCGGTTTGCAGGCCGAGCCGGCACAGTTTGGCGGCGAGCGCCGAGATGGCGCGGTCCGCCTGGGCGTAAGTCAAATGCCGCGGCGCGTGACCGGTAAAGTCCTGGCGGTTGGGCGGATCGATCAGCGCCAGCGCATTGGCCGATTGCACGCCGGCGCGGCGAAACATCTCGTCGAGCGTGGCGCCACTGGGGCCGGCCGGACGGGCCGTTTCTTCCTTGTCGCCGCGCAAGATCATGTCGAGGCCACTTTTCAGGTTAGGTCTTGTACCACCACGTCTCCGGCAAATAGCCGAACAGCGATGTGTTTAATGGATGCTCGATTCGCGTCCAGCGCGCCACCCACTGCTTGGGCGGAAAGTATAAAGGTACCACGTAAAAGCCGGACAGCAGGACGCGGTCGAGTGCGCGGGTGGCGGCGACGAAGTCGGCGCGGTCCGTGGCTTTCAGCATCATGGCGATCATGGCGTCGGCGGCCTTCGATTTGACGCCCATGTAGTTGCGGCTGCCGGGCTGGTCGGCGGCGGCCGAGCCCCAGTAGAACAATTGCTCGTTGCCGGGCGACAGCGATTGCTCCCAGCGGTATTCCATCATGTCGAAGTCGAAATTGATGCGGCGGCGCTCGAACTGGGTGGCGTCGATCGAGCGCACCTGCGCATCGATGCCGGCGCGCTTGAGGTTGCGTACGAAGACCAGCGCCAGCCGCTCCTGCTCGCGCGTGGTGCAGAGGATTTCGAAGGTAAACGGCTTTCCGGAGGCGCGGTGCACCAGTTGTGTGCCGTTCAGGGCGTAGCCGGCCTGCGCGAACAGGTCGAAGGCGCGGCGCAAGGTGGCGCGGTCGCGGCCCGAACCGTCGGTCACCGGCGGCTTCCATTTGCCTTGAGCGATGTCGTCGCGCACGACGCCGGGGAACGGCGCCAGCAGTTCGCGCTCGCGCGCGCTCATCGGCTCGCCGTGGGCGGAGAGTTCGCAGCCGTCGAAATAGCTGGCGGTGCGGGCATAGAGATCGAAGAAGTAATTATGGTTGATCCATTCGAAGTCGAACAATTCGAGGATCGCCTCGCGCACGCGGACGTCGGCGAAGATCGCGCGCCGCGTGTTAAACACCAGCCCCTGCATGCCTTTCGGCAGACCGTAGGGCAGTTCCTCCTTGACCACGTTGCCGTCGCGCAGAGCGGGAAAATCGTAGGCCGTCTGCCAGCGCGCCGGATCGACCTCGACGCGGACGTCGTAGAGGCCTTTCTTGAAGGCTTCGAAATGCGTGTTGCCGTCGCGGTAGTAGTCGAACTTGATGGCGGCGAAATTCCACAGGCCGCGATTGATCGACAGGTCGCGCCCCCAATAGTCCGGATCGCGCGTGAAGGTGACGGTCTCGCCGGGGCGGACGGCGGTGACGCGGTAAGGACCGCTGCCGAGCAACGGGTCGAAACTTGTGTCCTCGAATTTGGCCGGGTCGATGGCGTGCTTCGCCAGCACCGGCATCAGGCCGAGGATCAGCGGGAGTTCGCGGTCATCGGCACCTGTGAGATCGAAGCGAACCGTACGTGCGTCAACGGCTTCGGCCTTGGCGACCTTGCCGTAATAAATGCCGAACAACGGCCGGCCCTTGTCGCGCAGCAGATTAAAGGAAAAAACGACGTCGTCCGCCGTGACCTTTTGCCCGTCGGAGAACCGTGCCGCCGGATGGATCGTGAACGTGACGTAGGTTCGCTCGGTATTGGTTTCGATGCTGTCGGCGAGCAGGCCATAGAGAGTGAAGGGTTCGTCATAGCCCCGCGCCAAGAGGCTCTCGACGACATAACCGCGCATGTTGACGGCGGGCAGGCCTCTGACAATGAACGGATTGAGGCTGTCGAATGTGCCGAGCACGCCCTGCGTCAGTTGCCCGCCCTGGGGCGCCGCGGCATTGGCGTAGCTTGGAACGCTGAAGGAGGGCGGCCAGGCCGGTTCGCCCTGCATGGCGATGGCGTGCGCGGCCTGCGACGCTTTGGCCTCCTTGCGCCCCAAGCCGAGCGCGGCGAGCATCGCGCCGATCAGGATCGTGCGTCGCGACGCCTTCAATTCCAGCGCGGCGGCATCCGTCGTTAAGGCTGTGAGCAATCGTTTAATGCGATTCGTCCCGGTTTTGCTTAGGGTTTAACACAGAGCGCGCGGGCCCGGCGTCGTTTACGGCTGCCCCGCACTTTGGTCTTATTCGTGGCTTTATTGCCGGTGCAATATCGGTTATCAGGCTGCGATCGAATGTCACGCTCCCGCCGTATTTTGTCCGGAGAGAGCCGAACCGCCCGTTTTGGCGCGGCCCTTAAGGCTGCCGACGGTTAATAACAAAGGACGAGTTGCAATGGATCATCGGATCGCAACGGCCCGGCCGTTTGGCCGCGCGCTGACCGCCGCGATGGCAGGCGCCAGCCTTCTGGGCCTCGGCCTGCTGGCGGCGCCATCCGCGCAGGCCCAGACGCCCCCGGCGGCCGCCCCCGCCAAGCCGGCAGCCCCGGCACCGGCGGCCAGGAAGCCAGCCGCTCCGGCCGCACAAGCGCCAGCCGCCCCGGCAGCGCCCGCCGCGCCGCAGGCCGCCGCCGATCAGCCGCAACTGATGTACTCGCCGTGGATGAAAATCTGCGGCAAGGGTCCGGACACCAACAACCAGCAGGTCTGCGTCATCACCAAGGACGGCCGCCTCGAAAACGGCATGCCGGTCGCCATCGTCCAGCTGTTCGAGCCGGAAGGCGGGCAGAAGGTCCTGCGCGTCACCGTGCCGCTCGGCATGCAGCTTGCGCACGGCACCCGCATGCTGATCGACCAGGGCCAGCCTGTGCAGGAGCCATACAAGATCTGCTTCCCGGTCGGCTGCATGTCCGACTACGCCCTGACCGACGACATCATCGGCCGCATGAAGAAAGGCCAGATGCTGACCGTTCAGGCCATCAACATGCAGGGCACGCCGATTAGCCTGCCGTTGCCGCTGGCCGATTTCGCCAAGGCCTATGACGGCCCGGCGACGGACCCGAAGGTGTTTGAAGAGCAGCAGCGCAAGTTGCAGGAAGAATTGCAGAAGAAGGCAGAAGAGGCGCGCAAGAAGCTGGAAGCGCAGCAGCCGCAGGCCGCCGCTCCGGCAGCGCCGGGTGCTGCTGCCCCGAAACGCTAACTGGTTCGCTGATCGACAGACAAAAGGCGCGGCTTCGGCCGCGCCTTTTTTTTATTTTCTGCCATTCCGGGACGGCGCGCATAAGTGCGGTTACGCGCGTCTTCAACGCGCTATGGCCGGCTCCGGAATCCAGAAATGCACATTGTCGGTGCTTCTGGATTTCGGGTTCGCTCGCCACAGCGCGTGCGCGCTGGTAGCTCGCGCCCCGGAATGACAGCTAGTTCATCTGGCTGTTGAGCGGACGATAATTGCCGCTGTCGTCCCGTTCGAACACCTCATCGACCTGCGGATGGCGGATCGGCGTGCCGGACGTATCGGGCAACAGGTTCTGCTCGGAGACGTAAGCGATGTACTCGGTCTCGGCATTTTCGGCGAACAGGTGATAGAATGGCTGGTCCTTGCGCGGCCGCACGTCGGCCGGGATCGCCTCCCACCATTCCTCGGTGTTGTTGAACACGGGGTCGATATCGAAGATCACCCCGCGGAACGAGAACAGCCGGTGCTTGACCACCTGGCCGATGGTGAATTTTGCGGTGTGCGTCTTGTTCTTGGACAGGCTCATGGACGATCAGTTAGTGGGTCATGGCGGCATTGGCTAGTCGAAAAGACATATTGGCCCCGCTTACAGCCCGTATCGCTGGCCCATCTCCGGGTCCTTGGCCGCGACCAGTTTGGCCAGATCGATCAGTACCTTGGCCTGTTTCCAGGTGGCGTCGTCCTGCATCTTGCCATCGATCATGACGGCGCCGGCGCCGTCCGGCATCGACTCCACGATTTTCTTGGCAAAGGCGACCTCGGCCGGGTCCGGCGCATAGACCTTCTTGGCGATGGCGATCTGCGACGGATGCAGCGTCCATGCGCCGACGCAGCCCAGCAGAAACGAGTTGCGGAATTGTGACTCGCAGGCGGCGGCATCGGAGAAATCGCCGAACGGGCCGTAAAACGGCTTGATGCTGGCCGCGGCGCAGGCATCGACCATCTTGGCCGTGGTGTAATGCCAGAGGTCCTGCTGTGAGGTGGCGCGCGGCGTATCTCCTTCGGCATCGGCCAGGACCTTGTATTCCGGATGGCCGCCGCCGACGCGGGTGGTTTTCATCGCGCGCGAAGCGGCCAGATCGGCGGGACCTAAGCTCATGCCATGCATGCGTGGCGAGGCGGTGGCGATGGCCTCGACATTGTTGACGCCCTGCGCCGTTTCAAGAATGGCGTGGATCAGGATCGGCTTGGCAACCTTGTGCCGCGCTTCGAGTTGCGCCAGCAACTGGTCGAGATAATGGATGTCCCACGGGCCATCGACCTTGGGCAGCATGATGACGTCGAGTTTGTTGCCGATGTTTCCGATGATTTCGGTAATGTCGTCGAGCGCCCACGGCGAATTCAGCGCATTGATGCGGGTCCACAGCCCGGTCGGTCCGAAATCGACCGACTGGCCCATCTCGATGAAACCCTTGCGGGCGGCCTCCTTGGCCTCGACGGGAATAGCGTCCTCGAGATTGCCCAGCACCACATCGACCGTTTTGGCCAGTTCCGGTACCTTGGCGCGCATCTTCTCCATATGCGGAGGGACGAAATGGATCATCCGCTCGAGTCGGACGGGTAAATCGCGCATCGGGGCAGGCGCCCCGATGGCGAGCGGCTGAAAGAACTGGCGGGGCAGTTTCACAGGCTTGGTCCTTCCAAAGGGAGCCTCTCGCGTTTAGAGGAATGCAAAGGCCGCGCCAAGTGGGCTTGATGTAGGCACGATGGGATGCCGAAATGATCGAAGTCCTCAATCTGGCTCTGCCGTTTTTCGGGCTGATTTTTATTGGTTTTGCCTGCGGCAAGATCAAGCAGATCCCCGATACCGCGCTCGCCTGGATGAATTTCTTCATCGTCTATGTGTCGCTGCCGGCGCTGTTTTACAGCATCCTGTCGAAGACGCCGCTCGAGCAACTGGCCCGGGTCGACTTCATTTTCGCCACCACCTTGTCGACGTTCTGGGCCTTCGCCGTGGCGTTCGCCATTGGCATGCTGATCCGCCGCGGTCGCATCGACGAGTCGACCATCGCCGGCCTGGCCGGCGGCTACGGCAACATCGGCTATATGGGCCCGGGCCTGGCGCTGGCGACATTGGGGGCGCAAGCGGCGGTGCCGGTGGCGCTGATTTTCTGCTTCGACACGCTGCTGCTGTTCTCCCTGGTGCCGTTCATGATGGCGGTCGCCAGCCCGGACAAGAAAAGCATCGGCTCAATTGCATTCGACGTGGTCAAACGCATCGGCACCAATCCGCTGGTCATCGCAACCGCGCTCGGCATTGGGTCGGCGGCGATCCAGTATCAGCCGCCGCTCGCCATCGAGCGGCTGATGCAGTTCTTGCAGAACGCCTCGGCGCCGTGCGCGCTGTTTGCGCTCGGCGTCACCGTCGCGCTGCGGCCGTTGAAGAAGATGCCCTGGGAAGTGCCGTACCTTACAGCGGTGAAGTTGGTGCTGCATCCCATTGTGATGTTCCTGCTGCTGTCGCTGTTCGGACCGTTCGAGCAATTGTGGGTCGATACCGCGATCCTGATGGCGGCGCTGCCGCCGGCGCTCAACGTGTTTGTGTTCGCGCGGCAATACGACACCTGGGTCGAGCAGGCCTCCGGCGCGGTGCTGATCGGCACTGTGGTGTCGGTGCTGACGTTGACCAGCGTGATGTGGATGGTGAAGACGGGCACGTTGCCGCATCTTCTTTTCAGGTAGTCCATGCAGTCGGCTTTGCCTGTGCCGATCGATCCGGAGTTTCGCGTTAAATAAGTTCGCCGCGCATCAGCCGCGGCTGCGCCGACGACGGCGCGATGCCCTCGCGCATGACGGCACGGCGCAGCGGGCCGATCTTGTCGATCATGTACAGCCCGAGGCCGCGCAACCCCTGCACCGGCAGGAAATCCGTCAGCAGCGTGCGGTTGACGAGGTCGATAACCAGCCCGCGCGTGGTGACATCGGCGCGGCGGCGGTTGTCATAAGCGGCCAGCACGTCGGCGCCGCCGATGTCGCGGCCATCGCGCCGCGCCTCGGCGGCCAGTTCGCCAATGGTGGCGGCGTCGCGCAGGCCAAGATTGAGGCCCTGCGCGCCAATCGGCGGGATGACATGCGCGGCCTCGCCGACCAACGCGATGCGGTTGGCGCCGAAGGCGTGCGCGGTGACCGTGCTCAAGGGGAACAGGCCGCGGCCGGGCTCGAGTTCGATCTTGCCGAGGATCGAATGCGACGCGCGTTCGATTTCGATGGCAAGCGCTGCATCGTCCAGCGCGGCAATGTCGTCGGCTTGGCGCGGCTCCAAGACCCAGACAAGGCTGGAGCGCAGGCCGGGCAACGGCACCAGAGTGAACGGTCCATGAGGCGTGTGGAATTCGGTCGAGGTGTCGCGGTGCGGCCTCGAATGGCGCAAGCAGACCGTGAGCGCGACCTGCTTGTAGGCATGCTCGTTGACGCCGATGCCGGCCGCCGTGCGGCACAGCGACTGGCGGCCATCGGCGCCGACGACAAGAGGGGCGCTCAGGCGGCTGCCGTTTTTGACGGTGATGACAGCGGTCTCGTCGGCTGGTTCGACGGCGACAACTTTGTCGTCCATCACATGCAGGTTCGGCAATTGGGCGGCGCGCGCCTCCAGCGCCGAGACCAGATCGCGGTTGGCGATGTTGCGGCCGAAGGCGTCGAGGCCGATTTCGCTCGATGCGAATTTGACTTCCGGCGCGCGCCACAGCCTCCCGGTATCGTCGACGATGCGCATGACCTTGAGCGGCGCCGATTGGGCGGCGCAGAGTTCCCAGACGCCGAGCGTCGCCAGTGCGGTGACGGAACCGCCAAGCAGCGCGGTGGTACGATTGTCCGGCCGGGCCGGGCGCTTGCCGATGAGCGCGGTGGAGATACCGCCCGCCGCCAGCGCGATCGCCGCCGTCAGGCCCGTCGGCCCGCCGCCGACAACGATTGTCTCAAATTTGTCCGGCATCAAAGCGCCTGATCCTGTTTAGGTTTAGCCGGATTAGCATGTCCCCGGTGCTATGCGCTATGCATCCGGTCAAGGGAGTCAGATGTCCGAAGCCGCCGACCGCAGCCTGCCGCATTTGTCGCCCGCCGCCTCGCGGCTGGGCGCTGTTTTCGCGCGGCCGAAGCGGCTGGCGGTTATGTGCGTCATCGTGCTGGTCGCGCTCGGCTGGCTTTATCTTGCTTTATTGACGGCGGGCATGTCGGGCCCATCCGGGACGTGGATCGCAGGAGCGTGGACAGCCATTTGCGGCTCGACCTTCGGCGTCGCCTCGGTGCCGGGCGGCGTCTGGGGCGTCTCCGGCTTTGCCCTGGTCGCCTCGATGTGGGGCGCGATGACGCTCGCCATGATGCTGCCGAGCGCGTCGCCGATGATCCTGACCTATGCGGAAATCGCCGACACCGCCGCGCGCAAGGGCGAACATGTCGTGTCGCCCTTCGTGCTGGCCGCCGGCTACACTTTGGTCTGGTTCGGCTTTGCCGCGCTGGCGACCGTGGCGCAATACGCGGCGACCCGCGCCGCGCTGATCGATCCCGCCATGGCCACGGTCAGCGGCCTGTTCTCGGGCGCGATCCTCATCGCCGCCGGTGCCTATCAATTTTCCGCTCTCAAGCTCGCGTGTCTGCGGCAATGCCAGTCGCCGTTCCCGTTTTTCTTCGCCAACTGGGCGACGACGCCGCGCGGCGTGTTCAAGCTCGGCCTGCGCCAGGGCTTGTTCTGCTTCGGCTGCTGCTGGGCGATGATGCTGGTGATGTTCGCGGTCGGCGTCATGAACGTCATCTGGATGGCGGCGCTCGGCATCGTCATGACGCTGGAGAAGATGGGAACCGGCAAGCGCTTCACTTATGCCATCGGCGTCGCGTTGATTGCTGCCGGAGTCTGGTTCATCGGCGCTTCCGTTTTGGTCCATTGGCCGGGACGTACGATTTGAGCTAAGACAACAAGAAAATGCGGGAGTGACAGCGTGACCGAAGCCTGGGCCCTCAAGGGCGAGATGACCTTGTCGTGCAGTTGCACGGTGTTCTGTCCCTGCGTTTTGTCGCTTGGCGATCATCCGCCGACCGAGGACCGCTGCCAGACCTGGGCCGGCGTGCGCATCGATCAAGGTAACTTTGATAACGTCGATCTGTCCGGCATCAAGGTCGGCCTGATGATGGATCTGCCCGGCATCATGTCGCGCGGCAACTGGACCGCGGCTCTGTTTGTCGACGACAAGGCGCCGATCCAGGCGGTCAAGGGTTTGACGCGGATCTTCACGGGGCGTGTTGGCGGCACCACGCATCTCCTGTCCATTCTGGTCGGCCAGTTCCTCGGCGTGCATCAAGTACCCATCTCGTATGAGACTGACGGCCAGACGCGGCGCATCCGCATCGAGAAATATGTCGAGGGCGCGATCACGCCGGTGCGCGGCAACGACCGCGAGGGCAATGTTGTCATCCGCAACAGTGAATACTGGATCGGGCCGGATGTCATCGTCGCCAAATCGGACAAGTCGCGCTTTCGCGGCTTCGGCCGCAACTGGAACCTGACCGGGCGTTCGGCCGAAATCGTCAAGCTCGATTGGGGCAATCAGCAACGGTGATGTTCGTTACAGCCCGCGCCTTCGCCGTTCACATCTTCACCGCTCTGGGCGCGGCGCTCGGCCTGTTGGCGCTGATCTTCGCCACCGGCGGCCATTGGGCGGCGATGTTCTTCACGCTGGGACTTGCGCTGATCGTCGATGGCGTTGATGGGCCGATGGCGCGTCGCTTCAAGGTTCAGGAAGTGTTGCCGCGCTGGTCGGGCGAGGGGCTCGATTTCGTCGTCGATTTCATCACCTACGTGTTCGTGCCGGCTTATGCGATCGCCGCCAGCGGCTATCTGCCTGAGTTGCTGGCGATCCCGCTCGCGTGCGTCATCGTCATCACCGGCGCGCTGTATTTCGCCGACGGCAACATGAAGACCGGCGACAATTATTTCCGCGGCTTTCCGGCGGTGTGGAATCTGGTGGCCTTTTATCTCTTCGTGCTGGAGCCGGAGCCCTGGGTTGCCGCCGTGGCGGTTGTCGCGCTCGCCGGGCTGACCTTCGCACCGATGCGCTTCGTGCATCCATTGCGGGTGCGGCAATGGCGCATTCTCAATATCGCGCTGATGGCGGCGTGGGCGGTGCTGGCTTTCGTGGCGGTCGCCACCGACTTCACGCCCGGGCCTTACGTCGTCGCGGCGTTGGGGGCAATCGGCCTTTACTTCCTGATCGCGGGTTTGCTACGCCGGGCGACCGAACAAACATAAAACTGCGTCTGGGGAGTTCTCCGCATGTCACGTCCCGTTCTTCTGATCGCCGGCGGCAGCCGCGGCATCGGTGCCGCGACCGCGAAACTGGCGGGCAAGGCCGGCTACGACGTGGCGGTAAACTACAACAGCAATTCCAACGCCGCCGCGGGTGTGGTTGACGCGGTGAAGGCCGCCGGCGGCCGAGCAATCGCGCTACAAGGCGACATGGGCAAGGAAGCCGACATCGAACGTGTGTTTGCCGAGACCGCCAAGGCGCTCGGACCGATCACACATTTCGTGCACTCGTCCGGCATCATCGGGCCGATGTCGCGGCTCGATGAGGCCGATGCCAAGACCATCCGCGAAGTGCTTGAGGTCGATACGCTCGGCGCTTTGCTGTGCCTGCGCGCCTGTGTGCGCGGCATGTCAACTAAGCACGGTGGCAAGGGCGGCTCCGTCGTCATGCTGTCGTCGATGGCCGCGACGCTCGGCGGCGCCAACGAATGCGTGTGGTATGCGGCGGCCAAAGGTGCGGTCGATTCCATGGTGATCGGCGTGTCGCGCGAAGTCGCCAGGGAAGGTATCCGCGTCAATGCGGTGAGCCCCGGCATGATCGACACCGACATTCAGCCGCCGGGCCGGCTCGATCGCCTGATGTCGGCGCTGCCGCAGGGCCGCGCCGGCTCGCCGAAGGAGGTCGCCGAGGGCATTCTGTTCCTGCTGTCGGATGCGGCGTCCTACGTCAACGGCACGAATCTGCGCGTATCCGGCGCGCGCTGACGCGACCTCGCGCCGCCTTGCGCTGGCGCGAGTGGGCTGCGTATGATCGCGATCGACAATCATCACATTCCATCAATCTAAACTATTCAAGGGGTGAAACATGGTCGCGGCCATTCGCGTGCACAAAACCGGCGGTCCGGAAGTTCTGACGCTGGACGACGTCGAGGTTCCGGCGCCGGGTCAGGGCCAGATCAAGATCAAGCAGCATGCCTGCGGCGTGAACTTCATCGACACCTATTTCCGCATCGGCATGTATCCGGCCGCTGGCGGGCTGCCGTTCATTTCCGGCAATGAAGGCGCCGGTCAGATTACCGAGGTCGGTCCGGGTGTCACCGACCTGAAAGTGGGCGACCGCGTCGCTTACGTCGTGCCGCTCGGCGGCTATTCGGCCGAGCGCCTGTTGCCGGCCGAACGCGCCGTGAAACTGCCGGACAATATCAGCTACGAGCAAGCGGCATCGATGATGCTTAAGGGCATGACGGCGCAGTATCTGCTCAACCGCACCTTCAAGGTGAAGAAGGGCGACATCATTCTGGTGCACGCCGCCGCCGGCGGCGTCGGCCTCATCCTGTGCCAATGGGCCAATCATCTCGGCGCCACCGTGATCGGCACTGTCGGTTCCAAGGACAAGGCCGACCTCGCCACCAAAAACGGCGCGCATCACACCATCTTGTACCGCGACGAAGACTTCGCCGCTCGCGTCAAGGACATCACCAGCGGCAAATTGTGTGACGTCGTCTATGACGGCATCGGCAACGACACGTTTCCGAAGTCGCTCGACTGTATCCGCCCGCTCGGCATGTTCGTGTCGTTCGGCTCGGCGTCGGGTCCGATCAAGGCTTTCGACATCAACCTCCTGCAGCACAAGGGTTCGCTGTTTGCGACCCGGCCGACGCTCAATCATTATGCTGCCAAGCGCGAAGACCTGGTGGCGACCGCCAATGATCTGTTCAACGTCGTCGGTTCCGGCGCGGTGAAGATCCCGGCCAGCCATAAATATCCGCTCAAGGATGCCGCCAAGGCGCATCAGGACCTTGAAGGCCGCAAAACCACCGGATCGGTGATTTTGATTCCGTAAGAGCTGTCATGGCCGGGCTTGGCCGGGCCATCTCGCTTGGGCAGGCACTGTGCGCGATGGATCGGGATCGCCGGGACAAGCCCGGCGATGACGGCTAGACTACGCGAATGCCCCGCCTGACCACCCACGTCCTCGACACCACTTCCGGCAAACCGGCGGCCGGGGTGCGCGTGGTGCTGCGGCGGGCCGACGAGACCGCCATCATCGCCGAGGCCATGACCAATGCCGATGGCCGGCTCGACCGTCCGCTGCTGGACGGCACAGGATTCGGGCCGGGCACCTATGAAATGTCCTTTCATATCGGCGACTACTTCCGCGCCAAAAAGCAGCCGGCGACAGCGGAGCCGCCATTTCTCGATGTCGTGCCGGTGCGATTTGGCCTCGCCGGCGGGCGCGACTACCATGTGCCTTTGCTGATTCAGCCTTATGGCTATTCGACCTATCGCGGGAGCTGAGGCGTGGCGGAGCGGGCATTTTCGTGAGCGGACCGAACGCCAGCGCATCCGATACCAAAATGCTCGACGTGAAGGCGCTCGGCGCGCGCGCCGACACCATGATCCGCACGCTTGGCTCGATCTCGGCTGAGCCGAACCGGCTGGTGCGCCTGTTTCTGACGCCGGAGCATCGCGCCGCCGCCGACCTGATCGGCAAATGGATGCGTGCTGCCAAGCTCGACGTGTCGGAGGACGCGCTTGGCACGGTGCGCGGCCATTGGCCGGGTCAGGGCAAGAAACGCCTGCTGATCGGCTCCCATATCGACACCGTGATCGAAGGCGGCCTGTTCGACGGGCCGTTCGGTGTCATCGCCGGCATTCTCGCCACTGAGCATTTCGCCGCCGCCGGGCGCAAGCTCCCTTTCGGCCTCGACGTGCTGGCCTTCGGCGACGAGGAGGGCGTGCGGTTTCCTGCGACGTTAAGTTCGTCAATGGCCTGCGCCGGCACCTTCGATATGGCGCGGTTGGAGATGACCGACCGCGACGGCGTCACCTTGCGCGACGCCATCGTGCAATACGGCAAGGACCCGGCGCAGATCGCGGCCGCGGCCTATTCGCGCGACGTCGCGGCGGTCTATGTCGAGGTCCATATCGAGCAAGGGCCGGTGCTCGAATACGAGAACCAGCCGCTCGGCGTCGTCACCGCGATCGCCGGCCAGAGCTATCTCAACGTCGAATTCCTCGGCGAAGCGGGCCACGCCGGCACCGTGCCGATGATGCTGCGGCGCGACGCGCTCGCCGGCGCCGCCGAGGTTGTATTGCTGGCCGAAAGACTGGCGCGCGACACCAAGGGTGAAGTGGTGGCGACCGTCGGCCTTATCCGCATTCCGGCGGCGGCGGCGAATGTCATTCCCGGCAATGTTGCGCTGGTCGTCGATATTCGGTCCGGTTCGGACGCCGCGCGCCAGCAGTTCGTGGACAGGTTCAAGAGCGAAATCCGCGTGCTGGCCGATCGTCGTGAACTCGGCCTGACCATCACGCAGACCCGCGACGTGCCGACGACGCCGTGCGATCCGGCCTTGCAGAAAGCGATGGCCCAGGCGGTGCGCGCCGGCGGCGGCGAGCCGTTGTATCTCGCCTCTGGCGCCGGCCATGACGGCACGGCGATGGCCAGACTGTGCCCGATTGCCATGATGTTCGTGCGCTGCCGCGGTGGCATCAGCCACAACCCGGCCGAATATGCCAGCCCGGACGATATGGGCATCGCGATTGCTGCATTGATCCGCTTCATCGAGAACGCCAAGCTATAGCAGCGCGGCAATGCGCGCGAAGGCCGGGTGCTCGGTCAGTCCGCCGGGCAGGCGCGGCAGGCCGACGACGTCGACGCCATCGGAAAATCGGGTAATGCTGGAAACGGTGTCGTCGAGTTCGACGGTGCCACGTTCGCTTTCGCTGACGACGATGGCCGCAATGGTGAGCTTGCGCTGGCGCAGTACGTCGAGCGCGGTGAGCGTATGGCTGATGGCGCCGAGATAGCCGCCGACGACCAGCAGCAGTGGAATGTCGAGCGCCGCCATCCAGTCGAGCACCGTGCGTTTGTTGTCGAGCGGAACCATGATGCCGCCGGCGCCTTCGATGAACAGAATGCCGGTCGCGGCCTTCACGGCATCGCGGCTGAAGGCGACGAGCCTGTCGAAGTCGATGCCGCGACCTTCACGCGCGGCGGCAATATCGGGCGATAAAGGCGCACGAAACCGCCACGGCGCGATGGTGTCGATTTCATCGGCTGAAACCTGGCGGCCGAGCGCTTTGAGCAGCACCGCCGGATCGCTGGTCTCGACCACGGATGAATCGTAGCCGCTGACAATGGGCTTGAGCGCATTCACCGGCTGGCCGGCGCCGCGCAGATAGCGGATCAGGCCGGCGGTGACGAAGGTCTTGCCGATATCGGTGCCGGTCGCGGTGACGAAATAGGCGCTCATTGCGGCGTAGGATAGCAGCAAAAGACCGGCCGTTGCGACGGGTATCGGCCGAGGTATAGGCTGGCGGCCGCAGGGGAGGCTGCCATCATGAAAAACATAAGGCATCTGCGTTCGCTTGTTTCAACGACAACGATGTTTGCAATGGGACTGGCGCTGCTCGTTGGCGCCACGGGCGCGTCGCGCGCGCAGGATTTTCCGAGCAAGCCAGTCACGCTGATCGTGCCGTGGCCGGCGGGCGGCACGACCGATATCGGCATGCGCGCACTCGCCAGCGCCACCGAGAAATATCTCAAGCAGAAGATCGTCACCGAAAACCGGCCGGGCGCCGCCGGTGTGCTGGGCCCGCAGCAGGCGGTGCAGGCGGCGCCGGACGGCTACACCGTCGTACAGATTCCGATTACGGTGTTCCGTGCGCCGTTCATGCGCAAAACGAATCTCGCGCCGGAAACCGACTTTACTTATATCATCGGCGTTTCCGGCTACACCTTCGGCGTCGTGGTGAAAAGCGACGCGCCGTGGAAGACGTTTCAGGAGTTTCTTGAGTACGCCAAGGCCAATCCGGGCAAGATCAATTACGGCACGCCGGGCGCCGGCACCAGCCTGCACCTGACGATGGAGCAGATCGCCGGCAAGCTCGGCATCAAGTGGACGCATGTGCCTTTCAAGGGTACGGCGGAGACGACGAGCGCGCTGCTCGGCGGCCATATCGACGCAGTCGCCGACGCCACCGGATGGGCGCCGCTGGTGAATTCCGGCCAACTCCGGTTGCTCGTCACCTGGAACGCGGCGCGCAGCAAGAACTGGCCCGACGTGCCGACCTTGCGCGAAACCGGCGTCGATCTGGTATCTAACTCGCCGTTCGGCATTGCCGGTCCGAAAGGCATGGATCCGAAGATCGTCCAGATCCTGCACGATGCCTTCAAGAAGGGCGCGGAAGATCCGGCCTATATCGAGCAGATGGCCAAGCTCGATCAGGAATCGGCTTATATGAGCAGCGACCAGTACCGCAAGTTCGCGCTTGAGCAACTGGTTGAGCAGAAAAAACTGATCGAGGACCTCGGCCTCAAGCAAGACTAGTTTAATTCCCTCACAACTTGTATGCCGCGCTTTTCGACAGCGCCTTGGAGTTCTGCATGCCTTTCTACGACGGACCGATGATCGACACGCACCATCACATCTGGCTGCGCAAGGATGTCGGCTGGCTGGCCGACCCTGCGCCGCCGCGCATGTTCGGGGATTATTTCGGCATCCGCCGCGACTACACGGTCGAGGAATGGATGCGCGATATCGTGCCGCAGAGGGCGGTCAAGTCAGTGCATGTCACGGCGCTCTGGGGTCCCGGCAAGGCGTTGGAAGAAACGAAGTGGCTCCAGGCGCAGGCCGACACGCATGGTTTTCCGCACGGCATCGTTTTCAACTGCGACTTCGCCGCCGGCGATGTCGACGCCGCGCTCAAGGCGCAGAAGCAGTACCCCAATGTGCGCGGCGCGCGGCAGATGCTGTTCTGGGACAAACTGCCGGAGCGGCAGGGCTGCCCGCGCGCCGACTTCTGCAACGATCCGGATTTCCGCCGCGGCTTTGCGCTGTTGGAAAAGCACGATCTGCATTTCGAATTGCAGGTCTATGCGCATCAGGCGAAATACGCCGTCGAATTGCTCAAGGCCTTTCCCAATGTCCGCATGATATTGGTCCACGCCGGGATGCTGACCGACCGGACGCCGGAGGCGATCAACGAATGGCGCGCCGCGCTCACCGCCATGGCGGCGTTTCCCAATCTGCATGTGAAACTGTCCGGGCTTGGCATGTATTCGCTGGGCCTGACCTATCCGCAGGCGCGGCAGGCGATTCGCGACGCCATCCAGATATTCGGCGTTGAGCGCACGATCTACGGCAGCAATTTTCCGCTGGAGAAGCTTTATCTGAGCTATGCCGACTTTTTCGATATCTACCGAAAGGTGATGGCGGAATATACCGAGGCCGAGCAGCGCACGGTGTTTCACGACAATGCCGTGAAATTCTACCGGCTGTAGGTTCAGATGCCCGCGAACAGGCGTTCGGCAAGCGACAGCGGCAGGCCGGCTTTGCGGATGCGGGACGCGGCCGCCTCAATATCGTAGGCGACACGGCAAAAGCTGATCTCCTTTTTATCGGTATCGAGCAGCGTATAGGCCGCCGCCGGATTGCCGTCGCGCGGCTGGCCGACCGAGCCGAGCACGGCGAGCCAGCGCCGGCCGGGCAGCATCGGAATGGGCTTCGTGCTGGCGATGCTGAAGGCCGTCATCGACGCAGCGATCGACAGGCAATACAGCGCCGGTTTGTGGACGTGGCCGCAGAAAGTGATGTGCGCCGGCGTCGATTCAAGACTGCGCGCGGCCTCGCCCGTACCGGTCACACAGACCCAGTCTTTCGGCTGGCTGGCTTCGCCGTGAACATAGAGCCGGCTTTCGTCCTGTACCGTCAGCGGCAAAGCGGCGAGAAATTCGCGCTGTGCCGGGTCGAGCTGACCGCGCGTCCATTCGATAATCAATTGGACCTCGGCATTCTCGGCATCGACGCCGACGCCGGCGTGTGCGTCATGATTGCCCATCACGGCCATCGCGCCGTTGCCGACCATGTCCATGACTTTATTAACGGCCCAATTCGGATCGGCGCCGTAGCTGACGTAATCGCCGAGCAACACGAAGCGTTCGACACCTTTGCCGCGCGCATCGTCGAGGCAGGCCTCGAAGGCCTGACGGTTGGCGTGGATGTCGGCGAACAAGGCGATCAGCAAAAACTCTACTCCCTAAACGCAAGTCTCCGGCACACAGGTGCGCCGGAGCTGATTTGCGTCAACCGGGAGACGTCCGCAAGCCTATCGATAGATATAGCGGACCCGGCGCGAGGTCGGCTCGACCAGAACCGGCACGCCGTTGACATAAGCGTACTGGTATTCCGAACCGGGGACGGGAGCGAGCGTGACGGTCTCCGGAAGGCCGGCACCTTCGACCACTTCGCCGTTGAGATAGACCTGCGGACGCGGGTTCTGCACGATGTAGGTCTGCACGGTCGGCGGCGGAGCGATGGACAAAGGTTCGGTGGCCACCGGCGCGACGAAGTCTCCGCTATAGGCCGGGCGGACAATGGTCACCCCGGTGGTCGCCGGCGGCGGATTGTAGGCGACCGGCGGCAAGGTGCGGATGCCGGCGCCCTGGAGGTATTGCGAATAGGCCCAACCCTGGCTCGGGCCCTGAGCGCCATTATAGGCGACCTGGCACCACAGGCTGCCTTCGATGCAGCCCATGACCGCGACCTGCCCGTTGACGGGCAGGGCGCCGATGACCGGATATTCCGGACCCGGGCCGGAGCGGACATTCAACGGCGTGGTGGCGACCGCCAAGGTCTGCGTCGCGACCGGGGCGGTCGTGGTGATGGTCGTCTGCGCCCATGCGGGCTGCGACAAAGCTGCAACCGCCGTGACGGCGGCAATCATGATCGTGCTTCTGGTCTGCATCGCCCGAACTCCTGTTGGTGGAGGACGGGTAACGCGGCGAACGGGCGCAAGGTTCCGGCTATTAATAACCGACCGCGGTACCGTGCAGGTCATAGGCATCGGCGCGTTCGATCTTGACCGTGGCGATTTCGCCGACGCGCAGCGGACGCCTTGAGGCGACATAGACTGCACCGTCGATTTCCGGCGCATCGGCCATCGAGCGGCCCTTGGCTACAGTGGGGCCGGCCTCGTCAATAATGACCTGCTGGCGGGTGCCCACTTTGCGCTTGAGACGGCGCGCGGAGATGACCTGCTGCGCCTTCATGAAGCGGTGCCAGCGTTCTTCCTTGACCTCTTCCGGAACGTGATCGGGCAATTCATTGGATGGCGCGCCGCGCACCGGCTCGTATTTGAAACAGCCGACGCGATCGAGCGAGGCTTCGTCGAGCCACTGCAGCAGCGTTTCGAATTCGGCGTCGGTCTCGCCGGGAAAGCCGACGATGAAGGTCGAGCGCAGCGTGATGTCCGGGCAGATCTCGCGCCAGCGCGCGATGCGCTCCAAGGTCTTTTCCTGATGCGCCGGGCGCTTCATGCGGCGCAGCACGTCGGGCGAGCCGTGCTGAAACGGGATGTCGAGATAGGGCAGGATCTTGCGCTCGGCCATCAGCGGGATGACCTCATCGACATGCGGATAGGGATAGACGTAATGCATGCGCACCCAGACGCCGAGTTCGCCGAGCGCGGCCGACAGATCGAGGAATTTGGCGCGGACTTCCTTCGTCTCCCCGGCGGCATTTTTCCATGAACTGGCGGCGTATTTGATATCGGTGCCGTAGGCGGAGGTATCCTGCGAAATTACCAGCAATTCCTTGACGCCGGCTTTGACCAGACGCTCGGCCTCGCGCATGACGTCGCCGGCCGGGCGCGACACCAAATCGCCGCGCAATTTCGGAATGATGCAGAAGGTGCAGCGATGATTGCAGCCTTCGGAAATCTTCAGATAGGCATAATGGCGCGGCGTCAGCTTGATGCCTTCCGGCGGCACCAGATCGAGAAACGGATCGTGGCGCGGCGGGGCGGCGCGGTGCACGGCGTCCAGCACGCTCTCATATTGCTGCGGGCCGGTGATCGCCAGCACGCCGGGATGCGCGGCGGTAATGTTCTCGGGCTCGGCGCCCATGCAGCCGGTGACGATGACCTTGCCGTTTTCCTTCAGCGCCAGACCGATGGCAGCGAGCGACTCCGCCTTGGCTGAATCGAGGAAGCCGCAGGTGTTGACGATGACCAGGTCCGAGCCGACGTGTTCGCGGGTCAGTTCATAGCCCTCGGCGCGCAGGCTGGTGATGATGCGCTCTGAATCGACCAAAGCCTTCGGGCAGCCGAGCGAGACGAAGCTCACTTTCGGCGCGGGTTTGGCGTCCGGCGGGGTGTCGGGTCTGGTCGGGGTGTCGAGCATGGGGCAGGGGCTATCCGTGAATGGCGGCAATGGCAAGGCCGGGACTTGCTTCACCCTCCCCTGGAGGGGGATCGTTGCGTAATTCGCTGCCTGTGATTCACTGCCTTTTTCGGATGGGAGGCAGAGATGGCGGAGCGGGATCAGTTGAGC